>JAZRNE010000001.1:0-12273 GCA_045648045.1 Christensenellaceae bacterium
TTAGGTCTTGGCGAAGCTAAAGCTCTCGTTGAAGCTAAAGGCGTTATCAAAGAAAGCGCTACCAAAGAAGAAGCAGACAAAATCATTGCTCGTTTCAAAGAAGTTGGCTGCACCGTTGTTGCTGAATAATTTCAAAAACAAGATTAGAAAAGGCGTTCAAAAGAACGCCTTTTTTATTTTACAACGTATATAAACTCTTGTTTTTATCACTTTTAGTCAATAGTTATATGACGCAATTTTGTGAAAAAAGCGTAATTTGTAAAAAATAAGCGCTTTTGTTAGTTTTTCATTGTAAAATAACCAAATATATATTGACAACTTTGCTAAAAAACAGTAAAATATATAAGTAAAAGATTTTTTGGAGAATAACATGAAGAGCATTAAAAGAATTTTTATTAATTTAATGGCTACGTTGCTAGTTGTTGGTGCTTGTTTCGGGCTAACGGCTTGTAAAAAAGATATCAGAGAAATGGTCATTACTATCAGCGTTTATAACTACGAAGATAACGTTACCGAAGAAGTAACCTTAAAGGTTGACCTTTACGGACACCTTGCGCCAAAGACTGTTGACGCTATTAACGAATACGTTAACGACGGATACTATAATAACACGGCAATTTATAAGCTTACCGATGGTTCGTTTGGTTTTATGGTTGGCGATATTAAGATTGAAAACGATGAACTTAAACCAAACGCAGTTAAGCCTGAAATTAAAGGTGAATTTGAAAAAGGCGGTACGGTAGGTTCAAACCTTGTTGCAAAGAAAGGCTCAATCGGTTTGTTCAGAAGTTGGTATGCTGAGTATGATAAAACTTATAGCGTTAACGACTTTGCAATGCATTCAGGTAGAGCAACTTGGTTTATGCCAACTGCTGATTCTGAAATCTCTTCTTATACAGGTTGGTTTTGTATTTTTGCTCAATTTGACCTTGAAGATGAAGATAATGCTTATGCGCTTGACTTAATTACCAAGGCTTTTGACAATGAGACCGAAAGCTACACTGTGTATTATGAAGGCGAATATGACGAAAACAAGGCTGATGAAGATTACGGTTTAGAAAAACATATCGTACTTGCAACCGATTTTGAAGGTGGCGATAACGTGTTTGTAGCAGGAGATAATCAACTTGCGTGCTACAACGAGCAAACTATTAAAGTTCCAACAAAAGACGGCGAGTTTGCATTGAAAATCGTTAAGGCTGAAGTTAAATAATTAAAATTAAAAACATAAATCCCGTTGCTTTTAGCAACGGGATTATTTTATGCAGATATCGTTCTAGCGTGCAGTAATAGCGGTTAATCGTCTGTTTTTTTAATGTTAACGATTTTACGGTTTGCTAGTTCTACCGTACAGTATTGCGCCATATACTTGTTGTTAGTACACTTATAAATTAAACCTATTTCTTCTATTTTTCTAAATTTTGGTGGGGGAATAATTCCTATAAAGTCGCCTAAAAATCCTTTTAGTTTTTGCGCGTTGCTTTTCATATCGTCGCAAAGATAGTCGTTATAATTACCACCTGCGATTATTTCTTCAAAAAAAGCAAACGGTAAAACATTTTCACTTACGGCGTTAATATCGAAATCTTGAGAGCAAGTGCAATCAAGCGCTATGCGAGAAAAGGCGTTTTGTGAAAATTGCCAAGTAGAAGTAACCGTATGCTTTGCAATATCGTCGAGTTTTTCCGTGGTGGTAAAGGCTGATTTGGTGGAAAAACTATAAACTTCGCGGAAGAAAACTTTTTTAACGCTATTTTGTGTGGCGTATACGACTAAAAGGTTGCTTTTTTCTTGCAAAAAAACGGCAATAAAACTTTCGTTACCTAACCAAAACTCAGTAATTTCAACTGAACTAGGGCAAAAACTAATAGTTTCGGCAAAGAAATCCTGTCGTGTTTCAATGGAAATTTTTAGTCTGTTTTCATTAAAAACCGTAACGACCGCGTCGCTAAACCTTTTTTGTTCAATAATTTCAAACTTTTCAGAATTTAGGCTTTCGTTTATCTTTATCAAATATCCACCCTTTAAGTCGGTTATTAAAAAAGTTTCGGGTGGATTTTCTAAAAAGTCGTTATTAATAATAAAGTTAACGGTTTTTGAATATCCGTTTAACGCGCAAATTTCAACTAACGGCTCAAAATCGTCTTCAATGCGCAAGCATTTTACGTCGCCGTTAAGTGTGCCGTAATAAATGCCGTTGATTTTCATTGCCGATGGATAATTACAACAAAAATAATAAAACATATTACTTATGTATACGTATATTTTTACTTTAATATGTCAATAATCACTTTGCAAAACAAAAATAGGAGTGATAAAAATGGAAAAAATTTACGGGTACAAAGAAAGCGATATCGTAGGCTTAATTGACTGCCTTGAACGAAACGATAAACTGCCGTTAAGCAGGGTTTTTGAAATTTATGCAAATCAGTCGGGAAAATCAAAGGGGACGGTTAGAAATTTATATTACGCACTTGCAAAAGCAAGCAGAATGAATGAAGAATTTTGCAAAAAATACTTAAACGGCAAACAACTTTCAGTAAGTCAAATCGTTGAATTTTCTTCGGATGAAGAGCAAGACCTTATTGATAAAGTGCTTTTAGAGCGTACGGAAGGCAAGTCGGTAAGAAGTATAATTATGAACATGGCAAACGGGGATTCACGTTTGGCGTTAAGGTATCAAAACAAATATCGCAACGCATTGAAAAATAAGCCAAAGACCGTTTCCGTTGCGTTAGAGCGATTAAAGAGTCAAGGTAAAGACGTTTCGCTGTTGATTGAAAAGAAACCGTCGCAAATAGTTTCGGACGGGCAAATAGGCACGCTGAAAAAAGAAATAAACGACTTATTCGATAGGGTTGTCATTAAATTAAGATGTGAAAATCAACGCCTTAAAGACCGCATCGTTGCACTAGAAAATGAAAATATGCGTTTGCGCCGATTCGTTTACGGTGGTTCGCTACCTGAAACGATTAACTACTTCGGTGGCGGAAAAAATATGCTAAATTAAGACTCTACCTATAAGAATAATTAACTAAAAAGTCGGTTGCTTGTTTTTTTGCAACCGATTTTTTTTCGTAAAAATTGATTGAATTTATTTGATTAAACGTTGTATAAATATTTGACAATGGATAAAAATATCTTTATAATATAATTGCTACCAAAAAGGTTGCAATTAAAAAAGGATTAAATATGAAGTTATCGTCTAAAACACATTACGGGATTATAGCGTGCCATATTTTAGCCCAAAAATACCCCGATAATTCGGTGTCGGCAAGCGCTCTTGAAGGATATATTTCGGTTTCTGGCAAATATCTTGAAAAGATTATGCGCATGCTTAGTGCCCGTGGGATAATTTGTGCAAACCGTGGTGCAAGCGGTGGGTATTTTCTTGCAAAACCGCCAGAACAAATAACGGTTGGGGAAATCGTTAGAGCGTTGGAAGACGATATGGAAATTATTGAATGCGTTAAAGGGGATAGTAAGTGTAAATGTTGCCCCACTAGCGGTATTTGGAAACGCTTGTATCAAGGGATTAACGATTTGCTTGATTCTATGACCTTAAAACAAGCGGTAGACGGTGAAATTCACTAAGGAGATTGTATGGATAAAAAACCAATATATTTTGACCACGCGGCAACCACGCCGTTGTGCAAAGAAGCGCTCGATAAAATGTTGCCTTATTTTACTGAAATTTTCGGCAACCCAAACAGCCAACACGCTTACGGTAGAGTGTCTGTAAAAGCGGTTGACGAAGCGAGAGATTCGATAGCAAAAATTATAAACTGTAAACCCAACGAATTGTATTTTACTTCGGGTGGCACGGAAGGCGATAACTGGGCGTTGCGTGGCGTAGCGCGCGCTCACCAAAACAAAGGTAAGCATATAGTTATCAGTCCGATAGAGCACGCTGCGATGCTTGCAACCGCAAAAACTCTTAAAAAAGAAGGGTTTGAAATTGAGTTTATGAAGGTTGATGAAGAAGGCGTGATTGACCTTGAGCATTTAAGAAAAATCGTTCGTGACGACACGATTTTCGTGGGGTGCATGCTTGCAAACAACGAAGTTGGCACGATTGAACCGATTAAAGAAATGGCGGAAATTGCGCACGCAAAGGGTGCCGTTGCCTTTACTGACGCAGTTCAAGCGGTGGGCGTATTAAAAACTGACGTAAAAGAACTTGGCGTTGATATGATGAGTATGAGCGGGCATAAAATTTACGGGCCGAAAGGGGTTGGCGCGCTGTATATAAGAAACGGATTAAAGGTGGATAGCATTTTAACCGGCGGGCACCAAGAAAGAATGAAACGTGGTGGAACGACCAACGTTCCTGCAATCGTAGGGTTTGCCGAAGCGTTTAAGATTGCCGATAGAGAAAGAGAAAGAAACTTTGAATACGTAACTTCTTTGCGCGATAGGTTTATTGATAGAGTGATAAGCGAAGTGCCGTTTGTAAAACTTAACGGACCACGATATAATAGATTGCCTGCAAACGCGGATTTTTCATTTGAGTTTATCGAAGGAGAGTCGATTTTGTTTAGTTTAGACTTGGCTGGCATATCGGTTTCGTCGGGGTCGGCATGTTCGTCAGGCTCGTTAGAACCGTCACACGTGTTGTTGGCTTTGGGGCTACCCGAAGAACTTGCGCACGGTTCGATTAGGTTTTCGTTTGGAAAACACAACACTATGGAAGAAGTTGATTATGCGGTGGACGTTATAAAAGACGCGGTAAAGAGATTGCGTGAAATGTCGCCGTTATTTAAGGCAGAAGGAGAAATTAAGTATGTATAACGAAAAGGTAATGGACGTTTTTAAGAATCCCAAAAACGTAGGTGAAATTGAAAATCCCGATGGAATCGGCACGGTAGGTAACGCGTCTTGCGGTGATATAATGCAAATTTCTTTGCGTATTGAAAACGATATTATAGTAGATGCAAAATTCAAGACTTTCGGTTGCGCTGCGGCTATCGCAACGAGTTCAACCGCAACTGAAATGGTAAAGGGTTTAACTATCGAAGAAGCGCTTAAAATTACCAACAAAAAGGTAGTTGAAACGCTTGGCGGTTTGCCTTCGCAAAAATTGCATTGTTCAGTTTTAGCCGAAGAAGCAATCAAAAAAGCCATTGAAGATTATATGTCTAAAAAGAAATAAAAAGGTAAAAATAAAACGCCGATTTGCATTTGCAAATCGGCGTTAATTTTACGTTGAGTTAAAAACTATTCTTGTGTAGGGATAATTTCAACTTCAATCGTGCCCGAATTCGTTGAAAGATTACAAGGTTGACCGTCGCTATCTTCGGGGATAGTTAGGTTTCCTTCGGGCGCTTTTGCGTTGACTTTTTTACCGCTTAAAAAACTGGCCTTGATGTTGCCGTATTTAACGAACACGTCAATTTCCGAAGCGTCAAAACGCGCTAACGTTATGTTGCCGGTAGTAGCATGAATAAAGAATTGATTTGTTGTAATTACGTCGGTAAAACTTACGTGTCCCGTATTTACCGTTACGTTGGCGCTATTTAAATTGCACGAGCTAACTAAAACGTTCCCGTCCGCGCTGTTTAAGACTATTTTGTTGGCTACCGTGCAGTTAGAGACGTCGAAGTCTCCAGAATTTATTTCTACTTGAACTAAATTTAGGTTGGCGCCTTCAATTTTAACGTCGCCTTTTTTAAGTTCAATCGTTAAATTGTTTTCAACGGTCGCATTTTTCCATTCAACGTTGCCAGAATTTACGCTAATAGACGCGTTAGCAAACGTTAATAACGATGGTATGTATACGTTACCAGTTTTTCCGGTTACGGTTAGGTTGTTGAATTTGTTTTCACTAACGAAAATGATGATAGAACTTCTCGTTAAGGTATAGGCTTGTTCATACCATTTACTAGGTTGTGGCTGTTCAATAACCAGAGTGTTATCGATAACGTTAACTTTGTGTTCAAAATTTTTCAATTCCGAGCATTCCACGCTACTCTTTTCGGTTTTTGACACTCTAATAGAAACGTCCGCCGTTAACGTGTTTATGTTAATATTATCAAACTCACCCAAATTATCGTAAGCGTTTTCTATTGTAACCGCATTTAGCGTTTTAGATGCTAGTTTAGAAAAACAACCGCTTAAAGTTAAGGGCAAACACAAAGTAAGTATAATTGATACTATTAAAAGTCTTTTTCTCATGTTTTCTCCTTGTGTTAAGGTAAATATTTACACAATACGATATTAATTATATAGTATAACAAAATTATTGTCAACTATTATTGTGTATCTACGTGTTATTGGGTAGTAGGGGGTGTTAAAAACTAGACGGCTGGCGTTTGCATAATTCGGCAAAATTCGCGCATAATATTTCTTACAAGGGGGGGAAGTTATGGACGACAAATTTTTATGTGGTATCATTTTGGGTATGATAGGTGGTGCGGTGCTTGTTACTAATTCCGTTAAGGCAAGAAAAATGGTTCAAGACGGACAAGAACAAGTTATTGAAAAGGTTACCGAATATACTAAAAACAATAAAAAGAATTCACAAGAATAATGAAAAAACGGCAAGAAAAAACTTGCCGTTTTCTATTGTAAAAACTTATTCGTTGTGGTATAATAATTAAGTGGAAAGATTTTTGTGCCTTGACATAGGCGATAAAAGAATAGGCATTGCCGTTTCGGACCCGTTTAATTCGTATTCTTTGCCGGTGGAAACTTACCATCGTAAAAACCTAAAAACTGATTTGGGTAAAATTCAAGGGTATGTAAAAGAAAAGGGTGCAACGGCGCTAGTTTGCGGGCTACCCGTTAATTTTGACGGTACGCCGTCAATCCAAACGCAAAAAGCGAATTTTTTTATTGAAAAGTTAAAAGAACTTTTGAATATTGAAATTTATACCGTAGACGAGCGTTGCTCTACTTGCGAAGCGGAAGAAACGCTTATCGGGCAGGGCAAAAGTAGGCAAGAGCGCAAGCAGTTTGTAGACGCGCTTGCCGCGGCAACTATTCTGCAAGGATTTTTAAACGATAAAAATAAGATAAATAAAGGAGATTAATATTATGAGCGAAAAAGAAAAGAAATGTAATTGCGGTTGCGACGAACACGCACACGACCACGAATGTGATTGCGGTTGCGACTGTGAAGATGAAATTGTAGAACTTACCACCGAAGACGGAAAGAAACTTAAATTCTACTTCGTTGGAACTATTGAATACAAAGGTAAATATTACTCTGCGTTTGAACCCGCAGAACAAATCGACGGTATGGAAGACGACGACTTGGTTATCTTTGAACTTTCTGGTGACGACGAAGAAACCGCAGACCTTCTTCCCGTTGAAGATGAAAAACTTCTTGACGAAGTTTTTGAAGAATTTTGCCGTGTGTTAGAAGAAGACGAACTCGCTGACGAAGCAGCGTCTTTAGAACCCGACGCCGAATAAGAAATTAACTTATACACCCCCGTTGCGTTTATCGCAACGGGGGTGTTTTTCTTTTGAAATTGATAGTCCTTAAATTTATACTAAATTTAATATTTATTAAGAGTAAAATCATTGACAAATGTTTTTTAAAGTATTACAATCATAAGGTTGAATTTTTAAGGGATTATTTTTTAGGAGAGAGTTATGACAATTTTATTCAGTTTGTCAATCGCACTTTTTGCCGGGCTTATGCTTTCCCGCGTGGCGAAGTTGGTTAATTTGCCCGCAGTTACGGCTTATTTAGTTGCCGGCATTCTTATCGGTCCGTTTTGTTTGGGGGCGTTTAACGTTGAAGGGTTAGGTTTTACTTCTTTTGACATTGAAAGCAAATCTTTTGCGATTATTTCAGACGTGGCGCTTGGGTTTATCGCTTTTTCTATCGGTAACGAATTTAGGTTATCGCAACTTAAATCTATCGGTAAGCAAGCGACTATTATCGGTATTTTTCAAGCGGTAATCACAACGCTTTTCGTTGACTTTGCGTTGATTACTTTGAGTTTTATCATTCCCGATAATAAATTCCCGTTAGAAGTTGCTATCGTTTTGGGTGCAGTCGCATCGGCAACCGCCCCTGCGGCAACTCTTATGGTTGTTCGTCAATACAAGGCTAAAGGGCCCGTTACCGACACGCTACTGCCGGTTGTTGCGCTTGACGACGCCGTTGGTTTGGTTTTATTCTCAGTATCGTTCGGCGTTGCAAAGGGGCTAATTTCGGGTAACGTAAGCGTGGTTTCAATCGTTCTTGAACCGCTAATCGAAGTGTTGCTTTCTATCGGTCTTGGCGCTGTTATGGGTTGGTTTTTTACCTTTATCGAAAGGTTCTATCACTCTCGTTCAAAAAGACTTTCAGTCTCGGTAGCGTTCGTTTTTGCAACCGTTGCAATATCAATGATTAAGTTCAATATCGGTGGCGTACATATTTCATTCTCATCATTACTTGCTTGTATGATGCTTGGCACTATTTTCTGCAACTGCTGTGATTTTTCTGAAGAACTTATGGATAGGCTTGACCGTTGGACTGCGCCGATATTCATTCTATTCTTCGTGCTTTCGGGTGCTGAACTTGACCTTGGTATAGTTTCCGACTTGTTAATCGTGCTTATCGGTTTAACTTATATCGTATTCCGTTGTTTGGGTAAATACTATGGTGCAAGATGGTCGGCTCAATTTGCAGGTTCTTCTGAAAATATAAAGAAATATCTTGGAATAACGTTATTCCCGCAAGCGGGGGTTGCGCTCGGTATGGCAATTAAAGCGGCGGATGCAACTCACGGGCTTGGCGCAAGTGGGGCAATCGTTGCAAACATAACCTTGTTCTCAGTTTTGATTTACGAGTTGGTTGGTCCGTTCTTAACCAAAGTTGCACTCACGAAAGCAGGCGAAATCGACCCCGAAGGCAAGGTTAGTGCAAGAAAAACCGATTCGTATCTTAAACAAGAAACTTCTACTGAAGCAAGTAATTAACAGTTGTTATCGAATAATAAAATATAAATTTAGGTGAAAATTATGAGTAAAATTAAAATGGGTTGGGCGGAAGTTGATATTACGCCTAATCAAAAAATCAATCTAGCAGGTCAGTTTTACGAAAGAGTGTCTGACGTTATTGAAAGTCGTATTTACGCAACGGCGTTTGCGTTAGAGAGCGATAACGACCAAATGATTATTGTGTCTTGCGATTTAGGTGGCGTAGCGCAAAACCTTAACAGAATGGTTAAAGAAAGGTTAGAAGGAAAACTTCCTATTTCTACCGATAAGGTTATTTTGAGCGCAATTCATACGCATACTTCATACACCTACAAGCAAGTTAGAACGTTGCCGATGGCTATGAATTACTTGAAAGAAGTTTTACCTGAAGATATGGCGTATCTTTCAAAAACTAGTGGCGAAAAGGCGATGGACCCCGAAGACGCTCTAAATTTCTTGGCGGAAAAAATTACCGAAGCGGTATTGCTCGCTTGGGAGAACAGAACGGAAGGTTTTTATCAATGCGCGTTTGGGCGCGCGTCGGTCGGTATGTGCCGTAGAGCGGTTTACGACGACGGTTCTGCGAGAATGTGGGGCGAAACTAATATGGCTAACTTTTCTCATTTAGAAAGCGGTAACGATAGCGGTATTGAACTTATATATACTTTTGATAAGGATAGGCAAGTAAACGGTGTAATTGCAAATATCGCTTGCCCTGCGCAAGTTGTTGAACAAAGATATTTTATTTCTTCCGACTACTGGGGAAAGGTAAAAGAAAATCTTGAAAAGCAATTTGGCAGAAAGATTTTCGTGCTAGGGCTTTGTTCTGCTGCGGGCGACCAATGTCCTAGAGATTTAATCCGTTGGGTAGAGCCTGAAACTCCTGTTGAAGACCCTAACATTAACCACTTATATCCCGTAGAAAGAAGGGCAGACCCGTCAATGTACGATATTTCAGGGTTAAAAGTTGTAGGAAAGAGAATTTCAAACGAAATAATTTCAGTATTTGAAGAACTTGACCTTTCTCAAATGAAAGACGAAGGTGTTTTAATTCACGAAACTGTTGATATGAGTTTCCCACTTCGCAGAGTAACCATTGAAGAATATGAAGATGCAAAAAATAGAATTGATACTTTCATTGCAAACAATCGTGGCAAGCGTGTAACTTACGAAGAAAACGCAAGACTTTACGTTTATTCAGGTATAGTTGATAGATACGTAGTACAACAAACGATAAATACTTTTAAGGAAGAAATTCACGTAATTCGTTTTGACGATATAGCAATTTGTACAAATCCTTACGAATTATTTCTTGATTACGGCAATCAAATCCGCGCAAGAAGTAAGGCAAAACAAACCTTTATTGTTCAACTTGCGTGCGGATGCGGTGGATATTTGCCAACTGAAATTGCGGAAAAGGGTAGCCATTATTCTGCTTACGTTTCATCAGGTACAACAGGCCACGTTGGCGGTGATTTGTTAGTTAGAGAAACGCTTGAAAAAATAAATAGCAAGTTTTAAAAGGATTTAGGAATTTTTATGAAAAACTATAAAAGATTTGGCGTAATGCTTGATTTATCACGCAATGCGGTCATGACTGTTTCGCAAGTGAAAAACTTTATGCGCATTATTAAAAATATGGGCTATAATGCGCTTGGTTTGTATCTTGAAGATACTTACGAAATCAAAGGCGAACCGTATTTTGGATATCTTCGTGGCAGATATACTTCTAATGAATTAAAAGAAATTGACGCTTACGGTTTGGAAATCGGTATGGAAGTTATACCATACATCCAAACACTTGCGCACGTTAACGGTTTGTTAAAACACACTAACTTTGATGATATTATCGATATTGACGACGTGCTTTTGATTGACGAGCCGAAAACTTACGAATTGATAGACAAAATGTTTAGTGCTTGCGCGGAAAGTTTTACAACCCGAAATATCAATATCGGTATGGATGAAGCATTTAACGTTGGCGCAGGTAAATACCTAAAAAAACACGGGTTTTTCGATAAGTATGAAATTTTGTTGCGCCACTTGAACAAAGTTGTTGATATTGCTAAAAAATACGGTTTTAAGCCGAATATGTGGAGCGATATGTTCTTCCGCATTGCTAGTGGCGACTATTATATTCCGACTAATTTCCCCGAAGAAATTAAAAAATTAGTTCCCGAAAGCGTAGGACTTGAATACTGGGATTATTACCACAAAGATAAAGATATTTACGACAAAATGTTCAAGTCGCACAAGGAATTTGATAATGAAATTAGTTTTGCCGGTGGTGCTTGGTGTTGGCACGGTTTTGCGCCACTTGCTGGTCAGTCATTAAGAACTATGTTGCCCGCAATGCAAAGCGTTATTGAATACGGCATAGAAAACGTTATGATTACTATGTGGGGAGACGCAGGGCACGAATGTTCGTTTTATTCTTTATTGCACGTTTTATACGCAATTAGGCAGTATGCTGACGGCAATTTTGACCAAGAAAAGATTAAAAGTGGTTTCAAATCGCTATTAGGGCTTGATTTTGATGGCTTTATGTTGTTAGATTTGCCAAATCTTTTCGATTATGATGAAGTTATGGACGAAGTGCATAATCCTTGCAGGACGTTGCTTTATTCGGATATTTTCATGGGGCGTTTTGATAAAAATTTAGAAAATAACGGGCATGCAAAATACGCTGAATACGCGCAAAAAATTAACAACGCCAAAAAGAGTGCGGGTGAATATGCTTACGTTTTTGATTTTATTGAAAAGTTGTGTCTTGCGCTTGACCTTAAGGCGGAAATGGGCTTAAAACTTCGTAAGGCGTATAAGGCTAACGATAAAGAAAAACTAAAAGAGTTATGCGCGCAAATTCCCGAAACGATAGAACGAATAAAAGATTTCCACAAGGCTTTTTCGTATTTATGGCACAAAGAAAACAAACCTTACGGCTTTGAAATTCACGACGCTCGTTTAGGTGGACTTGTTATGCGTTTAACCACTTGCGGTGAAAGATTAAATGATTATTTGGCGGGTAAAGTTGAAAATATCCCCGAACTCGAAGAAGAAATTTTGGATTTTGACGACGGGAAAATTTTAAGGCATCACGCCTATAATGATATAATTTCGCTTTCAAGAATGTAAAAAGGTAAAAAATTAATATAAATTTTATAGGTGAATTATGAAAATTAACGTAGATTTTTCAAAGGTAATAGGTAAAATTAAGCCTTTGCACGGCGTGGGACAACCACCGTTTTCCGGTTCAAATTTTGATATGTTTAAATACTTGAAAGATGCAGGTATTCCATACTCTCGTTTGCACGACGTTGGTGGTCTTTACGGCGGATTTCGTTGGGTAGATAT
>JAZRNE010000002.1:0-33081 GCA_045648045.1 Christensenellaceae bacterium
GAAGAATATGCCGAATCGGTTGAAGAAGCGTTTTCCTGCGGCAGGCTCTTACAAGAGGAAAACAGCAGAGAGAGGACAAGGATTAAACAAAGCAGAAAGGAAGAAAATCTTTTCATTTGTCCCTCTCTATTCCAGCTCGAATGCGCCTGTGTAAAGACGGTAATACTGTCCCTTTTCGGCGATAAGCTTTTCGTGGTTGCCTCGCTCGATGATTCTGCCCTTGTCAAGAACCATTATCACGTCGGAATTTCGAACGGTGGAAAGACGGTGGGCGATAACGAACACGGTTCTGCCCTGCATAAGGCTATCCATACCCTTTTGGACTATCGCCTCGGTACGAGTGTCGATGCTTGAGGTGGCCTCGTCAAGAATCATAACGGGAGGATCGGCAACGGCGGCACGGGCGATTGCCAAAAGCTGTCGCTGACCTTGGGAAAGTCCCGAGCCGTCGCCCTCCAGCATCGTATTATATCCGTCGGCAAGCAACGAAATGAATCCGTCGGCGTTGGCAAGCTTTGCGGCGGCGATACATTCCTCGTCGGTGGCATCCAATCTGCCATAGCGTATGTTTTCCATAACCGTACCCGTGAAAAGATTAGTGTCTTGCAAAACGATACCAAGTGAACGCCTTAAATCCGCTTTTTTGATTTTGTTAATATTAATACCGTCGTAACGGATTTTTCCGTCGGCAATATCGTAAAACCTATTTATAAGGTTTGTAATCGTAGTTTTACCTGCACCCGTTGCACCAACGAATGCAATTTTTTGACCGGGGTTTGCGTAAAGCGAAACGTTGTGCAACACTATTTTTTCGGGTGTATAACCAAAGTCAACGTCAAACATTTGAATGTCGCCTTTAAGTTCGGTGTAGGTGATAGTTCCGTCAGCTTTATGCGGGTGTTTCCACGCCCAATGCCCCGTACGCTCGGCGCATTCGGTAATAGTGCCGTCTTCGTCAATTTTACAACGAACTAGCGTAACGTAACCGTCGTCAGTTTCAGGTTGTTCGTCAAGAATTTCATAAATTCTAGAAGCGCCTGCAAGTCCCATTACGATAGAGTTTATTTGCATTGACGCTTGGTTTACGTTACCCGTAAATTGTTTACTGATAGGCAAGAATGCGATTATGGTCAAAAGGAAGGTTGCAGAGTCTTCAATTTTTCCCGTAATCGTAACGTTTTTAATTCCAAACGCAAGCAAAAGTCCGCCGATAAATGCAAGCAAAACGTAAAGTATGTTGCCAAGATTGCCCATAATAGGCATTAAAATGTTAGCAAAAGTATGTGCTTTCGTTGCGTCGTGGCAAAGTTGTTCATTCTTTTGGTCGAATTTTTCCTTGCTTTCTTGTTCGTGACAGAAAACTTTAACAACCTTTTGCCCTTGAATCATTTCTTGAACGTAACCTTCTTCTTTGCCTAGCGAAATTTGTTGTTTGACAAAGAACTTTGCGCTATTTCCGCCGATTAGTTTGGTTACCGTAAACATAGCGAAAACGCCTGCGAACATTACCAAAGAAAGCCAAATGCTTGACGTTAGCATTATGACTAGAAGAGTGGAAACGCTAATAATTGCAGAAAAAAGGCTAGGGATACTTTGAGAAACGAGTTGCCTTATTGAGTCGGTATCGTTCGTGAAAGAACTCATAACGTCGCCCGTCAAATGACTATCAAAATATCTAATAGGCAAGGATTGCATTTTGTTAAACAAGCCCGTTCTAGTTTGGTGTAAGAAATTTTGAGTAACTTTTGCCATCGTGCGCGTTTGTATAAGGTTGCAAGTTATAGACGTTGCGTAAACTATCCCCATAATAATAAATAGGTTAATAAGACCTTTCCACGCGCCTTCAACGTCGCCGTTTAATCCAAGTTGAATATTAATTAAAAGTCTTTTTAAGAAAAGCGAAGAAGTAACGCCCGTAATCGCGCTTAAAGCCAAGCAAACGAAAACGACGATAAGCAAGGATTTGTTACCGCTAAACAGAGCGTTTAGAACGCGTTTAAGCGTGCCTTTTTTCGCCTTTGGTCTAGGTGCACCGCGCATGTTGCCACGCCCACCTTTCATATTCATTGCTCTAGCCATTATCATCACCGCCTTTGTTTTGAGAAGTATAGAGTTCTTGGTAAATCTCGTTGGTTTCGAGTAATTGTTCGTGTGTGCCGAAAGCGGTTATTTTACCGCCGTCCATAATGATGATTTTATCAGCGTCTTGAACTGACGCTATTCTTTGTGCGATAATAATTTTCGTTGTTTCGGGAATATACTCTTTGAACGCTTTTCTAATTAAAGCGTCAGTTTTAGTGTCGACGGCGCTAGTAGAGTCGTCAAGAATAATAATTTTTGGTTTCTTAAGTAGTGCTCTTGCGATGCAAAGTCTTTGCTTTTGACCGCCCGAAACGTTAACGCCACCTTGTTCAATAAACGAGTCGTACTTATCGGGGAAGTTTTGTATAAATTCATCTGCTTGGGCTAGTTTACAAGCGTCGATAATTTCTTCGTCCGTTGCGTCTTTGTTGCCCCAACGCATATTCTCTTTAATCGTGCCGGAGAAAAGAACGTTCTTTTGCAACACCATCGCAACTGAATTGCGCAAGGCGTCAAGGTTGTAATCTTTAACGTTAATTCCCGCAACTTCAACCGCGCCTTCGCTAACGTCGTAAAGGCGGGGGATAAGTTGAACTAAAGAAGTTTTGCTTGAGCCCGTGCTACCTATAATACCTATAGTTTCACCGCTATTAATTTTTAAGTTTACGTTTGAAAGCGCGTATTTTTCCGCTTTTTCAGAGTATCTAAAGTTAACGTTCTTAAATTCTATATCGCCGTTTTTAACTTCAAAATTTGCATTTTCAGGCGAAACGATTGACGGTTTTTCATTGATAACTTCGGCAATACGCTTCATACTTGCAACTGACATAATCATTTGAACCATAATCATTGAAAGCATCATTAAACTCATAAGCATTTGGAATGAGTAGGTCATAAAACTTTGAAGTTCAGTCATTTTGAGTAGTTGTTCGTTGCTATTTATGATTAAAGACGCGCCTACCGCGTAGATGGCAATTAATCCCGTGTAAACGCAAAAGTTCATTAACGGACCGTTAAAAGCGATAATTTTTTCGGCTTTAATAAAGTCGTTTCTAACGTTTATAGACGCCGTGTTAAATTTTTCCTTTTCAAAATCTTCTCTAACGTAAGATTTAACTACGCGCATACCGTTAACGTTCTCTTCAACCGATTCGTTCATTTTGTCGTATTTTTTGAATATTTTATTAAAGAAGGGCACGGCTTTTAACATTATCAAGCCTAAACCTAACGCTAAAATAGGCGTCGTACAAAGGAAAATAAGCGCCATTTTCGAGTTGATGCTAAACGCCATAATCATAGAAAAGATTAGCATAAACGGTGAACGAACGGCAGTTCTTATAATCATCATGTAAGACATTTCAACGTTCATAACGTCGGTCGTCATTCTAGTAATCAAACTAGAAGACGAGAATTTGTCAATGTTAGAAAAAGAAAAATCTTGTATTTTGTAATACATATCTTTTCTTAAATTTTTTGCAAAACCACTTGACGCAACGGCG
Organism: Christensenellaceae bacterium; assembly: GCA_045648045.1. Lineage (GTDB taxonomy): Bacteria > Bacillota > Clostridia > Christensenellales > Borkfalkiaceae > UBA1259. Next base: position 3,582 of record JAZRNE010000002.1, read on the forward strand.
CAAAACCTACCCGAAAGAGCGCCGAATGTAAGGGAAATAACTGCTAAAAACAAAAGCATTAACCCAAAGAATAATATAGTGGTTAAAAGTTTTGGCTCGTTGCCCTTAAATAACCAGTTGATTATAGAAACAGCAACGGGGTTTGGTGTTTTTGGGTCGCCGGCAATAAATTCAATAGCCCCCAAAAGTAAAGTCATAATGTAGGGGATAAAACATTCAACAACCACTTCCATTGCAACGAAAAAAGGTGCAAGAAAAGAAGGTTTTTTGTATTCCCTAATTGATTTTGATACCGTTTTTAGAGCGGTAGAAAAAGATTGAACGTTAGTTTCTTTTTTTAATTTGCCCATCTATCAATTCTCCTTAAAATCTTCACGTTAAAAGTATATTGTAAAAACCTTGAAACTTCATTAAAAACGACTTAAAATTGCTTTATAAAAAACTTAAAATCATATTAGTATATTTTTTAATTCAATTATTTATTATATAACAGTAAAAATTTAATGTCAAACGAAAAGAGTTTTGTAATGCAAAAATACTTGATTAAATCGACGAGTTTAGTCAAAAAAACACAAAAACAAAAGCTAAAAAAGCGTCTAGTGATTGACATTGAAAAATATTTGTTGTATAATAAACGAATAATGGATTTTTATGTCTTGTACAAAGGTAGAAGTATGATTAATTTATTTACTAGTGAAAGTGTAACTTCAGGGCACCCGGACAAGGTGTGCGATAATATTTCAGACGCTGTTTTAGACGCTATTTATAGTAGCGACCCGTATGCTCGCGTTGCGTGTGAATGTAGTGTAACGACTGACTTTTTGCTCGTTATGGGTGAAATTACCACAAACGCAAAAGTTGACGTTGAAAGGGTTGCTCGCTCGGTTATTGAAGAAATAGGTTATACTGATGAAAAAACGGGCTTTTCAGCAAAAAGCGTAAAAGTTTTAGTTAAACTTAATAAGCAAAGTGCGGATATAGCGCTTGGCGTTGATAATTCTACCGAAGCAAAAAGCGGTGGCGACGTTTATGATAAAATCGGTGCGGGCGACCAAGGTTTAATGTTTGGTTACGCTTGTCGTGAAACAGAAGAACTTATGCCGTTACCTATAATGCTTTCGCATAAATTGTGTAAAAAACTTGAACAGGTAAGAAAGTCGGGTAAACTTGATTATCTTCGTCCCGACGGGAAAGGTCAAGTTACGGTTGAATATAAAGACGGAAAACCTTACCGCATAGAAGCGGTTGTATTATCTTCGCAACATAACGAAAGCGTTACTACCGAAAAGTTAAGAGAAGATTTGAAAAAATTCGTTATAGACGAAGTTTTGCCCAAAGAATATCTTGATGAAAACACCAAGTATTTTATCAACCCAACCGGCAGGTTTGAAATCGGTGGGCCGACGGGTGATTCAGGTCTTACCGGTAGAAAAATAATCGTAGACACTTACGGCGGAAAATGTCCGCACGGTGGCGGTGCGTTCAGCGGTAAAGACCCGACGAAGGTTGATAGGTCGGCAACGTACATGGCAAGATACGTTTGTAAGAATATCGTTGCGGCAGGTCTTGCCGATGAATGTCAATTACAAGTTGCCTATGCAATCGGCGTTGCAAACCCCGTTTCCGTAACGGTAAACACCTTTGGCACGGGTAAACTTTCAGACGACGTGCTTTCTGATATCGTTGTAAAGGAATTTGACTTGCGTCCGTCGGCAATTATAGAAAAACTTGCACTTCGTAACCCTATCTACCGTGCAACTGCAAGTTACGGGCACTTCGGAAATCCTGCTTTCCCGTGGGAAAAAACCGATAGGGTAAACGACCTTAAAAAATATTTGTAAGTAAATGAATTTTAAGGCAGTTTTTTCCAAAATCTTCAATAAGCATATTTTTAATGCTGACTGGCAATGCTTAAATTGCGGTAGAGAGATTTTTGGTAAGGAAAAGTTTTGCGATAAATGTTTAAGCGAATTACCCCTTAACGATAAGCATATTTGCGGGCATTGTGGAAGGGCGGTTATCGCATCGGAAAATTATTGCACGACTTGTAAAAATAATTTGGTTGCGCTTGATAAGTGTAGAAGTTATTTCGTGTATAAAAAACCGATAAGCACGCTTATTCAACGGTTAAAGTATTCAAACCAAAGATATTTGATAGATTATTTTACCGATTGCTTAAAGTTTACCTACTTGCAAAATTACTTTAACGCCGACTGCTTCGTTTACGTGCCTATGACTGAAAAGGCGGAAAAACGGCGTGGGTTTAATCAATCTAAGTTGCTAGCGCAATCGCTTTCAGAAAAAACTGAAATTCCCGTGTTCGACGGGTTGGTTAAGATAAAAGAAACAAAGCGACAAGCAACGCTTGGTAGAAATGAAAGATTAAAAAATTTGCACGATTGTTTTCGTGTTAAAAATAAAAAAGACTTGGTTGGAAAAACGCTCGTTATTATCGACGACGTAACTACGACCGGCGCGACTGCGGAAGTTATTGCCGAAAGGCTTAAAAAAGCGGGCGCAAAAAGCGTGTATCTTATTACGGTGGCAAGCACGCCACCCATTGATAAATATTAAAAACTTTATTCTAGGAGTATTTATGGGACTTTTTAGGTATATTTTAGGCGGTGAAAGTAGAAGAAACCTTAGGAAACTTGATAGACTAGCGGACACCGTTATTTCACTCGAATCAAAATATTTGAATTTTACAGACCAAGAACTTCGCGAACAAACGAATTTCTTTCGTACTCGCTTAAAATCAGGCGATACGCTTGACGATATTTTGTGTGATGCATTTGCAGTCGTAAGAGAAGCGTCAAAGCGTGTACTTAATATGCGTCATTATAAAGTGCAAATTATCGGCGGTATTTGTTTGCATCAAGGTAGAGTTGCCGAAATGAGAACGGGTGAAGGTAAAACTTTGGTTGCAACTTTACCTGCATATCTTAACGCGCTTACAGGCGATGGCGTGCATATCGTAACGGTAAACGATTATCTTGCAGCGCGTGACGCTGAATGGATGGGCAAGGTTTATAAGTTTTTAGGGCTTACCGTAGGCGTTGCTATTTCAGGTATGGACGATGAAGAAAAGAAAAAGGCGTACGCTTGCGATATTACTTACGGCACGAACAACGAAATGGGGTTTGACTATTTGCGTGATAACCTTAAAAGCCGTGTTGAACAAATGGTTCAACGTCCTCTTAACTTTGCTATCGTGGACGAAGTTGACTCGATTTTAATCGACGAAGCAAGAACTCCGCTTATCATTTCTGGTAAAGGTGGCGAATCAAGCGAAAAATATATAACTGCAAATAAATTCGTTAAAACTTTGGTTCTTGATAAAGACTTTACCATTGATATCAAAGAAAAAAGCGTTCAAATCACCGAATCAGGTGCGGAAAAGGCTGAATCTTTTTTTGGTCTTAACAATTTCTCGGATATTGAAAACGCAAGTCTTTCACACCACATTCAACAAGCGTTGAAGGCAAATTATATCTTCAAGCGCGATAACGACTACGTTGTTTCTGACGGCGAAGTTATTATCGTTGACGAATTTACCGGTCGTTTGATGATAGGTAGAAGATATTCCGACGGTTTACACCAAGCGATTGAAGCAAAAGAAAGTGTAAGGGTTCGTAACGAAAACAAAACTTATGCAACCATAACTTTCCAAAACTATTTTAGAATTTACAAAAAACTTTCGGGTATGACGGGTACGGCTAAGAGTGAGGAAGAAGAATTTAGGGCTATTTACGGGCTTGACGTTCTTGAAATTCCTACTAATAAACCCGTTGCTAGAATTGACGCTCCTGATATTATTTACAAAACCGTTAACGCAAAAAACAAAGCAATCATTGAAGAAATTGCTACTCGCCACGAAAAAGGTCAACCGGTTCTCGTAGGTACGGTTACGGTAGAAAAGTCTGAAGAAATTTCAAAACTTTTAATTAGAAAGGGTATTAAACACAACGTTCTTAACGCTAAAAACCACGCAAGAGAAGCGGATATCGTTGCTCAGGCCGGTAGATTTGGCGCAGTTACGATTGCAACCAACATGGCTGGTCGTGGTACAGATATTTTGCTCGGTGGTAACCCCGAGTTTTTGGCAAAGCGCAAACTTCGTGAAGAAGGCGTTGCTGACGACGTTATTGAACTTGCAACGTCGTTCATCTCTGATATCCCCGAAGACGTGCAAGCAGTTAGAGCGCATTATAGAGAAGTTTACGATAAACTAAAAGAACAAACCGACGCGGAAAAGATTAAAGTCGTAGAAGCAGGCGGGTTGCATATTTTAGGTACGGAACGCCACGAATCACGCCGTATTGATAACCAGTTGCGTGGGCGTAGCGGACGACAGGGCGACGCGGGCTCTTCCGTTTTCTTTATTTCACTTGAAGACGATTTGGCTAAACGTTTCGGTGGGGAAAGAATGCAAAGAGTATACGAAATGTTTAAGGTTGACGAAGACCAACCCTTGCAAGCAAAAATGCTTTCAAACAGTATTGAAAACGCACAGCGCGCAATTGAAGGCAAAAACTTTGGCATAAGAAAACACGTTCTTGAATATGACGACGTTATGAATAAACAACGTGAAGTTATGTATGCTGAAAGAATGAAAGTTATTAAGGACGAAAACGTTCACGACGATATTTTAAAACTCGTTCCCGACTTCGTTAAATACGTTGTTGGAACGGTTGTAAGCAACGAAAATAAACCCGAAACTTGGGATATTGACGCGCTTAATAGTATTATCGAACTTAAACTCTTACCCAAAGAAAGCAATTTCGTAACAAAAGAAAGAACTGAAAACTGGGATTACGAGTATTTTATTAAAAAACTTATCGAAGAAACGATTGACGTTTATCAAGCAAAAATTGATAGATACAAAGAAGAAGGCATTGACTTTACCGAAATTGAAAGAATGGTTCTTCTCCGCAATATAGATACCAAGTGGATTGACCACATTGACTCTATGGACCAACTTCGTAAGGGTATTAGTTTGCGTGGCTACGGTAACGTTGACCCCGTTCTTGAATACAAGAAAGAAGGTTTTGAAATGTTTGAAGACCTTACTGCGTCTATTCAAGACGATACGATTACGCTTTTATTGAAGGCAGAATTGCAAAAAATGCCACAAAAAGCCGAAGAAAACCAAAATCTTTCAACTAATAGGCAAGCCGAAGGTCCTGTGATGCGCAAAAGAGTTGTCGTTAAAGAAATCGGTAGAAACGACGCGTGCCCTTGCGGTTCGGGTAAAAAGTACAAAAACTGCTGTGGCGTTGGCAAATAAGATTTTAAGGTAAAGTTATATGATAAAAACCGAAGAGTTCAAACTTAAAATAAAAGAATTAAAAGGTATCCTTAGCGAAACGGGACACTCTCTTTGACGTTGAAAATTTGCGTCAACAATTAAAAGAAAAAACTGCGCTATCTGAATTACCCGAAATATATTCCGACCTTACGAAATTGCAACAAATTTCTAAGGAAATTGCATTTTTGTCAAATAAGGTTGAAGCTTTTGACAAGGCGGAAAAAACCGTTAACGACGCGTCTGAAATCGTAATGCTAGCGGAAGAAGAAAACGACGAAAGTATTTTAGAAGAATTAGAAAGCGAACTAGTAAACGTTGAAAAGTCTATTGAAGAAATGCGCCTTGCCGCATTACTTCGCGGTAAATACGATAAACTAAACGCGCTTTTAACTCTTCACGCCGGCGCAGGCGGTACGGAAGCGTGCGACTGGACGGAAATGCTTTACCGTATGTATATGTACTATGCGGAAAAGAACGGTTATACCTTAACCGAACTTGACCGTTTAGAAGGCGATGAGGCGGGTATTAAGTCTGTTTCGTTTAAGATTGAAGGCGATTGTGCGTATGGGTATTTAAAGGCGGAAAAAGGCGTGCATAGGCTTGTGCGAATTTCGCCGTTTGACGCAAACAAGCGTCGCCATACGTCGTTTGCGTCCCTTGAAGTTATGCCTGAAATTGAAGACGACGAAGAAATTAAAGTTAGCCCCGACGAATTAAAGGTGGACACTTTCCGTTCTAGCGGTGCTGGTGGACAACACGTTAACAAGACCGAGTCGGCTATCCGTATTACGCACGTACCGACGGGTATAGTCGTTGCTTGCCAAAACGAAAGAAGTCAAACGCAAAACCGCGAAATGGCTATGAAAATGCTTATCAGTAAACTTATTGAAAAGCGTGAAGCGGAAAGAATGGAACTTGACCAAAACATTAAGGGCGAAATTAAAAAAATTGAATGGGGCAGTCAAATTAGAAGTTACGTTTTTTGCCCTTATACACTAGTTAAAGACCACAGAACGGGCTTTGAAATAACTGACGTTAACTCTGTTATGAACGGAAATATTCAAGGCTTTATAAACGACTATTTGAAAAAATCACAATGAGTTATTTTGAAAAGGTTTTAAATACGCCTATTAAGGACGACGCTATAATTTTAGGTATAGAAACTTCTTGCGATGAAACTGCGGTTGCGATTGTTAAAAACGGTAGAAAAATACTATCGGATGAAATAATTAGTTCGGCTACCGAACACGCGCGTTTCGGCGGGGTTGTGCCTGAAATTGCATCTCGTTCTCATACTGACGCAATATTAAAAGCGACCAAAAATGCGATTGAAAAAGCAAACCTAACCTTTGACGATATCGACGCTATTGCAGTTGCCGAAGGTGCAGGGCTTTTAGGCGCACTTTTAGTTGGCGTTTCGTTTGCAAAAGCGCTTGCTTTTGCTTTGGGTAAACCGTTGGTTCCCGTAAGCCATATTCGTGGACATATTTCCGCAGCGTATTTAACGGACGAAAAACTTGAACCGCCGTTTATAACGATTTTAGCAAGTGGTGGACATACGGCTATCGTTGCGGTTGACGATTACTACAATCTTAACGTTTTAGGTAGCACTATTGACGACGCCGTTGGCGAGGCTTTTGATAAGGTTGCAAGAGTTTTAGGGCTTTCTTACCCAGGCGGGCCGAACGTTGAACGCTTAGCGAAAGAAGGCAAAAACGTTGTTCCTTTACCAAAAATGCTCAAAAACTATGACGGCGGTGAATACGATTTTTCGTATAGCGGATTAAAAACGGCCGTTATAAATTACGTTAGTAATGAAAAGGCTAGGGGTAACCAAGTAAACGGTGCTGACGTTGCTTGTAGTTTTCAACGTTCCGCAATAGACGTTCTTGTAGATAAGGCGTTTAAGGCTGCAAATCAATTCGGCTATAAAACTATTGCCGTTTCGGGTGGTGTTGGTGCTAACGGATATTTGCGTTCGACGCTTGAAGAAAGGGTTAAAAAGAGCGGTTTTAAACTCGTTTTGCCTGAAAAACGTTATTGTACCGATAACGGCGCAATGATTGCTGCGGAAGGATATTTGCAGTATAAAAAACGCAATTTTGCCGATTTAACGTTAAATGCACGAGCAGTAATTCCATTTAAGTAAAGGAGAAAATTATGTTAAAACATATCGTATGCTTTAAACTCAACGAAGGTGAAAGTAAAGAAAAGGCAAAAGAAGTATTGCTTTCTATGCAAGGTAACGTGCCTATGCTTAGGGGGATAGAAGTGGGTGTTGACGTTTTAGGTTCTGCACGCTCTTACGACGTGATTTTGAGCGTCGTTTTAGATGATATGAAAGCGTTGGAAGAATATCAAAAAGACGCATATCATTGTAACGTTGTAAAAAAACACATGCACGCAGTAACTAAAACAAGCGTTGCGGTTGATTTTGAATTTTAATTGAACATATTTAAGAGAATAAGTATTTTGCGTTTGCAAAATTTTAGCGAGTATGGCGGAATTGGCAGACGCGCTAGATTCAGATTCTAGTGGTTAACAGCCGTACAGGTTCAAGTCCTGCTACTCGCACCATAATTAAAAAAAGATAGGCAGAAGACCTATCTTTTTTTTAATTGCATTGCCGTGCAATGCGACTTGAACCTACGGTTCAATCCACTAGCGTGGGACGGCAACCCTTTTGTCTTGAATGAAAAGTCAAGGCGGAAAAGCAAGACATTTCCCCTAGTAGGGGAATCACCTGCTACTCGCACCATCGACAAAACCCGACAAGTTTCGACAACTTGTCGGGTTTTAACAAAATAGAGAGGGAGGATTATATGTGGAAAGATGGGGATTTATTAGGCAAAGAAGGTAGCGAAGGCGGACAAGTACTAAAAGATGAAGTATATGAAAAGGGATGTCGTATTACGCTTGAAAAATGCCCACACTATTATGCGATTACTTGTGGGGTGTTTGGAGCTTATTGCCATACGACCTACGTTTCAGAAAAAGATGCCTATGCGCTATACGAAGTAATGAAAAGTGAATTGCAAGTTTTTATGGATAAAGAAACCACCGAAGAAGAGGAAATAGAGTTCTACGAACAGTTTTGCGAAAAATATTAGTATGAAAAAATATATATTTAATAGAAATGAATTTACTTGGGCGGAAGAATTTTACGAAATTATAAAAAAGAAAATGGGATTGCCTGATTATTTCGGTTGCAATGCGGATGCGCTTTGGGATATGCTGACGGGATATATTGATACGCCTTGCGAAATCGTTTTGGTAGGTTTTGGCAAAGAAGAAAACGTATATAATAGAAATTTTCTTCAACGGATTATTTCTTGTTTTGAAGATGTTGCAAAAGAATATCCCGAACAATTCAAACTAACGAAAATAGCTTGAAAATCTTTTCCGCTGGGTTCAAGTCAGTAGTGAAAATCGTACAAGCTTTAGAATAGGGCATACGCACCAAAAATCGACAAGTTTCGACAGAAGCTTGTCGATTTTTCCTTGCTATTTATAAAAAAATATAAAAATCATAAAAAAAGTTGGCAGTACCCTGTTGGCAAAGCAAAAATCTATGATATACTGTGGCAAACAAACGAATCCGAGCGGGTTCGTTTGTTTGCTTTATTTTAGGAGGTATGATATAATGGGGTTACTAAACGAAATAGTTGAAAAGTTGCTAAAAAACTTTTTATTGCTAAAAGAAGACGATTGGATTGAGTGGATAGCGCAACCAAACGATTGGCAAGACGATTGCGATAAATTTAATGGTTGTTATTTTATTGTGAAACAAATGCCGAAATATCCACAGCATCCAAATTGTCAATGTCGGCTTAAAAAAATAACAAAGCCAATACCGTATATTACAGCGAATACAACTTGTGATATTCGTAAATTTACGGAGTATGTTTTTGACGAAGAAAAAAGTAAAGGCAAAAAGGAACTATTTGAAAGCTGGGGATATACGATAGAAGATAGCAAATATTTGCAACGGCTTTATATTTCACAAGCAATACAAAAATATTGTAATGGGGAATACGTTTATAAAGGGGTAGAATATTACGCACGTATAGAAATAGTGATTGAGTTGCCTAGTAATAATGGGGGAGTACAACGAATAAAAACGGGGTGGAGTTTATTGCCTAAAGGCGAAATTAAGTTGGCAACGCCCTTTTCAGGATTTGCAAATTGATATAAGGAGAAAATTATGGATAAAATTAAAGAAAATATTTTAGTGGATTGGACAAACGATATTATTTTATTAAATGACAATTATGCTGATAAAGGTTTATATGCAGGGTATATTGGTGTTGTTGTAGAAAACTTAATAGAGAAAATGGGGATAATATTGGCAGATTTTTTCAATCCTATTACAGGTGAAGACATAGCAATATTAGTAGAAGTTAAGAAGGAAGATTTCCGAGTTTATTCGGGAACATTGGAAGACCAAAAGATGGGTAAAGCTTTTAAGGATTTATTTAGGAAATGATTATGAATAAATATAAAATAATGAATTAGTGGAAGAAATGGACGATATTATCTTATTAAATGATAATTATGCAGATAAAGGATTGTTTAAGGGCTATATTGGTGAGGTAATGGAAAATTTAATTGAAGAACGTGGCTTTGTGGTCGCGGATTTTTCCAATCCAATCAAGGCGGAATATATTCAACCTGTTATGGCGATTCAAAAAGAAGATTTCCGTGTGCTTTCGGATTCGTTGGCTGATAAAAAATTGGTCAAAGAATTTAAGGATTTGTTTAGAAATAAATAACCTGTTGGGTTCAAGTCAGTACTAAAACCTGATTTACAGCAGAATTGTTCGGAACAGACATAATTAAAAAAGATAGGCAGAAGACCTATCTTTTTTTAATTGCATTGCCGTGCAATGCGACTTGAACCCACGGTTCAATCAATACCTATATTTTTTGTTGGGTTAATTTTATTTGTACTTGATGCAGTTTTTAATGATTCTAATTAGTTCGTCAATTTCAGTAATACAATCCATATCTATCCATTTATTAATGATGCTAGCAATGCCGTGTGTAAAAAATTCAAGGTAATAAATTTTTTCGTTTTCATCTTTAAGAAATTGTGATATGGCAGGGTAAAATATAGTATCATACATTTTTTTGTAAGCGTTTTCGTTTTGAAATAGTTGCGGTTTTTGGTGGGCTAATTTTAAAACGTGTTTATTTTTCTTGCAAAAATTTAAATAGGGGATTAATTGCTCGTCGGTAATTAAAAAAGCGTTCTCTTTTGAATTTATTGAAGGGGCTTTTTGAAAAGGGAAAGAGTTTATAAAGTCTTTGTTAATATTTTCTATCGTTTCTTCTAATAGGTCGCAAACGCTGTCGTAATGCAAATAGAAAGTTGAACGGTTTACGCCTGCTTTTTTGGTTATTTCTGTTATGGTTATAAACTCAATATCCTTTGTTTTTAGCAATTCTAAAAGGGCTTGATTCATTAAACTTGCCGTATAAAAATATTTACTTTCGTTACTGTTCATTTTTGATTAACCTTAATTTCTTGTTTGATTTAACTATCATAAGTATAGCACAAAACACGATAAAAATAGAAACGATTGCGCTTAAAATGGGCAGCAGTATACTTCTTAAAATCGTATCACCATCGCCAAACGTTGCAAGCATTGTGTTCGTTAAAGTTACTATCGAAACGCTTGCCGATATTAATCCAACCACCTTTATGGAAAAATAAAGGAAATCGTCATTTTTAAAGTGTTTTATGGTGTTGATTATGGCTAAGGTAAGCGACGTAAAAGTATAAGTTGCCAAAGTTATAACGGTAATTTCGTGGTGCTTTACTGGGCGTGTTGTTCGTATTAATAAAAACATCATTATTGAAACGATTATATTTAATATCAGCAAAAAAATCCCCGACAAACGCATTGTGGAAATCCTCAAACGCATATCGTTGGTTGCATTAACTTGAACAAGCATGATAATGCGTGTGGTCGAGAGTAATCCGTAATATAAAGACATAGTAAAGAACCATTTTGAAAAAAACAATTTACTTATAATCAGTAAAAAAAGTGAATAAATTAAGTTAGAAACAAGTGATAAAAGTAAAAAAGTTTTTATTCTATAATCAGTATCCTTTTTTATTCTTGAAAAACAAGGTATGCTCATATAGTATTATTCTTTTTCGCTTGCAATTTCGTTAGCGAGCCTAATAATATCCGAAGCATACTTGTTTTTAGACTTTTCAAGCATTCTCTTATATATAGGATAATTGACGCTTGCACCGAGTATGCCGAGCAAGCCTATCGCTATGCCTAACGCTATAATTAGTGGCGAGCCACCGCCTATAACGCCCATAGATAAACACATGCCCGTGCCTAAAACGAGTGATGATATTATGCCGAAAGTAAAGGCAAAAACGTTAGCGGGATTTTTTGCTTTAGCGTCTAACTTTTTAAGCGCTTTTACTTTTGAAGTTTGTTTTGGTGCGTATTCGTTTGCAATTTGTTCTGCGTAAATTTTGTCTGTGTTCATTTTGATTCTCCTAAAATAATTCTTTTGCTTAAGCAAGATTATTTTATCATAAATAAAAAAATATGCTACGACAAAAATAAGGGAAAGTGTTTATTTGCGGATTATTTTTTTTCTTTTTTGAAACTAACAATTTTACATAATAAATAAAGAAATTTTGATAATCGCTTGCACATACATAAAAAGATTGTTATAATATAAAATGATTATTTATAGTTTATCTTTTGAGAATATGATAAATAAAATTTGAGCTGCTATTTGCTACTAAAGATAAACTTTATCTAAGGAGAAAATATGAGAGTATTGATATCGACGGATACTTCTTGTTTAATTAATTATGAAACGTTGAAGAAGTATGAGATTAGCGTTTTTCCGCTAAACGTTATCGTTGACGGGCAAGAGTATTTAGATGGAATTACTATTAATCAAGCGCAACTTGAAAAAGATATGCGCGATAAAAAAGATATAAAAACTTCTACGCCACCTTTGGGCGACGTGATAGAATATTTTAACGGACTATTTGAAAAGGGGTACGACCACATAATCCACTTTACAATTTCTAGTAAATTATCGTCAATGTACGAGTTGTTTTGTAACGTGGTAGAGCAAAATTTTAAGGGCAAAATTACCGTGATTGACTCGTATTCGATATCATCGCTTATGTTGTCGCACGTTATGTTTGCTTACGAAGAAGTTAATAAGGGAACTTCGGTTGAAGAAGTCGTTGAAGGGCTAAAGAAAAGGCGTATAGAAACCGACTTCGTGTTTATACCTGAAAACCTTACCGCGCTAAAAAACGGCGGTAGAATATCTCCAACCATTGCGCTTATCGGCAATTCGATAGGTATTAAGCCGGTAATTATTTTTAAGGACGGCGGGCTTGAAAAGGATGAACTCATAAGAAATCCCAAGCGTTCGCTTATTGATAGATTAAATAAAGCGATTTCAAAGTTTCCGCTTTCAGACTACGATTATACGGTAATTGAGTTTGGCGCTAACGAAAGTTTGCGTAATTATTTCTACGAAAACGCTAGAATAATTTTGGGTGGAGAAGTGATTGAAGGCTTGGTTTCTATAAACGTGTGTGCGCATTGTGGGCCGGGTTCAATCGGTTTTGTCGTTTCACCAAAAATTAACGGCAAAGCGTTAAAAGAATTTCTTTAATTCGGGGTGCTGATTAAATGGCTGTAACAATAAGGGAAGTCGTAAGTAAAAAAGATTTAAAAAAATGGGTGCAATTTCCTAACTATTTATATAAGGGGGTTGATGCCTACGTTCCTTTTTTAGCGGTTGATGAAATTTCTACGTTTACGAAAGAACAAAACCCTGCTTACGCTTTTTGTGAATCAAGGCTTTTCCTTGCGTATAAAGATGAAAAAATCGTTGGTAGGATAGGTGCTATAATAAACCACGCCGCCAACGAAAAGTGGGGTACTTCTAACGTTCGCTTTACTAGGTTTGACTTTATTGACGATTTTGAAGTGTCTTCAGCGCTGTTTAATAAGGTTGTCGAGTGGGCAAAAGAAAGGGGCTATAAAACCGTATCAGGTCCGCACGGATTTTCGGATATGGATCACGAAGGTATGCTTATTGAAGGGTTTGATGAGTTTAATATGTCAATAACCTTTTACAATTATCCCTATTATTTAACCCACATGGAAAAGTTGGGGCTTGAAAAGGACGTTGACTGGGTAGAATACTTTTTAACCGTGCCCGAAAAACACGACGAAAGAATAGAAAAAATCAGTAACTATTTGAAAAAGAAAAACGGTTACCAACTCGTTACTTATAAAAACGTAAAAGAAATCAAAAAGGACGCTTTTGTTGCGTTTAAGTTGATAGACCGCGCGTTTTCAAAATTGTACGGAACTGTTCCGTTAACTGACGAATTAATCAACAAAACTCTTGCGGATAATATTCCGCTTATGAACTTAAAATACATTTGTTCTGCAAAGGATAAGGACGGGGAGTTGGTTGGCTTTGCCGTATTAGTGCCGTCCGTTGCGAAGGCGCTTAAAAAATCTAACGGTAAATTGTTGCCGGTTGGTATTTTTAGAATGCTAAAAGCGCTAAAAATTAAGGGTAACGACACGTTGGAAATGTTTTTCGTTGCGGTCAAGCCTGAATTACAAAGTTCGGGTGTTCTTGCTATAATTATGGACCACGTGCTTAAAACTATGATTAAAAATGGAATTAAGTATTGTGAAACAGGTCCTGAATTAGAACAAAATACCGAAGTTCAAAGCATGTGGAACAGTTTTGAGTCAAGGCAACACAAGCGTCGCCGTTGTTATAAGAAAGTAATTTAGGTGCTATTATGAATAAAAAAGAATTATGGCGCATAGTCAAGTTTGTTTTATTTTCAATAAGCGCCGGCGTGATTGATTTGGGCAGTTTTACCTTGCTTGATTTAGTAAGCGGTTTGGGGTACGTTGCAAAAGCGTATATTTCAATTACGTTATCGGTAATTTGGAATTTTACGCTGAATAGAAAATTTACTTTTCAATCGGCAAACAATATTCCTATTGCAATGCTAAAAACTTTAGGTTTCTACGTTGTTTTTGCGCCCTTGTCAATACACCTTGCCGACTTATATTTGGTAAAAGAGTTGGGGTGGAATGAAATAATAGTTAAAGGCGTAACTTTAATCGTTAATTTTGTTACGGAATTTTTGTATCAACGTTTCGTCGTTTTTTCAAAGTCGCTTGATACTAATGAAAGAGCGCTTTCTAAAACGCAAAAAGATTGTGTTTAAACACCTTTTGTTGAGCATTAAAATTAATCGTTAAAAAAGGCTGAAATCAGCCTTTTTTGTTTTTCTTGTTTTTTTACTCGACAATATCGTTTAATTATAGTAAAATATCAACGAAGATGCGAATTTATGCGTACGGGAGAGTAAAATGACTAGATTTATAGTTGTTAGGCACGGTAATAGTGTGTCAAATATAGATAAAACGTTTACGGGGCACGTTGACGCACCGCTTTCAGAAGTTGGCGAACGTCAGGCGAAAATTGTATCAAAATATATTTACGACAATTTTAAAGTAGATAAGATATATTCAAGTGATTTGTCGCGCGCAGTAAAAACTATTGAGCCGTTTGCAAAAATGTCAAACCTGCCTATTATAAAAAAACACGATTTGAGAGAAATGTTTGGTGGTGAGTGGCAAGGGGAAAAGTTTTCTGAATTACCCATAAAGTTTCCGGAAGATTTTAAGGTGTGGCAAGATACACCGGGGCTTGCTTGCCCAACGGGTGGTGAATCGTATAAAAAAGTGTATGAGCGCGCTATTAATTTCTTTAACAAAATTTCTAATGAGTTAAAGGGGCAAACCGTGGTTGTTTGTACTCACGGCGGATTAATCCGTGCCGTAGAGTGCCGTGCGCTTAGCGTGCCGTTAGAGCACATGCAACGCATTCCTTTCGTGTTCAATGCAAGTGTGTCGATATACGATTGCGACGGGGAAAACTTTAACCTTGTAGCGTCTAACGTTTGTGATTTTTTGGGGGATTTGCAGACTGAAATGCCCAAGGGGATATAACGTAAATACTTATATAGATAAAATTTGGATTTTCTATTGACAAATCGGCGTAAAGCCTATATAATAAGTAATATACTGAATTTTTTTGTTTTTTGGTGATGTATGAAAGCAATTATTAACGGCACTTTGGTAATGTATGACCATCTTATTCCTGACGGCGTTATCTTAATTGAAGACGGAAAGATAGTTGAATACGGAAAAGCCAAGGATGTAAAAATACCTTCTAATTCTGAAATTATTGACGCAAAAGGGCTATACGTTGGACCGGGGTTGATTGATATTCACACCCACGCAGCGGACAATAAATGGATTTATGAAGAACCGGAAGCCACGTCAAAACATTTGATGAAACACGGCGTAACTAGCGTTTTACCCGCGCTTTATAATAACCTAAATAAAGACGCATATATTTCGGCGATAGATAGTATTGAAAAGGCTCATGAACAAGGCAAGTTTGAAAACTTTTTGGGCTTTTATATGGAGGGTCCGTATCTTTCGCCAAATTTTGGTTGCGAAAGGGATAAAAACGTTTGGAAAGACGCCGTTGTTCGCAACGAATATATAGACATTGTAAAGAGAGCAAAAAATAGTGCTAAAGTTTGGTGTCTTGCACCCGAAAGAGACGGTATTGATCAGTTTGTTAAGGACGTTAAGGCTGAAATACCGAACATAGTATTTGCGGTTGCGCATAGCGAAGCAACACCCGCGCAAGTAGAAAAGTTCGTTCCTTACGGATTAAGAATTGCAACTCATCATACAAATGCGACGGGAACAATCGAGCATTACTCTGAATGTAGAGGTGTTTGCGTGGATGAAACCGTAGAGTATAACAAGGAAATTTTTGCCGAAATTATATCGGATAGAATGGGTATTCACGTAGTACCTTATATGCAAAGATTAATTCGCAGAATTAAAGGCGACGATAGAATTATTCTTATCGCTGACCAGTTTGTTTGTGACGGACCTATTCCTGCGGGTTTTGAAGATGCAACTGACCTACATTTTGACAATGCGGGTGAAATTGCTGGTTCAGGGCTTACGCTTGACGTTGCTTGTCGCAACTTTATGGTGCATACGGGGTGTTCTATTTGTGACGCATTTAGATTTGCGTCAACTAACCCTGCGCGTGCGCTCAATTTGAACTTTATCGGAAGAATAGGGGAAGACTGCGCTGCTGACCTTATCTTCGTTGACGATAAATTTAACGTTTTGGAAACAATTAAGAAAGGAGATATACAATAATGAGCAAAATTTTTGACCCGGCTACGGATTTTGCGTTTACACCTGCAAGTTTCGTACCGTTTAAGGACAGAGAACTTTGTGAAAAACTTCGTAAAATTAGTGGTAAGGATTTGGAAAAACACTCTAACCCCGATTTTAACATTAAGGTTATGATGAATCCGCACCCCGTACTTATCGCAACGCTTTTTGCAAGAATTAAAGAAGCGTCTGAAAAAGGTAAGAAAATTACCCTTATTCTCGGCAACCCCGAACCCGACACTTATATTCCGCTTGCACAACTCATCAACTACTTTAAGGTAGATTGCAAAAACGTTCATCTTTTTGCAATGGACGAATGGGCTGACCAAGACGGCAATATTGCGCCTGAAACTTATAAGGCTGGTTTTGCGCACTCAATGCTTAAATATTTGGTTTACCAAATTGACGAAAAACTTCGTATGCCTTTAGAAAACGTTCACTATCCCACGAACAAGAATATCAACAGTTATTCTGATATGATTACCGATTGTGGTGAAGGTGGTGCGGATATTTGTTCTTCTTCACCTGGTTGGACGGGGCACATGGCGTTTATCGACCCCGTACCCGATTTCTTCCCCGCAGGCTTTGACGGTTCTAAAGAACCCACTAAAGCACAAATCGATGAATGGCTCAATATGAAGGCTAGAATCGTTGATTTACACCCGCTTACCGTTGCGCAAAACTCATTGCACGGCGTATTCGGTCAGTCTGGTTATATTGCAGACGTGCCCCCGAAAGCGGCTACTATCGGACCTGTTGACGTAAAGAACGCAAGGGAAAGAATCGAAGTTCACGCACTCTTAACAAACTGCACGTTCTCTTCGTGGCAAAGAATGACTTCACGTCTTGTTCTTCACGGACCTGTAACGCCGCTCGTTCCTTCTTCAATGCTTCAACTTATGAAGACTCAAGTTCTTGTTTCTGATGAACTTGCTGCTCCGTTTGATTGTTGGGAAAAGGTTGGTTACTAACGGAAATTAATAAAATTAACGGCACTTTGAGTGGTGCCGTTTTTTTTATTTTAATTAAAATGGCGTTTTAACAAAAAAATTCGGGGGGGGGTGCTTGAAAAGATTTCAAAAATGTCTTGACAAATGCTACGCATAATGCTATAATTGCATTGTATTGATTGTAGTGTTCTTTTGAGCAAAATGCAACTGGCATCAATATTGCTTATTTTTATAGCGTGTTTTGCTAATTTTAGGGAAAAATGGTCGGTTTTATACGGTAAGTATAATAAGATTTTTGTTGGGATACTAAAGGAATTTACGGAATAACCATTATGAGTGCTTACTATTTGTTAGGTTTAGGAACGTTTGCAGTTTTTACTGCTATCTATTTTCTCTTGAAAAAGTTAATGGTAAAAGACTGCGTTCGCGCTTGGATTTTTAGGGTATTATCTCTATCATTAGGGGTATTCTTTGTCTTGCGTTATTTCAGTAACCCCGTATTCTTGATTGATACCAAAGGTCTCAATATTAACTCACCGTTTGGCGTAAAAGGCGGTGCTTTAACTGCATTTTCTACAGTTGCGATTTGGCTTACTTTTTCCGCACAACTTTTGCTTTTTACCTACGGATTTTATAAAAATAAAATAAAAACGCTCACGCCACTTGTAAAATACTTTGCGAGTGCAATTTACTTGTTGAACTTTGCCACGATTAACGTGCAGATTCAAGCGATGGGCGGTGCTAAAGCCCTTGAATCGGTAACGTTGCAAGGGCTGTTTTTTTCGTTCGAAACGGGTGTTGCATTAGCAATTTGTTTGGCAACGTGGATATCGAATTTAACAGTTAAGTTTGATAAAAGAATGCTTTTAAGCAGCGTGCTTATTGCAATAGGTATGATTGCCGTTACCATTCCAAACTACGCGTTTCAGGTGTTGTTTGGCGATGCACCCAAGAATTTGCATTTGTTAGACTTGTCTTTTGAACATCGTTTGGCGCTCTACGGCGGTATTGCAATCTTTACGTCGATAATCGTTATTCTTCAACGTTACGATTACGACCATAAGCGCTACGCCTTATTGTATATGAGCATTGCAACCATGTTGACGTTTTGTTACAACTATTCGTTCAAGCATCTTGCGGTGTTTACGGGTAGGGTAGAAGTTTTGACGCAGTGGCCGTTGCACCTATGCCACACGGCAATGTTTATCGTTCCGTTGTGTCTTGCGTTTAAACTTGACAAAGTGTTCTATTTTACCTTGTTTATAAACGTTTTGGGTGCGTTCTTTGCAATGGCAATGCCCGACACGTCTGAGTCATTGAATATTTTTGCGGCAAGCAGTTTTAACTTTTGGATTAACCACTACTGTGCGTGCTTTATGCCGATAGTAATAATAGCGTTAAAAATTTACACGCGCCCGAAGATGAAAGTATTTACTTATTCGCTTGTGGTGTTTGCTTGTTACTACGTTATGGTGTTGTTCTTAAACGCATATTTAAGCAACTGGGATTCAGGTGTAGACTTCTTCTTTATTAACAGCGATTTTATAGCGGATAAACTTGGCAAGTGGGCGGAAGATTTGCGATTAATTACGACCAAAGTTAACTTATCCGACGGAAAGGTTATGATATTCTATCCGTTGTATCAAAGTTTGTATTTCTTGGTGTACGTGGGGATGTCGTTTGCGATGTGGTTCTTGTACGAACTTGCATTCCAGGTGGAAGATTTATACGTTGATATTTATCATAGAAACAAAAAAATTAAAGCGGACAGGCTTGCACTTGAAGTTAGCCTTGCCGGAAGAAATATATCGGAGCCTATCAATATGGAAGGAAAAAATAAACTTATTTTAAGAAATTTTTCAAAGCAATACTCAACTAGTGACGTATTTGCCGTGCATAATGCAAATCTTGAAATTGAAGGTGGGCAAATTTTCGGGTTCTTAGGGCCTAACGGCGCAGGTAAGAGTACGATAATAAAGAGTATCGTAGGGATTCAGCCTATTACTTCTGGTAGTATTGAAGTTTGTGGTTATGACGTGGATAAGCAACCAGTAGGCGCAAAATTGCAAACTGGCTTTGTTCCAGACCACTACGCATTGTATGAAAACTTGACTGGACGTGAATACGTTAACTATATAGCAGACCTTTACAACGTTAGTAAGGAAGATAGGGATAAAAGGATAGAAGAATTTGTTGAGCGTTTCTGTTTGCAAGGCTCTTTTGATAATCCTATAAAAACTTACTCACACGGTATGAAGCAAAAAATCACGATAATGTCAGCACTCGTACACAATCCCAAGCTTTGGATTTTGGACGAACCGTTGACAGGTCTTGACCCGGAAAGCATATTCCAAGTTAAAGAAGCCATGAAAGCGCACGCTGCGGCGGGTAACATAGTTTTCTTTTCAAGCCACATTATTGACGTTGTAGAACGTATTTGTGATAGAATTGCAATAATAAAGAAAGGTCATATTCTTGTGGAAAGAAGTGTAAAAGAGTTGGAAGAACAGGGTATTCAACTTGAAAGTTACTATATGGGAATGATTGAAAATACTGAAGCGGATGCTACGCCCGTATCTGCGGGGGAGAAGGTAGAGGCGTAAAGTATGGCTGAAACAATAAGAAAAGAAACCCCGTCCGCAAAAGATTCTTTTTCTGCATTGATGACCCTGACGGCAATGCAGTTGAAAGAAAAAATGGACGTCAGTTATTTAAGAAGTTTTAAAAAGACGCTGTTCAAGGTTATCTTTACGATACTTGAATTTGTTGCCGTTACGGCAATTTGCGCACTTTTGTTCTATTTGTGTAAATTGTTTGCTGTTTTTGACGCTCATAACAAAACAATACCGCCAAATATTTTAACAACCGTGCTTGCGGTTATGATGGGGCTTTCAATTATTTTTACAACGGGCGGTTTGGTTAAGTCGTTGTATCTTTCAAAAGACAATTTGGTGCTTTTGACCTTTCCGACGACGCCAACGATAGTTTTCTTGTCAAAACTGCTCGTTTACTACGTGTATGAATTGAAGAAGAATTTTCTATTCTTGATTCCGTTTTTTATCGGTTACGGTATAATTTTAGGCTATCCTATTTATTACTATGGTTGGACGGTTTTTCTTTTTATATTATTAGCAATGATTCCCGTTCTTTTGGGTGCGTTGCTTTCAATGCCCGCTTTGTTTATTTATCAATTCGTTAAAAAGCATAAAATTGCTCAGGCAATATTGATAGTTTTAGGGCTTGTTGCAGTAACCTTGTTAGGTGTTTGGATTGTTTCTTTAATTCCAGACGAAATCAACTTTTTAAAAACGGGGATACCAACTAAAGAAATTAACGAATTTGCTAACGCTATCGCAAACGGATTTCCACCCGTGCTTTGGCTTAATAAACTCATTATAGGAACGCCTTATAGTTATATTGTTATAGATGGTATTCTCACTATAAAGCCTATAGTATTTAGCATAAATACGCTTTGGACGTTTTTAGGGCTAATAGGTGGGCTTTGCGTTGCGCTAGCGCTATGTTTCTTGCTTTCGCAACCGCTATTTTATACGATGGCAAGCAAACCTTTTGAGTTTGCTAAAAACACCAAAATTAAGCCGAAATCAAACTTTAAAGACCCAGTTTGGTTTTCAAGCATTAAAAAAGAATGGATTGTTGCAGTCCGCAGTGGCTCGCTAGTATCGTTGTTAGTGCAATTCGTGCTAATTTTACCGTTTATGATGGTGTTCTTAAACACCTTATATAAGGCAATGAATATTAGCCCTTTTGGAGTTCAAATGACGGTTGCGTTTAACCTATTAATCGTGGCGTTGTTTACTACAGCAACAAGTGTTAACATTGCAAGCGTTTATTCAAAAGACGGTTTTTCAGCATACTTAAATAAAGTTCAACCGTCAACTTACGGTTCGCTATTGTTTTCAAAGTTAACGGTAAATATGGTTGTTGGCTTCATGGGCATCGTTGCGTCTAGCATCGTGTATTCTTTCTACTGCGTTCCAGGTTCGGTTAACTTGATTATGTTTGCGGTTACTGCTTTCGCTATCTTTATTGCACACTTGTTTTGGAGTGCCGAACTTGATATTATGAACCCACAATATACGCAATATGCAACGTTTTCTGCACAATCGAACAACCCGAATGAAAACATGTCGTCATTATTAGCGTTCGTGGTTTCGTTGATATTTGCACTAATATTGTTTTTGCTTATCCCCGAAGGCGCAATGCTTGCTTGGTGGAAGGTTATGCTAGGTGCAATAGCATTAGCAAGTTTCAAAATCTTTACTTTCTTTTTGAAGATTAAAGTGTACTATAAGGAGAAATAAAGATGAAGAAAACAACTATTATTATAATTTGTGTAGTATATCTTTTATCAATCCTTGCCGTGCAATTTTTCGGTGTGCCTTACTCTTTCCCTGAATCGGGGGAATATATTGAGTCTATTCAAATAGAAAGCGTTACTTTGAGCAATCGTGGGCAAGGGCAAGATGCGAGCATAACGATGACAACTAATAACACAGGGCTTGACGTATATAAGTTTAATTTTATTAAGCCTGAAGAAGGAAAAACTTATACCGATGATGAAGAGAGCCTACGTGATAATCCAAATCGTGTTAAAATAACTTACAAAATTTTACCAGAAGGGGTATCACAAGGCGCGCTTAAAATTTTAGTTTCTGGGAAAAACGTTGTTTTATTACCAAAAACGGAAGAATTTGAATACGAAATTGTTCTTCTAAAGGAAAATGCAGCGCCAACTATTACAATTAAAGAAGATAAGGCGTCTCTTACCGTTCAAGCTAGATTAAGAATTTGGGGCATATAAAATTTTTATCTAGATTTATGTAAATATGCAGAATTATCTGCTAAAAATATAGGAGAAAAAACTATGAAGACAAAAAGAAAACTTTTACTTTCCGTGCTTATGATTGCATTCGCAGTATTCATGGCATTATCAGTAAGTGCTTGTAAACTTATAGGTTCGTTTGCATTAACAGACCTTATCGTTGACACTTCAAAAGTTACAACAATTTACAACGTTGGTGATGAAGTTGATTTAGACGGTTTGATTTTAAAGGCGAAGTATATTGACGGGTCTGAACATGACGTTGCTTTAGAAAACGTTAAATTCTTTTTAGGCGAAGAAGATATTACTAACGACCTTTCAAAAATTACTGCGACTGCTGGTGCTGTAACAATTAAAATTGTTTATGAATCGGATTTTGGTTCAAAAAGTGAAGAGATTAAATTTACGGTAACGGATACCATAGAATTATTAGGTTTAGCAACTTTTAACGAGCCAGAATTTATTGAAGACTTTAATTCGTCTATTGATAGTTCAACAGATGATAATACGGCTCAAAATTTTGAAAGTAATTATTTTACAACAGATGACGCGGTTTACGTTGTTGGCGCAGACAACGCATTTGAATTTTTGCCAGTGTCTATGGATGTTGATGGTAACGACCTTCCAAACGTTACTGTTAATACAACTGTAAAAATTAAAGTTGATACCGACTACGTAACGCTTACAAAAACTCTTGTTGAAAATTCTGAATACGAATATGAATATAAGCATGACGGCGTTCTTATGCTTGTTGAATATGCTGCAGAAAACAAATTTGATTTTACTGCTAATGCAATCGGCAGCGTTTTTGCTATTTCAGTTTTACCTGATGAAGACGTGTATGAAATTGAAGGTGTTGACGCAATAAACTTTGAATTTAAGGTTGTTGACGGTTATAACGTTTATTCTGCTGAACAACTTTGCGTAATTGATAATTCAGGCAGTGCAGAATGGGCAAAGAAAAAAGCATCTCTAGGTTATGCTGACGTTGTAACTAACGGTATCATTTTGCATAACAGCGTTCAAGTAACAAAAGAGCATATCCCCGAAGAGTTTATGTATACTCTACCAGAGAGTTATAATATCGTTTACAAATTAGGCGAAGAACCTGGTTCACCTGAAAAATTTGGTTTAGGTAGAACTTTCCTTTGGAATCAATATGACGGAAATCCAGAACTTTTCGTTCGTAAACTAACTAGCGGTCAAAAATTTAATATCTACGGTAATTTCTATGATATTGACTTATCTAAACTTCCTTTAGTTGCCTCATTTGAGTCTAACAAAACACCTAGTGGCGATGTTGTTGGTGACGCTTATTATGGCTCTGACTTTTCAAACACTTCTTTCCTTAGAATTTTAGGCGACGTTAATACTAAAGGTACCGATGATGAAACCGTGCTTTTTGAAAACGTTGCAGTTCGTGGTAATGCAAAATCTGACGCGTTGTTGGTAACGAGTGGGACTACAGGTTATCAAGGCAATGAATCACCAGTATATTGTGGTGGTGTAATCTTCGTTAAAATGGTTGACCTTTCTGCTCAAATTGAAAACGTGCGTGCATATCACTTCTTCATTACTTTCTTCGGTGAAATTGAAAGTGATTACGCTGGTACTAGCGCTTGTAAAATGAGTTTGAACAAAACAAAGGTTTACGAATCTGCGTCAAGTGCAATGTTCCTTTGGGGTAAGGTAGACGTTGAAATTACTAATTCATACTGGCGACGTGCAGGCGGTCCGTTGATTTTGGCACAACACGTAGATATTGACAATGAATATCCCGTATCTACAATGCCGACTATTAACATTTCAGAAGAATGCGTAATGGAATCGTACGTTACCGGTAGTGAACCTTGGTTCCAGTCTGTTAATGCGACTTCGGAAATGGCTAGGTTTGTTCAAATAGACGGTTTGTTAAAAACCATGGGTGCATCAATGTATAATAATATCAAAGGGGAGAACAAGATGAATTTGATTACTCTTCTTATGGGTAGCGGTGGTGTTGAAGTTATGACTGCCGTTGACGTTCAAGGTTCTGTAACCTATGGTGACGCAAAGGTTGATAGGCTTTTCCCAACGACTGAGCAACCGACCGTTGGCGGAATTCTACACGGCGTTTTGTCAAGTCCGTTTGCTGAGGCACCTTTATTCAATTTTGGTGCGGATGTAAATAATGTTTATTATTATGCAGGGGAAACCTTTGGCGTGCTTAGTCCGCTTAATACTTTTGTCATGACTAATTATGAAACTTATAATAATGGTTATACTGGTATGAAAACGGCTGTTGAGAGTGCTCTAAATGGCTCAAAAATGATAGGCTTAAACGTAGGTGGCTTCGGCTTGTTGCTTGGCTTACATTATTATGCTGGCTAATAAAACAACAAAATCAAAAATCTCGGTTGAAACATACCGAGATTTTTTTGTTTAATTTACAACTGTTTTTTAAAATCAAGGTAAATACCTTTACAAAATGATGAATAAGTTGTATAATCAAAACGTATATTACGTTATATCTTTTAGGAGTATTTATTATGAAGTTAATTATCAAAGACAATTACGATTCATTGAGCAAATGGGCTGCTGAACACATTGCTGACGCCATTAACAATCACAAAGAAAACCGTCCTTTCGTGCTCGGTTTGCCGACCGGCTCTTCGCCACTCGGCGTTTACAAAAACTTGATTGAAATGAACAAGGCGGGCAAAGTTTCTTTCAAAAACGTCGTTACCTTTAATATGGATGAATACGTTGGCTTGCCTAAAGACCACGACCAAAGTTACTGGTATTTTATGCACGATAATTTCTTCAACCATATTGATATCCCTAGAGAAAATATCAATATTCTCGACGGTATGGCAAAGGATTTAGACGCTGAATGCGCTCGCTATGAAGAAAAAATCAAATCTTACGGCGGTATTGACCTTTTTATGGGTGGTAGCGGTGTTGACGGGCACATTGCCTTTAACGAACCTTTCACGTCTTTAACGTCAAGAACTGGCGTTCGTGCGTTGACGGAAGATACCTTAATCGTTAACTCTCGTTTCTTTGATAACGACGTTAATAAAGTTCCCAAAACTGCACTTTCCGTTGGCGTTGGCACGGTTTGCGATTCTAAACAAGTTATGCTATTGATTAGCGGTCACAACAAAGCGCGTGCGTTGCGCCATTGCGTTGAAGGTGGCGTTGACCACGCTTGGACGATTAGTGCTTTGCAGTTGCACAAAGACGGCATTATCGTTTGCGACGAGCCTGCTTGTGGCGAATTAAAAGTTGATACCTATAAATATTTCAAAGAAATTTACAAAAACGAAAAATAATTTTTAAGGCGGAAGGAAAACCCTTTCGCCTTTTTATATCAAAACGTTAAAAGGAAGCAAAAACATTTTGCTTCCTTTTTTGTATCTATTTTAGAATGTTAAGTGAATTTTTCAAAATTATTTTGACGTATCGTTTTTTATAGTTTTTGATAGTGCTGTTTGTTTGCGATAAAGACCGGGTTGAATGCCGATAATACGCTTAAATAGATAGTAAAATTCTTTTGTGTCAGAATATCCAACGCCTTCGCATATAGATTCGATTGATAAATTAGTTTCTTCAAG
Source organism: Christensenellaceae bacterium (assembly GCA_045648045.1). Taxonomy (GTDB): domain Bacteria; phylum Bacillota; class Clostridia; order Christensenellales; family Borkfalkiaceae; genus UBA1259. The sequence continues at coordinate 29,594 of JAZRNE010000002.1, forward strand.
TAATTCGCAAGCTTTTTCACACCTTGTTTTCTGTAAATATTTTCTAAAAGTTAAAGAAGTATATTTCTTGAATATTAAATTAAAATAGTTTTTAGAAAAGTTTAATTTTTTAGACACGGACTCTAGTGTGATGTTGAGGTGTGAATTTTCCTTGATATAAGTGAGTGCATCTTCCATAGCAGATATATTTTCTGTAGATAAATAGTGGGGGTTATCTTTTTGTTCATAAGAACGGAAAAGTTTTATAAGAAGACTTTCTAAAGTATTGTCAATGATTTCTGCATAATGTTGTTGTTTAAGTTTTAATTCGTTTTCAATAATCTGCAGTAAGTGTAAAAAATCATTTTTATAATCGCCATTAATGTATATAAAGTCTGCGGTTTCGAAAGGGATTTTACCATTAAAAAACTTACTATAACATTTTTTGATAAAATCATTTGCTGGAACGTTAAACTTATCTGCATAAAAAATGCAGTTTTTAACACAAACGTCCTTTTCGGAGCGAGTTAAAGAATAGGAGTGAACAACGTCGGCGTTTATTAGGTAAATATCACCAGGATATATCGGGTATTCTTTGCCATTAATAACATGCGTGCCTTGACCAGATTGAAAATATAAAATTTCTATAAATGCGTGGGCGTGTTCAGATGATTCATATTTTGAGTTTACAATATGAGTATAAGATGGCGGGGTAATTTCTGCTTTTCCAGTCATATACTTACAAGGTTTTTTGAGCGAATACATTTGCTTCTCCAAGTTTGTTTTTTTTCTATTATAACACAAAAGTTTTAAAAAGGGATAATAAATTCAAAAAAAGTGATTTTGCCCTATAAATTCAATTATAATGGCTATTGAATATGGGTGATAAATGCGGTAAAATTATATTATAAAAATATGCGGTATGCATGTTAATGGAGGTGTTTTGATGAAGAATAATCATTACGAGTCGCCGATAGTTACGCTGTTATATATTAATGAAGACGTAATTATGGCAAGTCCCGTCCTTGACGGTGGGGATAAGGGAATAGGGTATGACGAACTTTTTTCAGTAGGGGGTAATAACGCATGAAAAACTTAACTAAAAGAAAAATTTGTTTGTTTGCACTAGTATTTTCATTCGTTGCTTGTATGTTTGCCGGGTTTATTTCTTTTAGTGCTTACGCTAGCGCGCCTATTGAATCCTTTGAAATTCCGGGTGGTAAAATTAAGTTTGCAGAAAGCCCAAAATATAATGGTATTCGTTTTCCCACTTTGATGAGTGCAGATGATTATAACGAGTATAAGGACAAAATGACAACCGGTATAATCTTGTGTGATGCGGATAAGTTAGGCGAAGACGGTAAATTATCTCACGAAGTTGTCGGTGGGGTTGATATTGACACCACGGATTTATGGAAACTTAATTCTTCGGGCGATTATGAAGCGGGTGCATTTATATATGGCATTCCCGACACTACAGAAGGGTATTTGAACGAAATTGCAGCTGTTGGATATTACAAAATCGACGGTGGAAATGCAGTTTATTCAAATACACTCGTTCGTTCTGCTGCTCAAATTGCTTACGAGTATTGTGATAGGGACGACTTGTTTGAACCGGAACAATTAACTATGATAAACAGTTATTTACCGGACATTACGGTAAAATACGTTGTTGATGGTGTTGAAGTTGATAGTCAAACCGTTCGTTATGGCGATTGCGTAGAAACAAAAGCGGTTGATGATAAACTAGGCTATGAATTTAGTTCTTGGCAAGTTGACGGCGTTGATTATGATTTTGAAAGCGCAGTAAAGAATGAAATTATTTTAACTGCTAAATTTGTCGAAAAAACTTACGTTTACGGCACAGGTTTTGACGTTACGATAGGTGTGCCTGCGTGCGCAACGCTTTGCGACAATGAAATAACCGAAGGCGAAAGCGCTGGGAAATGGTATAAATCTATTACGAAAACAAGTGGTTCTGGGTCAAGTTCATTTACCGTTACAGCTACGGAAGAAGCGGGTTTAGAGCCTAATACTGTTTATTTGGTAAGCGTTGTGGTTGATACTGATGGCGCACACCCTGCTTATTATAGGGAAGCAACGGATGCAACCGTTAAGTATGGCGAAAGATTCTATCTTTCAGCAGGTAAGCAAAACGTTGTGTTCTATATTACAACGGATGAAAATGGTGAATTTACAAAAGCTTTTAACAATTGTTATTGGAATAGCGGAACTTACGTAAAATTCTCCGGTTTAACCGTTATGAAAGCGGCTTATTCTAAAGGTTTGCAAATCATAAATTACACGAGAAGTCAATCTAATATCACGGAAAGCATAGTTAATTCTGGAAACGGCACGGCAATTATGCAGTTGAATAGAATAAGTGGCAACGGTGTTACAACTCTTTATATAAATGCAACTAGAGAAGCCGGCTTGAAAGCAAATACAAGCTATTCTGTAACGTTTACCATAAAAACAAATGGTAAATATTATCACGAAGCAAATCCTGCAACGTGGTCGGTGCTTTATGTTGAAAAGAGCATTACGTTTACGATAACTACAGATGCAAATGGTGAGTTCTCGCAAAGTTACAATACACAGATGACCGAAGGAACTTACGCTAAATTTACCAACGTTACTGTTGAAGAAGTTGTAGGTTAATAAAAGTTTTTAGGGGGAATTTAACGTTATCGTTAATTTCTCCCTTATATCCTAAAAATAAACAAGGTTGATAAAATGACTGATTTTGCGATTGATAAGAAAAAAGCAAGGCGAAAAGAACAACTTAAAATAGATATTTTTTGTTATGCGCTTCTCGTTTTGCCTATATTAAATTGGATAATACTTTGGCTTGCCGTTAATTTTCAAGCGCTTATTCTTCCATTTCAAGATGAAGAAACAGGATTATTTACGCTCAAATATTTCAATGCGATTTTAGAGAGTTTTAAGGCAGGTGGACCGCTACTAATTGCTTTTAAGAACACGATGGTTTATTTTGTGTCGAGTTTAATTACGGGGTATTTGTTATCACTATTTTGTTCGTATTTTTTATACAAAAGAATTTTAGGTTATAGATTGTTCACCGTAATTTTAATGATACCTGCAATAGTATCTTCAGTGGTGCTTATTTCGGTGTATAAAAATTTTATAAACTCGGCAAACGGACCTTTGGCAAAACTTTTACTTCAATGGTTTAAATATAAAATGCCACCTTTATTGTATCAAGAAAGTACGGCAACGGCAACAATCGTGTTTTATACGGTGTTTATGGGGCTGGGTGCGAACTTGATAATTTTTTCAGGTTCAATGGCGAAAATTCCACCTGAAGTAGTAGAGGCTGCGCAAATAGAAGGCGTAGGATTCTTTAAAGAATTATTCACGATTGAATTACCGCTTATAATGCATACGGTGTTGGTATTGTTGTTGTTTACCGTTATGAATTTTTTAGGCGCAAATGGACCTATTCTCATATTTACGCAAGGTAAATTTGCAACCCAAACTATTTCGTA
>JAZRNE010000003.1:0-19125 GCA_045648045.1 Christensenellaceae bacterium
TATCGAATCGCTTATGAATAAGCCTATCGATGAACTTAAAGAACTCTATAACAATAGAGAAATCGAAAAGTAGGAGGGAAGTTATGTATAAGTATACCGAAGAACAGTTAGTTTCAATGAAAAAGGTTGAAGCTACTAGAAAAGAAAGACTTGAAAAACTTTTCGGCAGAATGACTGCTGATGAAAAATTACAGGTATTAAGAGAAAATCACCCCGACTACATAGAATCTGCTTACGAAAACCTTAAAGTAGGTCCTAACAAGGGTGGCAAAGTTCTTCACGAACTTGCTGACTTGTTACAAGGTAAGTCAAGAGTTTTAGATATGGATATAGACCTTTCTAAGCCAGATTACGACGTTGACGTTTTAGTTATCGGTGGTGGTGGCGCAGGTTCTTCTGCTGCTATTGAAGCTGACAACAAGGGCGCAAAAGTTATGATGGTAACCAAACTTCGTATTGGCGACGCTAATACTATGATGGCTGAAGGTGGTATTCAAGCGGCTGATAAACCTAACGATAGCCCTGCCATTCACTATCTTGACGCTTTCGGTGGCGGTCACTTCGCTGCTAAACACGAACTTTTATACAAACTCGTTAACGACGCACCCGACTGTATTAAATGGTTGAACGAACTCGGCGTTATGTTCGATAAGGAAGAAGACGGCACTATGATTACGACTCACGGTGGCGGTACTTCAAGAAAGCGTATGCACGCTTGTAAGGACTACTCTGGTGCGGAAATTATGAGAACGCTTCGTGACGAAGTGTTGAATAGGGGTATCCCCGTAGTAGACTTTACCGCTGCTATTGAAATTATTAAAGACGTTGAAGGTAAGGCTGCCGGTGCAGTTTTACTCAATATGGAAACTAAAGAAGTTAAGATTGCTAAGGCAAAAACCGTTATTATTGCAACGGGTGGCGCAGGCAGACTTCACTACCAAGGTTTCCCAACTTCTAACCACTACGGCGCAACGGCAGACGGCTTGGTGTTGGGTTATAGAGCAGGCGCAAAACTTCTTTACGCTGATACTCTTCAATATCACCCCACTGGCGTTGCTGAACCTACTCAAATTTTCGGTGCTTTGGTTACTGAAAAAGTTCGTTCACTCGGCGCACAACTCGTTAATAAAGATGGCGAAGCGTTCGTTTATTCGCTTGAAACTCGTGACGTAACTGCATCTTCTATTATTAGAGAATGTAAAAAGCGCGATAACGGTATTAAAACTACTGACGGCGAAGGCGTATGGCTTGATACACCTATGATTGATATGATAGGTGGCGAAGGCACTATTGAAAAACGTATTCCCGCAATGCTCCGTATGTTCGGTAAATACGGTATTGATATTAGAAAAGACCCGATTTTGGTTTACCCGACGCTCCACTATCAAAACGGTGGTTTAGATATTTCTGCCGACGGTATGACGACTACCGTTCCTAACTTGTTCGTTGCAGGCGAAGCGGTTGGGGGTATTCACGGTAGAAACCGTCTTATGGGTAACTCACTTCTCGATATTATCGTATTCGGTAGAAACGCAGGTAAGAGCGTAGGTAAGATTTACAAAGACGTTGAAGTTAAGGAATTGACGCTTGACCACGTTAAGGCTTTTGATAAAGAACTTAAAGACGCTGGTATCAACGCAACCAAACTTTCACCACAATTATTGCCTAACTACACTACCCAAAAAGATATCTAATTTAAAGATTACAACTTTTTACCCGACGGCAAAATTTGCCGTCGGGTAAAAGACTGTTTGTATGATAGGGATTTGATGAAATTTATTTAGGAGAAAATAATTTTATGGAAAGTAAAAACGTAAGCAGTTCAAAAAAGAATAGCCTTAAATGGCTTTGGATTGCTATTGCACTCGTAGCAGTTGCAGGTATCGCCGTTTGGTGTGGTTATAATGCTGCAACTTCTGATAAAGGCGTTGCTAGAGTATTCGGTTTATCAACTCTTTTAACTAGCATTTTCGTGGTAGTTGCTCTTGGTTATTTATTAGGTAGAATTACAATCAAGGGTGTTAACTTGGGTACTGCGGGCGTATTCTTGGTTGCAATTTTATTCGGTTATCTTTGCACTTTAATACCTGAAAATTTGCCTATTTTAGGTGCTTTTCATTTACAGGGCGAAATTAAAGATGAAGCAGGAAAAGTTATACAAACAGCGTCAGCAAACGTTAAATATTTCAAAAGTGTAATTCAAAACGTTGGTTTGGTTATGTTCGTTGGCTCGGTTGGTTTTATTGCTGGTCCAAGATTTTTTAGAGATTTGGCTAAAAACTTCAAAACCTATATCGTAATGGGTGTTACGGTTATCTTAATCGGAACTGCCGTTACGGTAATCTTCGTTCTCGTTTCACCTTACGGTTCAGATTTTTGGTCGGGTATTTTATCTGGTTCACTTACTACAACCCCCGGTTATTCTGCTGCACAAGAAGCAATGGTTGAAAAATTTGGTGCTGGTTCTGATACTTTGGTTACTCTCGGCCACGCTATTGCATATCCTTTCGGCGTTATCGGCGTTGTATTGTTCGTTCAACTTCTTCCTAGATTCGCTAAGGCTGATATGGCTTACGAAAGAAGTTTATTAAAACCTGAAGTTATGGAAGCGCGCGAAGCAAAAGAAGAAAAGAAACTCTTTACTTGTGATGATTTCGGTTTTACCGCTCTCGCTATTGCAGTTGTTTCAGGTTTGATTCTTGGCGGTATCAAAATCCCGCTTTTCGGTGGCGTTAACTTCTCACTCGGTACTACGGGTGGCGTTCTTATTATGTGTTTGGTGTTCGGTCACTTTGGCAGAATCGGCAAACTCTCAATGGAAATTCCTACCGCAACCGTTAAAACCTTAAAGGAATTAGGTTTAATGCTATTCCTTATCGGTGCAGGTGTTGACGGTGGCGTTAGCCTTGTTTCGGCTGTTGGTGATGATGCTAGTATCGTTGCTTGGGGCTTTATCGGTGGCGTGGTTATCACTATCGTACCTATGGTGGTTGGTTTCTTCCTTGGCAAATACGTTCTTAAACTTCCGCTCCTTGCAAACCTTGGTTCAATTACGGGTGGTATGACTTCTACTCCCGCACTCGGAACGCTTATTGCAACCGCTGATACGGATGACGTTGCAGGGGCTTACGCATCAACTTATCCTATCGCACTCGTGTTAATCGTTATTGCTTGTAACTTATTGATTAACTTGATGATGTAATAATTTAACAAAAAAATAAAAAAACCGTTTGGCTATGCCTGACGGTTTTTTGTTTTTTACTATAAATTAGCGTAAGATTTGGTCAAAAAGACAAAATTAAACAAATTATGATATTTTTTAACACAATATGCTAAATAATGGAAAAATGTGTGAAAAATTTTCAAAAAAATTTAAAAAACCTAGTAAAAACGCTTTACATTTTATTTTAAATATAGTATCATATCATTGTCGAAAGGGAAACCCCCTACGGCAATAAAATCGCTCATCATTTTCCCCCTTATCATATATTATTCAGGAAGCAGTTAACAGTGTTAATTGCTTTTTGAATTTTAAATTAAAAGCGTTATTTACAGCGCAGAACGTCGTTTACTGTTTCGCATTTTGACTTCAATGACCAGACGGTCAATTTCGCCCAAAATGCTTCACGAGCCTAGTTCTGCTTGTAACTAACGCTTTTAATATTATAAACGAGCATTGCCTTATTTGCATCTAAAATTCGTACGGGTTGAAAAATAAAAACAAAAGTGGCATAGCCAGATTGTAACTAAATCTTTTTATATTACAAACGAGTATTGTTAATAAACACTTGCATTTTACGGAAATATTTGTTAAACTTTATTTATTAACAAGGAGTGTGTTTTATGACGAAAGGCGAATTAGCAAAATTAAATTTTGCATCAGGTATGAACTGTGCGCAAGCAGTCGTTCTTGCGTTTAAGGATGAAATGGCGTTGTCTGAACAAGCGCTTAAAAAACTTATCATCGGGTTTGGCGGTGGCTTTGCTCGTCAAAGATTAGTTTGCGGTGCGGTTTCGGGTATGACTATGGTTTTAGGGTATCTTAAATCTGACGGGGAAGATAAACTAGCGTCGTACGCTTTAATTAAGAGTGCTTGCGAAGACGTTAAGGCGAGCATAGGTTCAATTATTTGCGGTGAACTTTTGAGTGAAAACAAAGTTCCTTGTGGGGAAATTTGTAAAATAGTTGCCGATATCACGGCAAAATATCTTTAATCAGTGAAAGTAGCAATAATTTTAAAATCGCCAACCCTAGAAATAAAGGTTGATGAAGAAAACGTAATTTTTGCTGACGCGGGTTATAACTTTAAAAATAAAATAGGCGATAAAAAAGTTCTTGCCGTTGTTGGCGATTTTGACAGTTTGAAAAGTGCACCGACTAACGAAAATATAATTCCGCTTGAAGTTGAAAAAAACTTTACCGATGGCGAGCGTGCCGTTCGTTACACAAAAGAAATCGGTGCTACCGAAGTGGTTATTTACGGTGCTTTCGGTGGGAAGATGGAACACGTTTTGGGTAATCTTGCGCTCTTAAAAATTGCAAAAAATATCGGACTAGAATGCAAAATTAAAGACCAAAACGGTTTTACCGAACTGATTGACGGGAAGTGGAAAAAAGAGTTGAAAACGGGCGGTTTGCTTTCGCTTATTCCGTACGGTGGGGATTGTGCTTTTGTTTGTAGTAAAGGGCTTTACTATCCGCTAGACGGGCTTACGCTAACTTCGGCGGACACTCGTGGCATAAGCAACGTGGTGAATGAAAACGTTGTAGAAATTGAAGTTTTAAGCGGGCAAGCGCTCGTGTTTTATAAGTAAAAACAAATGAAAAAAGTTTTAATTATTTTAATTTGTATAAGTTTACTTTTTTGCGGTTGTCAAAAAAAAGAGAGTGCCGATTTAGAAAATGCGTTTTTTACTTATCAGCGATTAAGGATAGCGCAATACGAAATTGAAAACGCCGAATTTGAAGATTACGAGTGTGACGTTGTTTTTTTGGGCGATAGTTTAACCGACGGGTACGACCTAAAAAAGTTTTATCCGCAGTTCGTCGTTTCAAACAGGGGAATTAACGGGGATAGAACAACGTGGTTAGAACAGCGCCTTAAAGTGTCGCTTTTCGACTTGAAACCCAAAGTTGCAGTAATGCTAATCGGCGCGAACAATATGGATAGCATGTTCGATAACTATGAAAACATATTAAAATCTTTCGTTGAAAACGTGCCGAATACGAAAATTATTCTTCTTTCACTAACTAGTATGAGTGGCGAATGGGGTAAGAAAAATCAACTTGCGGCATTTAATAACGTAAAAATCAAGATGCTTGCTGAAAAGTACGGGTTTGAGTTCGTTGATTTATATTCCGCACTTTTAAATTTAGAAACGAGCGAAATTTACGCTGAATATACTTCTGACGGTGGGCATTTAACAAATTTAGGTTATCAAGTCGTTACCGAAAAGGTTACGCCCGTGATTGAAAAACAGTTGCTAGCGTGGCAAATGGAAAATCAACGATAATTTTATAAAAAGAAAAAAGTTGCCCCTTTTCTGGGCAACTTTTTGTATGGCTGAGATTAAGTTTGTTATTGTTTTTTAAGTTCTTTCACGAACGCTTTTGACGAGAAAACGATTGCGCCGATTACCAAAACTATTGCTAAATCAACGAAAACGAAACTGTTGTATGCAAAAGAGTAAATCCACGGGTTAAGCCCCGCAGCGTACGCTTCAAAGGCAAATACGCCAGATAAAACGTGTGATAAAAACCTTGTTGCGCCGGCTAAAATACCACCGAGCAAGAAAGAAACTTGTGGAATTTTCTCAAAGCGGTTTGCTTTTGCAAAAATCCCCGTAAATCCTATTGCCGAAAAAGCAATCGGGTAGTCTAGCAAGAACTGTGCGGGGTGAATAATCCAAGGGTCTTGCACGGCTTGAAGTATTCCGTAAATTAAGCACACAAGCACGCCCTTTTTCGTTCCGTAAACGCATGCAAAAATCATAATAGGCAGTAACGAAAATAGCGTGATTGCACCGCCTTGTGGCATTTCAAAAATCTTAATATAAGAAAGCCCGAAACTCATTGCAATGGTTATTCCCGCAAACGAAAGGCACTTCGTATCGAGAGTTTTATCGTTCTTGTCAAGAATGAACGCAAGTGCACAAATGGTTATTATCAAAAGCAAAACCGAAATGTATAAAACGGGTTGGTTTACACTTGCCGTGTCCGAATTAAAGTAGCCGTCGTTTTTGAATTTTAGGTCGTAATAAATTGCCATAAGTATTCCGCAAACGATAACGCCAATGAGATTTATTGCACCTAAAATTGCGTAAAGTTTTTTATCCGCACTATTGTTTTTTGTTTTGAAAACTACGATGATTGCACTAGATAAAATTAAGGCGATAAGTCCCGCTAGCGGAGCGAAAACGTAACTTATAAGCGCTTTTCTATCTAGCCAGTTTTTCTGCGTGTATTCGGTGCTAAAACTTTTTAGGATTTCTAAAACTAGGCAGGTTAAACCAACTGCTAGGAAAAAGAAGAAAAGCACTACTAACGTCGTTTTAAGAAAATTAGCGAAACTTTCTTTCTTGGTTAGATAAACCACGAGCCAACTTATAAGCGCAAAAACGATAACGCCTATAACTAGCCATTTTGCAATCGGCAAAAACAGGTCGATTGCGTAAGTTGATAAAAGGTTACTGTTCATAAAATCTCCTTCTATTCACTATGATGCAAAACAAAAACGCACCCGAACTAACGGGTGCGTTAAAAACTTTATAATTTGCATTTCCTTCAAGCATTACCTTGCGGATTCAAATGGTATAATCTCAGCCTTTCGGCACCCATAGCGAATATTTAATTTAGTAACACCATAATATCACTTTTATTTTATTGCGTCAAGCGAAAATATGTGGTAAAATAAAAATCCACCGTAAACGTTTACGAATACTGCCTTAAAAGGAGAATATACTATAATGTACAAGTTCTTTGCATTTTTAAACCGTATGAAATATATTAAGCGTTGGTCGCTTATGCGCTCGGTCAGAGAAGAAAATATTATGGAACATAGCCAACAGGTGGCGGTCATTGCGCACGCGCTTGCGTTGATTAAAAATAAAATTTACGGCGGTGGCGTTGACGTTAACAAAGTAGTGCTACTTGCTCAATATCACGAAGTTGGCGAAGTTATAACGGGGGACTTGCCGACGCCTATCAAATACTTTAATCCCGAAATCAAGTCGGCGTATAAAGATTTGGAAAGGGGAGCAAGCGAAAGGCTTATTGAAATGCTACCGGAAGTGCTTAAAGAAGATTATTCTTCGTTTATTATGCCCGATGAAGATTGCGAAGAGTACAGAATAGTTAAGTGTGCGGATAGAATGGCCGCTTATCTAAAATGCGTTGAAGAAGTTAAGGCTGGTAATTCCGAATTCAAAAAAGCAAAAGTTTCTATCGGAAACGAATTAAAGGCAACCAAGCGCGAAGAAGTGCAGTATTATCTAAAAGAGTTTGCGCCTGCGTTTGACTTGACTTTGGACGAACTTGACTAAAGTTTTGTGCAATATTTACATTATGAAAGGTATTATTTATTAAAAATGCCCTTGTAAAAGTTGACGAAAGAGAGTAAAATATATAGTGTAAAAACATTTGGTTGGCAATTCAACCACGGAGGAAAATATGGCAAGTTTAAACCTTAAAAACATTTTCAAGGTATATCCGTCAGGCGTAACCGCTGTTACCGACTTTAACCTTGATATCGAAGACAAAGAATTTATCGTTTTCGTAGGCCCGTCAGGTTGTGGTAAATCTACCACGCTTCGTATGATTGCTGGTTTGGAAGAAATTTCTTCTGGCGAACTTTATATTGACGGTAATCTCGTAAACAACGTTGCACCTAAAGATAGAGATATCGCAATGGTTTTCCAAAACTACGCGCTCTATCCCCACATGACCGTTTACGACAATATGGCGTTCGGTCTTAAACTCAGAAAAATGCCCAAGGCAGAAATCGACCAAAGAGTTAAAGAAGCAGCAAGAATTCTCGGTATTGAAATGTATCTTTCAAGAAAACCGAAGGCTCTTTCAGGTGGTCAAAGACAACGTGTTGCTTTAGGTCGTGCTATCGTTCGTGAACCTAAAGTATTCCTTCTTGACGAACCGCTTTCTAACTTGGACGCAAAACTCCGTTCTCAAATGAGAACCGAAATTACCAAACTTCATAACAGACTTGCAACAACCTTTATTTACGTTACTCACGACCAAGTTGAAGCTATGACCATGGGTACTAGAACCGTTGTTATGAAAGATGGTTTCATGCAACAAGTTGATACTCCTATCAACCTTTACGATCATCCGGTTAACCAATTTGTTGCAGGTTTTATAGGAACTCCGCAAATGAACTTCTTTACTGGTAAGCTTACTGGAACGAAGACTAAAGTTTATATTGAATTCGGTTTGGATAAAATCCTTCTTCCTAAAGATAAGGTTGACCTTATCGTTAACTTGGATAAATATCTAAACACTGATAAGGAAATCGTATTTGGTATTAGACCTGAAGACCTTCACGACGAAGAAGCTTGGATTTCTAATGCAAAGAGCCAACTTATCGACGTTAAGGTTGACGTTGTTGAAGCGCTTGGTGCAGAAACTTTGCTTTACTGCAAAACCAAGTCTGAAATGGCAGATAAAGGCGAAGAAAATCTTAAGAGTATCGTAGACGACGTAAGTAACCTTATTGCTAAGGTTGACAGCCGTTCAGCAACTAAAGCAGGTGATATCGTTAAGATTGCCGTTGACGTTGCTCACTGCCATATCTTCGATAAAGAAACCGAAGTTACCATTCTCGCTCGCGATGAAGAAAACAAGGCGGCTATTGAAGAATTGCAAGCAAAACGCGAACAAGAAGAAATCCAAAAGGCTGTTGCTGCTGCTGCGAAACTTGCCGAAGAAGAAGCTAAAGCTGCTGAAGAAGCTGAAAAGCAACGTATCAAAATGGAAAAGAAACTTGCTAAAAAAGCTGGCAAAACTGCTGCTGACGAAGACGCTGAATAATTTTCAAATTATATAATTATTCCCGAACCGTTTGGTTCGGGAATTTTTTATTCAAATTTTTAAGTATAACGCGCAGTTTTAAGATTATGCTCTGCCAATGTTATGTTAATTTTAGTGCAAATTTATCTTAAAGATTAACTAAAAATATGACGTAAATACAATTTTTTGTGCAAATTGCCGAATATTTTTAAACTTTTTTGTCTTTTCGTTTGTATTTTTTATAAAAAAGGGTTATACTTTTTATATCGCAATTAAATAGGTGAATTATGGATACTGATATTAAGTTTTTTGTTAAAGGCATTACGGAAAAAACAGGGGTAAAGTTTTCCGTTTACGATTCTTACGGTAATCTTTTAGTCGGGGATAAAAATTTAGAAGACGTGCCTATGGATTTAGTAGGGGTTAAAACATTTACTGATTTAAATAAAACTTTGTTTTGCTTAAAGTATAAAGGCAAGAACTATTTTGGTTGCATTGACGGGGACAGCAAGGCCGAACAAAATTACGCATACTTAATAAGTCAATTAGCGGAAAGCATTAATCCCAAAGATTATTCGATTTCACGTAATGAGTTTAACGAATTGTTGTTGGTAGGTGAACTAAATCCATCACAAATTACGCACTACATGCATAAATTTGGAATCAAAGACCATTCTGCTTTTGCAATGATTATAAGCGTTGCGCCTACTCATTATGAAGAAGTTAAAACTTTGATTGAAAATATCGGTGCAGAAGGAGTTGACTTTGTTGTGGAGTCGGGCGTTAATCAGTTTGCGTTCGTTAAGGTTATTGACGAGAAAAACGACGGGCATCATTCTGCAAATGAGTACGCTGAATTCTTAAAACAATCTATTTATGAAGAATCTGGTGCCAAAGTTCGCATTGCAATAGGGGGGACTGTTAATACACTTGCAGAAATAAGTTTATCCTACACTCAAGCGCTTTTTGCTGTAAGAATGTGCAATGCTATAAATTCAAAGGGCGAAATTCACTCGTATAAAGAGTTTGTTTTAATTAAGATGCTAGAAGATTTGCCCAAGCAAACTTTGAACGAGTATTTAGATACGCTTATGGATACGGGGGCGCGTGAAATTTTCGATGACGAAGAAATGGTTAACACCGCCGAAGAGTTCTTGGAAAATAGTTTGAACGTTAGCGAAACTTCAAGAAAATTATATTTACACAGAAATACTCTTACATATAGACTTGATAAAATTGAAAAGGCTACCGGGCTTGATATCAGAAAGTTCTCTGATGCGGTTACTTTTAGATTGATAACGGTTTTGGGTAAGTTGGTAAGATAATATGTCGGAAAATAAAAACGAAAAAAGCAAAAGAGTCGTCAGCGTATTTTTATGTGTGATAATAGCGCTATTAAGTTTTGCAAGCGGATTTATCGTTAATAGTTTAATTCGTGGAAAAAAGGCAAAGCTTGCGTCAGACCTTGTTTATTTGATGGACTCGGTAGCGTGCGTTGTTGACCCTGTTACGGGTGAAATTCGCGAAATAACCGAGCAAGATATTGCCGACGCATTAGTCAACGGTTTGCTTGATGATTATTCAGCCTTTTACACGAAAGAAGAATATAAATCGGTTTCGGCTAACGATAACGGAAATTATAAGGGATTCGGTTTTGCGTTTTACAAGTCAAACACCAACGCAGAGCCCGTTTTAGACGTGGTAACCGGAAATTCGCCTATGGACCGCGCAGGGATAAAGGTAGGCGATAAACTTGTTAGCGCAAGCGTTTCGGGTGGCGAGTTGGTTTCGTTTTCTACAGTAAAAGACGTTATGAATTTCTTTGCGTCTTGCTCGGATAACGATACGGTTACCGTTAATTATAGTCGTCAAAGCGTACAACATTCCGCTGTCGTTAAAAAGCAAAATTACGTTGCGTCTTACGTGACTTATTACGATAGCGAAAAGGCGTACCGCTTTCTATCCAACGACGGTAGCACACCGAAAGGAGTTGAAAGTGTCAACGATTATATGCCGATAGCGGACGCTAGCGTGGGTTATATTAAGTTGGATTTGTTTGAAGGTGACGCTGAAAAGCAGATGGGCGAAGCGCTTGAATTTATGAATGCGCGCGGAAGAACTAATTTGGTGCTTGATTTGAGAAACAACGGTGGCGGTCTTATGACCGTTTTAACCGATATCGCCGAATATTTTATAGATAACGGCGGAAGCAAAAAATCTTTAGTGGCTTTTGCGCAAGGCAAAAATAAGAATGAAAGTTTTTACACGAATAAGAATAGGTACGAAAATTTTATACAAAATATTTCAATTATAGGCAACGAGTTAACTGCGTCAGCATCAGAATGTTTAATAGGCGCGCTCGTTTATTATCAGGCTTGCCCGATATTTCGCGTGGTGGTTGAAAAAGATAGTTCGGGCAATGCAAGAACTTACGGCAAAGGAATTATGCAAACGACTTACCAGTTTTTGTCGGGCGGTGCGTTTAAGTTAACTACGGCAAGAATTTTATGGCCGGATAAAACCACTTGCATACATGGGGTTGGTGTTACGCCTGCTATGGGTGCTGTTTGGGCTGAAAAAGGCAACGGCTTAAACGTTGCGATTAGTTTGTTTAGTAGCGATAATTATTGAGATTTGTTTATCGACAAAATTAAAAACTTAAAAGTTGCAAAAATATTTATTTAGCGTGTAAATTATATCCTTATCGGCAATGCCCGATATAGGTGATAGCGAAAAGTTCCGCTCGGCGTTTTCAGTCGGGCGGTTTTTATTTAAACTTGATTGCATAATTGCGCTGACGATAGGCGCAAGGTTTTGCAAGTTTAAGCCGTTTAAGGTTTTTTTAAGGTCAAAATCGTTATTTTTTAACTTTTCTAAAATAGGCGTTAAAGTTTCTCCGCCCAACTCTTTCAAGAAAAAAGATAATAAAATTTGTAATATTTCCATAATCACTCCGCTAACAATATAATATGCAAAATCATAATATATAATTGAACGCCTTATCATAATCGGTTAAAAATATCGCGTTTAGCAAACGGTTGTGAATTTTTAAGCGTTATCTTTAATCGGGCGTGAGAATTTTTTTAAGGGGGAGTTATGCAAGATTTTAACGAATACGTAAAAAACAACGGCGATAACGAGCAAGTGAATGATTTTAATGGTTTAGACGGCAATATTATGAATATGGTTTCGTCGCTTGCAAAGCGTTTTGACGGAAAAAATCAAAACGAATTACTTATGGCAATTTACGACGAAGCAAAGAAGGGCAAAAGTAGGGGTACGCTAACTAACGCCGATATCGACGCCTTTTCAAGTATGCTTTCGCCTATGCTTGACGATAGTAAACGTAAAATTCTACGAAAGATTGTAAACGAACTCAAAAAAATTTAACCGTGCCCTTTGGCGATTTTGTTTACGGCGGATAAAAAGTATTTGATTTCGTTTGAAGTGTTTTGCACGGCAAGGCTTGCGCGCACTAAACCTTCGCTTTCGGTGTTTAGAAATTCGTGTGTCAACGGTGCGCAATGCAAACCGCCACGCACGGCAACGTCATATTCTTTATTTAATACGTCCGCTACTTCGTTGCTGGGTATTCCGTTTATTTTGAATGAGCAAATACCCGCAGGGTTAGGGCGGGAAAAACAAGGTATATTCATTTCTTCAAGCCCGTCCAAAATAATTTTTGTCGAGCGGATTAGTTGATTGCCGAAATTAACAAGGTTTTTAGAAACGAACTTTACGCCTTCGTAAAGGGATGCGATTGCAGGTAAGTTAAGCGTGCCCGATTCGAGTTTTTCAGGATAGCACGACGGTTGATTAAGGTTAAACGATTCGCTACCCGTTCCACCGAAAACGAGTGGGCAAACGTCAACGTTGTCGTCAAGAATAAGAACACCGCTACCCATGATTCCACAAAGCGCTTTATGCCCGGCAATCGCAAGCATAGATATGCCGTCTTTTACGTTTAAGGGGATATGTCCACCCGCTTGCGCACCGTCAACGAGCAGTAGCGCGTCGTTGTATTTTGCAATTTGCGCGATTTCAGTTATAGGCATAACTTCGCCCGTAACGTTCGAAAGGGCGGTGCAAACGATTAGGCGAGTATTCGGTTTTATAGCCCGTTCTATTGCACGCTGTAAGGGTGTATCGTCGTCGGGCTTAATGATAGAAAGTTCGATTATGCCCGTGTTTTTTAGGTGGTGTAGCGGACGGAGAACCGAATTGTGCTCAAAAACCGTGCATATAACGTGGTCGCCTTTTTTTACGCTACCGAAGATGGCGATATTTAGCGCTTCGGTACAGTTTTTCGTAAAGATAACCCGGTCGCTTTTGCAACCGAAAAAGTTTGATAAAGTTTCTCTACACTTATAAATAATTTCCGCACCCGTAAGCGATAAACGGTGTCCACTTCTGCCGGGATTTGCGGAAAGATAGCGGATAACCGTATTCGTGGCGTCAATAACGGCGTGGGGCTTAAAACCACCCGTTGCGGCGTTGTCAAAATAAATCATACATACTCCTAATCGTAACAAAAATTTTAAGTTGGTAATACTATATTGTATAAGGGGAAAATTACTTTTATGCTAAGGAGAAATTTTTTATGGAGTATATAGTAGTGGCGTTTCGCTCGCGTGCACACACGGTAAAGTTCTTTGATTTTTTGCGCAAAAACGGCTTGGCGGTTGAAATAGTCAACACCCCCAAAGAAGCGGGGGTAGGTTGTGGGCTTTCGGTAAAATTATCAAAAAATAATTTAACAACGGTAAAAAGAGCTTTGCGAATGAGCACGCTTGACTCGTACGCAGGCACTTTTTTAATCACGAATATCAGCGGTAAACGCATCGTAAGAACTATTTAATTGAAAACCCCGAAAAACACGCTTGTAAAAAGTCGCTTGCTTGTGTTAAACTATTAGAGTATGAACATAACGACGGCAAAAAGAATAGTGGAAAAATTATCGGGGGTGTTTTCGGACAAGCCTGCGCTTGAATTTTCAACGCCGTACGAATTGCTGATTGCGGTTATTCTTTCGGCTCAATGTACGGACGAGCGTGTGAATAAAATTACGCGCGTGCTTTTCAAGGAATACAATACGCCTGAAAAAATGGTTTTGCTTACTAACGAGCAACTTGAAAAATATATCTTTTCGTGTGGGCTTTATAAGTCAAAAGCCGAGCATATACTTAGTGCAAGTAGGGATATTTTACAAAAGTTTGACGGACAAGTCCCAAGTGATTTAGAGGCGTTAAGAACGCTTGCCGGCGTAGGCAGAAAAACCGCTAACGTGGTTTATAGCGTTGCGTTTAAGGGTGACGCCATTGCGGTTGATACGCACGTTTTTAGGGTTAGCAACCGTATAGGGCTTGTTAAAGCGGATAACGTTTTGCAAACCGAAAAGGGGTTAATGAATGTTTTAGATAAAACCGACTGGTCGCGCGCGCATCATTATTTAATATATTTAGGAAGAAGTTTTTGCAAGGCGTCAAAACCCGATTGCGAAAATTGCCCTATAAACGAATTTTGCAAAAAAAAGATTAAAAGGTGATTTATGTTTATTGATAGAGCAGTTATTACGATAAAAGCAGGTGACGGTGGAAACGGCATCACTTCTTTTATCCATTACAAAGGCAAGGTTAGCGGTGGCCCTGACGGCGGAGACGGCGGTAAGGGTGGCGACGTCGTTTTCGTTGCAGATAAAAATTTGTCAAGTTTAGTGGATTATTACTACAAAACTAAATACGTTGCTGAAAACGGTGAGTCGGGCGGTTCGAAAGATTGTTTCGGTAAGTCGGGCGACGACCTCGTTCTGAAAGTTCCCGTTGGCACGATTATTAAAGACGTGGAAAGCGGTGGCATTATTGCCGATATGTTCGTTGACGGGCAAAAGAAAGTCGTTTTGGTCGGTGGCGACGGCGGTAAAGGCAACGCAAAGTTTGCGAATTCTAGAAGGCACGCGCCACATTTTTCGCAAACGGGCGAAAAAACTGAAACCAAAAAGGTAATGCTCGAACTTAAAACTATTGCTGACGTAGGTTTGGTTGGTTTTCCGAACGTGGGTAAATCTACTATTTTAAGTAAAATTACCCGTGCAAGACCAAAGATTGCAAATTATCACTTTACGACTTTGTCGCCAAATCTCGGCGTGTGCGATTATTACGATAATCAGTTTATAGTTGCGGATATCCCCGGTCTTATTGAAGGGGCAAGCGAAGGCGCAGGGTTGGGTATTGAGTTTTTAAGACATATAGAAAGAACTAGAATGCTCGTGCACGTTATCGACGTTTCGGGTTTAGAAGGGCGCGACCCGTACGACGATTATCTTAAAATCAACGCCGAACTTAAAAGTTATAGCAAGGCGCTTTCAAAGTTAAAGCAAATTATCGTCGTTAATAAACTAGATATTTACGGCGCACAAGAAAAACTTAAAGAGTTTAAGGAAAAAATCGGCAGAAAACATAGAATCGTTGAACTTTCAGCAATTACGGGCGACGGGCTTGATAAACTTAAAAAGATTATTTACGATACGCTAGTTAAACTTCCGCCCGTTAAACCGCTTGAATTTGAAGAGTTTAATTACGTTAAGCCGGATAGATTGTCTTACGAAATATTTAAAGAAGGCGAAACTTTCGTTATCGTGGGTACGCTCGTTGACGTGCTTAAACGCAACGTCGTGTTAGACGATATGAACTCGCTTGCATATATGCATAAAGTATTGCGCGATAGGGGCATTATTGCCGAACTTCGCAAGATGGGTGCAACCGATAAGTCAACCATAATTATCGGTGGTGAAGAATTTGAATTCGTTGATTAAGGAGAAATTATGTTAACGTCAAAAGAGAGAAGTGTTTTGCGTTCAATCGCCGCAAATATCGAACCTATTACACAGGTTGGTAAGTTTGGTGTGAACGAAAGTTTGATTGAAAGTTTAGATAAAGCCATTGAAAAAAGAGAACTTATTAAAGTTACTGTTTTAGAAAACTCAATGCTTAACCCCAAAGAAACGGGTTTTGAAATTGCGGAAAAACTCGGTGCGGAATACGTTTGCGCAACGGGCAGAAAACTCGTATTTTACAGAAGAAGTAAAAATCCAAAAGTAGAGCATATAGTATTTTAAGAAAAAAAAGAAAAGCCGTGCTACGATATCCGTAGCACGGCTTTTTTGTGTAAAATTTAGGTATAAGTGTTTTCTTTGCCGAAAAGTCTTGCGAATAACGATAAAAACAAGAATACGCTTCCGCATATTATATAATAAGTTTTAATAGGGGCAAAGTAACTTGAAATTAAGAATACCAACCCAAAAACAAAAAGGTGTTTAGCCTTTGATTTTCTTAAAACGTTTTTAAACGCGTTGAGCGTCAGAGCGCGTTTTTTAGTAAATTCAAACTTGCAACAGGGTAAAGTGTTGGTTTGTTTTAATAAGTCGTAAACTTGTTTTTCGCTAACGAGTACGATTTTTCCGTTAAATCTATCTGCAAACGCTTTGATTTCGGGCGAAAGTTCTCGGCTGAAAAGGTAAGCGACTTCCTTGCTTTTAATGGTGTTGAATATTCTAACGATATCGGTTTTAGTAACGCCGTCGAAACTAAATAAGGGAAAAATCACCGCATTTTTTCCTTTTATATAAAGCGCGTTTTTTCGTTTTTCGGGTTTGTATTCTTTTACTTCTAACGCGCTTTCAAAGAGCAAGCATTGTTCGCTTTCTGTGTAAAGGCAAAGTTGCGTCATGGTTTGTTCAAAGGCAAGTTTTTCCCGATTAGAAATATTGTTTTTAACCCTTTTTTTCTTGGCGATATTAGCGTAAACTACGCATAATAAAAAAGCGGTTAAGCCTGAAAGTGCAACGGTTGCGCCTTGCTCAAAATAATAATTGTAAAACACTAGTCCAAGCAAAAAACAAACAATAAAAGTAAAAATTAAATCGGTAATCAAAGTAAAAGTTTTCATAAAATCTCCATTCGCTTTGAAATTATACCCGATAATTTTAAATCTATACGACAAAAAAGGCTCTATTCAAGCGTTAACTTGATAGAGCCTAGTCTTCAACTAAAATTTTATAAAAGGTTTTCGTTATAAATCGCCCTAATTCCACCGATAAATTTGGGGCGAACTCTTGCGCAAGTTAAGTGCGCTTCGCCGATTTGCTTGGTAGAAAGCCTTACGGGCACGGCAACCTTCTTTAAGTGCATGCCTATAAAGGTGTCGCCTATATCCATACCTGCGTCGGCTTTAATTTCTTCAACCACAACGGGGCTGGAAAAACTGCCGTATGCAACGGTAGCCAGACTTCCGCCTGCCTTTTTTTGCGGAATTACGTTCACGATTTCAGCATTCTTAACCGCGTCTTTTTCGGTTACAATCGCGCGGTTAAGGTGTTCACAGCATTGAACCGCAAGAAAAATCCCTTTTTCTTTGAGTGGTGCGTAAATGCCGTCAAAAATATATTCTGCGGTTTTTGGGTCGGAATTAGTGCCGATTTTGCTACCTACGACTTCGCTAGTAGAACAGCCCACCACCAAGATATCGCCTTTTTTAAGTTTTGCAACTTCGATTAGTTCTTTTACTGCGTTTTTACATTGAATTTTAATATCCATAATTTCACCTTGCTAATAGTATATCACGCCGTCTTAAAAAAAGCAACGCTTTTAATAGTTGTTAAATCTTAAAAACGCTTGACTTGTTTAATTAATAATGTTAGTATTTTTGTGCTAAAAATTTGGAAAGAGAAAGTTATGGTTACAAAAGAGCAAATTTATAATCAATTAAAACAAATGAACGCCCCGCAAGATAAGTCCGTTATTGTTCACGTTTCGTTAAGGGCGGTTGGCGAAGTTGAAGGGCGTGCTCAAGGTCTTTTGGATGCGCTTATTAAATATTTTACCGAAAAGGGCGGATTGTTGGTCGTTCCAACGCATACTTGGGCGAACTTTTACGAACTTAAAAAGAAAATCACGCTTGACTTAAACGATAAAACTACGTGTATAGGAACTTTTCCTAACGTTGCACTCACGGACAGCCGTGGTGTTAGAACGCTTAATCCCACGCACTCAGTTTTGGTTTTTGGCGAGAAAGATAAGGTTGAAAAATTTATTGAGAATGAAGATAAAACGTCAACCCCAACTTCGCCCGACGGCGTTTACGGAAAAATATTCGAGCAAAACGGCTATGCTTTATTGATAGGCGTAGGGCATAACAAGAATACTATTTTACATTGCGTTGAAGAAATTTTGAACACTCCTAACCGTTTGTCAAATGATTTTGCCGAAACGTGTATAAAACTTAAAGACGGCTCGATTATAAAAAGAGAGTGCAGATATATGCAGGCGGATGGAACTGACGACGTTTCACAATTTTTTCCAAAGTATGAACCTGCGTTTAGATATCACGGTGCAATTACTGACGGATTTATCGGAAATGCAAAAACTCAACTTTGTTCGGTAAACGTTATGAAAAAGGTTATGGCGCTTGTTGCAAACAATAGTGGCGGAATAGAACTTCTAATTGACGATAAACCGCTTAAAGAGTGTTGGTATAAGTAAATCCCTTTGCGCGCGTGTATAATAATGTATATAAAAGCGTGTCGTAAAGCGAGAATATCGCTGTTTTTTTATAATGAAAAAAGGTTGAAAAAATTTTTTAAAAAAAGTGCAAAAAGTTTTGTAAAACGCTTGACTTAAAAAAACAGAAGTGATAATATGTATAGGCTACCGCGTTGAAAGGTAGTCTTTTGTTGAGATTTTTTAAGTGAAAAATCCACTTTGACCGTAGTCAAAGCATCGTAGATTGACAACTGCATAGAATAAAGAGAGAGATATGTCAAATATCAATCGAGAAAGACTTAATTAAATAAAGTACATTAAGGCAAAGAGCAAAAAGACTAAAATAAAAAACGTAAAAGGTTAATACGAAAAATAACGTAGGAAACATTCACGAAAGAATAGTCGAGTAAGTATAGTCAAGGAAGAATGTAAAAATTCGACGAAGATTGCTTATGCAATTAAGAAAGATCAAGCTACAAAGAGCATACAGGAGGATGCCTTGGTACATGGCGCCGAAGAAGGACGTGATAAGCTGCGAAAAGCTACGGGGAGTCGCAAATAGACCGT
>JAZRNE010000004.1:0-30678 GCA_045648045.1 Christensenellaceae bacterium
GGCGTCAACGCCGATAGAACAATTCCAGGAGGTTGTCTCGCATATGGAGAACATTACAGAAGAAATCATCACTACAGAAACTGTTGAAAGTGAGGTTTTAAAGGAAGAAGCTAAAGAACAAGTGTCAACGAAGTCAGAAATGGAAATGGCTTTTGACAACATTAGGCCCGACAAGAACTTGAACGTTGGTCAAATTGTAACGGCGATTATTACGTCTGCAACTGACAGCGGTTTAACTTTGTCTATTAAGAATTCTAAGAGGGATGATTTGTCACTCCCTAAGGAAGAAATAATGGGCGAATACAGTAAAGAAGCATATCAATCTAAAGTCGGTGAAAAAATCCGTGTAATGGTTATTGCTAAACAACCTATCGTTTTCTCTGAAAAGGCTATGGAAAGCGTTTTGAAAGAAGAAGCGGAAATTGAAGAAATCAAAAACGGTAAAATTTTCGAAGCAGTTATTAAGTCAACCAACAAGGGTGGTTTAATCGGTGAATTCGGTAGATATAGCGTTTTCGTTCCTGCATCACAAATTAAACTTGGTTTTGTTAAGGATTTGGAAAAATACGTTGGCAAAACTTTAAGATTAAAGGCTGAAAAGGTTGAATCAAGGGGTGCACGTCGTCAAATCGTTGGTTCACAAAAAGTTATCATTGAAGCAGAAAAAGCGGCTCAAGACGCTATCAAGGCTCAAAAGGAAGAAGAATTTTTCTCTAGCATCCAAGAAGGTGACGTTGTTCTTGGTACGCCCGTTCGTTTTGCGGCTTTCGGTGCATTTATCGACGTAAACGGTTTTGATTGCCTTGCACACATTTCTGATTTGAGTTGGACTGGTTGCAAAGACTGTGCTGAAGTTTTAGAAATCGGCAAGCAATGCGAATTCAAAATTTTGAAGATTGACCAAGAAGCAAAGCGTGTTTCTATTGGTTACAAGCAATTACAACCCAAACCTTGGGATAACGTTGAAGAACGCTATAACGTTGGCGACGTTGTTAAGGGTAAAGTTGTAAGAATCGTTAACTTCGGTGCATTCGTTGAAATTGAAAAAGGTATTGACGGTTTAGTTCACGTTTCTCAAATTTCAAATCAATGGCTTGAAAATCCCGTTACTGCTCTTGAAATCGGTCAAGAAATCGAAGCAAAGATTCTCGGTATTGACGTAGAAAAAGAAAAGATGACTTTGTCAATCAAAGCATTGCTCCCCGAATTACCCAAGCCCGAAGTTGAAGAAACTAAAAAGGCTAAAAAAGGTAAGGCGAAAGAAGAAAACGCTGACGAAACTCCCGACCTTCGTGAATGGAAGGATGACAGTGAAGGTGGCGCATCTATCGCTGAAATGCTTAAAAATAGCGAAAATTAATTGAAGAAAGGCAAACTCGTAAGGGTTTGCCTTTAATATTTTATCGAATTGAAAACGCAATTCTAGTTTTAAGCGCGCAAAGTAAAAACTTTGCGCGCTTTTTTTGTTCTAATTTTTGGGGCGAATAAATAAAATATAATGATGGATTTAAGTTTTTTTCCAAAAAGAATATTTGACGCGCTAAATTTATGCGAGTTGGACGAGTTGTGTGAAATTCGTTTGAGAATAGGTTATCCTATAATATTGTTTTATAAAGGCAAAAAATCCTATCTTTCGCAAAGTGGGGCGACCTATTTTAGAAATGAATTAATAATCGCGGAAAAAAACGATGTTGAAGAAATTATAAGAAACGTAACCGAGTATTCAACGTACGCTTTTAATGAAAAAATCAAAAAGGGCTTTTTAACAACGAAAAGCGGAATAAGAATAGGTCTTGCGGGCGAATGCGTTTTTGAAAATGGAAAAATTGTAACAATAAAAAACTTTACTTCGTTAAACGTGAGAATTCCGCACGAAATATTAGGCTCGGCAGAGGGAATATTGCCATTTTTAATTGATAGCGAAAGCGTTTATAACACGTTGATTATTTCTCCGCCTTTTTTTGGCAAGACAACCGTATTAAAAGATATTGCGCGAAATTTAGATAAATCGGATTTAGGTACGATTTTATTGATAGACGAGCGTGGTGAGTTTGTTGAAATTTCAGGCGAAAATATTGATAAAATAAGTTTTTGTGATAAAAATTATGCTTTTGAATATTCGATTAGGTCGTTAGCGCCAAAAATTATCATTACCGATGAGTTGGGGTGTCAATCTGACTGGACTTGTGTGCTTAACGCGGTATCTTGTGGTGTTAAAATTGTAGCAAGTTGCCATAGTGATAGTGTTGAAAGCGTTACAAAAAAAGGTTGGTTTAATAAAAACGTTTTTGAAAGATACGTGGTGTTGGCGGATAAAAATTCGGCACATAAAATATACGACGGGGATTTTAATCTTTTATGAATATTGTCGTTGGTGTTTGTTGTTTATTATTATGTATTGTCGGCTGTAATTTTTTTACGGACAAGTACGTTAAAAGGCAAAAATTTTTCAATAGTTTTTTGGGGTTTCACAATAAACTTGTAAACGAAATATCTTTTACACAAACGTCGCTAAAATACATTTTAGATGGAATTTCAGATGAAAACGATTTTGAAAATCTTGCAAAAGACTACTTTTTATTAAACAAGCGCAAAGTCGAATATAAATATCTTGACGATTTTGAAAAAGATTTGCTCTTAAATTATTTTAACGCTTTAGGCGTTGGGGATAATCAAACGCAACTAAATGCAATTTGTGTTTTTCAAGAAAGGATTAAAGAAAAGCAAAAGGCGAGTGTGGAAGATGCAAAAAAATTTCAAGTTACTTACTCAAAGTTAGGCGTTTTGCTTGGCGTTATTGCATTTATTATAGTTTTGTAGGTTAATTATGCAGATAGATGTAATTTTTAAGATTGCCGCAATAGGCGTAATTATAACGGTAATTACTCAAATTCTCAAAAAAAGCGATAGGGATGATATTGCAACGTTAGTGTCGCTTGCGGGGTTAGTTATAGTTTTAACTTTTGTGATAAATATGGTAAGCGAGCTGTTTCAAAACATAAAAAACATTTTTTATTTGTTCTAAAATGGCGAAAATCGTAAGTATTGCAATTATTGCTAGTATTCTAATACTTTATCTTAAAAACATAAACAGCGAATTTTATTTGTTAGCAATCATTGCGTCGGGCGTAATTTTGCTGTCAATGGCATTTGATTATCTTGTTTTAACCTTTGAGTTTTTTAACAAGTTGATAGAACTGACGGGGATAAACAAAGAATATTATCAAATTATATTTAAGATTACGGGGATAGGATACATGATTGAGTTTGCCGCCGGTACAATTAGTGATTTTGGTGTGAATGGAATAGCGGACAAACTTGTTTTTGTGGGGAAAATAGTCATTTTTAGTCTTTCGTTGCCTATTTTATACGCGGTAATAAATTTGTTAACGGGTATATTGCAATGAAAATAAGTCGAAAAAGTATTGTAATTTTATTGATTATTTTCGTTGTGTTTTTATATTCGTTAGGCGGTGTGGGGAAAACTGTATACGCTGATGAACTTTCTGATAATATTGAAGAACAAATTAATAATTTAGATTTAGGGCAATTAGAAGATTTTTTTAATCAAAACGTAAATGGACAAGATTATGATTTTTTTAGCCTTGTTAACACGTTGCTGAAAGGTGAATACTCGGTTGATTATGCAAATCTTTTTCAATATTTATTAAGCGTGTTTTTTTCGGATTTTATTGATGCGTTGCCTATATTTATTTTAATCATAGCAATTTCGATTTTATATGGAATTGTAAAAAATATAAGTGGGGATAATAGCAATTTAGGTGTAAAACAAACCTTACTTTTTGTTTGCTTGATGATGGTTGTGTTGTTATTATCTTCGCAAATAATTTCATTATATAAAAACACCGAAATCATTATTAAAAACATAGCAAAATTAATAGAGATTATGTCACCCATAATAGTTACTTTAATGCTTGCGGTTGGGGCTAATTCATCAGCGTCCGTCTATACGCCCACGGTTTCTTTCTTATCGAACGGAGTTGTTAATATAATGCTTACCGTAGTATTGCCGTTGGTGGGTTTAATGACCATTTTTAACGTAATTTCGTCATTTTCCGATACGATAAAATTAACTAAATTTACCGATTTTTTTACGGGTGTTATAAAGTGGGTGGTTGGGCTTACGATACTAATTTTTAGTTTTTTTATGTCCGTTCAAGGCATAACTAGCGCGCACTTTGACGGTGTTTCTATAAGGGCGGCAAAATACGCCATATCAAACTCAATTCCTATCGTAGGCGGTTTTATTAAAGACGGGTTTGATTTGGTTGTTGCGGGTAGTGTCTTGATTAAAAATACCATAGGTATATGTTCTTTAATATTGCTGTTTGTAATGGTTTTGTCGCCCATTTTGCGATTAGGGGTGGTTTCAATTTTACTTAAACTAACGTCCGCCGTCGTAGAGCCTATTTCAGAGCAAAAAATTTCAAGCGTGTGCAATGCATTATCAAAAACGATAACCTATTTGACGGCAATTCTTTTTGTGGTTGCATTAATGTTTTTTATATGTGTTTTACTGATGATTTTCTCTGCAAATGCATTTATTTAATATGAAAAGTTGGGTAGCAAGTATAGTAGTAAACGTTTTTATTTTTTCAATAATAAGTTTAATTTTGCCGGAAGGGAAAACTTCTAAAACTATAAAAACCGCTTTGTCAACGTTGTTGATTTTAGTTGTTTTGCAACCGTTTTTGAACTTGAATTTGCAAAAAATTGATTTTGACAGTTTTTTTGAAAGCGAATACGCCGTTCAAACTAGTTATTTGGATTTTGTGAATGAAAAATCAGTTACAATTTATGAGAAAAACTGCGAAGAAATAATTGAAAAATACGGAATAAGTGAGTATAAAGTCAATATTATTTACGACGTGAATGATAATAACGAAATTTTATTTAAGAAAATACAAATAAATTTGAAAAATTCAGTAATTAATTCGGACGAATCAAATATAAATATTATTGCAGGTATAAAAACGGCAATACAAAATTATTTGTCCGTAAGCGAGGGGCAAATAGAAATTTATGAGTAATAAAGATTTTAGCACTCTTTTATCAAAGATAAAAAGCGATAAAAAAACTCAATTTATTTTAATTGCTATTTTGACGGGAATTATGCTCGTTGCGCTATTCGTTTTTCCAAATAAAAGCGATAGTGAAATAAATTATAACGACGACGTTGTTAACGCTTACGTAAGCCAACTTGAAGAAAAATTATCGAAAACGTTAAGTAAGGTGGAAAACGTCGGTAGCGTTTCTGTGATAATAACGGTTGAATCGGGTATGGAAACGGTTTTGGCAATGAAAACAACAGTTACTGAGACGGAAAATGGCAAGGAAACGGTGGAAACGCCCGTAATGGTGAATGGAAAAACAGTCGTTTTAAAGGAAAACTATCCAAAAATAACGGGCGTGCTTATCGTGGCGCAAGGTGCAAAAGATATCGCAGTTTTAACAAGGATTCAACAAGCGACGACTTCGCTTTTGGATATAGATTTAAATCAAATAGAAATTTTGACAAAAAAGTAAAAGGAGAAACACTATGAGTAAAAAAAGGAAAATCGTTATCTTATCTTGCATGATTGCGTTATTAGCAGTTACCGCCGTTTTTAATTTTATATTAACAACGGATACCTTGAACAAAGACGACGTTACTGTCGTTAATTCGGCAAACTATTTCAGCCAGTATAGGAGTGAAAGGCTTAATACTAGAAATGAAGAATTGTTGCAACTTGACCAAATTATAGCAACTTCTGCCGAAATGAGTGAAGAAAGAGCGGCTGCTTTGTCAATGAAAATAGAATTGACGGAAATGACCGAGAAAGAGTTGTTGCTTGAAAATTTAATCAAAGCGTACGGTTTTGAAGACGCCGTTGTGGTTATCGGGATTGACTCTGACAACGTAAACGTGATAACCAAATCGCAAGAATTAAGCACGGACGACGCAATACTAATTTACTCGATTGTGGCAGAAGAAATAAATACTTCGCCTGAAAACGTAAAAATTATCCCAATTTCTTAAAAAAACACTATGCAAAATAAATATTTTATGGTACAATAAATAAAATAAATTTATTTATCAGAGGATATTTATGGCACGTTTTAAGAAATTTCCCGTAAATGGGCACGAGGGAAGGTTGGTTTATGGTGACGGTATAGTTGACGATATCGTAAAACTAGCGATTGATGAAATACCAAACGTTGATTTGGATTATTCGCACCCCGTAATCCACGGTGAGCCTGCAAAAGTAGTTTTTGAAAGAGACGGCGTTCACGTTGACGTTTCGGTTGTTATCCACTTTATGCAAAGTGTTTCTGAAATTGCTTTTAAGATTCAAGAAGCAGTTAGATATAACGTTGAGTCTATGACGGAATTTCACGTGGCCAACGTGAACGTGTTGATTAACGGCGTTTCTTTTGCTGACGTTGACGATAAAGCATCCGTGCTTATCGACGAGCAAGACGAACAAGAAAAACAAGAAGGTTAATACTAATGAGAAGTCAAGCACGAGAGGCAGTTTTTAAATTTATATTTTCACAGCTCTTCAATCCTGATGATGAAGGGCTTTTTACTGTTTTGGTTAAAGAGTTGAACGATGACGATAAATCTTTTGCTACTGAACTTCTAAGTGCTATTAATAATGGCAAAGAAGAATATTTAGGCGTTATTGAAGATTTAGCAGTTGGATACAAACTGAGTAGGCTATACAATGCAGACAAGTGTGCATTGCTTATAGGCATTGCGGAACTAAACGCATTCAAGCAAACGCCTATTGCAGTAGTTATTAACGAAGCGGTTAATTTATCGGCTAAATTTTCAACTGAAAATAGCACTAACTTCGTTAACGGGGTGCTTTCGGAATACGTTAGGGGTAAAGAGAATGGCTAATATAATCGACGGAAAGGCGTTGTCGCAAAAAATTAAAGACGAATTAAAAGAAAAGGTTTTGGCGTTTCAAAAGGAAAATGGTAGGCAAATCACACTTGCCGTTATTTTAGTTGGCGAAAATCCCGCGTCACAAGTTTACGTTAAAAACAAAATCAAGGGCACGGAATACGTTGGTATGAAGTCGCTTTCATTCCATTTGCCCGAAGACGCTACTTTTGAAGACGTTGCAAAAACGGTTAAAAGTTTAGCAAACGACGACGGTGTTGACGGTATTTTAGTTCAATTACCGTTACCTAAACATTTAGACGAAAGTAAGATTTTGGACTTAATTCCTGCTCAAAAGGACGTTGACGGCTTTTTGGCTGAAAACGTTGGCAATCTACTGCTTGGTAAATCGTGCACGGTCGCGTGCACGCCGTTTGGCGTTTTGAAAATGCTCAAAAGCATTGACGTTGAACTTAGTGGTAAAAACGCAGTGGTTGTAGGCAGAAGTAATATCGTAGGCAAGCCTATGGCGTTGTTGTTGCTTCAAGAAAATTGCACGGTAACCGTTTGCCATAGCAAGACGGCAAACTTAAAAGAAGTTTGCAAAAATGCAGATATATTAGTTGCAGCGATAGGCAGACCGAAATTTATAACTGCAGATATGGTTAAGGAAGGTGCAATCGTAATCGACGTTGGTATTAATAGGACGGAAAACGGCTTGTGTGGGGACGTTGATTTTGATTCGGTCAAAGAACTTGCGTCTTATATTACACCCGTACCGGGTGGGGTTGGACCTATGACCATTGCAATGTTGCTTGAAAATACGTATCTTTGTGCGTTAAGGAGAAAAAATGGTAACTGATTACAATCAGATTTACAACCACTATTTAGGTGTATTTAACGCGCACCTTGAAAAAGTATATGCCAACCTATCTCAAACCGCACCAAGAACTATAACTAGCGCAATGAAATACGCCGTTGAAGGTGGCGGAAAAAGAATAAGACCCGTTTTATGCTTGGCGACGGCGGATATTTTGGATATTCCTTTTGAAAAGGTGTTAAACTACGCCGTCGCAATAGAAACTATACATTCGTATTCTTTGGTGCACGACGATTTGCCTGCTATGGATAACGACGACTATAGAAGGGGTAAACTTTCAACGCACAAAAAGTACGGTGAAGCAAACGGAATTCTTGCAGGCGACGCGTTATTGACTTTTGCGTTTGAATTATGTTTGGATAAAGAAGATTTTAACGCTTACGACGCAAAGGCGCTTTCAATACTTGCAAAATTCGCAGGGTATAGCGGTATGGTTGCAGGGCAAGTTTTAGATTTAGAAAATGAAAACAACGAACTTGCAGACCAAAGCGTTTTATACGATATTTACCAAAACAAAACGGCAAAACTTATAATGGCGCCTTTACTTATTTCAAGTATTTTTGCCGACGGTCGGAATTTTGATAGTTTGTCCGAATACGGTTATAATTTGGGCGTTTTGTTTCAAATAGTTGACGATATTATGGACGTAGAAGGGCAATTTGACAGTATAGGAAAAACGCCGAATAAAGATGAAAAAGTAAATAAATTGACGTCGATAAAGTTGTGGGGGCTTGACGGGGCGAAAAAGCGTGCCGAAGAGCATTACCTAAAATGTAAAACTGCTATAAATAGTATTGACGGCGCTGAGTTTTTGTTGAGTTTTGCCGACGCAATGTACGTTAGACGCAAATGAGATTAGATAATTATTTATTCGACCAAAAATACTTTGATTCCCGCACGAAAGCAAAACAAGCAGTTGAGCGTGGCGAAATATTTATAAATGGCAAAGCAGTTAAAAAGCCTGCGTACGAAATAGCTTTGGGCGAGCACTTAAATATCGAGTATAGGCGCAATGAAGAATACGTTTCGCTCGGCGGTTATAAATTAAATAAAGCACTAACAGATTTTGCTTTTAGCGTTAAAGATTTGGTAGTTGCGGATATCGGTGCAAGTACGGGTGGTTTTACCGACTGTTTGTTGCAAAAAGGCGCAAAAAAAGTTTACGCCGTTGATTTAAACGACCGATTGTTGCACGAAAAATTAAAAAGCGACGATAGAGTGGATTTAATCGTTAAAAACGCAAAAGATTTATCAAAAACGGATTTTAGTGAAGATTTGGATTTAATCGTTGCCGATTTAAGTTTTATATCTATAACGTCGGTGATAGAAGTTTTTGACAAACTTTTGTCGGATAAAAAGCGCTTGTTAGTGTTGATTAAACCGCAGTTTGAGACGGGGCAAAAGTGTCGATATAAAAACGGTATAATCCGTGATAAAAAAGTTCACCTAATCGTATGTAATCAAGTTTACGACGTGGGTATTAGTTTTGGTTTTACACCAAAAGCATTCACGACCGCACCTATTCAACAAGATAAAAACCTAGAGTTTTTAATGCTTTTTGAAAAAAACGGTGTAAAAACCTTAGAAAAAAATGAGATGATTTTTTAGCGCACGTTTAATAAACGCTAAAAATGGAGTATATAATGAAAGTTTTACTTTATGACAACAAAGCAAAAGACGTTGGCAAAGCATGTTTAATTCAACTAAGCGATTTACTAGATAAACAAGGAATTGAACATTATTTACTTTCTGACGAAGATTTGTCAAAAGATTTTGACGCCGACGTTATTTTTAGTTTGGGTGGCGACGGCACTATTTTATGGTTGGTTGAATTTTCAAACCGCAATCGAATACCTATCATAGGCATAAACGTGGGCAAACTAGGTTTTCTTTCCGAGTTTGAAAGAAATGAAATCGAACACGCAGTTTCTTTGTTTAATAAAGGCGAACTTAAAATTGACCAAAGATTAACCCTAAAAATTACCGTTAACGGTAACGTTTACTATGCGTTAAACGATGCGTATATTCACAGAGAATATTCGGTTGAAGCCGGTTGTTTGACTGCGGACGTAAATATTACCATAAACGGCGTATCTGCGGGTAAATTCCGTGGCGACGGCGTTGTCGTATGTTCGCCGACTGGTTCAACGGCGTATTCGTTGTCTGCGGGTGGACCTATTTTGTCGCCCGAAGTTAGCGCGTTTTCAGTTACACCTATTGCCGCACACGGGCTAGGTAACAAACCTATCGTATGTTCAGCACAATCAAAGTGTGAATTAGAACTTATGGGTAAAACGAGCGCAAGTTTATTCGTTGATGGTAGATGCATCGGGGATATAAAGGCAGGCGACGTCGTTACGATAGAAAGCGCTGACAACCCAACTACGTTTTTAAGAAAAGATAATTACGATTTTTACAAAAGACTTTCTGTTAAACTCAAAGATATTTTTAGTGTGGGGTAATTTATGACCAAAAAAGAAAGACTTTCCTTAATCAAAAAAATCGTTGCGGAAAATGAAATTTCTTCGCAAGAAGAACTTACCGAACACCTTGTAAAGATGGGGTACAATATATCACAATCTACCATTTCACGCGATTTGAACCAACTTAATTTTATTAAAATTCAAGGTGTTACTAAGCGCTTTAAGTATGCAAAAACCGACGTTTCAAGTTCGGTTTCTCCACAAATATACAGTCTTTTTAAACACGTTACACTCTCGATTGAAAGCGCTAACAATCTTATCGTAATAAAAACTTTGGCGGGTAATGCAAACGCAGCGGGTATGGCTGTTGACGAAATGCATTTTTCCGAAGTTTTAGGCACGGTTGCAGGTGACGATACCTTGCTTGTTATAACAAAAACAAATGCGGACGCGGAAGTCGTTATCAAAACGTTAAGGACACTTTAATGTTACAAAACCTTTTTATTCAAAACGTTGCGCTTATTGATAGCGCGCAAATAGATTTTAAGAACGGGTTAAACGTTCTTTCGGGCGAAACTGGGGCTGGTAAATCAGTCATTATTGAGTCGCTCAATTTCGTTTTGGGTGCAAAAGCGGATACTTCGCTTATAAGAAGTGGTGAAAGTGAATGCTTGGTAAGGGCGGAGTTTGATGTTGCCGATAACGAGCCTGTACTTTTAGCGCTTGACGAACTTGATATTGAGCGTGAAGACACGTTGATAATTTCAAGAAAGTTAAGTGATGTAGGTAGAAGCGTTGTTAAAGTTAACGGCAACACCGTTACCGTTGGAATGTTGAAAAAGTTGACTGCTTATTTGGTTGACGTTCACGGACAAAGCGAACACTTTTTCTTATTAAAAAATACTAACCAAATCAATTTAATAGATAAGTTTGGCGGAGAAGAAATCGCAAGTATTAAACAAGAGATTTCAAGCCTATTTAACAATTATAGACAAGTAAAAAAAGAACTCGACGAGCTCGGCGGATTTGATGAATCGCAAAGATTGATGCGACTAGACGTTTTAAATTATCAAATTCGTGAAATCGAGCAATGCGACTTAAAAGACGGCGAAGAAGACGAACTAAAAGAAATTAAAGAAAAACTCGTTTATCAAGAAAAAATTTTATCAGCGTTAAGTTCAGTTTCAAACGCTATAAAAGGTGACGGTGGCGTTAGTGATACCGTAAGTAATTTACTTCGCGTTACGTCTTCGGTTGCGTCACTTGGAAAAGATTTGAATGAACTTAATGAAAGGTTAAATTCAGTTTTTTCCGAATTGGACGATTTAGGCGATTGTGCAAGCGACCTTATAGACGAGTTTGACGCACAAGAATACAGCCTTGACGAAGTAGAAAATCGCTTGGGAATTATTAAGAATATTAAGAAAAAGTACGGCGATACTTTCGATAAGATTCAAGAGTTTTTATCTTTGGCGGTTGAAGAAAAAAATAATTTAGAAAACTTTACGGTTTTAGCCGAAGAATTGATTGATAAAAGGCAAAAACTAGAAGATGAAATTTACGAACTATATTTGCGTTTGAGTGAAAAAAGAAAAGAAGTTTCGTCGGTGTTTGTAGCGAACGTTTTAACCGAACTAAAAGAACTAGGAATGTCGAACGCAAATTTTGACGTGATAATTAATCGTGCAACAAAAGAAAGTTGTAAGTTTGATAGCGAAAACGGAATTGACGAACTCGAATTTATGTTTTCAGCAAACCTAGGTGAACCCTTAAAGCCTATGTCAGCAGTTATTAGTGGCGGTGAAATTAGTAGGTTTATGCTTGCCGTAAAAGCGCAAACGGCAAAATATAACGAAGTTTCAACTTTTATTTTTGATGAAATTGATACTGGTATTAGTGGTTTCGTTGCGCAAGTTGTTGCTGAAAAGTTTGCAAAGATTGCAAAAGACGTTCAAATTATTGCAATAACGCACTTACCGCAAATTTCGGCTATGGCTGATAACAACTTGCTAATTATAAAAAGTGACGACGGGCAAAAAACCGTTACGAGCGTTAAAAATTTGAACGCAGAAGAAAAACTTGCGGAAATTTCAAGGCTTTGTGGTGGAACGGCTTTAAGCGATTTATCGCGCGCACACGCACAAGAGCTGATTGATAGGGCGTTAAGCGTTAAAGAAAAACTTAAAAGTTAAATTGTGAAATACACGCCGTTTTGGCGAAAAAAATAAATTATTAGGAGAAAATTATGAAAATTGCATTTGCGGGATTCGGTGAAGTTAATACGCCGATAGAGATTATTGAAAGAAAATGTAAAGCAGCGCTTGAAAGCATAAGTGTTGACGGGGCAACCGTATATCCTTGCTATCCGATTACTGATGATTACGAAGAAAAAGACGTTAAAAACGCGCAAGATTATTTTGCGGACAAAGATTTTGACTGTTTAGTTCTTTGCGTAGCGGGTTGGATTCCTACTCACGCAGTTATTAAAGTTGCCGAAAAATTCCGCCATAAACCTATGGTTTTGTGGGGGCTTTGCGGTTGGATGGAAGACGGTAGAATAGTTACTACCGCCGACCAAGCAGGAACGACTGCTCTTAGAAAAACAATGAAAGATTTAGGATATAAATTTAAGTACGTTTACGATATTATCGGCGTTCCATCTAAAGTAGACCAAGTTCTTTCATTCTGTAAGGCTGCGTCAGCGTTTGCCGAACTCCGTTTTGCAAAAATCGGTCATATGGGTTATAGAGATATGCACCTTTACGGCACGCTTTTTGACGGCAGTTCATTAAAGAGAGAAATCGGACCTGAAATCGAATGCTTTGAAATGCTCGAAGTCGTTCAACGTGCTGAAAAAGTTACTGGGGAAGAAATCGAACAAGTTATCAATACCACTCTTAAAAGTTGGAATTTCAAAAAGCAACCCGATATGGAAATCGTACGCCGAGGGATTTCTTACTACCTTGCGTTAAAGCAAATTATTGATGAAAGAAAGTACGTTGCCGTTTCGTTAAAGGACGTTGACGGTATGAAAAAACTTTTAGGTTTCCCACCTGCAATGATATTTATGCTCCTTGCTGATAGGGAAGGTATTTGCACTATTCCTGAAAACGATTGTTTAGGTAACGTTACGCAAGCGCTCGTAAAATCTCTCACGGGGCAAATTGCCGCTTACCTTGAATTTTACGAATTCTTTGAAGACGGCGTTTTAGCAGGCGTTCCCGACTACGTTCCTGCAGAAATAGTTGACGGACAAGTTACCGTAAGTCCGGAAGCATTCGGTCTTTTATCACAAGGCGTTCTCAACGTTTCAAAGGTAAAAGAAGGCGTGTTAACGATGTGCCGTTTATGCGTTGAAGATAACAAATACGTTATGCACATGGTAGTTGGTAAAGGTGTTAATCCCGGTAAGTGGGAAGAAGCCGGTTGGGCACAACCCGCACCGCAATTACCCGGTCTTAAAGTATTGCTTAACGATACAGAAGATTTCGCTGACAAAGTTATGTGTCAACACTATATAATTTCTTATGGCGATAACAGTAAATTAATTAAGGATTTCTGCACAATCGCAGGTATTGAAATTATCTAACCTACGTTAGTAAACAATAAATTAAACTTATAAAAAAACAAAGAACAATGCCATACCTAAACGTTTTAGGTATGGCAGTTGTATATGTGAATGAGAAGATAAAAATGGAAAAAAGATTTGCGTTTAGAAAAGAATTAATAACTTCTAATTTTGCTTTCAAAGTCAACGATAGAAAAATGTTCGAAAATGAAATTTCTATGCTTTCGGGCGTGGAGTTTTTTGGCGACGTTAACCCCGTAATACAGCACGCTATCGCGGACTTTAAGGATTTTTTGAAGGTGTGTTTTAAGCTTAAACAAAACGGAAAAAATCCCGTAAAAATTACCTTTAAAATTACAAAAGACAATCTTGAAGACGTTTGCGATTATAAAGGCAGAGTGGTTGAAATTTTTGATGATGAAATTTTAATTCGTGCATTTGACGATAGGGGCGTGGCGCAAGCGATTTACGATTTAGAAGACGTGATGACTGAAAAGAAAGCACCTTATCTTACAAAAGGTAAAACTAAACAAAAACCTATTTTTGCACCCCGTATGGCGCACTCTGCTTACGACCTTGACGTGTTTCCTAACGGCTATCTTCAAAGACTTGCGAAAGACGGCGTCGACGCGATTTTGGTGTTTACTCGCGGCGTTAATAAGCCGGGTAATCCCGCAGTTGAATATTTTGACTATAACGATTTGATTGACCGCGCCGAATCGTATGGTATAGACGTTTACGCATACAGTTATCTTGAGAATTTTAATTCGCCTTTTGACGATAATGCAGAAGAAATTTACGAAAATATTTACGCACCCGTGTTTAAGGCGCATAACAAGTTGAAAGGCATCGTTTTCGTTGGCGAATCCGTGCAATTTCCTAGTAGCGACGAAAGAACTACGGGTAGAGTTCATACAGAGTTTTTGGATAAAGACAATTTCCCCGATAAAAAACCGTCGCCCGGTTGGTGGCCTTGCAAAGATTTCCCCGAATTTATAAGTCTAGTTCAAAAGGTTATCAAAAAACATAAACCCGACGCGGATATCGTTTTTTGGACGTATAACTGGGGGTGGGCACCCGAAAAAGAGCGCATAGAATTGATTGATAAATTACCCACGGATATAAGCCTTTTGGTAACCTTTGAAATGTTCCAAAATTTACCAACGAATTACGGCATAACCGAAAGGGTATGTGACTATACCGTTGCGTTTGAGGGCCCGGGCGAGTATTTTATAAGCGAAGCAAAAGCGGCAAAACGCAGAGGTATAAAGTTGTATACGCAAGCAAATGCAGGTGGTAGAACTTGGGACTTTGGCTGTATGACTTACGAGCCTTTCCCACAACAATGGATGCGCCGTTATCAAGCAATGCGCGATTGTAATAAAAAGTATAATCTTACCGGCGTTATGGAATGCCACCACTTCGGTTTTTGGCCGTCGTTTATAACTAAAATTGAAAAAATGGCTTACGAATACAACGCCGATACGCCCGAAAATATTTTAAGAAGAGTTGTTGGCGAGTTCGCGGAAGGCGAAACGGACAAGTGCTTAAAGGCGTTAGATTTATGGAGTGACGCAATAAGGTTATATATGCCGACTGACGACGAGCAGTATTGTGCAATGCGCGTAGGACCTGCGTATCCGCTAACTCTAGGTTTTTATTCGCCTGCGCCCGAATATTTAAGACCTGAAAAGGTTATGTTTGGCGGTGGCATTTGCGAAGATTATCACTATATAAGCGGAAGAAAGTCGTCCGAAGGTCTGTTCACCTTGCATAGCGTAAGAATGCGTACGGAAATGAAAATTCTTGCAGATGCAATTAAACTTATTAAAAAGGGTATTGCCAAACTAAAAAGTATAAAAACAAAGAACAAAACGTTAAACCGTTTAATTAATATGGGCGAATATATGGTTTGCTGTTTAACTACGGATATCAACGTTAAAAAAATGTATATTTATAGGCATAGAATTTTGATAGCGTCAACTAATAAAGAAGTAAAAAGCATAATCGACGGGGTAAGAAAACTCGGCGCTTTAGAAATTAAAAATGCTGAAAAAGCACTAAAGATAGTTGATAAAGATTCTTCGCTAGGTTACGAGCCGTCAATGGGTTACGGTGGCGATAGAGCGCATATCGAGTGGAAAATCCGTCAAGTAAAACACATGATGGATTACGAACTCGGAATTTACGAGAACGGATTAAAATTCTAACAAAACGCTTGTTTATCAAAAAATAAAAAAGGGCTAAAATTTAGTCCTTTTTCTTTTTATATTCACGCGGGGAACAACCTGCGTGTTTTTTGAAAAATCTAGTAAAATAGTGCACGCTTTCAAAGTTTAGTTCTTCGGCGATTTCCGTAAAAGTTTTATTCGTTTTGTCAATGCGTCGTTTCGCCGCCATAAACTTTTTATCGTTAATGTATTCGGTTATCGTTTTACCCGTACTGCTCTTAAAAACTTTGCAAAGGGTAGAGCGGTTAGTCCTGAAAATGAAAGCAAGTTCGTCTATGGTAATGCGTTCTTTATAGTTATCGTCAATGTAAGAAATAATTTCGTTTGCGGTAATTCTATCAAGCGAGCCGTCAATTTCAAGCAATTCGTCGCCACTAGTTTCGTTGTTGATTTTACGGGTGAGCACTATAAGAAAATATTCTAAAAGATTTTTTAATAACTGCTCTGCGCCGAAAGTTTGTTTAACTTTTTTCTTCATATCGTATTTAGGCTCGTCGTAGGGTGGCGCAAAAACGTTTCGCCCTTCTTTTACGATTTCAGCAAGTTTTCTAATGCTTGCATCGTTAAGCGGTGTTGGCGCGGTGGATAATTTTGAGGGTAATTCCGCTGAACAAGAAAAACCTATAATTATAACGGTTGGGGCGTTGTTTTTATCGCACTTTAAGTAATGTTTTTCGTCCGAACGGTGAATAATAAGGTTGTTTTTTTCTAACACACCGTTATAGCCATCGCTAATAACCGAAAGTTTACCGCTTGAAACGAAAATTAATTCGTTAAAAGGGTGGCTTTCCGCCTTGGTGTAAAAAAATTGCGGAAATTCAAAAAAATGTACGTTTGCAATCGCCGTAACGTTAATAGCGTCTTGAAGTTTTTTAAGTACGTAATTCATACGGATATTATACAAAAAATAATTTTGCCTGTCAATAAATTAATTTACGATAGTGCAAAAATAATTTATGATTATGTAAAGACAAAAGATACGTAAAGTTGTATAATCAAAGAAAAAACAAGGAGAAAATTATTATGACAAGAATTTGTATTCCAGATTATGAATATCAAGAAAGAATTGCGA
Organism: Christensenellaceae bacterium; assembly: GCA_045648045.1. Taxonomy (GTDB): domain Bacteria; phylum Bacillota; class Clostridia; order Christensenellales; family Borkfalkiaceae; genus UBA1259. The sequence continues at coordinate 17,067 of JAZRNE010000004.1, forward strand.
AAGCGGCAAAACTCGTTCAAGCAAAAGGGCTTGACGCAATGTTGGTCGTTTCAACTGAAAGCGACTACGCAAACGCAAGATATTTTTCAGGCTTTTGGCCACTTTTTGAAAGAGCGGGCGTATTAATTGGCGCAAGCGGTAAAGCCGTTCTTTTAGTAGGTCCTGAATCGGCGATTTTTGCAAAAGACTTCGGTAAAATCGACAAGGTTATGGTGTTAAAAGAATTCCGTGAATCTGCTGACCCTGCATATCCCGAACTCATACCCGATACTTTTAAAATGGCATTCGATTACGTTGGTGCAACGGGTGAGAATCTTAAAATCGGTCTTGGCAGTTACGTTGAATGTACGCTCCCGATTATGGAAGGATTAAAAGAAACTTTCCCCAAAGCAGAAATTTCAATTTGTAGCGATATTATGGTTTCTCTCCGTTCAATCAAGTCCGAAAACGAACTTGCTTGTATTAGAGAAGGTTTTAGAATCGTTGAACTCGCAACTGACGAAGTTGTTAAAGCGTTAAAACCGGGCGTAACCGAACTTCAAATGGTTGGTATTGCTCAAAGAGTTATTTATGAAAACGGCGCTGAATACGAAGGTCTTCCTATGTACGTGTTTAGCGAATCTTCAACTCGCCACGCAATTAGCCGTTCAACTTATAAACAAATCGGCAAAAACGATATCGTTCAACTTAACCTTTCTGCTAAAATCGACGGTTATTCACCTGCAATCGGTCTTCCCGTATTTATGGGTAAAGCCGAAGGCGAAAAGAAAGAAATCGTTGAATTTTGCTTAAAGATGCACAACTGGACGACTGAACAATTAAAAGCAGGCATTCCCGCAGATAGAGTTCCTAAGCAATTCTTACAAATGTTCAAAAACGCTGGGTACGAAAAGAATTACGTTTACGGACCTTGCCACGGTACGGGTATGATTGAAGTTGAAGCACCTTGGATGGAAACTTCTTCTAACTACACGCTTCAAAAGAATATGACTTTCCAAGTAGATACTTTCGTTTCGGGGTCAACCTTTGGTTGCCGTTGGGAAAAGGGTATTGCTATTAAGGAAAACGGCGTTGAATCTTACACTGATTATCTTGAAAAACACGGCTTAATTGAACTTGGATTTTAATTTCTGGGGGGTAAAATTATGGTAGTGGGTAAAAAATACTGGATAATTCCCGATTGTGAACTTCCACCCGAAGGCGAAGGCGTTTTGAAAGGGCACGAAAGCGTTGTTATCGTTAACGATAGTAATAAAGAAGCCGTTATCGACGTAAAGATTTTTTACGTTGATAGAGAACCTTGCGTTGGCAAAATCGTATGGAAAGTTCCCGCACAAACGGTAAAGTGTTTCCGTATGAATAATATCGAACACATGTGTGGCGTAGAAGTTCCTTTAGAAACGCAATACGCTATGAAACTTTCAAGTAGCCAAAAAATCGTCGTTCAATACGGTAGACTTGATAATAGGCAAACAAACCTTGCTTATTATACCACTATGGCTTTTTAAGGAGATAAAATATGTTGCTTAATCACGTTTTTCCTAAAGAAGTAAAGGAATTGCAAGATAAAAGACAACCGCTAGTTCTCGTTGGTGGTACGGTTGAATATCACGGTGCGCATTGTTCTTACGGTTGCGATACGCTTATTGCCGAAGGGCTCGTTAATAAGGTTGCTGAAAAGAAAGGAATTATGATTGCGCCGACCATTGCTTATAGTCCGTCAAGTTATGCTGTTGGCGGAAGAAAAAGCGGTACGGTTCACGTTCCCGAACGCGCTTTTGAAGATTACGTTTATTACGTTTTTAAGAGTTTCCTTTATTCGGGTTATAGGAATATTTACGTCGTTATTCATCACCAGTTTGAGCAAGAACACGAAATGCCTATGACGCTCTGTTATCGCACGGCAGCCAAACGTGCAACAATGGAATATCTTGAAGAAACGCTTGGCGAAGGTTGGTGGGGTAGTGAAAGTTATTCTAACTATTACGAGCAAATGGAAGGCGATAACGACCCGTTCAGTTGGATTAAAGTTATTCCTACTATGAGCACGGCGGTTCAAAACGCCACGGGTTACGACCATGCAGGTAAGTATGAAACTTCAATTTTAATGTCGCTTTATCCCGACGCGGTTGACCTTTCTAGACTTAAAGATATTAAGCACTGGTTTACCGAAGCGGCAAAAGATGCAAGCACGAAAATCGGCGACGAAATGGTGGAAAAATCACTTGAATATTTGCTTGAAGCAATAAAATAAATGAAAAAAGCGTGGTATGAAACCACGCTTTTTCTCTATTTAAAAAATACAAGGTGCAAACCTATATGGGGTTGCACCTTATTGTAAAAAATTGAAAATTTTATTCTAATATGACAGGCGTATGTCAATATATAATGTTAAAATCGAATTACAAAATAAGTTTAAGGAGAAAAATTATGTTTTCATAGAGAAGTTTTACCGTGCGTTAACAGAAAAACAATCGACTAAATATCCAAAATTTAGAGAGTTTGTTGAAGAGTGGCTTAAAATAAAGAAACAAACGGTAAAAGAATCAACCTACAATTCGTATGAGAATCTTGTGTTTGCACATATTCTTCCACGATTTGGAAAAATGTTCTTAAACGAAATTACGAGAAAAGAAATTCAAGACTTTTTATTCGGACTAGTTGACCAAGGCAAAAACAGAACGGCGCATAAGATAAAACAACTTATGTCAAATATGTTCGTTATGATTGCCGACGACTACGACTTACGAAACCCTGTAGAAAAAGTGGTGCTTTCACACTATAAAGTTAAAAAGGGCAGGGCGTTTACAAAAGATGAAGAGCATCAAATCATAGAGTATTGTAAAAAGAACCCTTACCTTGCCGGTGTATCTGCCGTGCTAACTTTAATTTATACGGGTATGAGAGTTGGAGAACTTCCGTCAATAAAAGTTTATAGTAATTATCTAACTTGTATTACTGAAAAAACTCGTCGAGGTCACGATGAAGTTGTAAGGAAAATTCCGTTTACGCCTATGCTTAAAAAAGTTATTGATTTAATTGACTTTGAAAAGGCAAGAACGGTAAGTCCGTATAGCGTTCGTGATTTATTAAAGAGAATTTTTCCAGATAGGCACGTTCACGAATTTCGTTATACCTTTATAACGAGAGCAAAAGAGTGCGGAGTTAATCCGGAAGTAGTTATGATATGGTCTGGACACGAATTTGATAGCGACGTTAAAACGAGTAGAGTTGATAGGGGTTATACGACATATTCAGATGAATACCTATTTAGAGAGGCTTCTAAAGTGAGATATGAGTTTGAAAAATGCTTAAATCATTAGGAAAAACCTAACGAAAAATGCGTTTTGGGAAATACAAGAATTTTTCCCAATTGTTTCCCAAATGGTGTTTTTTAGGGAAAAAACGGGTGTTTTTAACCCCCAAAAACACTTAAAAATGGGTGATTTTAGCCAAATTTGGTTATTTCCCAAAAAAACTTATAACTCAAAAAGCCTTTATAAAATTCTAGTGGTAAAAAGAAAATCGCTAGGAAATTCCTAACGATTTTCGTGGTGCCGCTGGCCGGACTTGAACCGGCACGGATGTTACTCCGAGGGATTTTAAGGTGTTCAAATCAAATTTTAAGAAAAATAAAAACATTAAAATTGCTAGTAAATTACTAGCGAAATAAAGGAGCGAGATTTTTTCATTTTCTACAAAGGATTCGTATTTACCAGTTTTACCCAGAATATTTTATTTTACGACGTGTATTTGCCCAAAGGAAATCTTTGGGCAAATATTTTTGCCTACAAGAAATAAAAGGTTATTCTATTTATGAAAATTTTAGAATAGTTTCTTTATTTTTTGAAGTAGCATCTCTTAATGAAGTATAATAGAAAATATTAGTTTGCTTGTATTAAGTTAATTGATATTAAAACAACAAATATTTAAGGAGTATAAAATGACGAACGCATATGATTTAGTTAAGGTTTTGAGATATGTTGACCATATTCCAGACAAGGAAGAAAGATTTGAAACTAAAAGGTTGGTATTACAAATAATAGAAGACAGTGTAGAGTTGAAAATTAAGAAAAAAATAGTTGTAAAAGAAAGAGTTGAGAGACAATATATTAACTTTACAAAAACAGAAATTAAAGAGATGCCTGAAAACTTGCAGAAACAATATTTAGTTAATAAAAATTTTGTTACGTACAGAATTCTTGAGGGAGGATATTATCAAGCTAGATATAGAAGAGAGGGCTATAATATATCAGCTGCATCAAAAAATTTCAATATTATGAAAAAGTTGTTTATTGAAAAGTGCTGTAAAGCAGAAATAGAAAGGAAGAAGCAATCTTGTCCCAAAATTGATGCTTTCGTTTTAGAGTGGTTAAAAATTAAAAAGAATATTGTTAAAAATTCTACATATGATTCTTATGAGAATTTAGCTAAAAGAAACATTATTACAAAATTTGGTAATATGAGTGTTAGTGAAATTACCAGAAAAGATATACAAGATTATTTATTTGGCTTAGTGGAAGAAGGGAAGAATAGGACTGCCGTGAAATTGAAACTAATACTTTCAAATATGTTTGACTTGATTGTTGAAGATTATGAAATTAAAAATCCTATGAAGAAAATTGTATTGCCGCCTTATGTCGTTAAAAAAGGACAGTCATTTAGTTATGAAGAAGAAAATGAGATAATAAAATATTGTCAAGAAAATCCACACTATTATGGGAATTCTGCTATTTTACTATTGATGTATACAGGAATGAGATTTGGAGAACTTGCATCAATTGAGGTGTACGAGGATTTCATAACCTGTATATCTGAAAAGACTAGAAAAGGTCATGTTGAAATTAAAAGAAGAATACCATTTTCACCGATGCTAAAAAGAGTATTGCATTTGATAAATTTTGAAAAAGCAAAGACTGTGTCGAATGAAGTTGCAAGAGATGCTTTGAAAAGAGTTTTTCCTGAAAGGCACCTGCATGAATTTAGGTATACCTTTATAACAAGAGCGAAAGAATGCGGAATAAACCCAGAAGTGGTAATGCTGTGGACGGGACACGTGTCAGACAAAGATGTCAAATCTAGTAGAGTTGATCTGGGGTATACAACCTATTCTCAAACATATATTGATAGTGAAATGATGAAATACGATTACAAACTATAGAAGCAAATATAGTATGATATAAATTTTTGTATGAACTTGGTAAGTCTATTTAATCTTAAATGATGTGTATGAGTAAAGTTTTTTATCAGTAATTATGTTTTGTAATTGATGCTAAGGAGAGTAATGGTAAAAAATGTTGATTTTATTTTTAGAAATGTGTATAATATAAATAAAGAAAGAACAAGGAGAACATTATGACTAGAATAGAAACTGTTGAAAATATGGTAAAAACTATTTTAAGTGATGAATCAAAAGTTCTTGGAACAGATGAATATAATATTTTGATAGCTAAAGCTGAAACGCAAGAAGAGATAGAATTGTATACTGCAATATATAATCATTTGCTAAAAAAGAAACATGCGGAAGTAATTAAGAATGGCAAGTATTAAACGTTTTACTGTTTTTGCTGGTGTAAATGGTGCAGGAAAAAGTACGCTTTATGCAATAAATAATTCGGAAGATTTAGGTGTTAGACTTAATGCTGATGAGATGGTAAATGATGCAGGCAAGGATTGGAAAGATACTGCTGCACAAATTGAAGCTGGAAAAAAACTTATAAAATTACAACAAGAATGTTTCTACAAAGGACTTTCTCTAAATAGGGAAACGACATTAAATGGTACAAATATTGTAAACAGTATTATACAAGCAAAAGAGTTGGGATACGAGATACATTTACGTTATGTGGGTGTTGAACATCCTGAAATCGCTAAGGAACGTGTTAAAAGAAGAATTGCCATGGGTGGGCATGGCGTAAGCGATGAAACTATAGAAAAAAGATTTTCTGGTGCAATGGAAAATTTAAAAAAGATTTTTCCTTATTGTGATACGATTAATATTTATGATAATTCAGGCACATCTATGGTATTAGTTGCAACATATATAGGCGCTGGTGGTTTTAAAAAAACAAATATTTCTTGCAGATGGTGTGAAGAATTAATAAAAGAATTGAAGTGTTGAAAAGGTAAAAGCATATATTTGATGAGGATCCAAAAAGTTTGGTTAAGAAATTAAATTAAAATATTTGAATTGAGTTCGGTATTAACTGGACTCATTTTTAATTTTATGGATCTTTTATAAAAAATTTTGAAAATTATTATAAGGATGTTATTACAAAATATTTACAAGTTTAATATTGTTAGTGAGCAAATCTGCGGATTTACATGCCATTTTTCATTTTAAATTTAAAACCAGATATTATGTTTAAGTTTTGGTGATGAAATATTGATGCAACGTTGAAAAGAATGTAAGTATTCAAAATGTAGTCGAATTAAATTAATAATTTTAACAAAATAATGTTTAGTTGTTTTAGTGAGACTACAATATGTTGTGGCTTGGGGTGTGTACAATTACAAAATATTGTAAAATTATAGCTATATATGTTGACATTAAAATAGTATAAGGGTATAATATATGCGATATATGATTTGAAAATTTTAGGAGGTATATAAAATGGCAACTAATCGACCTGTAGGCGATAATGCAAGGGTGGGGGCAGTAAAAGGCAGAAGCCAAACATATAATCCCAAAACAGATAGTTGGGTAAAAAGGGATGCTTCGACAGGAAGATTTATGGATAATAAGACTTCATCTAACACACCATTCAAAGGAGTAAGGAAAGAAAATAAAGATAAATAGAAGTTGAATTAAATAATTTAATTTATCAAAAAAACATATTAAAGGAGATTTAATGCTTTTATACAAAATAGTAGCGGGGCTTTTTAAGGGGATTAGATTAATTATGCCTAAGCCAGGTAGTGTGTTAAAAACTATTGGGTTTATCGGCATTGTTTTAGGTTTTATTTTAAACTATTTGATATTAAAACCTATTAGATTTTTAGCATATACGTTTTGTGGTTTATTCGTTTATAAAAAAGGTACAAGTCACCCCGTTGTTGGCGCAATAGGTTATATGTTGTTTTTTGCAGTGTTGTCAGCGATTACTGGCGGAGTAATTTCTTTGATTGTCTAAACAGGTTAACAACTTAAAACAAAAAATTGTTTGTAATTATAAAAGACTTATATAAGGAGTAAAAATGGCAGAAGAAAAAATAGTTTATGTAAATAAGACCATAAATGATTTAGATAAAGATTATTTAGGAATGCAACCACAAGTTGATTCTATCATTACCGCAGTTGATAAAGGCGCAAAAATGGTGGGCGTTATAGCAGACTATGGTAGTGGAAAATCTTCTTTAGCCGAACTTGTGGATAAGAATGCTAAAAACAAAAATGTTATTAAGGTTAATATGTGGGGTAATATAAAAGGGAACAATAACGATAATGAGATTATGTCGATGGACAAATCCCTTTTATATCAAATTGCCAAAAACAGCAATAGAAAGAATTTGGCGAAACACGTTAATAAAAGATTAAACCCAAGTAATGGGTTTATTTCTATAGCATTAAAATCAAGATGGTTTTGGTTTTGGTTCGTGCTTTCTATGCTATGTGTTCTTTGTGGTGTATTTCTTTCAGCATCGAATTTTACTATTACATTAAACAAGGAATTAAGTTGGACTTTCGGTAATGGAGTTCATGTCGCTGCTTATTTAGTTGCGGCAATTCTATTGGCTATTGGTATTATTAAAGCAGGAGGGATAGCATATTCTTCTTGGAAGTCTGAAGGGGAGAAAAAGTTTGATGAAAGTAATTTATATTCTATCTTTGATGAAATAATTGAAGATATTAATTCAAGCAAGGAAACAATAATAGTTGTTGAAGATTTGGATAGAATAAATGAGCCAGAACTTGTTTTATTATTTATTAAAGAAATATATCGTTTTAGCAGTTTATGCAAGGACAAAAAAATAGTCTTTATGGTGGCGATAAAACCAAAGGCACAATTGATAAAGGATGGTGGGCAAAAGAAAGACTCTAAAACAGAAGATGATTATAAAAAAGTACTTGATTACGAGAAGATTTTTGATTATATAGTTGAATTAAAACCAATTCATATTCAAGATTTTGATGCAATATTAAAAAGTTTAATCAACGAAGAAAAAGAAAAATTACATAAGTTGTTGGCTAAGGATAATATAGATGATATTTATTCTGATTTTTCCATTTTGGCAGAGGGCGAAAATTTAACAATAAGGATACTTAAGCATCGACTTAATAATGCCATACTTTTGTATGAATCAATAAAAAACAGACAGTCGTTAAATAATATCAATATTAGTATAAGGACATGCTGTATTGTTTCTTATTTGCAAAGTCAATATGAAAAAGAATATTACTTATTAGTAAATACTCAATCGATTTTCCCACTAATAATTTCAGAAAGTATTACCTTGTTAATGGATAAAAATATTACTAAAGAAATTAGAATTGATAGATTAAGAGCTTTTATAAAAGAACGGAGTGTTTTTGAAGAAAATAAAAACTTAAATGATTTATTTTTTAGCAGGCTTGCACAATATATAATTAACGGATACATTAAGTCAGACTATAGAGAATATTTCTATAGTTATCCAAAGGGAAGTTACATACAATGTGAGGAAGAAACAGAACTACAAGAATTATTATTGTATCCATATGACAAAAGCATCGATGATGATAGGCTTAATATTATTGTAGAAAAGAATCTAGAGTTAGGATGTAAGGTGCTTAAAGATACAATTATAATGATTGAGCAAAGAGGCTTTAATTTGCCACTAACAGTAATTAGAAATGAAAAATTGCTAGAATTTTGTTATGTAAGTTCCCCTCAATTTTTGATAATAACTTTAGAAGAGAATTTGTTGTGGACAAAAGATTATTCTAAGAAAACTGTTGATGCGATAGTTAAAATTATCAATTACAAGTTTGATAAAGCTGAACAAATAATAAAGGATTATGTTGAAAAAGTTCGCGTCAAGGTTGGGGAACTAGGGCAAGAAGCCTTGGATTGCAGGTGTTTATTATCAAAAGAAATAAAAGAAAGAGTTGTATTATTCAAGGATATTTATTTTGAAAAAAATAGTCCTGTTTTAGTTGGTGATGAAATTAATATTCTTGAAAATGAAGATATTTTATTTGAATTAATACCTGAAGAAAAAGCTTCAAAACAACTATTTATTGATTTAAGTAATAGAAAAAATCATTTGTTTAATAGTGTTAATAAACAAAAACTAGAAAAAATGATGGAGCTGTATGTAAAGCAATATCCATCGCTAAAGATCGATACCACATTAACATTACTTTCTTTATTAACAGCTAATCAGATTACCAATGATAACGTGTTTACTGTAATAACAACGGCGTACAAGAAAAATGAAAACCATAAGGCTGTTGTTGAATACTTGAATAATATTAACGATTATTCTCTAAAATATTTAGAAATAATAGACAAACTTATATTGGTTGATAAATTCAATGAAACCTTGATAAAGAGTTTGTTTGAAAACAAGTATTACAAATTATATTTGTTTAATGTTTTGTATAATAAGCTTTTGTTAACAAAGCAAGAGTATGATATTGAAATTTTTAACAGCGATATAGTAAGTAAGTTATTTTCTTTTGATAGAGAGTTGTTTTCTTTATATAGAGAAACATTATTAAAAATGGACACTGATATAAAAGAAAATTATAAATTTATGTTTTCTATATCATATCCTTTCGTTTCTGAAGAAGAAAAATACTTAATGGCTGTAAACGATTGTATAATGTTTTTCAATGCTCAAAACATCGAGCCTAATATTGAAGCATTTATTCAGCTGCTTGTGGATATTATAAAATCTTCAGAGGATGTTTTTGAGATTGCAAATTATATTTTATCACTTTCTATTACATCAAAAATGAATATTTTTTCTCAATTACCTTTTAAAAAATATAATTACTGCGATTTGGATGATAGTAAGAGAGTTTTGATACTGGATGCATATAAAAAGTCGCGTGCATTAAATTCAGAAAGTGAAATATTGAAATATATGGAGTTAACCGGTGATGTAAATGACGTATTAGAAAATGAATTGATGGGATTTTTAAATAAATATCCAGTTGGGAATGTGCCTGAAACAATAATAAATCGCTATGTAGCGCTTCTAAATGAACATAAAAAACTTTCGAATGTTTCACATGAGATTTTGTCCCATGTAAAATATCTTGTCGGTTTATGCAAAGAAATAACTGATGAATTAATAAGAATAGGTGATGTGAAAGAAGCGATTATTTCATCAACAATTTATAATAATAAATTTGATTATAATCCAAACATAGACATTGATATTTATTATGATATATATACTACGGTTAATCAATTAGAAAAACTTATGCAAAATGAGCATGAATTTTTAGTAAAGATTTATCAGTGTAAAATGTATGAAAAACTAAGTTATGAACAGTTGTTGGTTTATAATTCGTGGGGGCACAATAAAGAATTAATCCTAGCAGTATTTGATAAAGCACATAATGATGAAGAACGTAAGAACTACTTTATGAACATACCTAAAATGGAAAATGAAAAAGATTGTGATGCTCTTTTCCTAGTTTTCAAAGAAAATAATAAACAATATGAGTATTTATTAAAGGATAAAGACATTTGTGACCACGCTAAATTTTTAGCCGAGAAATCTCGCACAAAGGGCTTTTTTACTAGATATTTTAATAAATTGAGAGAGTCGATTACGGGATAGTTTTGATTTGAAGATTTTTCGAGATAAGTATAAAATACAATTTGAAAGTTTCTTTTAAAAGTTAAATGATTTAAAAATAGTTCGTTTATGCTGGCTTTTTTAATTTGTAAAATTATACTACAATTAATTATTTATAAAATGTATGGATATTGTCGTGTTAATGAGTGGTTTATAAAGAAATAACAATAATATATGTGTAAAAAACGACTTTCATTTTCTAATTTGAGAGGTCGTTTTTTTCTATCTTGATGTTTCTTATACTTTGTAAGGGGCTGTATTTGGATACAGAGATTAAATTTAGGGGATGCGATATGGGGTGTATAGCTATTTATAAACATTTTTATATAACAGAACGACAAATTATTGACTATAGTTTTAATAAAATTATTATAAATAAAATTGGGTAAAGGTTTGGGTAAAAATTTTTGGGCAAATTTGGGATAAAGTTTAATTTTAATTGAGATTTTAAACAAATTTTAAAAAAAGAAAATCGCTAGGAAATTCCTAACGATTTTCGTGGTGCCGCTGGCCGGACTTGAACCGGCACGGATGTTACTCCGAGGGATTTTAAGGAATTATTTTATAAAATTTAAGTAATAAATCATCTAAAAACAAGTGCAGAATTGTGGGTTGAAAACTGCACTCAAAATCTAACAAAAACCCAAAAAATTATACCGAGATAGCATCGATTCATTTTTCTTCAAAAAAGTATATGTCCCCAAAAGTCCCCAATGTTTAGGGCGTTTTTATGCATAATAACTATGGTATATCTAGGAATTTCTAGCCTAAAATGATGTTTATGTGTTAAGTTTTTTATTGGATAATGATGATGGCCAATTATTGAAAGATTGTAAAATGGTTAAATATGTTGATTTTATTTTTAGATATGTGTATAATATAAATAAAGAAAGAACAAGGAGAGTATTATGACTAAGATAGAAAGTTTGGAAAACATGGCAAAAACTATTTTGGCAGATGAGTCTAAAGTTCTTGGTGCTGATGAGTATAATACTTTGATAGCGAAAGCCGAAACGGAAGAGGAAATAGAGTTGTATACTGCGATATATAATCATTTGTTAAAGAAGAAACATGCGGAAGTAATAAAAAATGTCAAATATTAAAAGGTATACAATTTTTGCAGGCGTAAATGGTGCTGGTAAAAGTACTCTGTTTGCAATAAACAAGGCTGAAGATTTGGGTATTAGGCTCAATACTGATGAGATAGTTAAAGATGCGGGTAAAGATTGGAAAGATTCTGCTGCGCAAATTGAGGCTGGTAAAAAACTCATAAAATTACAACAAGAATGTTTTGATAAAGGATTGTCACTAAACCGCGAGACAACCTTGAATGGTTCAAATATAGTAAATAGTATAATAACAGCAAAAAAATTAGGATATGAAATACACTTACGTTACGTTGGTGTTGAATCTCCTGAAATTGCTAAAGAGCGTGTTAAGAAAAGAATTGCTATGGGTGGTCATGGTGTTAGTGACGATACTATTGATAGAAGATTTTCTGGTGCGATTGAAAATTTTAAGAAAATTTTTCCTTATTGTGATACAATTAATATGTACGATAATTCGGGAATATCTATGGAATTGGTTGCAACATATATTGGCAATGGAACACTAAAGAGAAATAATATAAAATGTAAATGGTGCGATGAATTGATAAAAGAATTAAACAATTAAAAGAGCGCCTTTAAAAAAATGGAAAAACAAAAGATAGATAATAAGTTTTTATTAGAAAAACAATTAGAAACGTTAAAACTGTTTTTAGAGCGGAACTTAATAACTCAAGAACAGTATGAATACGAAGTTCAAGTGCTAACAACAAAGATTAAAATAGAAGAATAAATAGTGTAAAGGTTTGCTTTAAGCAGACCTTTATTTTTATTTTAAATGCTTATACTAAAATAAAAGGAGAATAATATGGCTTACAGTTATAAAGGAAGTATAAGTTTTGGTTTGGTGTATATACCGATTACTTTGCACAATACGATAAAAGACAATAGTATTGGCTTTAATATGATAGATAAGAAAACAATGAGTAGAGTTAAGTATAAGAAAACTTGCTCTGCTTGTGATGGCAGAGAAGTAAAACAAGAGGATATTGTTAAAGGTTACGAATATGAAGAGGGTAAATATGTAATATTTGAAGATAAGGATTTTGAGAAGATAAAATCAAAAAAAGATAAGAATATAACTATTGAAAAATTTGTTGACGTTAGCGACGTGGACCCGTTGTATTTTGATAAACCATATTATGTTGTTCCTACGGGAGCAGAAAAGGCGTATTCCGTACTTTTAACAGCAATGGAAGAAGAGAATAAGGCTGCAATAGCAAAAACGGTTTTAGGCGAAAAAGAAACGCTTATCATGATAAGAGCAAAAAACGGTCAAATGCTTCTTAATACGTTATTTTTTGAAGAAGAAGTTCAAAAGAATCCGTCCAAAGAGATAAAGGATAGTGGTAATACACAAGAACTTAAAATGGCAAAAGCAATTATTGAAAGTATGAGCGGAGAGTTTAAGCCGGAAGAGTATAAAGACGAATATATTGAAAAAGTTAAAAATGCAATTGAAAGAAAAATTGCTGGTAAAGAAATAGTTTCCCCTAAAGAAGGTAAAGAAACAAAAATTATTGATTTAATGGAAGCGTTAAAAAAGAGTTTAACACAAGTTCAAAGACCTAAAACGAATAGAACCACCAAGACAAAGCAATCAGTTAAAAAGGCACAATGATGGATTTATTTGAACAAAAAAATATATCACCGATGCTTTTATATCAAGTAGAGCCTTTTGACGACAAAGATTATATATTTGAACTTAAACT
>JAZRNE010000005.1:0-30674 GCA_045648045.1 Christensenellaceae bacterium
GCTAACTCGGCACAAAATTATAGTAGGCTTGGCTAAACTCTTTTTAATAGGTTTTGTTAAAGCAAAATATGGTGTTAAGATTGAAAAGTTTAAACAACAAGGCAAACGTCAATACTTAATTCTTTTCAATCATCAAACGCTTTTCGACCAGTTTTTGGTCGCTCTTGCGTTTAAAGGACACACCTATTTTGTTGCAAGCGAAGATATTTTTTCAAACGGATTTATCTCTAAACTACTGCGTTTTGCCGTTGCGCCTATTCCTATCAAAAAACAAACTTCCGACACGCAAGCGGTTATGGACTGCGCAAGGGTTGCCCGTCAGGGCGGAACTATCGCCATTGCGCCCGAAGGTAACCGCACTTATAGCGGAACAACCGTATATATCAACCCCGCAATAGCAAAACTTGCTAAACTTTTGAAGTTGCCTATCGCATTTTTCAGAATTGAAGGGGGCTACGGCGTTCACCCACGTTGGAGCGACTGCATAAGAAAGGGCAAAATGCGCGCTTACGTTTCTAAAGTCGTTGAATATGAAGATATTAAAAATATGCCCGAAACTGAACTTTACGAACTAATCAAAACCGAACTTTACGTCAACGAAGCGTGCGATAGCGGAAGTTTTTACGGCAAGGCTAACGCCGAATATCTTGACAGATTGCTTTACGTTTGTCCGCATTGCGGATTGAGTAAATTTACTTCAAAGGGCGATACGATTACTTGTTGTTCATGCGGTAAAACTGCACGCTACACGCCCGAAAAGAAGTTTGTCGGCGACTTTGACTTCACTTTTGTTAACGATTGGTATACTTATCAAGAAGATTTTATCAACAATCTTGATTTATCCAAATATGACCTTTCACCTGCGTTTACCGATACGGCAAGCGTTAGTGAAGTTATTTTGTACAAGCATAAACGAAAAATTTTTGATATTGCAACTATCCGCCTTTTCGGGGATAAAATCACCCTTAATGCGGACAAGGTTTGTTGCTCTTTCTCTTTTGATATTATTTCTGGTATCAGCGTTTTGGGACGCAATAAACTCAATATTTACATTGGGGATAAAGTATATCAGTTCAAGGGTGATAAAGGTTTTAACGCTATAAAATTCGTTAATTTTTACCACAGATATAAAAATTTACAAGGGGGGGAACCTTATGGAAAATTTTTGGGACTCTAGCGTTTGGGGTCTTTTAAACCTAGTCGCAACGCTTTTGCTTAGCCTTTTGGTTGCGTACTTGATTAAAAAGTCAATTCCGTGGCTTAAAAACGCACTTGTACCAACTTCGGTGCTTGGCGGACTAATTTTGCTAATCATTTCTGCCGTATACACCGCAATTACGGATAAGCTTTTGTTCGATACGAACTTTTTCGGCGGAAAAGGTATGAGCGCGTTAGAAATTATCACTTACCACGCCCTAGCGTTAGGTTTTATAGCGCAGTCGCTTAAAACTAGCGATAAAAAAATGACCAAAAAACGCGCAAGCGAAATTTTTAACACGGGCGTAACAACCGTTTCAACCTATCTTTTGCAAGCGGTTTTCGGTCTTGCAATCACGATAATTATCGTTGCACTTATCCTTCCTGAATTTTTCCCCGCAGCTGGTATTCTCTTACCTTTTGGTTACGGACAAGGTTCAGGTCAAGCGCTTAACTACGGAAATATTTACGAAAATGATTACGGCTTTATCGGTGGCAGAAGTTTCGGGCTTTCGATTGCCGCTCTCGGTTTTTTGAGCGCAAGTATCGGTGGCGTTATTTATCTTAACGTGTTAAAGAAAAAGGGCAAGTTCAAAAGGGGCGTTCTTACAAACGAATCTCTTACGCTTGACCAAATTCAAGATAAAGATGAAGTTCCGTTTTCCGGCAGTATCGATAAACTAACCGTTCAAGTTGCTTTGGTTGCCGTTGCTTACGGCTTTACGTACGCCGCTATGCTCGGGCTTGGCAAACTTTTACCGAATATGCGCTCTGTTATCTTTGGCTTTAACTTCTTATTCGGCGTGTTGTTCGCAACACTTCTTAAAGTTATTCTCAACGGTCTTAAGAATAAGAAAATGGTTCAACGCCGTTATACGAACAACTTCCTTTTAACGAGAATTAGCAACACCTGCTTTGATATTATGATTGTTGCAGGTATCGCCGCAATCAGAATTGATATTATCAAACAATACTGGGCAATCTTGTTGGGTTTAGGTTTAGTTGGTTTAATTATCACTTACGCTTACAACTTTATGGTTGCAAAAACGCTGTTCAAAGATTATCACGAAGAACAATTCCTTGCAATGTACGGCATGCTCACGGGTACGGCAAGCACGGGCATAATGTTGCTCCGTGAAAAAGACCCTGACTTCAAAACCCCCGTTGCGGATAACTTGGTTTACCAAAACTTCCCCGCAATCGTGTTCGGTTTCCCTATGATGCTTTTGGCAACGCTTGCACCCAAAGAACCTATTCTAACACTCATAATTTTGTCGGCGTTCTTCGTTGTAATGAATATAATTCTTTTCCGCTCGTTTATCTTTAGAAAAAAGAAAAATGCTACTAAAACTTGCGAAAAAGCAAGCGAATAGGAAAAAATTCTTTTATATAAGTAAAAATTAAGGCAAAAATTTGTTTTTTGCCTTTTTTTTATTGTTTATTTTGTGTTTTTAGTATATAATTTTGTTATCAAATTTTTTTAGGTATTGATTATGAACTTTGATATTGAACTCGTTGGCAAAATCGGCTCAATGGCGCTTATCCATAAGGAAAGCAATATGCTTGACTACACGCTTATTGCGCGCCTTTCAAGCGAATTAAAACCCGGCTATATTTGGGTTACGAGCGGTGCTGCCGAAACGGGCAGACTTGATTACATTAAAAGAAACGGCAAAGAACTTAAAGGTTCTATTGAAGACGTTAAAACTGACTACGCTGCACAAGGTCAATCTATCTTAATGTCAACTTACCGTCAATACGTTGACGCAAAATATTCTATCCGCCAAATCTTGGTTGAACACCAACATTTTAACGAAGACGAAAAAAGGGAACACCTTAAAGCAACTCTACTTCGTTGTAAAGAACAAAACGCTATTCCGATTATCAATTATAACGACGCCGTAAGTACAGAAGAAAGCCGTCGTTTTGAAATTCAATCGCTCAAAAATAAAAACCAAAAGGTTGTTGAATGCGTTGATAACGACGAAACCGCCACCCAAATTGCTTGCCTTGTTAAAGCCAAAAACTTGCTTATTTTAACTAGTGCCGACGGGATTTATAAAGATAGCAAAGACCCGTCTACGCTTATTGAAGAAATTAGCGGTAAAGATATTTACGAAGTTTTAGACAATATAAACGCTTGTGAAGATTACTGCAACGGCGCGTCTCGCGCGGGTGCAAACGGCGCAAAAGCCAAACTTGAATATATCAAAGAAGCAGTTAAAATCGGCACTAACGTTATTATTGCATCTGCAAAATATACCATTAAAGATATTCTGTCGGGCAAGGCAAAGGCTACTAGAATAGGCGTTAAATAACCAAAACTTACCATATAAAGAACGGCGAAAATGCCGTTCTTTTTGCATATATTTCTTTTTGCTACGCACAATATTACCAAGGGGGATGTTATGAAAGATAAAAAGAAAAGTAAAACGACTGGCAAAAGTCAAAATACCGGCGCAAAAAATTGTAAGTAATTGCACTTTTGAAAGTGATTTTGATGCGCAAGGTTCATACACGGGGGTAGACGCTTTTGATAAGTATGAAATTCCCGTTCAAGACGCAGACGATTTGTAAAATCTTAAATCTTGGCTAAATTTTAGAGTTAAACTTGTTTTTAACGAAAATTTTTAGCGAACGAACCTTAAAAAAGGCTTTATTTATAGCCTTAAAATAAGAAGATGGAAAAACTTTTCAGTTTATCCGTCTTTTTATTTTGTTGACAATTTTTTATAAATAAGTTATAATACCGTTACTTTTTAAGTCGGTTATACGGTCGCGGGGGCAGGGAGAGCCTGTCAATGAGGAAAGTCCGAGCGTTTTAGAAACAGGGTGCCGGAGAAATCCCGGTGGAGGCGACTTTAAGGAAAGTGCAACAGAAAATTACCGCCTAGTTTTAGGTAAGGATGAAAAGGTGCGGTAAGAGCGCACCGCCCTTGCGGTAACGCGAGGGGCTGTGTAAACCCCACCCGACGCAAGATTGACAAACCGTTTCACTAGGGAGTTTCACCGAAACGGTTTAACGAATATCGCTGGGGGATAACGGTAACGTTATTCGTAGATAAATGACCGTACACGACAGAACTCGGCTTACAGACCGTCTTAAAAAGTATTACACGCGACTCGCTTAATCTTAGCGAGTCGCTTGTTTTTTTACTTGGTTTGTGATAGAATTTATTATATATTTTTGGAGATGATAGACTATGTTAAATAATAGAGTTGCGCTTTTAACCGGCGCAGGTGGCGGTATAGGTAGCGCACTCGCCGTTAAACTTGCAAAAATGGGCGCTGACGTAATTCTTTTTGGTGGTAACAATCTTGTTAACCTTGAAAAAACTGCTAACGCCGTTCGTCAGTTGGGCAAAAGGGCGGAAATTATTGCAGGCGATTTGACGGATATTTCTTTCATAGAAAGTGGCTTTAATCGCGCGCTAGCCCTGTTTGGCAGGGTTGATATCCTTATCAATAACGCGGGCATTGCCGTCAACAGCACACTTGAACAAACTTCTATGGAAGTTTTTGATAAAATTATGGCAATCAACGTGCGTGCGCCTTATGCGCTTACAAAAACCGCTTTGCCTACGCTTAAAAAATCGGATAGGGCAAGCATAATTAATATCGCGTCGGTCGTTGCACACGCGGGCTACCCAAACCAAAGCGCATACACGGCGTCAAAACACGCACTAATCGGCTTTACAAAATCGCTTGCGCAAGAAGTTTATAAAGACGGCGTGCGCGTTCACGTAATTTCGCCCGGTGGCGTTTTTACCGATATGGTTAAGGTTACTCGCCCCGACCTGACGGGCGAAGGTATGATTATGCCCGAAGATATTGCCGATATCGTTGAGTTTTTCTTAAAAAATCGCTCAAACGCCGTGGTTGACGAAGTTTTAGTCCACCGCCTTGGCAAAGAACCGTTTTTAGTGTAATTAAACGACCATTTATTAAATTTATTTTCGCAACCAAAAAGAGTGAGAAAAATTTTTCTCACTCTTTTTTCATATCAAGTTCTATTTGAATTTTTATAAAAACGGGTTAGAAACAAGGTGGCTATGTCACTTTTGTCTTTACTCTCTCAAAAAAGTAGATTAGATGCTAGTCAGGCGTGCAAAACGAGTATTTTATGCAGGGCGCATACGTCCGTACGTAACCAAATAAAAACGCAAGTTTTGTGCTCATCACGACGCATATAAACGGTTGCAAAAACGAGTTTTATTTTTTTAAATACACCATCAACACCGCTATATCAGCAGGGGAAACGCCTGAAATTCTACCCGCTTGCCCTAACGAGTGGGGGCGGATTTTATCAAGTTTTTGCCTTGCTTCTAATCTTAAACCTTTGATTGCTGAATAATCTAAATCTTCGGGCAAAAGTTTTTCTTCAAGTTTTTTTGCCTTTTCTATTTGGTCAAGCCCTTTTTGTAAATAGCCTTCGTATTTGGCGTCGATTTCAACCGTGTCGATAATTTCTTTACTAATATTTTCAAAGCCACCGAACGCTTCAATAATTTCCGCAAGTGGTATGCCACGGCGTACCATATCCGCTTTGCTCAACGCGGTGTTGGGTTTTTGGTAACCGTATTTTTTTAAGAGTTCTTCACATTCACCCGGCTTAACGGTATTTTTCATTTCAGCCGTCGCTTGTTGATATTCGCTTACACGCTTTAAATAAACGGCGTATCTTTCGTCAGTAACAAGCCCTGCTTTTCTTCCCTTTTCGGTAAGCCTAAAATCGGGGTTATCTTGCCTTAAAACGATACGGTACTCAGCTCTACTTGTCATCATTCTATACGGCCCGTTAGTGCCTTTGGTAACCAAATCGTCAATTAACACGCCTATGTAGCCGTCGTCGCGCGAAAGAATAATAGGTGGCTCGTTGCGCATTGCTAACGACGCGTTAAGCCCCGCTATCAAGCCTTGTGCAGCCGCTTCTTCGTAACCGCTTGTGCCGTTTATTTGCCCTGCGGTGTAAAGACCTATAATCTTTTTAAATTCTAGAGTGGGGTAAAGGTCTAACGAATCAATGCAATCGTATTCAATAGCGTACGCGTAGCGCATAATTTCAACCTTTTCAAGCCCTTTTACCGTACGGTACATAGCCTTTTGTACGTCGTGGGGAAGAGAAGTTGACATGCCTTGAACGTAAATTTCGTTGGTGTCAGCGCCTTCGGGCTCTAAAAAGAGTTGGTGGCGCTCTTTATCTGAAAATCTTACAACCTTATCTTCAATAGACGGGCAGTATCTTGGGCCCGTTCCTTTAATTAGCCCTCCGTATAGGGGCGAGCGGTGTAAGTTTGCGCGAATAATATCGTGCGTATCTTGGTTGGTGTAGGTTAAATAACAAGGCGTTTGCTTTTCGGGCACTCTTTCGCTCATAAAACTAAACGGGTAAATATCCGTTTCGCCTTGTTGAATTTCTAATTTATCAAAGTCGATTGTTCTTGCGTCGACTCTAGCAGGCGTACCCGTCTTAAAACGGCGCACGGTAAAGCCCAACTTCATTAAATTTTCAGTCAAGCCGTTTGCCGCCGATTGAAAACCGTTCGGGCCTGAATTTTGTCGCCATTCGCCCGCAATAACGCTACCGTTTAGATATACGCCCGTTGCGATTACGACGCTTTTGCACTCTAAAATTCCGCCGAAAGCGGTCAAAACGCCCGTTACTTTTTCGCCATGCTCGTCGGTTAAAATTTCCACCGCTTCGCCTTGTAAAATTTTAAGGTTGGGCGTGTTTTCAAGCGTCTTTTTCATTATGGTGTGGTAGAAGTTTTTGTCTTCTTGCCCACGCAAAGATTGAACGGCAGCACCCTTGCCACGGTTAAGCATTCTTATTTGCATAAGCGCCGCGTCGGCATTAATACCCATTTCGCCACCGAGCGCGTCTATTTCACGCACGATTTGCCCTTTCGCAGTTCCACCGATTGAAGGATTGCACGCCAAAAACGCTATGCTATCTAAATTAAGAGTAAGCATAGCGGTATTAAAGCCCGTTCTTGCGAGCGCCAATGCGGCTTCGCAACCTGCGTGCCCCGCGCCGATAACAACGGCATCAAATTGTCCTTCAATAAATCTGTTCATAGTTTGTTTTATAAAAATTTTTTTATCTAGTAGTTAACGCAGTATTGCGTAGCATATAAACCGTTGTAAAAACGGGTTAGATGCAAGCAAGACAAGGCTCGCGACGCATTTTGGGTGAGATAAACCTTTTTGGTTATCGAAGTCAAAATGCAAAGCAGTTAACGCTGTATTGCGTAGCATATAAACCGTTGTAAAAACGGGTTTTTTATTGTTTTAAAAGCATTTTCTTTATATCGTTTATTTCCACGTAAAGTTTGCTATCAGTTTTAATTTGTTCGTTAATTTTATCACGCGCGTAAATAACGGTGGCGTGGTCTCTACCAAAGAAGTTACCAACGGTTACTTGTGGCAAAGTCATCATATCCAAAATCAAATACATGCAAATTTGACGGGGGGTAACGAATTCTTTATTCTTTCTTTTACCTACGATATCTGCCTTAGAAACTTTATAGAAGTTGCAAACGCAGTTGATAATGTCTTCGGCTTGCAATTCTTCTTGCCTTTCGCCTGCACTTTCTTTAAGCGCTTCCCTTACCAAGTCAATCGTAATAGGTCTTTCGTGAAGTTTACTTGCAAAAACTACTTTGGTGAGTTTACCGATAAGCGAACGGATATCGCTATCGCTCATTTCGGCAAGGTAGGTTAACACTTTAATATCAACAACGCACTTTTGTTCTTCGGCTTTTCTTCTTAAAATTGCAATTCTTGTTTCGATATCGGGGGTTTGAACGTCTGCAAGCAAACCGCCTTCAAATCTTGTGCGAAGTCTATCTTCAAGAAGTTCAATTTCGTGCGGGGGACGGTCAGAAGTCAAAACGATTTGCTTGTTTTGCGCAACCAACTCGTTAAAAGTATTAAAAAACTCAGTTTGCGTACTTTGCTTTTTTGCTAAAAACTGAACGTCGTCAATAAGCAACACGTCTACGTTTCTATATTTTTTTCTAAAATCAGCGGGGGTAAGTTTACCTTTACTCAAACTTTCCACCATTTGGTTGGTAAAGTGTTCGCAAGTTGCGTAAAGCACTTTTAAGGTCGGGCGGTGTAATTTAAGATAGTTTGCAATCGCCATAAGAATGTGCGTTTTACCAAGCCCCGTTCCGCCGTAAATGAATAGGGGATTATACGCGTCACCGGGATTTTCAGCAACCGCTTTTGCGGCGGCGTAAATGAATTCGTTTGAAGAACCTACTACGAACGAATCAAAGGTAAACTTTGCGTTAATGGGCGAACCGTAAACGTCTACTTGTTCGCCTTGTTCAGCGCCTATTTGCTTTATATAATCTTCTCTATCGTTGGCAACAACCACTTCAAAATCAGTAATGTGCGTATTTGTTTTAAGCAAAGCTTCTCTAATTTTAGAGCCGATAGTTTTATCACTAACGGTGTCTGCAAACAATTTGCTTTTGGTGCAGAGTATGATTTTGTTGCCCTGAATATCAACGGGGGTTAATTGCTTGATATAAGTTTCATAGGCAATAGAACTAACCGTCCTGTCAAGTTCGGGAAGGAAGGTTTGCTCCCATAAAATTTCATAATTTTCTTTTTCTATCATAACTCCACCTTTTTATCAGTTGCATTTAAGTAAAAAACATTATATAATATTTTTAAAGTAAAATAAAGTTTTTTAATCGAAATTTTTAGATTTTTTTATTTTTATGCATATTGATAGCCTATCTCTTAAAAACTTCCGCAATTATTCGGAAGAAAATATTTGTTTTTCGCCCGGCATAAATCTTTTAACGGGCGCAAACGCCCAAGGTAAAACTAACGCTGCCGAAGCAATATTTTTCCTTTGCACGGGCTACTCTCCGCGCGCAAATAAAGATAGGCTAGTTATTAAAAACGGCGAAGATATGGCGGAAATTTCCGCCGACGCCACTTCTCTTTACGGCAAGGTTTCCGTCCGCGTTAATTTTAATAAATTCGATAAGAAAAATATTTTCGTAAACGGCGTGCAAGTTTTAAAAATAGGCGAAATTTTGGGCAATATAAACAGCGTGTTTTTTAATCCTCAAGAATTAAAACTCGTTCAAGAAAGCCCCGAAGATAGAAGAAGATTTCTCAACGTTTCACTCTCGCAACAATCTAAATCTTACTTTTACGCTTTGCAACGCTATAACAAAATTCTTTCACAACGCAACAATCTTTTAAAAGAACCAAATATCGCTTTGATTAAAGATACCTTGCCCGTTTGGGATGAACAACTTACCAAACAAGCGGGTAAAATCATTAAGGCAAGAAACGAATTTTTAACGCTAATTTCACCGATTGCAGAAGAAAAACACGCACTTCTTTCAGACGGCAAAGAAACGCTTAAAATGAAGACCGAAAGTGGCTATTACGGCACGGAAGACGAGATTGCGAGCGCTATGTTTAACGACTTAAAGGCGGGGTTAGAACGCGATTTAAGGCTTGGTTATACTTCTATCGGTCCGCACCGTGACGACATTAAATTTACGCTTAATAATCTTGACGTTAGGGTTTACGGTTCACAAGGTCAACAGCGCACGGTTGCACTTGCTCTTAAACTTGCCGAAACTGAAACTTTCTTTAATAGATTTGGCGAATACCCCGTGCTTATTTTGGACGACGTTTTATCTGAACTTGATAAAAAACGCCAAAGAAAGTTGGTGGGGGCGGTTGAGCATTTGCAAACAATTTTTACCGCAACGGGTATTGATAGAACGGTGTTTAAGAATAAAGAAATAAACAAACTCGTCGTTGAAAACGGAAAAGTAAAAAAAGGCAAATAATTTATACAAATTAAAAGTTCACTCTATAATTAAAGAGTGAACTTTTTTTATTGTATTTTTTAACGCAGTATTGCGTAGCATATAAACCGTTTTTGTTGTTCTTTTGCATAAAAATCAAACATCTCTTCGGTTGCAAAATGGATTTTCGTTAAACGGTTTTCTTTGGTCTTCATAAACATAAAATACGAAGTTTTTTCTGTTGCAATGTCAACGCATTCGCCACGACCAACCAAGTCGTATTCGATATGGCAAGAATACATTGAGTCAACGGGTTTTCTTATGGTTACTTGTTCGCCGTCAATCGTTCCCGTTATGGTAAAGCCGTCCTTATCGTGCGTCAAACGTCCGTCGCCAACGACTATAAATTTCTTGCTACTGTTGTAATAATCTTCAATGCGAACGTCGTCTTCAAAGTGGTAAGTGCCGTTTTGCACTTCTTTTCTGACTTCTTCTCTTTCCCAGTTATACCAGTCGGGAATATGCGAAAATCCTTTATCGGTATTAACGCCGTTTAGTCTACTCAAAGTATCCATTTCCCACTTTGCGCCACATTCAGAACACCATAAGTGGATTCCTTCGCTGTGCATATTGAATTCTTTTCCGCAAGCAGGGCACTTGTATAAGATTTTGTGCAAACCGTCGGCACGCTTTTTGCAAGTTACGTGGTAATTCTTTTCAACTTGCCACTTATATTCGTCGTGAACGAAAGCCTTTTCGATACGGTCTTGAATTTCTTCTGCTGAAAGCGATTTTACTTCTTCTTTTGAGCAAAGTTGATAAATTTCGGCTTCTTGACGGATTTTTCTATAAGGCTTTTTGGACCATTGCGGTGAATTAATAAAGTTACCGTTTGCCATACACATAACTACGGGAACGCCTAAAACTTTGCAAAGTTTACCGAGCGCACCGTCAAGGCGTTCGTTTACGCCTGCCAAAGCAAATCTTGCTTCGGGGTAAATGGTAACTGAACGATTAAGTTTTTTGATATAGTAAATTATGTTTTTAACCGTGCAAATATCGTGAGTGAACTTTCTTTTGGGAATACCACCGATACCACGCATAATTAAATCGCCACGGCGGAATTCTTCAACCGAAATAACCCAACCGGTCGGCTTGGGGAATATACCTGCAGCAACCATCGGAAAGTCGATAAACGCCGCATGCGTTGACAAAATTAAACAAGGCCCTTTAATCTTTTTAACTTCTTTGGCAGTTTTAACGTGCGCTCTATTAAAAAGCAAGAAAAATGGTGCTGCAATGGTAATTGCCACTCTTAACCACCATCTAGTTTTGATGGGCCTTTTGTTCATATCAAATCTTTTACCTAATTTCATTCGTACTTTTTCCTTTTTTTAAAATTATATTAAATTAATATAAACTATATATAAATTGTTTATTAAATATTCTTTTTTTCACAAGGCAGTTAACGCTGTATTGCGTGGCATATAAACCGTTGTAAAAATGGGTTAGAAACAAGGTGCAGTAGGCTCGACAAGCCGTGGGATGAAATAGAACGTCTGTTCATTGAAGCCCACGGCGCAGTCAGTTACCGACCTGCAACACAGTTTATAAGCCATTTTTTATTTTTCCTTATAGTAGAGCAAACAATGACAATACCCTTCAAATTCGGGGTCGGCTATTTGCGATTTAAATTCTTGGCACATACACTTATATTCTTCGGTGCGCTCTAATCTACAAGGGCAATAACCGCCTGTTCTTTTAAGACCTTCTTGAATAGTATTTACAATTTCTTGATTTGAATTCAACTTAATTTTCATATTTTTTACCTAACCTAAAAAGAAATCAAAAACAAGCATTAAACAAAAACCGATTAAAAACGAATAAGTTGCGCCACGTTGACTGCCGTGCGCGTGCGTTTCGGGTATCATTTCGTCGCTTATTATGTAAAGCATCGTTCCGCCTGCAAACGATAGGGCATAGGGCAAAACTGCCGATGCAATATTTACCGCAAAATAACCTAAAAAAGTTCCAACTATTTCAATTACGCCCGTTAGCGCTGCGAAAATAAAAGTTTTCTTTTTAGAAATGCCAGCTGCAAGCATAGGGCCTATAATTGCCATACCTTCGGGAATATTTTGCAAAGCAATACCGCCCGCAATAAGCAAGCCTTCGGTGTTGTCAACGCCGAAAGCGACTCCTGCCGCAAGCCCTTCGGGCAAGTTGTGTATGGCGATTGCAAGAACGAAAAGCATTATCTTTGAAACGTTTTTGCTTTCATAATGTTTTTCCCCGTCAACGCCCGTAAAGTTATGATTGTGGGGAACGAGTTTATCAAGTAGATTTAAGCAAAACGCGCCCAAAAATATTCCAAAAATCGCTTTGAAAATTCCTCCGTTATCAACCGCGGGCAATATTAAACCTATAACGGCTGCTGAGAACATTATGCCTGCCGCAAAGGATAAAACTATATCGCTGAACTTATGCGTAAGGTTTTTAAATATAAATCCGATTAAAACGCCGAGTAGCGTTGCGCCACCCACGCCAAACGCTGTTAAAGCAACTAATTCCATAAGTGTTTCCTTGCGAAATATTGTAACATATATTTACTTAATTTTCAATAAGTTATGACAAAAAAGTGGCAGTTTTTGTTTACTGCCACTTATTTTTAATTATCTTTTAAACTGTTTCCGAGATAAGTTCCAAAAGAAATGGTAGTTTTCTTCTTTTCGCCGGTGGGCTTTCTATCGTTTCTTCCGCTATTTCTCTTTCCCTTGAAACCGCCTTTATTTGAATTTCTATTTGATGAGAAACCTTTTTTACCTTTATCGGCGTTGTTTCTTCCTGCGTTGTAGGGTTTAGAGAACTCGTCTTTATCGTTGGGTACTATAACGACGTATCTATTAGGTTCTTTTCCGTCACTTCTTGTGGTAACCGTTTCACTATTGATTAGCGCGGTATGAATAATTCTTCTTTCATACGGGCTCATGGGTTCAAGAATAACTTCTCTTCTCATATCGGTTGCTTTTTCTTCTAACTTATGAGCGAGTTTTAATAAAGTTTCTTCTCTTCTGTCACGGTAATTTTCGCAGTCAACAACTACTTTTTTGTAATCTTTTCTGCCTATATTAAGGCAAGCGCCTGCAAGAGTTTGAATAGCGTCTAAAACTTCGCCACGATAACCGATTACAGAAGAAGAATCGGTTGATGAAAGGGTTATAACCGTGCTTTCGCCTTCAGAAGTGAGTTCAGCAACAGCGTTAAGTTCCATCATATCTATAATATCTTGTACGAATTTAAGAGTGCTTTCGTTTTCGCTAGCCTTTTTATTGATTTCAACAACCGCTTTACCTTTCATAATACCAAAAAGACCTTTGGTTGGTTGTTCAATAATTTCAATTTCTACTTGTTCTTCCGTTAAGCCAAGTTGTTCTAAACCTTCTTTAATGGCTTCATCAACGGTTTTTGCCGTAAATTGCATTGATTTTCTCCTTTTTTTCTATTTTATTCTTCCGCGAATATGTTTCTTTCCGTCAGCCGTCCCTGAAAGAAAATCACCTTTTTCGGGAACGCTTTTTTCTTTCTTTTCTTCTTTTACTTTTTCTTCTTGCTTTTGATTGTAAACTCTTCCGCGAATAACGTCTGTTTTATTTGCATCTTTTTCTTTTTTGAACTTTCTATCAACCACGAAGTTGATACCGAAAGTGCTTACCATACTGATAAGCGTACTCAAAATAATATAGATTGAGAATGCAGAAGTATACATAAACGCAAATATTGCCATCATAATAGGCATCATCCACGTCATCATCTTTTGGGTTTGAGCACCTTGCCCGTCAACCGTTTGTAATTCCATTTGTGCTTTTTGGCTCTTGCTCATAACGATTTGTGATAAGAAAGATAAACCTGCCGTCAAAGCAACTAAAATAAAGTAACCGTTAGGTGCAGTCTTTTCTTCTTCTAGGTGTTTGATTAAACGGTCGTAATTATCTTGACCGATATCTTCACTCGTTTCGCCACCGTATTTGTGGGTTGTTTTAAAAGTTTCCCAGTTACTTTCGATAGGGTTCTTGGTTGGGCTATCAGTAACCCAAATATTTTTAATCCAAAGGAAAGAAGATTGATTTTCCCTATAAGTTTTTGCAGACATTAAACTTTGAATATCATTGATAAAAGCGTCAACGGTAAGTTCAGAGTTTGCTTGTTTTGCTTGTTCAAAAGTTTTTCCTTCACTGTTTAACAAGTTGTTGTTTTGTTCACATTTAAGAGTGTCGTTTTTAATAGAAGAAACGACAAAATCACAAGAAGTAAACACGGGATTTTCTTCATTATTATTTATAATATCAAAGTTTTGCTTTACAGTAACGTAACTGTTATCAGTTACTATAACGAGTTTATTTGTCGTGTTACTTTCCCACTTTACGGTAATGTTAGTATTAGGAACGTCAACTTCTACGTTTTTATTTTCTTTTACTAAATTATATAATTTTTTACTATCAATAGTAACAGAACCGTCTTCGTTTCTTATAATGTATTCGTCGTCAGGTTCAATACCGTAATAAATAACGTTGTTATACGCCTTGCTCATATTGTAAAAGTCAAGTTTATTTTGATATTGAGAATAATTCGTAAACGCGTTAATTGCAACTATAAATATAACCAAAGTCAAAATGGTGGGTAAGCACGCACCGAACATTGAATAGCCGTTCTTTTTATAAAGAGCCATCATTTTTTGGTTATAAAGTTCTTTATTGTCTGCATATTGCTTTTGAAGTCTTTCTAGTTCAGGGCGCATTTCTTCCATCTTTAATGAATTTTTGCGCATTGACGCTCTTGAAATAAAATCAAAAGGCAAAGTTATTAGTTTCAAAATTAAGGTAAAAATAATTATGCCCGCTGCTATTGAAGAAGAAGTTTTAACAAGCCAAATAATTATTTTTACTAAAAAACTGCCAGCCAAAGGCTCGGCAAAATTAATAATACCACTCATATTAATATACCCATTTAACTACGCTTTTTTTATCCGGAACGGGGTCAAACCCACCCTTACACCACGGCGTACATCTTAAAATTCTTTTCGCGCCTAAAAAGCACCCTACGAAAAAGCCGTGCTTTAAAATTGCTTCCAAAGTGTATTGCGAACAAGACGGAAAATACATACAAGTCCCTTTGGATAAATATTTTTGATAAAATTTTATCAATTTAACGCCTATAAACTTCAACATAGAATTACTTTAAAAATCCGCCTTTTTTAAAAATATATCCCATACTCTCTTTAAACTGTTCCAGCGTATATTCTTCTTTTACCTTCGGTATAAAAACAAAAAAGAAGTTTTCACCTAAAATGGGTATAAAACTTCTGAAAGATTCCCTTAAAAGTCGTTTTATTCTATTTCTTTTAACGCTTCCGCCGTGTTTTTTACTCACGGCGAAACCCGCTTTAAGTTCGCTTGATGGAAAATATATCACCGTCAGCGTTGAAGAAAACAATCTTTTTCCGTGACTGAATACCTGATTGAAATCTTTTTCTTTTTTTAGCCTGTAATCAAAGGTCATTTTCTTTCCTTAATTACGCAGAAAGTTTATGACGGCCTTTATTACGACGTCTCTTTAAAACGTTCTTTCCTGAACGAGTTTTCATTCTTTTTCTGAATCCGTGAACTTTACTTCTCTGTCTTTTCTTGGGCTGATAAGTTTGTTTCATAATATTTTCTCCTTAAAATTAGTATTTTTTACTTTGTTTTTTATTTTTGCTATACTATTGTATAGATATTTTGCCTTTTTGTCAAGGATTTACGCGTTTATTCTTACCGGAAGTAATAAATATAAAAATCCTTCGTTTCCTACCGACGTTATTACGCACGGGTCAATAGGTGAATTAAGGTTTAAGTTTATAAATTCATCGCCATTTATTTTTAAGTATTCCGATAAATATTTTCCGTTAAACGCTATTGAAATATCTTTACCCGTCAAGTTAATCGGCATATTTTCATTTACGTTACCGATTTCTGATTTTGCAGAAACGCTCATACCTTCTTCTTTTATATCCATTTTTATAACGTTATATCTATCGTTTCTAACAACGATTGCCGCTCTTTCAATACTATTTAGCAACGCGTTGCGGTTTACCGTTACAACGTTTGAAAAGTTTGTTGGTAAAATGTGGTTATATTTAACGAATTCTCCTTCGATTAATCTTGCGGTTAAAGTAGTGTTTTCAAGTTCAACCATCAAAGTTTTCTTTTGAAGAACTACTTTAAGCATGCTTTCTTCTTTATCTAAAAGCCTAATGATTTCGTTAAGCGCGCGTGACGGAATAACTACTTTCATGTTTTTGCTTGCGCTAACTTCTTTCTTAACCACAGCCATTCTAAACCCGTCTAGCGCAACGGCAGTCAAGTTATTGTCTTCTATTTCAAACAAACAACCTTTAAGTATCGGACGCGAATCGTCTTGCGAACAAGCAAAAGACGTGCATTCAACGACCTTCTTAAATTCCGCTTGTGAAATTTCAAAATAACTTTCGTCTTCTTCCTTTTCAATTTTCGGGAATTGTTCGGCTGGGAACACTTGAAGTTCACTTTCCGAATCAGAATATTTTATTTGAAGTTGACCGTCGTATAATCTGCAAAGTTCAACTTGTTCTTTTTCAAGTTTTTTTGCAAAATCAACGAAATACTTACCAACGACAACCGTTTCTCCTTCCATCAAAACGTCTGCCTTAATCTTTTTTTCAATGGTTAATTCAGTATCGGTTGCAAGAAGTGTTAAAGTATCGCCTTTTGCGGTAATTTTAATACCTTCCAAAATAGGGTTTGCTGCTTTAACTGAAAGAGCCTTGCTTACTTTAAGCACTGCATCTGATAAATCAAGACCGTCGCAAATAAGTTTCATAAAATTTCTCCAAACGTAGATTAATATATATATTATATATTATAACGGTAAAAAAATCAATTATTTTACCCTTTTTGGTTAGCAAATTTTTAATAAAATTAAAAAAATGATTTTCTTTTTTAGTTATCTTTTTTTATTTTTAAAAAATTAAAATTCGTATTATTTATAGTAGAGTTTGTTAATTTGTTGAAAGGTTATTTTTTATCAATCAAACTCAAACGAATTTACAGTTAAGTAAAAGTTAAAGACTTGTTAGAACAACGTTAACTAAATATTTTATGTTAGTTAAAAAGTTTTTAAGTATATGGTTATTTAATAAAAAATAATAACAAAAAAACAAAAAGAGAAAAAAAATAAATAGTTATTTACTTTTGTTAAAAATAAAAGTTGATAAAAAATTTATTTGTTAATAATTAAAATTTATGGTATACTCTTTGTATGAAAGAAATTTTTAGAAAGTATAATATTGAGTTAACTGATATTCAGCAAGAAAAGTTTGAAAAATACTACGAACTTTTGATTTTTTATAATAAGCAGTTTAATATAACTGCAATTACTGAAAGAGAAGAAGTTATTAAAAAGCATTTTGTTGATAGCGTGTTGGGTGTTGATAAAATTTGTGGAAAAACTCTTATCGATATAGGTTCGGGTGGTGGATTTCCTGCTTTGCCTTTAAAGATTATGAAAGAAGATTTATCGCTAACTATGCTTGAAGCAACGGGAAAAAAATGTGAATTTTTAAAAACGGTTGTAAGAGAGTTGAATTTAGAAAACGTTAGGGTTATAAACGACCGTGCAGAAACTTTAGCAAAAAATCCGTCTTTTAGGGAAAGTTTTGATATTTGTACTGCCCGTGCTGTTGCAAGATTAAACACTCTTTTAGAATATTGTTTACCTTTCGTTAAGGTGGGGGGAACGTTCGTTTCTTATAAAGGCGACGCTTTAGAAGAAGTAAAAGAAGCCGAAAACGCTGTTAAAATTCTCGGTGGAAAAGTAAAGGAAGTTTTTGAATATAATTTAGACGATGCAAAAAGAGCGTTGATAACCGTAGAAAAAGTAAAAACCACACCGCAAAAATATCCAAGGGGAAACGGTAAGGAAAGGAAAAATCCGCTGTGAATGAGATTTTTATAAATAAAGCACGTGCCGTTGCAATAACCGGTCATAGAGTTTTATACGAAAACTTTAATAAACAAAAGTTAAAAGAGATATTAATAAAGATTGTTGATAAAGGGTTTAATACTTTCTTGGTAGGTATGGCTCTTGGGTTTGATACCGTTTGTTTTCAAACTTTAGAAGAAATTAAAAAAGAGAAAGAATTAAAAATTATTGCGTGTATTCCTTGCTTAAAACAAGATTATAAATTTACTAGTGCACAAAAGAAAGAATACGATAGAATGTTATCTTTAGCAGATGAAAAAATTGTGCTAAGTGAAGAATATTATTCGGGCTGTATGCAAAAGCGCAATAAATTTATGGTAGATAACGCTAGCGGACTGTTAGCGTACGTTAAACGTGATTTTGGCGGAACGGCAAACACGGTAAAATACGCAAGAAAACAGGGTGTTCCCGTTATAGAATTTGATTAAAAAGGCTACTTCTTATAAAAAAGAAATAGCCTTTTATTTTCATAATATTTTTTTATATCCTTCGCCGTATTTAACGCATCTAGATACGCGTGAAAGCGTTGCTGATGATATATCGGTTTTTTTAATTATTTGTTCGTAAGTTTCACCGTCAAGCAAAAGTTTTGCGGCTTTAATTCGTTGCGTCATTGAGTCTAACTCTTTTATAGTGCATAGGTCGCGGAAAAAAAGTTCGCAATCTTCTTTCGTTTTAAGGTTGATAATAGTTTCAAAAAGTTCACCGTAACAGTTTTTAATATCGCCGGACATTATTCACCGTCCTTTTCGGCAACACCGCGCAAGAAAGTTTTAAGTTTTTCCGATTTAGGTGCGGTAATGATTTGAACGGGGTCGCCTTCTTCTTCGATAATTCCGTCAGCCATAAAAACGATTTTGTCAGAAACGCTTTTTGCAAAACCCATTTCGTGCGTAACTATAATCATAGTCATATCTTCGTCTTTAAGTGAACGGATAACTTTTAAAACTTCACCCGTAAGTTCAGGGTCAAGCGCGGAAGTAGGTTCGTCAAAACATAAAATCTTGGGTTTTAACGCAAGTGCTCTTGCTATTGCAACGCGTTGGCATTGTCCGCCCGAAAGTTCGCACGGGTAAGAGTTGATTTTGTCAGCAAGCCCTATTTTTTCAATTAAAGATAAAGCTGTTTGATTAATTTGTTCTTTTTCCAATTTGATAAAATCGTTAACTAAATCTTTAATTTTTATTTTAGAAGAACTTTCAGTTTTAGATTGTTGTTTTAACTTTTTCTTATATTCTTTTGCCTTATCGTTAAGTAAAAGAGTGGGTGCAAGGGTAATATTATCAAGCACGCTATATTGCGGAAAAAGGTTAAAAGATTGAAAAACAAGCCCGAAGTTTAAGCGCTTTTCACGAAGAGTGGCGTCAGTTTCTTTTTGAGTAGAATTGCTATCGAAAAGAAGTTCGCCGTCAAGCGTCATAGTACCTTCGTTAGGCGTTTCTAAAAAGTTGATACACCTTAGTAGCGTGGTTTTACCTGACCCGGAAGAGCCGATAATAGACACAACTTGCCCTAATTCTAAAGAAAGGTCAATCCCTTTAAGAACGGTAACGTTATCAAAAGATTTATTAAAATTTTTAATTTCAAGATACGCCATAACTCACCTACGCCTTAAAATAAGATAATTTTTTTTCTAAATAATTAAATAGGATAGTGAGTAATCCAACGAAAACTAAATAGAAAATACCTGCATAGAAGAAAGGCCAAATTAAGCCGATATTCATAAACGATTTTGCTTGGAAAATAATTTCGTAAACGGCAATAGTATTAGCAAGAGAAGTGTCTTTAATAAGGGTTATAATTTCGTTACTCATAGGTGGAATAATACGCTTAATAACTTGTAAAAGCACAATTTTAGTAAAAACCTGTGCTTTTGTCATTCCTAAAACTTGACCTGCTTCGTATTGACCGTTAGAAATTGATTGTATTCCACCACGGAAAATTTCAGAAAAATAAGCGGCGTAATTTATAGAAAACGCAACTGCTGCTGCAATAAACCTAGTATCAAACTTTGAGTCAAACCAATCCCACCCCGTATTCATAGTAGGCCACTTAAATAAGCCTAATAAACCAGGGCCGTAAAAAATTACGAACAGTTGCAACATTAACGGCGTTCCCCTTAAAATCCATACTATAACCTTAAAAAAAACGCGCAAAGGGGCAATCTTACTCATCGTGCAAAATGAGATAAGTAGCCCCAAAGGTAACGCAATTATTAAGGTTAATAAAAAAAGTATGAATGAAAGTAAAAATCCGTTAGCAAGTTGATTTGTAACTTCAAAAAATACTTCCATTATAAATACCTTATTTACTTAAAGCGTCAGTATTAATACCAACAGAATATTTTTCAGCCAAGTTAGCGATAGTATTGTCTGCGTATTTAGCCTTTAAGAAAGCGTCAAGTTCAGCCTTTAACGTGCTGCCTTTTCTTAAACCAACGGCAAAAATTTCGTCGCCGTAAGAAACACCTTCAACAACTTTTAGGCTTGCAAATTGTCCTTTACCAACAACGCTTTGAGCCATAGTAAGGTCGATAATTGCAACATCAGAAGTACCGGCAAGAACTTCAAGAAGCGCTTGTTTTTGGTTACCAGGTGCATTTACGTTAGTAAAGCCTTCGTCTTCTGTAACTTTTTCACCAGCAGAACCGGGTTCAACGGCAACGCTTGCATTTTTGATTTGGTCTTTAGTTGCAATAGTGCTTTCAGATTTTACAACGGCAACTTGAGCGTTTTTAGCATAAGAAACTGAAAAATCAATTTGTTCGCCAAGTTCAGCAGTAGCAGTCATACCGTTCCAAATAAGGTCGATTTGTTTAGAGTTGATTTCGCCAACTTTTAAGTCCCAGTTAACAATTTCAACGAATTGACAAGTAACGCCTAATTGTTCAGCAAACATTTCGGCAAGTTCAGCGTCAAAACCTATCCATTTACCGTTTTCATCTTTGTAATCCATAGGTTCGTAATCGGTAATACCAACGAGCAAAACGCCTGCATTTTTAACGTTCTTTAAATCGTCGTTTTTATTACAAGCGGTTAAGCCGAAAACGGCGGTGAGTGACATTATGAGCGTCAACGTAAGTGTAAAAAGTTTCTTCATAATAGTTTCTCCTATTTAAAAATTTTCTTAATTTTACTTTATCACTTTATTTTGCTAAAGTGAAAGTATATGTATTATACTTTATTACGGTAAAGTTGTAAAGTGTTTTTAAGGCAAATTTTAAAAAAGTTTTATAAAAAACGAATAAATTTTCGCGCGCACGCGTGTGGCGCACGCGAAATATATAAAATGAAAGGCACAAAACAGTTGACAAACTAAAAAATTAACGTAAAATAAAAATAGACTGAAAAACCAAGCGAAAAACGTGAAAAGGGGAAAAATATGTTAGATATTTACGGGGCGTATTTAATTGCGTTATCAATAATTACTTTTAT
The DNA here is from genome assembly GCA_045648045.1 of Christensenellaceae bacterium. Lineage (GTDB taxonomy): Bacteria > Bacillota > Clostridia > Christensenellales > Borkfalkiaceae > UBA1259. The sequence goes on from JAZRNE010000005.1 coordinate 21,476, forward strand.
AGTTTACGGCGTTGATAAATTAAAGGCAAAAGCGGGGGCGTATAGAATACCCGAAAAGGTGTTGCTTGCTCTTTCACTTTTAGGTGGTGCGCCGGGTGGAATTATAGCAATGCGCCTTTTTAGGCACAAAACTGGCAGAGAACACAAGTATTTTGGCGTTCTTAACGCACTAGGCGTTATAATCCACGTTGCGATTGCAATATTTTTACTAATGAAATAAATAAAAAAAAACAAAAAGTAAAGGCGTGTTGAATTTTCAACACGCCTTTATCACGCTAATATTCAATTAGTCGTTTTTAGCAAGGTTTTTATAAGTTTCAAGCCTTAACTTACTGTCTTTTTCAGTCTTTTCAAAGAGTTGTTCAGCGAGTTCAGGACGTGCTTTCATAAGTGAAGCGTATCTAGTTTCGCCGAGCAAGAACGCCTTATAATCAGCGGTAGGTTCTTTTGAATCGAGTGAGAAGGGGTTTTTACCTTCGTCAATAAGTTCGGGGTTGTAACGGTAAAGTTGCCAGTAACCGCAATCAACAGCCTTCTTTTCTTCGTCTTGAGATTTCATCATGTTGATACCGTGGTTGATACAAGGTGCGTAACAAATGATGAGTGAAGGTCCGTCGTATTTTTCTGCTTCAACGAGTGCGTTCATAAGTTGTTGCTTATTAGAACCCATTGAGCATTGAGCAACGTAAACGTAACCGTAACTCATAGCCATCATACCAAGGTCTTTCTTCTTAACTCTCTTACCAGCAGCGGCAAATTTAGCAACTGAACCGGTAGGAGTTGACTTACTTGCTTGTCCACCCGTGTTAGAGTAAACATCAGTATCAAGAACGAGAACGTTAACGTTTTCGCCACTAGCAAGAACGTGGTCTAATCCGCCGTAACCGATATCGTAAGCCCAACCGTCGCCACCGAAAATCCAAATTGACGGTTTAACCAAGCAGTCAAGGTTACCCTTAATATAATCAAGACCGTCAGCAGTTTCGGTTTCGAGCGCTTTCTTAACCATTTCAGCGGCAACTTTAGATTTTTCAGCGTCTTCTTTATCAGAAAGCCATGCAGCGAACGCAGCGTTAGTCTTTTCGTTTACGTTGTCGAAAGTAGCGCGCATATCTTCTTCAATCTTCGCACGGCGAGCCTTCATAGCAAGGTTCATACCGTAACCGAATTCAGCGTTATCTTCGAACAAACTGTTTGCCCAAGCAGGTCCTTTTCCTTCTTTATTAGTGGTGTAAGGACAGGTGGGGGCAGAACCGCCGTAAATTGACGAACAACCGGTTGCGTTAGCAACAATCATTCTTTCACCAAAGAGTTGTGTTACGAGTTTAACGTAAGGCGTTTCACCACAGCCTGCGCAAGCGCCTGAGAATTCAAACAACGGTTTGTTGAATTGACTACCCTTAACCGTAGTGGGCTTGCAACCGGGGCAAGCAGATACGTTAACTTCGGGTAACGTTTCACTATATTCGTAGTTAACCGTTTCTTCTTCAACGATAGAGCCGAACGGAACCATAGTAAGTGCTTTTTCTTTAGCGGGGCAGATATCTGCACAAACGCCACAGCCCATACAGTCGAGCGCAGAAACTTGCATTCTGTATTCGTAACCCTTGTTACCTATCATAGCCTTGGTTACGAAAGATGCGGGTTTATCAGCGCCTTCAGCAACTACTGCGGGGCGGATACAAGCGTGCGGACATACGAACGAGCATTGATTACATTGAATACACTTGGTAGCGTCCCACTTAGGAACGTTAACAGCAACGCCACGTTTTTCAAACTTGGTTGTGCCCGTGGGAACTGAACCGTCAGCGTTGAACGCAGAAGACGGAAGTTTATCGCCTTCGAGAACCAAAATCGGATGAACGATATCCTTAAAGTATTTATTATCAGCAACCGCCGCCATAGGAGCGCCGTTTTCAGCAGTTTTCCAAGAAGCGGGAACTTCAATCTTAACGAGATTAGCAGCGGCAGAGTCGATAGCGTTGTAGTTCATTTGAACAACTGCGTCGCCCTTCTTAGCGAACGACTTATAAGCCATTTTCTTCATATAATCAACTGCTTGTTCGTAGGGGATAATGTTAGCAACCTTAAAGAACGCTGATTGTAAGATTGTGTTGGTTCTACCACGGAGGCCGAGTTCAGCAGCAATCTTAATAGCGTCGATAACGTAAAGGTTGATATTTTTATTAGCGATATCTCTCTTAACGAAAGCGGGTAAAACTTCTTCGAGTTCAGCAACCGTCTTTGCAGAAGTGTTGAACAAGAACGTGCCGTTTTCCTTAATGTCGCCCGTCATATTGTAACGGGTGATGTACGAAGGATTAGAGCATTGAACGAAGTCCGCAGCGTCGATAAGGTATGCGCTTTGGATAGGCGTATCGCCGAAACGCAAGTGAGAAACGGTTATACCGCCTGACTTCTTACTGTCGTAGAAGAAGTAACCTTGAACGTATTTGTCGGTGTGGTCACCGATAATTTTAATAGAGTTCTTGTTTGCGCCAACCGTACCGTCAGAGCCAAGCCCCCAGAATTTACAAGAAATAGTACCTGCGGGTGCAGCGTCGTATTTTTCGCTAAAATCAAGTGAAGTGTTGGTTAAATCATCGTAAATACCAACGGTAAAGTGGTTCTTGGGTTCAGCGAGTTCCAAATTCTTATAAACTGAATAAATCATTGAAGGATTGAATTCCTTGCTACCCAAACCGTATCTACCGCCAACAACCTTGATATCGCTCATACCCTTTTCGAGAAGAGCAGAACATACGTCGAGATATAAAGGTTCGCCGAGTGAGCCGGCTTCTTTGGTTCTATCAAGAACGGCAATCTTCTTAACCGTTTTGGGAAGTGCGTCAACGAAACTATCGATTGCAAACGGACGGTAAAGTCTAACTTTCAAAAGACCAACCTTTTTGCCTTCTTTGTTCATTTTGTTAATAGTTTCTTCAACCGCGTCAGCACCGCTACCCATTAAAACTACAACGTTTTCAGCGTCGGGTGCGCCCGTGTAGTCGAACAAGTGGTAACTTCTACCCGTAAGAGCAGAAACTTTATCCATCATTTCTTGAACGATAGCGGGGGTTGCTAAATAATATTTATTAGCAGTTTCTCTGTTTTGGAAGTAGATATCGCTGTTTTGAGCAGTACCCTTTTGAACGGGGTGTTCAGGGTTAAGAGCGCGTGAACGGAAATCTTCGATATCCTTTTCGTCAACGAGAGCCTTCATTTCTTCGTAATCAATAACGTCGATTTTGCTAACTTCGTGGCTAGTTCTAAAACCGTCGAAGAAGTGTAAGAAAGGAACTTTTGCCTTTAAGGTTGAAAGGTGTGAAACCAAGGCAAGGTCCATAACTTCTTGAACCGAGTTACTTGCAATCATAGCAAAACCCGTTTGACGGCAAGCCATAACGTCAGCGTGGTCACCGAAAATGTTAAGTGAATGTGCAGCGAGCGCACGAGCACTTACGTGGAAAACCGGGGGGGGAAGTTCGCCCGCGATTTTATACATATTCGGAATCATCAAAAGCAAGCCTTGTCTTGCGGTGTAGGTGGTAGTAAGAGCACCTGCGGTAAGTGAACCGTGAACGGCACCTGCAGCACCTGCTTCAGATTGCATTTCAGCAAGGCGCAATTTTTGACCGAACATATTTACTCTGCCTGCAGCAGACCATTCGTCTGCAACTTCCGCCATAGGTGAAGAAGGGGTAATCGGGTAGATAGCCGCTACTTCGGAAAAGGCGTAGGCTACGTGACTGGCGGCGGTATTACCGTCTATTGTCAACTTTTTCATTTATAAAACCTCCGTAGTTTGTAAAAAATAATTTTTGCAAATAGATTATACAACTTAAACGAAAATTAGTCAACGGCAAACGGGAAAATTATCTAGATATTTTAAATATTTTATATAAAATAAGTCTTTATTGAAATATTATTATAAATTTATGCGGGTGCGAGCGCGAAATTCGGCGTAGAATACTTGTAAAATTTTGCCCGTTTTGGTATAATAATTCTATTCGTTAAAAAAAGGAAATTAAAATGGCACTTTTACAGGCAAAAAACGTAAGTTTTTCGTATGACAAGTATCATAAAGCGGTTAACGGCGTGTCCCTTTCGGTTGAAGAAGGGGAATTTATTGCTATTATCGGGCACAACGGAAGCGGAAAGTCTACCTTGGCAAAACTTTTCAACGGGCTAGTTAAGCCTGACGACGGCGAAGTTTTGGTGGACGGTTTTTCCGTGCTTGATAAAAAACACACTTTTGAAATTAGAAAACGCGTGGGCGTCGTTTTTCAAAATCCCGATAACCAAATAGTTGCGTCTATCGTTGAAGACGACGTTGCTTTCGGTCCGGAAAATTTAGGCGTTCCTGCAAACGAAATAGGTGAAAGAATTGACTTTGCGCTATCTAGCGTAGGTATGCAAAAATTCCGCCATTCGTCGCCTATGCGCCTTTCGGGTGGGCAAAAACAAAGAATTGCTATTGCAGGCGTGCTTGCGTTAAAACCAAAAATCTTGGTGCTTGACGAATCTACCGCTATGCTCGACCCTATCGGTAGAAAAGAAGTTTTAGAAGTAGTTAAAAAATTAAACAAGGAACAAAAAGTTACGGTTATCAACATTACCCACTATATGGACGAAGTTGTTGACGCCGATAAGGTTTACGTTTTAAACCACGGGCAAATCGTGCTTGAAGGCACGCCCGAACAAATTTTTAAGCAAAAAGAAACTATAAAGAGTTTGGGGCTAGAATTGCCCTTGTCGGCGCTAGTTGCCGATAAACTTATCGAACGCGGTGTTGATTTGCCTAACGGCATACTCACAAGGCAAGGTTTGGTGGAGGAATTATGCGAATTGAAGTCAAAGATTTAAGTTATTCTTACGGTCAATCCAAAGCGTTGCAAAACCACGCGTTAAACGGCGTTTCACTCACCATTGAAGAAGGCGAATTTTTTGGAATTATCGGGCACACGGGCTCGGGTAAATCAACTTTCGTTCAGCATCTAAACGGGCTTATAAAACCACAAAAAGGGTGCGGTAGCGTTACGGTAGGGGACTTTAACCTTGCCGACAAAAAGTGCGATTTTAACGCGCTACGCTCTCGTGTTGGTATGGTTTTTCAATACCCTGAATATCAACTTTTTGCCGAAACCGTTTTTGAAGACGTTGCGTTTGGCGTAAAGAATTTTATGAGCGAAAAAACCGAAAGCGAAACTGCGCAAATGGTTAAAGAAGCGCTTGAAACGGTTGGGCTCGACTATGAAAGAATTAAAGACGTTTCACCCTTTGATTTATCGGGTGGGCAAAAACGCAGAGTAGCAATCGCCGGCGTAATCGTAACTAAACCCGAAATTTTAGTGCTTGACGAACCCGTGGCAGGGCTTGACCCTGCGGGCAAAAGAGATTTTTTAGCCCTTTTGCATAGACTACACAAGTCGTTCGTTAAAACGATAATTTTGGTTACGCACGATATGGATATCGTTTCGGAAAATTGCACCAAAACGGCAGTTTTTGCAAACGGAAAAGTTAGCCTTGTCGGCACGCCCCAACAAGTATTTTCCGATTTTAATAAAATTAACGAGTTGGGGCTTGATTTACCTTTAACGGCGTACTTATTAAATCAACTTGATATCCCCGTAGCGGACGGTAATTTGACCGTTGACGGGTTCGTAACCGCCGTAGCGGACGCTTTGAAAGGGGGTAAACGATAATGAAAGACGTTTCTTTCGGACAGTATTTCCCCGCAAAATCGTTTGTGCACAGTATGGACGCAAGGGTTAAAATTTTGATTAGCATTGCGTATATAGTAGCCGTGTTTTTGGTAAAGCCCTTTTTCTTTTTAGGGTTTTTGGCGTGCTTGTCGTTCGTTTGCATTGCAACGGCAATGGCAAGAGTGCCTTTCTTAAAGGTGTTAAGAAGTATAAAAGCAATACTCTTTTTCGTAATCTTGTCCGCCGTGTTGCAGTTGTTTTTCAACAAGGGCGGTAACGCAGTTTTCGAATGGCAATTTATTAGAATAACCGACCAAGGGTTGCTTAACGCAGGTTTTATAGTGGCGAGAATTGCGCTCGTAGTTTTGGGGGCAAGCCTTTTGACGCTCACCACTTCGCCCGTTGAAATTGCAGACGGCATTGAAAGTCTTTTAACACCGTTAAAATGGATTAAATTCCCCGTGCACGAATTCGCGCTTATAATGAGTATCGCTTTGCGTTTTATTCCTACCTTGCTTGACGAAACGGATAGAATTATCAAGGCGCAAAAAGCAAGGGGCGCAAACTTTGAAAGCGGAAATATTTTCAAAAGGGCAAAGGCGCTCGTTCCCGTGCTTATTCCCTTGCTTATAAGTTCGTTCCGTCGCGCAGACGAACTTGCCGACGCTATGGACGCGCGCTGTTACGCAGGTAGCACCAACCGCACCAAGTTTAAGAAAATGAAAGTGGGCTGGCGTGATTTATTAGGCGTTATAGTAATATCTACACTCATCGTTGGCGTGGTGTTTTTAAATAAAATCGTGTTGGTGGCGTTATGATTATAAAACTTACCGTTAGTTACGACGGCACGGCGTATTGCGGTTGGCAAGTTCAACCAAACGGAATGAGCGTTCAACAAGTTTTAGAAGACGCACTTTTTGCCGTTACGGGCGAAAAATTAAAGGTTACGGGTAGCGGTCGCACGGATGCAGGCGTGCACGCAAAAGGGCAAGTGGCTCATTTTGAAAGGGAAAAGGATAATATCCCCGCCCAAAAATACGCCAAAGCGCTAAACGCGCATTTGCCACCCGATATAAAAGTGCTGAAAAGCGAAAGGGCGGAAGACGGCTTTAACGCGTGCAGAAGCGCAAAGAAAAAAATTTACGAATATAGGTTTTATATTTCCGAAACCGAGTTGCCATTAAAAGAAAGATACGCCGTGCATATATCAAATACGCCCGATTTGGCGCTTATTGAAGAATGTGCAAAAGTGTTTATCGGCGAACACGATTTTAAGTGTTTTTGTGCAAGCGGAAGTAGTGTAAAAACCACCGTTCGCACCATATATGATATAGATATTGAGCAAAAAGACGGCGAATTAATTTTTTCAGTTTGTGGTAACGGCTTTTTATACAATATGGTTAGAAGTTTAGTGGGCACATTGCTTGACGCAGGCTATAAAAGGATAGAAAAAGAACAACTAAAAGACATGCTTGATAAAAAAGAGCGTTCGCTTATTGGCAAAACCTTACCCGCAAAGGGTTTGTGTTTAGTTGAAGTTTTATATTAAAGTAATTGTGGTTAATTTAATAGCGGGCACAAGATATAGTGTCCGCTTTTAATTTTCAGTAAAAAAGTAATAAAATAAAAGAAAAATCGTTAAAAATCGGTAAAAAACGCTTGACTTAAATGCGAAAATATTTTAATATAGTTAGGCGTTTATAAGGAAAAGTTCGTTTTTTTTGAGATTAGCCCTCTCGGAACTGCCAAAATCGTGTATGGTAGACGGCTTTATCTTATAACATTAATTAGAAAAATATCCAAGGAGAAATTTACCATGAAAACTTATATGGCACATGCCGATAACGTTGAAAGAAAGTGGTATGTTGTTGACGCTGAAGGTCTCGTTTTAGGTAGACTTGCAAGCAAAGTTGCTGCAATCCTTCGCGGTAAAAACAAACCCACCTATACGCCTAACGTTGATACTGGCGACTTCGTTATTATCGTCAACTGCGACAAAGTAGTTTTGACGGGTAAGAAACTTGAAAAGAAATATTACAGATATCATACCGGTCATATCGGTGGACTTAAGTCTATTCAATATAAGACCCTTATGGCAACCAAGGCAGACCTTGCTGTTTATGAAGCAGTTAAGGGTATGCTTCCCAAGAACAGTTTAGGCCGTCAGATGCTTACCAAACTTAAAGTTTACAGAGGCGCTGAACACAACCATCAGGCTCAAAAGCCCGAAACGCTTAAATTAGTGTAATGAGGTGTAATTATGGCAAAAACTACTAGCAAAAAGAAAGTTCAATACTGGGGAACCGGCAGAAGAAAGAAGGCTATTGCACGCGTTCGTTTGCTCCCCGCTGGTGATGGCGCAATCACCATCAATAACAAGAGCCTTGACCAATACTTTGGTCTTGATACCTTGAAGTTTATCGTTCGTCAACCTTTAGCGCTCGTTGACGCGCTCGCTAAATATGACGTTGTCGTTAACGTTTGTGGCGGTGGTTTCACCGGTCAAGCAGGCGCAATCCGTCACGGTATCGCTCGTGCACTTTTACAAGCAGAACCCGAAACTCGTGCTGCTCTTAAGAAAGCAGGTTTCTTAACTCGTGATTCAAGAATGAAGGAAAGAAAGAAGTACGGTTTGAAAAAGGCACGTCGTGCTCCACAATTCTCAAAGAGATAATTATTACCTTATGGCGATTATCAAAAACCCCGATACCACAACGGTTTTCGGGGTTTTCTTTTTTGTCAAAGCTCTGTTTGGTGCAAGTTGACTTGGCATAGGTGCGAACGCTAAAAAGTTATTTACAAACGGCACCTTTTGTAATATAATATAATATAATTGGGTAGTTATCTACTCGATAAACTTGAATTTGTCGAGAAGATAGCAACAACGAGTTGCTTGTCAACGCAGGTAGCTCGTGGTATAATATAATCACAACTAATATAGGTGGTTATTTTATGGAAACAAAAGATATAATCTACGAATTAAGAACAAAAAGAGGACTTTCGCAAGAAGAACTTGCAGAAAAGGTGTTTGTTACTCGTCAGGCAGTTTCTCGATGGGAAACAGGCGAAACGAAACCGAACATAGATACTCTAAAACTCCTTTCAAAACTGTTTAACGTGTCGATTAACACTCTCCTCGGCTCTCCGAGAGAACTCGTCTGCCAGTGTTGCGGAATGCCTATTGAGGATTGTAATATCAGCCGTGAAACTGACGGCAATTTCAATGAGGAATATTGTCAATGGTGTTATGCTGACGGCGAATACACCCTTGATATTTGGAGACGATATGCTGAAATAGGCGGAAAAGAAAAGCTCGAAGAATTCAAGCTCCAATTAATCGACGAACTCAACAAACTTTTGAATATCGAAGGTTTGCCCAAGGTAGAAAAGTTAAACGTGCTGCCGGGAGAGTTTGTCAATATGGAATACACCCTTCCGAATGGGGAAAAAGTAAAATTCCTTGACGATAAGCAGACATATCTCGGCAGTCAGCT
>JAZRNE010000006.1:0-23198 GCA_045648045.1 Christensenellaceae bacterium
AACTGTGACTATCCCGAAGCATTACTCTCATCAACCTTTGACTATGAAGGTGCAAGAGAACCGTTTACGTTAGCAACAGAAAACGACGTTCTTAACGGACTTTGTATGTTGTTTATGAGATTGTTAACACATAGAGCGCAAATCTTCGCAGACGTTAGAACTTACTGGTCGGGCGAAGCAACAAAGAGAGTAACAGGCTATGAATTAGAAGGCAAAGCAAAAGAATCAGATGGTATTATCCACTTGCTTAATTCTGGCGCAGCGTGTCTTGACGCTTGCGGTGAATGTACGGATTATAACGGCAATCCGATAATGAAGAATTTGTGGGAATTAACTGAAGAAGATATTAAGAAGATGACTGATGCAACAGTATGGTGTGAAGCAGGATTTGATAACTTCCGTGGTGGTGGATTCTCAAGCCATTATACAACTAGAGCAGAAATGCCTTGCACAATGATTAGATTAAACCTTGTAAAAGGATTAGGCCCTGTAATGCAAATAGCAGAAGGTTGGACGGTAAAACTTCCTGACGAAGTATCAGATACGTTGATGGAAAGAACAAACCCGACTTGGCCGTGCACTTGGTTTGCGCCACGTTGTGACGGAAAAGAAGGAAGTGCATTTAAGACGGCTTATGAAGTAATGCAAAATTGGGGAGCAAACCACGGAGCGATTTCATACGGACATATCGGTGCGGATTTAATCACAATGTGTTCAATGTTAAGAATCCCCGTATGTATGCACAACGTACCGTTAGACGACGTATATCGCCCTGCTTGTTGGAATGCATTCGGAATGGATAAAGAAGGACAAGACTATCGTGCTTGCCAAACCTATGGTCCTTTGTATAAGAAATAATAAAGATGTTAACGTTGGATTTATTTATAGCGAAATTAAGTGCTAATTAGTAATGAAAGACTGTTTCTTTAATTTAAATTTAAAAGCGTTAGAATTTTCTAACGCTTTTATTTTTTGTTGGCTATTTGAAGGTTTTTGCGGCTAAAAATCAGATAAAACACTATCTTTTTAAGATATATTGATAAAATAAATAAAAAGTAAAAAATCAAATGATTTACGAAATTCCTTTTCGAATATGACAGGCGTTTGGCATAATTTAGTGCTAAAATCAAAGCATAAAGTTAAAAAGAAAGGAGATTGAGTGATGAAAACAAAAGTGATTTGTAAAGAGTTTGATAAGGGAACTTTATCGTTTTATGCGATAGTAGATGGAAAAGAATATTTCTTGTTTCAACAAGGGTATAAGAAAACAGTTTACGATTATTTTATGAAAGGCGTAAACGTTAATACAACGAACGATTATTCAAATGCGCACAGCCATACCGTAAGAAAAACTTTGGATAAATTGCCGTCTTACATTCGTTACGTTGAAAAAGAATACGATATTGAAATTTACCAAAAGACAAAAGAACACAAAAATTCAAAAAATAATAAGCCCTATAAACGCCAAACTTTTAGGTGGCAAGATTACGCTTGGGCGATTTAATTGAATACTCTCAACCACAGGTTGAGTACCCCTTAAACTAACTGGTTATTGACTTAATTTTGAAAAAAAGTTATAATAAAGGCGTTAAATTTTGGAGGCGAATTATGTTGAACAAAAGATTGAAAGAGCAAAGAGAGCAACTCAAATTGTCGCAAAACGACGTTGCGGAAAAATTACACGTAAGCCCACAATCAATATCAAAATGGGAACGTGGAATTGCGTTGCCGTCGGTAGAATTTTTGCCGAAATTAGCGAAAATATATAAGTGTAAAATAGATGATTTTTTTAGCGACAAAAATATTGTAGAAGGTAAAAACATAACAATAAGTGGTGCGACGGAAGAGTTTTTTACCGAAATAGGAAAAATATTTAATGAATATCAGCAAGGAAAAAAATTCGTGATAAAGGATATTTATAACGGCAATATGAGATTATTGCAAAAAGTTTTAGAATTTTTAGTTGTTCAAGACGTTTTGACGATAAGTATGTTGCAAAGAAGATTTCAGATAGGGTATGCAAGGGCTGCAAGTTTATTAGATGGTTTTGAACGATTAGGTTTGATTGAAGTTAGTAGAACTGGTGATATAAAAAGATGCACAAATAGGGAAAAAGTGCTTGAGTTTCTTAAATTTTTATCAGAAGTTGTTGTTTTTTCATAGTGTTACCACTTTTTGACAAATAACGGTAGTATTAACTGCCGTTAAAATTCGATTTGAGTTTGTCTTAAAGGCTGATTGTATTTATAACCTGAATCTGCATACTGTTTACAACGTTTCATTGCTTTTTGATTGTCTTCATCAGCGAAGTAACCATTAGAGAAATTTTGATTATAAATTTCAATTCCTTTCTTAAATCCTTTCTTGTAACTAAAACTGTTTTTGTTCATAAATTTTTTACTCCTTGTTTTATTTTTTTCTTTCGACGGGCTAGACTAACTACACTACGAATTTGGGGGATATTATTTTGGTATTTTGGTGAGCCAGACAAGGGAGAAGTAAAACGACGAAATCACTTTTTTGTTTAAAAGTGAAAAAGCTAGCCTATAAAAGACTGACTAAAAAAGTTATTTAGCCTTGACTGACTCGCTGTAGTGTAGTAGACTAAAGACCTAGAAAGAAAACATGGAGTTTATTTGCATGGTGAAAAATTGAAAGGCGTTATATAGTTTTGTTAATTAAGAAAAAATTATAAAATCAAAAAATGTTATTAAAGAATATAATTGACAACATTGTGCTTTTATGATATAGTAAGAAAAAAAGGAGTTTTAAGCAATGTCTATTTCTTACGAAGGGTTGTGGAGTTTGATGGGGAAAAATGATGTATCTCAAAAAACTTTATCTGAACGCTGTGGAATAAGTTTAAATGTAATATCACGTATGGTTAGAGGCGAATACGTTGCGCTTGAAGTTTTAGATAGGATTTGTAATTATTTTGGTTGTGATTATGGGGATATTATTTCTCAACGCAAAACTAATACGATTATTCCTAATATAGAAGAAAGCAAAATTTTAGAGATGTGGGAAAATGTTAGAAAAGCGTTACAAGAGTATATGGATAAGTATAATCTTAAAAGCAGTGATATAAGTGATAGAACAAAGATGTCAATTAATACTGTAAAGAAATTTTTGTCGGGTGAAATAATTTCTTCGTCTTCGTATTTAAAATTATTACGTTTGGGTGAGGATTTTGGAATAATATTAGATAAATATTTACGTATAAATGATAAGAAATTTGTTCCTTTGAAAAATGGAAATGTTTGCGAGGTTGAAACGATTCCTGCAAAAGAAGTTAAAGTTTTGTCGTATGAAATATATTTGAATTTATTAAGGTTAGTGCCAGAAGGACGTATAACAAGAAGGGAAGATATAGAAAAGTTTGTAGCGAAGAAACTAGGGGTTGAATTTGTTTCTTTTGAAGTTACTGATAATTCTTTATATAAAAAGCATACTGAATTAGCTGGCAAAATCCCGTATTGGAGAAAGGTTTCAAAACAAGGCTGGCTAGAAGATACGCTTGATTGTAGCAGATACGTGCAAGAAGAAAAATTAAAAGAAGAAGGTTTTGAAATAGTAAAGTGTGGACCGCAACTACGTTCTTTAAGAATTGTAGATTACAAAAAGTTTTTATTTGACTTTGAAAAAGAAGCATTTGTAATATTTGATGAGGAATAATAATTTTTATCAGCAACGTTTTTATAAATGGAAAAAAATTAATTCCGATTGTTAAAAATAAAAAAAAGCCAGTTAATGAAAGACTGGCTTAAAAATTTTTAAATTTATCCCACTTTTATATATTTTTTGTGTTTTTAAACAAATAAAAGACTCTATTGAACTTGGGGTTCGACAGAGTCTTCTATGGTGATCCATCGGGGAATCGAACCCCGGACACCGTGATTAAAAGTCACGTGCTCTACCGGCTGAGCTAATGAATCATTTATTGGTGCACCTTCAGGGACTCGAACCCTGGACCCACTGATTAAGAGTCAGTTGCTCTACCAACTGAGCTAAAGGTACTTAATTGGCAGGGGTGGCAGGATTTGAACCTACGCATGACGGAATCAAAATCCGTTGCCTTACCGCTTGGCGACACCCCTATTTAATTGATTATGGGGCGGGTGATGGGAATCGAACCCACGACCTCAAGGACCACAATCTTGCGCTCTAACCAACTGAGCTACACCCGCCATCTGGTGCGCCTGAAGGGATTCGAACCCCTGACCCTCGGCTTAGAAGGCCGATGCTCTATCCAACTGAGCTACAGACACATAAAAGCTTAAGGCCCTCACAAAAGTTTGGAGCGGGTGATGGGAATCGGACCCACGCTGCCAGCTTGGAAGGCTGGAATTCTACCATTGAATTACACCCGCATCACCTTTCCGTAGACAATGCTAATGAATTATATCAAAATGTTTTTTTATTGTCAAACGTTTAGCAAGCATTTTTGAAATTTTTTTTATTTTGCGAAAAATTAAGCAAACACACGCAATATATTGCGGGGTATTTGTATATAAAAAAAGAAAAATCTTTGACATGCCGTTATTTTTTATGTATAATTATACAGTTAATAAAGTATATTATTACACCACATGCTTATTTAGTATTTGATTTTGGAGAATTTATGTATAAAGATATTTATAATTCATGGTTAGCACAAAACTTGCACGAAAAAGATAGGCAAGAACTTATTGATATAGAAAATGACGAAAAAGAAATAGAATACCGTTTTGGTAAAGATTTAGAATTTGGTACGGCGGGTATGCGTGGTTTTATCGGTATGGGAACGAACATGATGAACGTTTATACCGTGCGCCGTGCAACGCAAGGTTTAGCCGAATACATAAAGAGTTTAGGGCAAGACGCAATGCGCCGTGGGGTTGTTATTTCTTACGATACGCGCAGAATGTCTTTTGAATTTGCTTACGAATCAGCCTTGGTATTAGTTTCAAACGGTATAAAAGTAAAATTATTTAGCGACGTGCATCCCGTACCTATGCTATCTTATGCGGTTAGAGAATTAAAGACGATTGCAGGTATTATGATTACTGCAAGCCATAACCCCAAAGAATATAACGGATACAAAGTTTACGGGGAAGACGGGGCGCAAATGTCCCCCGAAGCGACTGAAAAAGTAGTTGAATATATCAACGGAATCGGTGACTGTCATTCGGTTAAGATTTTGCGTAACTTTTCTTTGGCTAGAAAAATTAGCGTCGTTACGAAATGGCTAGATAGGAAATATTATAGAACGATAAAAAAACTTTCACTTTCACCAAACGAAGTTAAAAAGGTTGGCAAAACTATTAAATTAGTGTATACGCCCGTGCATGGTAGCGGTTACGTTCCCGTTACGACCATTTTGAAGAAGATGGGGATTAACGCAACGCTAGTTCCCGAACAAGTGCAAAAGGATACCGAATTTTCAACGGTAGAAGTTCCTAATCCCGAAATGAAAGAAACGCTTACTTTGGGCATTAAACTTGCCGACTTTAAGCAAGCGGACGTTGTTTTTGGGACTGACCCCGACTGTGATAGATTAGGCGTTGCTATTAGAAACGATAAAGGCGACTTTTTTGCTCTTTCAGGCAATCAAACGGGCGCGCTTTTGCTCGATTACGTTTTGAGAAGACTTAAAGAAACGGGTAAACTCACGAAGAAAGGTTTTGCGGTTAAGAGTTTCGTTTCTACGGGTATTGCAAAACTCATTGCCGACGACTACGGCGTTGAACTTATTGAAACGCCCGTTGGCTTTAAGTTTATCGGCGAAAAAATTATGCAGTTAGACGACACGGGGTTAAGAGAATTCGTGTTCGGATTTGAAGAAAGTTGCGGATATTTAAGGGGCACGCATTGTAGGGATAAGGACGCCGTCGTTGCAAGTATGCTTTTTGCTGAAATGGTTTGCTATTATACTTACCACAACATAAGCATTTACCAAAGACTTAACGAAATTTACGATAAATACGGTTACGTTTACGACACTAACGTAAGCACCAAATATTCGGGCCTTAACGCTATGAAAGAAATGAACGCCGTCGTTGATAAAATGAAAACGCTTGAAGTAAAAGAAATTGCAGACTTTAAGGTCGTTGCGGTAAGGGATTATTCAAAGGCTCAAAAACGTTTGGCTGACGGGACTATTGAACAAATAGACACGCCGAAAACCAACGCCGTTTATTACGAACTTGAAGGCGGAAGTTTCGTTTGCGTTCGCCCAAGCGGTACTGAACCAAAACTTAAAGTTTACTACTCAATTAAGGGTGAAAACCAAGAAGTTGCACTAGAAAAGTTTGAAAGCGTAAAAGCCGAATTTGAAAAATTATTAAAATAACCATTTTCTACGATATGGTAAAATAAAAAAAGAGAAGGCAGGTGTAACCTGCCTTTTGTATTTATACCACGAATTTATCAAAATAGTCGCATAAAATTTGATAAAAGCATTTTTGCCCTTGATTTTATTTTGAAAATGTGCCATAATATTCTTATGGAAAAAATAGGGATTTTAGGCGGAACGTTCAATCCTATACACGTTGAGCACGTTCGCCTTGCAAAAAGTGCGGTAGAAGAACTTGAACTTGACAAGTTGTTGGTTATGCCAACCTTTATACCGCCACATAAAAGCACTTTGCCCGCGCCTGCTGAAGACCGAATTAAAATGCTTGAAATTGCCTTTAAGGACGAGCCGAAAATTTGCGTCAGCGATTTTGAAATTCAAAATAAAGGCAAGAGTTACACGTATTTGACGGTAGAGCATTTTAAGAAAACTACGGGTGCGGAAATCTTTTTCATAGTCGGTGGGGATATGCTAACCGATTTTAAAACGTGGAAGTTTCCCGAAAGAATTTTAGAAGTCGCTAACCTTGCAGTTTTTGATAGAGACGATTTTTATACCGACTATAAAAGCGAGCAAGAATATTTCGATAAACGTTTTAAAAAGCAGTTTATTAAGTTGAATTATCAAGGCAAAAACGCGTCTTCTACCAAAATTCGCACTTACGCCCAGTTTGGGCTTTCGCTTGAAAATCTTACACCCGACGGCGTTGAAGAATACCTTAAAGAAAAAGGTTTGTACAGTGGGGATAAATACACCGAATTTATAAAAAAATATTTGCCGTTAAAGCGTGTTAAACACACGGCGGACGTAGTTATATGTGCGTTAAAGAAGGCAAAAGAGTTGGGGCTTGACGAAAAAAAAGTACGCGTTGCGGCAACTTTGCACGACTGCGCAAAGTATATGGATTATCAAAAAGTTTCGGGCTTTACCTTGCCTGATTACGTGCCTGCACCGGTCGTTCATTCCTTCTTGGGTGCGTTCGTTGCTGAAAAGGCGCTAGGCATTACCGATGAAGAAGTGCTAGACGCTATACGCTACCACACTTCGGGCAAGGCGGATATGAGCCTTTTAGGCAAATTGATTTTCGTTGCGGATATGCTTGAAGAAGGCAGGAATTACGACGGGGTGGACGTTCTTCGCGCGCTTTATGAAAAAGACGATTTTGAAAAGTGTTTCGTGGAGTGTTTAAAAGAAGAATTTTTACACTTAATAAATAAAAAACAAAATATTTACGTAGAAACTATAAACGCATACGATTTTTACGTTAAGAAATAAAGGAGAAATTATGGACGCAAAAGCATTCGTACAAGAAGTTGTTAAAAGTATTGATAAGCACAAGGGTGAAGATATCGTTAGTATTGACCTAAGGGGCAAGACAGAAGTTGCCGATTATTACGTTATCGCCGGCGGTCGCTCAATGACGCATACCCGTGCTTTGATTGAACACCTAGAAGAAGATATTGATAAACTCGGTATCGCACCTATCCGTCGTGAAGGCGTTAGAGAAGGTCGTTGGGCTGTTCTCGATTACGGCGACGTTGTAGTTCACATTTTCAATGACGAATCTAGACTTTTCTATCATCTTGAAAAGTTGTGGGGGGATGATAGTAACGTAACCAAATACTAATTTTAAGTGTTTATAAACTGCGCATTTCAGCGTTAACTGCTTTGCATTTTGACTTCGATAACCAAAAAGGTTTATCTCACCCAAAATGCATCGCGAGCCTTGAACTGCTTGTTTCTAACCACTTAAAAAACGGCTTATAAACTGCGCATTTCAGCGTTAACTGCTTTTCATTTTGACTTCGATAACCAAAAAGGTTTATCTCATCCAAAATGCGTCGCGAGCCTTGAACTGCTTGTTTCTAACCACTTAAAAAACGGCTTATAAACTTCTCGTGGAGTCGTTACCTGACTGCGCCGTGGACTTCAATGACCAGACGGTCTATTTCACCCCACGGCTTGTCGAGCCTAGCCACGCTTGTTTCTAACCCGTTTTTTGTGAGAACGTAAAAACAAAAGTGGCATAGCCACCTTGCATCTAACCCGTTTTTAGTGAAAAATATAGTTGTAATAACTTAAAAAACGGCGAAAACCTAGTGCGATTTGCAACTTAACTTATTTTTTTGACGTAAATTCTGTCTATTGAATTTGGGTCAATTTCAATACTGCGGACGGCGGTGGGTGTTGTTGGCTTTTTAGGTTTATAAATAACCTTTTTTTGCGGTGGCGTTTGTTCGATTTTTTTAGGGAAATAATTTTTTAAGGTAATAAATGCGAATTTTATTCCAACGATGCAAAAAAAGCAAAGTGCAAAAAGCCCTGTCGTGCAAATAAAACCGATAAAGAAAGATAAATAAAAACTCATTTAATCAACTCCTTTTTATAAGGTTTTATTAAAAGTAACACAAGAGTAAAGTTGATTGCTGATAGTATTTGTTGATAAATGAAATATTTTATCATAAGGCGTTGCTACTTTTATTTTACAAAGTAGATAAATTTGCTTTACAAACTAGATAAATAATAATAAAATATAAATGATTCTTTGGGGCGGAGTGTAATTCTCCACCGGCAGTAAAGTCTGCGAGCCTTATCTATTAGGGTTGATTCGGTGTAATTCCGAAACCGACGGTATAGTCCGGATGGTAAAAGGGTCGGTATGCGGGTGTATTCCGCACGTCATTTTGCTCATTTTACGCCCCGAAAAAATTTTTTGGGGTGTTTTTTATGAAAACCGAGCAATATAAAAATCTATCAAAACCGTTGTTTAGCACGCGTGCAATCGCGGGTATGGCTATTTTTACGGCGCTTGCATACGGCGTGTCTTTTTTAGAATTTGCAATTTTTCCAACTACTGTGGTCGCCTTTTTAAAACTAGATTTTTCAAACGTGTTTATTATGCTTGCAGGGTTTATGTACGGACCGCTAGCGGCACTTTTCGTAGGGATACTAAAAGAACTTTTGTGTTTGATAGGCACGTCAACTTTCGGCGTTGGGCAAATTGCTAATATGTGCATTATTCTCGTTTACGTTTTGCCACCTGCTATCGTTTACAAATACAAAAAAGGCTTAAGAGTGGTTATCGTATCGCTCGTGGTTTCGTGTTTATTGCAAACCGTGGTGGCTGTTTTTGTAAACAGATTTATAACGTTTCCGCTTTACGGCATGGCTGAAATGTTTAATCAAGTTGTTTGGTTGCTCGTGGCGTTTAATATAATCAAGTCGGTGTCGGTATCGTTACTCACCGTGTTATTATATAAGAGAGTGTCGTTCGTGTTTGAAAAAATGAACATTAGAAGATAAAATTATGGAAAAGATATCAAACAGTCAAAAACAAACTGAAGAAATTGCTTTTGAATACGCAAAAACTCTAGAAAAGGGGAGCGTCGTGCTTTTGTCGGGCGATTTGGGAGCAGGTAAAACTGCTTTCGTTAAAGGGGTTGCGCGCTACTTTGGGCTTGACGGTGTAACTAGCCCTACTTACGCGTACCTAAACGTTTACGGCGATAAAATTTATCATTACGATTGTTACCGCCTTTCTTGTGGTGAAGACGCTGAAAGGTTAGGGCTTACCGATTATTTTGGTGGCGATAATTACTGTTTTATCGAGTGGTCGGAAAATATTGAAGACGCACTTCCCGATAATTGCAAAACGGTTAGAATAGAAAAGATTTCTGAAAACCAAAGAAGGATAATTTTATGAATTACTTGGCAATCGATACAAGCGGTAAAAACCTTACCGTAATCATTAATAAAAACGGTCAAATCTATAAGTTTTTCGACCAAGAGTGCGGTGTTAATCACTCGGTTGAACTTATGCCTGCCGTTGAAAAAATTGCCGAGCAAGCGCAATTTGATTTTAGCACCGCTGATTTTTTTTGCGCTGTCGTAGGGGCAGGTTCTTTTACGGGTATTAGAATAGGCGTTGCAACGGTAAAGGCTTTGTGTTTTGCATTTAATAAACCTTGCCTTTCAATAACTTCTTTCGATACCTTGGCATATAATAAAAAAGGTGGCAAAGTGCTTGCGCTAATCGACGCAAAGCATAACGGATTTTACGCTTGTGGATATGAAGACGGCAAGGTGATTTTGCCCCCCGCATATTTAATGCGAGATGAAGTTGAAAAACTTACCGGTTATCAAGCGGTTGCTATTGCACCTATCGACGGAATGCAAATTGAAACGGTTTCAGTTGCCGACGGTTTAATTAGCGCCATTGAAAGTAAACTCGATTGCGTTACCGACGATATAGACGCACTTATTCCGCTTTACGTGCGCAAAAGTCAGGCGGAGGAAGGTAGATGATTGTAAAAAAACTTTCGGTTAGCGAGGTTGATTTAATTATCGAATTATACGCAAACTTTTTTTGCGACGGGTGGAATAAAGATATGTTTATTTCATCGTTTAACGGCGGAAGGTTTTTGTGCTTGGGTGCGTTTAATAACGAAAGTTTGGTTGGGGTTATAACCTTAACTTTGGGGCTTGACGACGCGGATATAGAATCTGTGTTCACCGCGCCCAAATATCGCAAACAAGGCGTTGCTGATTTGCTTATTGATAGCGCTCTAGAACAAATTAAAAACCAAGGCTTAAACAAAGTGCTTTTAGAAGTGCGCGAAAGCAATTCGCCCGCTAAAAACTTATATTTTAAGCACGGATTTAAAGAGATATCAATTAGAAAGAAATATTATAGCGACGGAGAAAACGCCGTAATTTTAATAAAGGAGTTTTGATTATAAAAGCAAATAAAAGTGCTTTTACAAACGAAAAAAATCTTTTATTCCTGCACGGTTATCTTGCAGATAAGCGCAGTTTCTTTAATCAGTTAAAGTTTTTTGAGCGTGATTTTAACGTGTTTGCGTTAGACCTTAAAGGGTTTGGCGAAAATACGGGTATGGTTACGCCGTATAGCCTTGACGATTATATTTGGGAAGTTGAAGAGTTTAAGCAAAAAAGTTCAATTTCTAGTCCGCATATAATCGCACATTCGTTCGGTGCGAGAATTGCCATAAAAGCAACGGCTAAAAACAATAACTTTTGTTCGAAGTTAGTTCTAACGGGGGCGGCGGGGTTAAAACCTAGAAAAACGCTTAAAAAGTCGGTTAAAAAAGCCACTTTTACCGTGCTTAAAAAGTTTATAAAAAAAGAAAAATTAGCGTATTTTTATTCAAAAGACTATCTTGCGCTAGATAAAGTTATGCAAGAAAGTTTTATTAAGATAGTTAACGAACATTTAGACGAATATTTGACCTTTATCAAAAATCCCACCCTTTTGGTGTTTGGGGAAAACGATTTGGATACACCGCTTTATATGGCAAAAAGGTTGAATAAAGGCATAGTTGATTCTAGATTATTGGTTATAGAAGATGCGGGGCATTTTTGTTTTATTGATAAACCGCACAAATTTAACGGGGAGGTTAAAGAGTTTTTGCTCTCTTAAAAATTAATATGATACCTACGAGCGTGCAATCATTTAAAGAGTTGTTTACAAGCGAACAACTTGTCGTATATATCGTAATCAGCCTAATAAACGCAGGGTTATTGTTTTTTGCGTCAATGAAGTTTTTGTTGGTGTTACAACAATGCGGATATCGTGGCAAAAAATACTTCAAGTGGCTGTCTAACAAAGAAACGCCCTATATGTCAAGGCTAATGCTTTTGTGCCTTTTGGGCTTTTTGTTTTTCTGCGTGCTTAACGTGTGTTTTTCACCGCTTGCGGTAAGTTTGGGCGGTGAACTTTTAGGGCATTCAATCGCGTCGTATTTCGGCTTTTGTTCGTACGCGCTATTTACTTTGCTTTATATAAAGACCGAAAGTAGCGTAAACGCAAAAGTTCCACTCAAAAAAACTAAAAGGCTAGTTAGGCTTTGCATAACCTATATAATAGTTTTAGCGTGTGTTTCTTTCGGGTTGTTGACCTTGCTTAATTACTTGGCGTTTTTAATTGGCGATGAAATAACCGCACTTTTAAGGTATGCACTAATATGCGGAATGCCTATATTAACGCCGTACCTACTTTTCGTTGCGTACGCCATTAACGAGCCGTTTGAAAATTTACTAAAAAAACACCACTTGCGCCTTGCAAAAGAAAAACTTGATAAGGCGAAAGTTCTTAAAATTGCAGTTACCGGCAGTTACGGTAAAACTAGCGTTAAAGAAATTTTAAAAACCATACTTTCTCAAAAGTATAGGGTGCTTGCAACCCCTGAATCGTACAACACGCCTTTGGGCATTGCCATTGCAATAAAGCAACTTGATAGCACGCACGACGTTTTTATTGCGGAAATGGGTGCAAGAAGCAAGGGCGATATAGAGCAACTTGCAAAATTAGTTAAGCCAAAGTACGGCGTGTTAACGGGTATAAACAACCAACACCTTGAAACTTTTAGAACGATTGAAAACATAAAGGACACCAAGTTTGAATTATTTGAAAATCTTGATTCGGACGGGGTAGGGTTCTTTTGTGCCGATAATGAAGACGTGGCTGAACTTATGCAAAAGTTTGGTGGCGAAAAGTATTCGGCAGGGCTTTCGGGCGAAAATAATTTGGTTACGGCAAGCGATATCGTTATGAATAGCCAAGGAATGAGTTTTAAGTTGATTTTTGACGGGCAAAATTCGGTGGAGTGTTCAACCGTGTTACTCGGTAGTCATAGCGTTAAGAATATTTGTTTGGCGGCGGCGGTTGCTTTTAAGGTAGGTTTAACCCCCGAAGAAATTGCAACGGGAATAAATAGAATTAAAAGCATAGGGCATAGGTTGGAATTAATGCCCAACAACAAGAATATAGTTATAATTGACGATAGTTATAATTCAAACGTAACGGGTGTTGACGCCGCTATGGAAGTTTTAGATACCTTTGAAGGTAGAAAAATCGTTTTAACGCCCGGGCTTGTTGAACTTGGCAGAATGGAAAATATGGCAAATTTGAATTTGGGTAAAACGCTTGCCGAACACGCTGATATCGTTATAATTATCGGTAAGCATAACGCTGAAATGCTTATTAACGGATTGATTTACGGCGGAATGAATAAAGAAAATATCAAGTTTGCAAAGAACTTAACTAAAGGCAACGAGTTGCTTAACGACGTAATTGAAGAAGGCGACGTGGTGTTGTTTGAGAATGATTTGCCGGATAACTACAACTAATTTTAAGCGGTTATAAACGGCGTTTGGCGTCGTTAACTGCCTTGCGCAAAAAACTTCGATGACCAGACGGTCTATCTCATCTTTTTGCGCAGTCGAGCCTAGCCAAACTTGTTTCTAACCACTTAAAAGCCGTTTATATGCTGTGCATTTCTGCGTTACTGCTTTGTATTTTGACTTCGATAACCAAAAAGGTTTATCTCATCCAAAATGCGTCGCGAGCATTGAACTGCTTGTTATACACCCTTAAAACTTTTTAACAGTTATGTACGGCGTTTGGCGTCGTTAACTGACCGCGTAAAAGACTAAACGATAAAAATATAAAGCACCAAAGCAAAAAAATTTGCGGAGGTGTGTTTTTAATGAAAACTGTTGCGGTATTTTTCGGTGGTCAGTCGGTTGAGCACGATATTTCTATTATTACGGGTGTTTTAACGCTTAACAGCATAGACAAGGAAAAATATATTCCTTTCCCCGTGTATATTGATAAAAGTGGGGCGTGGTTTACGGGTGAGTGCCTTTTTGACCTTGATAATTATAAAAACTTAAACTTAAAAAAACTAGTTCGCGTAACTATGGTGGCGGGCGATAATTCAATTTATTCGTTAAAGAAAAACGCAGTTAAAAAAACGGCGTCGATTGCGGTGGCGATAAACTGTTTGCACGGCGAGCGAGGGGAAGACGGCAGTTTAGTTGGACTATTAAATATGTGTGGCGTGCCGTTAGCGTCACCTTCGCTTGCACCGTCAGCCGTGTGTATGGATAAAACGCTTACTAAAATTTTCCTTAAAGGTTTAGGGGTGAAAACGCTTAATAGCGTAACGCTACGAAGCGTTAATGAAATTGAAAAGGTTAAGAAACGGCTAAAATTCCCCATGATAGTAAAGCCCGACAAGTTGGGTTCAAGCATAGGCGTAAGCAAGGCGAATGATAAAGCGGAACTTGAAAGGGCAATTTTGTTTGCGTTAAGGTATGGCGAAAGCGTTATCGTTGAACCCTTGCTTGAAGATTTTATAGAAATTAATTGTTCGGCGTATCTTGCTTGCGATAAGAAAGTTTGCGTTTCCGAGTGTGAGCGCCCCGTTTCAAGAACGGATATACTTACTTTTACGGATAAGTATGAAGGTGGCAAAAGGGTTTTCCCTGCGGATATAAGCGAAGAATTATCTAGCAAAATAAAAACGATAACGCAAAAGGTGTATAAGGCGTTTGATTGCCGTGGTGTAATACGAATAGACTTTTTTATTTGCGGTGGAAAGATTTTCGTAAACGAAATAAACACCGTGCCCGGTTCGCTTGCGTATTATCTTTTTAGCGACACGCTAAAAGGGTTTACTAACATACTTAACGATTTAATAAGTTTAGCGGAAAAAGAGTTTGCGTCGTCTTCTACGCTAGTTAAAACTTATTGTTCGGGCGTTTTGAACATAACGGGTGGAAAAGGTGGAAAAAGAAAGTAAACAAAAAAGGGTTCTCGATGGAGAACTCTTTTAAACTTTTTCGTGCTATAATAAACTTGTGTGAATATAAATTTTTGCTATTATAAATTCGTGTTTATAAAAACGCTTCGATTAACGATTTGATTGAAAGGAATAAAAGGATTCCCGCGCCAACCCACTCGGCGTATTTGCCGAAAAGTTTGCCCAACGATTTGCCGAACACTAACGCCAAAGAAACTAGAATGAAGGTTACGCCTGCGATTAAGCCGATTGCAATAAATACCGAGAACGAAAGGTTGATGAGCGTAACGCCAACGGCAAGCGCGTCAATACTAGTTGCCACCGCTTGCAATACGACGATTGATAAAGTGAAAGAATTTACGTTGCAAACGTTTTCTTCTTCGCGTTTAAAAATATCAATAATGATTTTAACTGCAAGAAAAAGGAAAATACCTGCTGTAACGAAGGGCGCAATCGGCGTAATAAACGACGCGAAGAGTGAGCCGACTAAAAAACCGATTAAGGGCATCAGACCTTGGAAAAAAGCAAAAAGCACGGGCATGGACCACTCTTTTTTCTTGTCTAAACAATTTTTATACGTCGTGCAGTTTGCAATAGTAACGGCGCAAGCGTCTATTGAAAGTGCTATTCCGATAAAAATAATATCAATAATACTCATAATTACACCCGAAAATTAGTTAATTTATTATACTTAATTATATTGATTTTGTCAACGGAAAATGATATTATATATAAAAGCAAAACACCGTGGACGGATAATATATGATAAAGATTAGTAAAGAGTGGGATGAAATTTTAGAGCAAGAATTTTCGTCGCCCGAATATCAAAAGTTAAGAGAATTTTTGAAAACCGAATACTCTAATCATACGGTTTACCCGTCAATGTACGATATTTTTAACAGTATGAAGATAACGCCGTTTGAAAAGGTTAAGGTGGTTTTGCTTGGGCAAGACCCTTACCATAACGAAGGGCAAGCAATGGGGCTTTCTTTTTCCGTGCCCGACGGAATGGATATTCCGCCGTCGCTCGTGAACATGTATAAAGAACTTTATGCGGAAACGGGTATAGCACCCAAAAAGAGCGGAAACCTTACGGGTTGGGCAAGGCAAGGCGTGTTGTTGCTTAACGCCGTTTTGACCGTGCGTGCTCATCAAGCAAATTCGCATAAAAATAAAGGTTGGGAATTTTTTACCGACAGCATAATTAAAAAAATTTCAGACAAAAAAGAAAGGGTGGTGTTTTTGCTTTGGGGCGCAAACGCGCGCAGTAAAAAACCACTTATTGATGGCAAAAAACATTTGATTTTAGAGTGTGCGCACCCAAGCCCTTTGTCGGCGTATAACGGGTTCTTTGGTTGTGGGCACTTCGTAAAAGCAAACGATTACCTTGAAAAATTCGGCATCGAGCCGATTGATTGGAGCGCATTATGAAATACGTAGTTATTTTAGGTGACGGAATGGCGGATTATCCGCAACCGTCGTTGAATGGAAAAACCCCGCTAGAACTAGCAAAAAAACCGAATATAGACGCACTTTGTCCTGTTAGTGAAGTGGGGCTATGCAAAACCGTACCTTGCGGAATGAAACCTGGTAGTGACGTTGCGAATTTATCCGTTTTAGGCTATAATCCGCACGAATGTTACACGGGACGCTCACCGCTAGAAGCGGCAAGTATCGGCATTGATTTAAAAGATACAGACGTTACTGCTCGTGCAAATTTAGTTACCGTTTCCGACGAAGAAGTTTACGCTGATAAAACTATGATTGATTATAGTGCGGGCGAAATTTCAACCGAAGAAGCCAAAGAACTTATAGAATTTTTAGCAAAAGAGTTTAATAGCGAAAAATATAAACTTTACGCAGGCATAAGTTACCGCCATTGTTTAGTTATTGATAACGGTGTTGTTGCAGGCGATTTTACGCCCCCGCACGACATTACGGGTAAGCCTGTGAAAGGGCATTTGCCAACAAGCGAAAAGGGTAAAGAACTGCTTGCTATTATGGAAAAGTCTTATGAATTATTGAAAGACCACCCCGTAAATAAAAAGAGAATTGCGCAAGGTAAAAACCCCGCAAATTCGCTTTGGTTTTGGGGCGAAGGCACTAAACCTGCACTTGAAAATTTTGAGCAAAAGTTTAACCTTAAAGGCGCAATTATTTCTGCCGTAGATTTGCTTAAAGGTATAGGCAAACTTGCAGGAATGAGCGTTATTGAAGTTGACGGTGCAACCGGCAATTACGATACTAATTTTTCAGGCAAGGCAACCGCTTGTTTAGACGCGTTAAAAAGCGGAATAGACTTTGTGTATTTACATATGGAAGCCCCTGACGAATGCGGTCACCACGGCGACGCTGAACATAAAATTTATTCGATAGAACAAATTGATGAAAAGGTTGTTGGTCCGATTATAAACGGCTTAAAAGCTTTGGGTGAAGATTTCGCAATGTTGATTTGTCCCGACCACCCCACGCCTATTTCTATTATGACGCATTGTTCAGACCCCGTTCCGTATATCCTTTATAGTAGCAAGAAAGAAGTTTGCTCATCAGCAAAATCTTATGATGAAGCGCAAGCCAAGAATACGGGCGTGTTTATCGAAAAGGGTTACGAACTCATTAAAAAGTTGTTTAGTTGTAAATAAAGTTATCAAAAAACAGCGAGAAAAAGTTTTTTCTTGCTGTTTTCTTTTTTGCTTTGGCAGATTAGACAAAGTTTGCAAAATTTTAATCAAAAGGCTAGTGGTAGAACGAATATCTTAACAAAACCGTTCATATATTTTTTTTAGATATTGAAAAAGGAGAAAATTTGTATGAACGAAAAATTACAGTATGCCACTATGCTTGAAATCCCCGTTTCTACTTGTAGCGTAACTTTTAAGCCGGTGAAAAAGAAATTATTTAAGAAGAAAAAGGTTGACCACGAAGCGGTTAAGAAACAACTGGTTGATAAAATAAATTCGCAACAAGACTTATCTTTGCAAGAAAGTCAACAGCCTATTCAAGCGCAAATTGAACAGCCTATCATGCAAGAAATTGCGCAAGAACAAGTCGTTCAAACTGAATTACAACAACCTGCCGAAACGGTTGTCGCTACAAAAAAGAAAAAAACGTTTAAGTTTTCAATCGTCGGCGTGCAACTTGCAATTATCGGCGTGTTGATTGCGACGATATTTATAACGAGTGCAATTTACCCGACTAGTGGCGTAAACGTATTCTTGCGCAACGTGTTCGGCACGCAAACGGTTGACCAAACCGACGATAGAATTTACGCGGATTTTGCGCCCGTAATTAATCTATTTGACGATGAGTTGCCCGTAATTAGCGACGGCGTTATGACCTTTTCGGGCGAAGGCTCGGTTTACGCACCTTGCGATGGTAAAATTAGCGCTATAACCAAAACGGAAAACGGCAAGTACGATATTGAAATTACGCATAGTGAAAATTTCAAGTCGGTTTTGACGGGTATTGATTTTGCTTACGCAGGGCTTGACGACGTGGTTTTTTCTAACATTCCCGTTGGTTACGTTACTTCGGGCGCTACTATGTGCTTCAAGGGTGTTGACGACGCTTTGATTTTAGATTACCAAATAATTGACGACACGGTGGTATGGGCGGTATAAACTTTTCCATACACCCTTTGTTCTTTGCGTTTGGGTTGTATTACGCGCTGACGGGAAAGATTTTTATTTTCGTAATCTACACGATTTGTGCAGTCGTTCACGAATTAGGGCATTCGTTCGTGGCGTCAAATTCGGGCTATAAATTAAACAAAATTACTCTGATGCCGTTTGGTGCTGTCGTTTCGGGGGATATTGACGGGCTCAAACTTTCAGACGAAATAAAAATTGCACTTGCAGGACCGCTAGTAAATTTAGCGATTGCATTGCTTTTCGTTGCTAGTTGGTGGGTTTTGCCTGAAACTTATGCGTTTACCGACGTTATAGTGCAGGCAAACCTTTCTATGGCGTTAGTAAATTTTATACCCGTTTTTCCGCTAGACGGGGGTAGGGTGCTTTGGGCAATCGTTGCACAATCGACTAGCAGAGATAAGGCGAAAAAAGCGTGTTGTGTTATAGGGGCAATTTTTTCCGCTTTACTCTTGGCGCTATTCGTGTTTTCGCTCTTTAATACGCCGAATATATCGCTATTGTTCTTTTCGTTATTCGTAGTGTTCGGCGCTTTCGGTCGGGCAAAAGAAAACAAATACGTCAGGCTTTACTCGTCGCTTTCCGAGCAAAGTCTAAAACGTGGTATGCCCGTTAAAAAGCACGCCCTTTATAAAACCGTCACCGTAAAAAAGATGATTTCGTTAATTGATGAAAATTCGGTTAACGAAGTTGCGGTGTTTGACGGCGATAAGATAATAAAAACGCTTTCGCCCAGCGCGGTTAACGAGATTATTGAACGGGGCGACCTTTACTCACCGATTGAAAAGTATATATGAAACGATTAAATAGTGCGTAATTTTTTATAAAAAGGCTCGAAAACGGGTCTTTTTTTATTTTAAAATCGTCTATATATTGCGAAAAATCAGAATATAGTGGCTATATATAGGGGGTTATTTAAAAAGTTTAAAATTTTGGGGTTTTTTACGGAAAATCTTTAAAAAAATGCGCAAAAAACTTGACATTGAATAATTAATTTGGTAAAATTGTTTAGCATCCCGTGTAAGGGGTGTAATTTTTTGATGTTCGGAAGGTGCATTATGGCAGCAAAAGGCGCAAGAGCGAAAATTACTTTGGCTTGTACGGAATGTAAGCAGAGAAACTATGACACGTTCAAAAACAAAAAGAACGATGCTGAAAGATTAGAAATGCAAAAATATTGCAAGTTCTGCAAAAAGCATACCGCGCACAAAGAAGCAAAATAATTTTTCCTAATTTAAGCCCGTAGGGGCGTAAAAAATCAAGGGGCAAACAATGAAAAATAAAAAAGTTGAAGGTGATTTCGTTTCAACCGAAAACACCCAAAAACAAAAAGATGTAAAAAAAGGTAAGAAAAAAGACGGTAAGCCTGGTTTTTTCAAGAAAATCGGCATGAAGATGAAAGACGTTTTTTCTGAACTTAAAAAGGTTGTGTGGCCTTCTTTCGGCAAGGTCGTTAAACAAACCGGCGTTGTTTTAGTCGTGGTTATTATTTTCTTAATCGTAATAACTGCTTTTGACTTCGGTTTGCTTAGTTTGTTGAAATTAATTTCACCTAAGTAGGAGTAAGCCATGGCAGAACAATGTAGATGGTACGTTATTCACACTTACTCTGGCTATGAGGCAATGGTGAAGGACAGCCTTGAAAAGTTAATCGAAAACAACAATCTTCAAGAAAATATCTTTGAAATCAAGATTCCTACCGAAGAAACTTTGGAAGAAAAGGCTAACGGCAAGAAGAAACTCGTTGAAAGAAAAAAATTCCCTTGTTACGTTTTTTTGAAAATGATTTATTCAAACGATATTTGGTATTTGGTTACCAACACTAGGGGTGTAACGGGTTTCGTTGGCCCGCAAGGTAGACCGTTACCGCTTACTGAAACCGAAGTCGCAAGAATGGGGCTTGAAGAAGTTGCGGTTAGTATCGATTTCACCGTTGGTGATACCGTTCAAGTGGTTTCAGGGCCTATTGAATCGTTCGTTGGCGTGGTTATCGAACTTAACGAAGCAAACCAAAAGGTTAAAGTTAACGTTGAAATGTTCGGTAGAAAAACTGACGTTGAACTTGACTTCGTTCAAGTTAAAAAGGTTGAAGTAGCAGTAGAAGAACCCGAAAAGGCTGAATAATTCATAAACATTATATATATTTATATGCTAACAACGGTAGAACCGTTTGTATAGAGTGGGAGTTGTATTAAATCTTTTACACTGGTACAACGATATTACCACCAAATGGAGGAAACAATTATGGCAAAGAAAGTTACGGCAATCGTTAAATTGCAACTGCCCGCAGGCAAGGCAACACCCGGTCCGCCCGTAGGTTCAACGTTAGGTCCCCACGGTATCAATATCCCGGGATTTACCAAAGAATTCAACGCTACAACCCAAGACCAAGTAGGGCTCATCACCCCCGTAGTTATGACGATTTATCAAGACCGTTCATCTACGTTTATCTCGAAAACGCCCCCGGCACCCGTGCTTATTAAAAAAGCGTGCGGTATCGAAAGCGCAAGTGCAGCCCCCAACAAAAACAAGGTTGCAAAGATAACTAAGGCTCAAATTGAAGAAATCGCAAAACTCAAGATGCCTGACCTTAACGCGAATACTTTAGAAGCTGCTATGAGCATGATTGCTGGTACGGCTAGAAGTATGGGTGTTGAAGTAATAGACTAATTTCAAGGTGGGAGGGTAGTAATACCCGAACGTACCACGGGAGGTAAATTTAAATGAAACACGGAAAAAAATATATTGACAGCGCAAAAGTAATTGAATCAACCAAGCTTTACGAAGTAGAAGAAGCTATCGGTTTGGTTCTTGATACCGCAAAGGCTAAATTTGATGAAACCATCGAACTTCACGTTCGTTTAGGCGTTGACCCCAAACAAGCAGACCAACAAGTTAGAGGCGTTCTCGTTCTTCCTAACGGAACTGGTAAAGATGTTAAAGTTTTGGTTCTTGCTAAGGGTGAAAAGGCTGACCAAGCAAAAGAAGCTGGTGCAGATTTCGTTGGCGCAGAAGAAATGGTTCAAAAAATCCAAACTGAAAACTGGTTTGATTACGACGTTATTATCACCACCCCCGACATGATGGGTTTGGTTGGTCGTATCGGTAAAATCTTAGGCCCGAAAGGCTTGATGCCTAACCCTAAGTCAGGTACTGTTACTATGGACGTTGCTAAGGCAATCAAAGATACCAAGGCTGGTAAGGTTGAATATAGGCTTGATAAGAACGCAATTATTCACTGCCCTATCGGTAAAAAGAGTTTCGGTAAGGAAAAGATTAAAGAAAACTACGAAGCGCTTGTTGAAGCAATCGTTAAAGCAAAACCCGCTGCAGCAAAAGGTCAATACGTTAAAAGCGTATCGCTCGCTAGCACGATGGGTCCTGGCGTAAAAATTAACGCTAAAATTTAGTTGACAAACTAAGTTTTTAGTGCTATAATTACGAAGTAAATTAAATAGCCCAAGACAGTAGGTATTACGTAATTGCCATTTGGCAAACCCACCGAGGCGGATATTTTAAGTGTAAAAACAGCGTTTTTATGCCCTTGTATTCCGTTTTGGTGTGCAAGGGCTTTTTCATTAAATTAAGGAGGTAATAAAATGTCGGCAAGTAAAGAGGCAAGAATAGAATTATCTAGCGTTATCAAAGAAAAGATTCAAGACGCAAAGTCGGTTGTATTCGTAAAGTTTAGCGGTCTTACCGTTGCTGAAGATACAGAACTTCGTCGCGAATTCAGAAAGAAAGACGTTGAATATAAGGTTTACAAAAACACCCTTATCAGAAAGGCTTTCGAATCTTTGGGAATTACCGATTTTAACGACGATTTGAACGGTCCTACGGCTGTTGCTTTCGGTACGGATGAAACCGGTGCTGCAAAAGTTATCGTTGATGCAGCTAAAAAATATCAAGATAAAGTTACTGTTAAGAGCGCTTTCGTTGACGGTGCAAGAGTTGATGAAAACGGCGTTAAAACGCTCGCAGCAATGCCCAGCAGAGAAGAACTTATTGCAAAAATGCTCGGTTCAATGCAAGCACCTATCGCAAACTTCGTTGGTGTGCTTTCAGCAATGCCACGTGGCTTAGTTGTTGCGCTTAACGCAATCGCAGAAAAAAAGGCTTAATTAATATAGCCTAACAAAAGACGGTGTGGAAAGACACGCAAAACAAAAAATTATTAAAAAATAAAAAAATTAAATTAAAAGTTAACATTTGGAGGATAGAAAAATGGCAGACATTCAAAAATTTATTGAAGAAATTAAAGGTATGACAGTATTAGAACTCAACGAACTCGTTAAGGCTTTGGAAGAAGAATTCGGCGTTAGCGCTGCTGCTCCCGTAGCAGTTGCTGCTGCTCCCGCTGCAGCTGCAGATGCTCCTGCTGCTGAAGAAAAGACTGAATTCAAGGTTTCAATCAAAGAAATCGGCGACAAGAAAATTGACGTTATCAAAGCAGTTCGTGAATTCACTTCTTTAGGTCTTGGCGAAGCTAAAGCTCTCGTTGAAGCTAAAGGCGTTATCAAAGAAAGCGCTACCAAAGAAGAAGCAGACAAAATCATTGCTCGTTTCAAAGAAGTTGGCTGCACCGTTGTTGCTGAATAATTTCAAAAACAA
>JAZRNE010000007.1:0-22750 GCA_045648045.1 Christensenellaceae bacterium
TTTTATTTTAGCCGTCTGCCGTATCGTTAAAACGCACGGTTTTGAGCAGTTTTCGCATTGTTTTGCCCCGTTTTGATGGGTTCATATTAGGAATAGCACACCCTTAGGAGGGGGCTGTTATATCCATTTAACTACGGAAGCATAATATTTATTTCTAGCTTATTGTTAAATGGATGTAACAGCTCTGTTTAGCCGAGCGTGCGATAGCAAGCGTACGCAATGGAGCTTTGCGAGATATATCCATTTAACTACGGAAGCATAATATTTGTTTCTAGCTTGGCGTCAATTAAAGTTTTTTAGCAAAAGTGTGTTTGCAATTAAAATTAATCAGCGTATATATTTTACTACAAACGGCAAGTGGTGTCAAACTTTACTTATAGGTTTTGGATTAAAATTTAAATAAATTTGAATATTATACTTAAGGATTGTCAAAAATCATAACAAAACTTCAAGTAACCGAATCGGCACAAAACCGCATAAAATACTAGTGGGAATTACTTGAAACGTCTGGAGACGCTATGATAAAACGTGGAGAATTATATTACGCTGATTTAAGCCCTGTTATAGGAAGCGAACAAGGAGGAGTGCGCCCTATACTCGTCGTGCAAAACGATACGGGCAACAAATATAGCCCGACCATAATAGCGGCGGCAGTTACTAGCAAATTGACAAAAGCAAAACTGCCCACCCACATAGAACTATCGGCAAACGAATTCGGGTTAACCAAAGACTCGGTAATTCTATTAGAGCAAATCCGAACGCTAGATAAGCGCCGATTAAAAGAGCGCATAGGCGAATTATCATCAGACACAATGCAAAAAGTAAACGTTGCGCTACTAATCAGCCTAGGCTTTGGCGAAACCACCGGCGCAGTAAATTGAACGCCCCATAAACAAACCAACCCCGTTGCGGAAATTCGCAACGGGGTTTTATTTTGCTTTTTTATAAACTATTGCATTTTTTTGGAAACAGTAGTATAATAAATTTATTAACTACTCTTTGTGGAGAAATATTATGAAGAAAAAACTTTTAATTATTTTGACTACCCTATTAATGGTATGCATAACGTCATTTGGTCTAGTTGCTTGCTCAAACAACGGTGGCAATGACAATAGCGAAACAACAGCCAACTCCAAAATCGTATCTGTGTATAATTTATACGTCGAAAACGCAGAAAATAATGGCGAAACGCCTATGTCTTATGAAGAATGGCTCGCAACAATTAAGGGAGAAAAAGGCGATAAAGGTGACAGCGGTATTTCCCCAACTATCGAAATTAAAGATGGCTACTGGTATATCAACGACGTTAACATTGGCGTAAAAGCCGAAGGTAAAGACGGTGCAAACGGCAAAGATGGACAAAACGGTCAGAATGGCAAAGATGGTATTGGCGTTAATAAAATATATATAAATGCAAACGGCAACTTAATTATTAAACTTACGGATAATAGCGAAATTGACTGCGGAACTGTAGTAAAACAGCACGAACACGTTGCAACCGACTGGATTATTGACGACCTTGCAACCACCACCGAAAAAGGTCTAAAACATAAAGAATGTACCACGTGTGGCGCATATTTAGACGTTGCGTTTATCCCTGTTTTGCATTCACATTCGTACACAAAAGAAGTTGTAACTGAACAATACCTTGCAACCCCTGCAACCTGCTTAGCAAAAGCTACTTACTATTTCTCTTGCGTTTGTGGTGAAAAAGGCTCTAAAACTTTTGAATACGGCGAATTTGGAAATCATAACTTAAATAATCTAGGTGCATGCACTTTTTGCAAACAAATTATACCTATTACAACTGAAGAAGATGCAATAGCCGCCGTTGCTAGGGGTGGTGAGTATACTTTTGGCGACTTAGTTCTTTCTACCGCGTTATATATAACCAAAGACGTAACTATAAATTTAGCAGGCAATATTTCTTTACCGACCGATACCGTAGGTGACGGCGCATTCTGTGCAAAAGCTGGAACACTTACCCTTAATGGCAACGGAAATGTTAATGCCGTTGGTGATAACGATTGGTGTATGGCTATTTGGGCTGACGGTGGTAAAGTTGTTATCAATGGTGGTACTTACACTAACGAAGGTGCTGGTAATCAATACCATTACGACCTTATCTATGTAAAGAACGGCGGTGAAGTTACTATCAATGGTGGTACTTTCAAATGTTCTACACCTGAATGGACGCTTAACATCTCTAACACCAAGGGTGGTAAAATCGTTGTAGCAGGTGGTTCTTTCTACAAGTTCAACCCCGCTGATTGGAAATCTTATTCATCAATTGTTGGTGGGCAAACATTAAATCGTGCCACTGAAACCGATGATATTACCCTTGCAGACGGCTATATGGTTGTTCAAGATGGCGACTGGTATCACGTTGTTCCCGTTTCTAATGAACAAATTATACCTATTACAACTGAAGAAGATGCATTATGCGCCGTTGCTAGGGGTGGTGAGTATACTTTTGGCGACTTAGTTCTTTCTTCTGCTATGTACACAACTAAAAACCTTGTAATTAACTTTTCAGGTATAGTTTCTGCTCCTGAAGATGAAACCGTAGGCGACGGCGTATTCTGTGCAAAAGCTGGAACACTTACTCTTAATGGTACTGGTACTGTAGACGGCAAAACTAAGAGCGGATACAACATGGCTGTTTTTGCTGACGGTGGAAAAATCGTTATCAATGGTGGTACATACACCAACGAGGGCGCAGACCCCACTATTCAACAAGACCTTATTTACGTAAGCCACAATGGTGAAATCGTTATAAACGGCGGTACTTTCAAGTGCGCCACACCTGAATGGACGCTTAACATCTCTAACACCAAGGGTGGTAAAATCGTTGTAGCAGGTGGTTCTTTCTACAAGTTCAACCCCGCTGCTTGGAAAACTTATACATCTATTTTTGATGGGTATACCGTATCACGTAATTACGAAACCGATGATATTACCGTTGCTGACGGCTATATGGTTGTTCGAGATGGCGACTGGTATCACGTTGTTCCCGTTAATGCATAATACAACTAAAAATCTTTTTTAGCACGTAAAAAGCCCGTTGCGAAAACTCGCAACGGGCTTTAATTTATAGCGCATCAAGTTTATAAAAGCGTTATTACTTCATCTTCTAGTTTGCGCTTTTTTTCACGCAAAGCGCAATCGGAATAACCCAAGGCGATAGCGATATTGCAAAGTTCGCCGTCTTTTAAGCCAACGGCGTCGCCGATTAAATTTTGGTCAACCATGCCGATAATGCAAGTTTCAACGCCAAAACTTTTTGCAGTTAAAGTTATATACGCCGAAAGTTGACCGATATCATACTTAACGAAGTGATATCTATCAAGTTTAACGCCCGGCTTTAAAACCGCAGCCTTTTCCGCTAAAACGATAAAAGCCTTTGCTTTACTTAAAAACTTATTATGCCCGTTAACGCCTAGTGCCACGGCAGTTTTTTGCACCCTTTCAGGCGAAGTTACGACGTACATATTCCACGGCTGAGAATTGCACGCTGACGGCGCAAGCATTGCTTGTTTAACAATTTCTTTAACCGTTTCCGCCGATATCGGTTGGTCGTTAAAATCCCTACACGATTGCCTTTCGTTTACTAATTTTGAAAAAGTTTCTTTCATAAATCCACCTATTTATAACTGATTACTTTTCCATTATACACCAAAAAACAAATTTTTGCAACTACGCACAAAATCAAGTGCTAATCATAAGCGATTTTTCTTTTTTATATCTCTCGACCGCTTGCAAATACTTTTCAGAAAGGTTCAAGGTGTAGCGCTGTTTTTCTTCGTAAGAGAGCGCGTCAAACTTATTCTTATCGGTAAGCCTACCGATAGCGTTAGAAACTTCGCCTTCTTCATCAAGCAACTTTTTAACTTTAAGGTAGAATTCTTCAAACTCGTCTTTAGTGTTTTTAATATCTTCGCTTATCTTACAAGTGTAATATTCTTTAACCTTTGACTGCGAAATGCCGTTCATTTCCGCACGCAAAAGTTCTTTATCTAAATTTTGCTTGTACTCCGACCAAAAGCCCTGTTTTAGGCGTTTTTTGGCTTCTTTGCAATACTGTTTAAGCGATTTTAATTGTCCGTTCATATTAATCTCCCAACTAATTTACAAAATTCTACAAATTCCGCGCGTATAAAAGAAAAACTACCGATTAAAATCGGTAGTCTTTTGTTAACCCTTTATGCTTCTTTTTCTAGCTGCTTCGGATTTCTTCTTCTTTTTTACAGAAGGTTTTTCATAATGTTCTCTCTTACGCAAATCGCCGATAATGCCGTCACGAGAGCACTTTCTCTTAAAACGACGCAATGCGCTGTCAATGTTTTCATTTTCACCAACTCTAACTATAGACATTCCATTTCACCTTCCTTTGCCCCTTGGCAGTTCGTTAAATGCTAGAATAGTATACCAACGCGCCCCGTATTTGTCAACTTTTTTTCAATACTTTTTTAATTTTTATATTATTTATTAATGCTTGCGTTTTTTAATCTTCTTTTGTTTGCTTTTATCGTCTATTATGTTATAATATTTTCGTTGCCGTTTAGCAAATTAAAAGGGGTTTATATGTTACTTACCGTTTGCATTGCCGGAACAACTACTCTTGCAATGATTACTTCCATCTTAATAAAACCGTACGTTTCAATCGGTAAACACAAAATAGGGCTTTACTGGGTTGTGTGCTTAATCGGTGCAATTATTATGTTATCGACGGGGTGTATTTCGCTTTCTTCCGCTATCGACGGAATAACGGCTGACACTTCGGTTAATCCGCTTAAAATTTTAACCCTTTTCCTTTCAATGACCTTGCTTTCGGTTTATCTTGGCGACGCGGGATTTTTCGATTACGTTGCCGATTCGGTTTTTCTAAAAACCAAGGGTGGAGCGCTAAAACTTTTTTTAATCTTATACCTAGCAGTTTCAGTTTTAACGATTTTCACTTCAAACGACGTTATAATATTGACCTTTACCCCACCGATATGCATTTTCGCTGCTAGAGCAAAAATTTCACCCCTACCCTTTCTTTTAGGCGAATTCGTTGCCGCAAACACTTGGAGTATGACGCTAATTATCGGCAACCCAACCAACGTTTACCTTGCAAGTTCTTACGGAATAGGCTTTTTTGAATACCTTTCGGTAATGTGGCTACCGGCGCTTACCGGCAGTTTAACGGGGCTGTTGATGATTTTTTTACTATTTAGAAAGCATCTTCTTGCTCCGCTACCCGCCCGTAAAGACGGAAAAAACCAAAACAAAAAACTTATACCGCACAAAACCCCGCTTTACGGCGCGCTAGCCCACCTTATAACTTGTATTATACTACTTTCGATTTCAGACTTTATAGGGCTACCCATGTGGTCGATTTGTTTCGTTTTGGCGCTTTCGTTAACCGCGTTCGACCTTGTTTACGACATCATTACCGAACACACCGCCCTGCCCGTTTGGCGCTCAATCAAAAAAGAACCTTACGAATTGATACCTTTCGTGCTTTCAATGTTCGTTATCGTTCTTGCACTAAACGAATGTGGGTTTACTCAACTACTTAGAAATGCAATATTGACGGGCAATAAAAGCGACGGCGTTACCGTCGGCTTGCTTTCCGCCGGGGTTGCCAACCTTTTAAACAACATTCCTATGAGCGTTTTATTTGAAAGCATTATTGCAGGCAACGGCATTTCTGCCCTATACGGTGCGGTTATCGGCTCTAACGTAGGTGCTTTTATAACCCCCGTTGGCGCACTTGCAGGTATTATGTGGAATAAAATTTTAAGTCAATACGGCGTTAAACTTTCATTCTTAAAATTCGTTTTGTACGGCACGACGGTGGCTATCCCCACCTTGCTCGTTTCGGTTTTCAGTTTAATGCTCGTTTTATAAAAGATTATAGGATTTAATATGGCAACACTATTATTCATAATCATTTCAATAATTTTTATCGGCCTAGGCTTGCCCGACTCTTTGTTTGGCACGGCTTGGCCTGCCATTTACGAGCAATACTCTTTGCCCGTTAGTTACGCAAACTTCGTTACCATAATAATTTCACTAGGCACGGTTTTGGCTAGTTTTTTTAGCGCAAAACTCATCAATAAGTTCGGAACGGGGCTGGTTTCTGCCGTTAGCACTTTGGTTACAGCCGTGATGCTTTTAGGGTTTTCTTTTTCAAATTCTATGTTGTGGTTTTGCTTGCTGTCTTTACCGCTAGGGGCAGGCGCAGGCGCGATAGACGCGGCGCTAAACAACTACGTTGCCGTGCATTATTCGGCAAAAAGAATGAATCTCGTGCATTGTTTTTACGGCGTTGGCGTGGCGTTTAGCCCGTTTATAATGTCGTTTGCGCTTAAAGAAAACAACAACTGGCAACTAGGTTATCAAATCATTTTCTTTATAATATTCGCTATTGCGCTAATCGCATTTTTCACTTTGCCGTTGTGGAATAAAGTTCAAAAAAATAGCGACCAAACTGAAAACTTTAGCCCTATCACTCTTACTTTTAAGCAAATGGCTAAAATCCCCGCAATTAGGGTTGCGTGGATTATGTTTTTTTCAACCGTTGCACTAGAATTTATTTGTGGTATTTGGGGGTGCACTTACCTTGTTGAATCCGAGCACCTTTCCGAATCGCAAGCAGCGCTCATACACACGCTCTACTACGTTGGCATAACTTCGGGCAGAATCGTTTCGGGGTTTGTTTCTCAAAAAATTTCGCCACGAAAAACCATAAATATCGGCTACTCTTTTGTGGGCGTTGCGATTTTGGTTTTGTTATTACCGTTACCGCCACTAGTAAAAGGCGTTGCGCTTTTCTTGGTTGGCTTTGGCAACGGACCGACCTTCCCCAACTTAACGCACTTAACCCCCGTGCATTTCGGCAAAGATATTTCTCAATCAATCATAAGTTCACAAATGACTGCTTGTAACTTGGGGATTTTGTTGATGCCACCCGTATTCGGCGTATTTGCGGATAAAATCTCGGTTAGCCTTTTCCCCGTGTTCTTGCTAGTTACGTATTTAATTATGGTATGCACCACGATTATCTTCAACAAACTGCCAAAACCGAAAAGCAAAGATTTGAAATTTTAAGCAACCTATTGCATTTATGACGATATTTTGATACAATATTCTAAACAACTTTAAGGATTAATTATGAAAAGAATTGCACAATTTTTTTTGGTTAGTGAAAACGAATACTTAAAAGACGGCGTTAAGGCTGATTACGACGATATTATTTTACCTAAACGCGCCACCGCAGGTAGCGCTGGTTACGACTTTTTTAGCCCGAAAGAATACTTTGTTGACGCGGGCGAAACGGTTAAAATTCCCACCGGCGTTAGGGTTAAGATTGACGAAGGTTGGGTGCTTAAAATTTACCCGCGCAGTAGTTTAGGTTTTAAGTATCGTTTGCAATTAAACAACACGGTGGGCGTTATCGACAGCGATTATTATTACGCTGATAACGAAGGGCATATATTTATTAAGATGACTAACTGTGGCGATAAACCCTTAACTATTGAAAAAGGAAAGGCTTTTGCGCAAGGCATTTTCGTTGAATACGGAATCACCGTTGACGACGACGCTACTGCTCTTCGCACGGGCGGTTTCGGTAGCACGGACAAAAAATGATTTTATATCATAAAAGGCTTGACCGCTTTGTGGTCAAGCCTTTTTTTATTCGATTGTGTATTTGTATAGCGACGATTTTGAAACGCCACGCTCTTTTGCAACTTTTTTAAGCGCTTCCTTTTTGTCTAAACCTTGACTTAAATAAAGTTCAATATGCTCTTTTTCGGAAAGTTTAAGGTTGTCGTTTTCCGTTTTTCCGCCTTCTACGATTAAAACGAATTCGCCTTTAACTTCGCCCGAAAGATTATCTTTTAGATTAAACCTTTCCGCGCGCTCGTAAAGTTTAGTAATTTCTTTAACGGCAACTGCACGCCTATCCCCAAACACGCTGTAGATGCTTTCGATATCTTTTTTGATATCGTGCGGAGCGGAATAGAAAATAAGCGTTAAATCTAAATGCTTATACTTTTCTAAAAATTCTTTTCTTTCACTATTTTTGCTCGGCAAAAATCCTAAAAAACAAAATTTCGCGCTATCTAGTCCACTCAAAACTAACGCCGAAACGAACGCACACGCACCGGGGATTACCGTAAACTCTAACCCTTCTTCAACAAGCATTTGAGTCAAAATATTACCGGGGTCTGAAATCACTGGCATACCCGCGTCGGTAATGAGCGCAATATTTTTGCCTTCTTTGAGTTTTTGAATAATTTTTTCGCCCGCTTCGTTTTCGTTAAACTTATGGTACGAAAAGAGCGGTTTTTTTATTTCATAAGCGTTTAATAGCCCCAACGAATGGCGCGTATCTTCACACGCAATTTCGTCGACGCTTTTCAAAACTTCCAAAGCACGGAGCGAAATATCTTTTAAGTTGCCTATCGGCGTTCCCACGAAATATAGCATAATTTTCCTTTAATTTGTAATGGTGTTGTGGACGGTTATTCCACTTTTTCCACCCTTGACGCCTTCCATAATAAATATATAAGGCTCTTTTTTGCCACCCGACACGAATTGTAAGCGTTTAGGCTCGATACCGTGCGTTTTAAGCGTGGTTATCACTTCAACAAGCCTATCCGCGCGGTGAACTAAATTTATTCTTCCACCATACTTTAACGACACGGAAACGGCACTTACTAATTCTTCAAGCGACAAAGCAACCTCAGTTCTACAAACGGCAATAAAGTCCTTTTCGTTCTCAAAGCCCCTATCCTTTGCCATATACGGCGGATTGCAAGTAATCAGCGAAAACTTGCCCGCATACGCCGTGCCGATATCTTGCAAGCGCGTATTCACGGCTGAAAATTTATCTTCAAGCGCGTTTTCCTTTATGCTTTTAACCGATAAGTCGTACAACGGCTTTTGCATTTCAAAAAGAGTAACGCTTTTTATAAGGTTTGAATTATTTGCGTAAAGATTAAAACCAACGATACCACTACCCGCACAAAAATCAGCA
Source organism: Christensenellaceae bacterium (assembly GCA_045648045.1). Classification (GTDB taxonomy): domain Bacteria; phylum Bacillota; class Clostridia; order Christensenellales; family Borkfalkiaceae; genus UBA1259. Next base: position 9,032 of record JAZRNE010000007.1, read on the forward strand.
ACCACGTCGCCACGCTTAACACGGGTAAAGTTAGAAAGCAACACCGAATCAGACGTAAAGCAATATAGCACGTCGTCTTGATAAATTTTAATATCGTTACCTAAATCTTCTAATCTTTCCATAATTCACGTTTATTTTTCTTATAAGTTTTTTGCGCAAGGCAGTAACTCAGTAATGCACAGTTTATAACTGCTTAAAATTTTAAGGGTGTATAAACAAGTTTGGCTAGGTTCGTGAAGTGTTTGGGGCAAGACTAACCGTCTGGTTGTCGCAGTCCAAACACGAAACAGTTAACGACGCACACCGCCGTTTAGACAGCCTTAAAAAATGTGGGGTGCGATATAAATCTCGCACCCCACCACTTTTTGTTGCTATCTTATTCTTCTGCAATAGCCTCAACGGGGCAACCTGCAGCACACGCACCACAACTTACGCACGCTTCAGCGTCGATTACGAATTGACCTTCGCCTTCGCTAATTGCGCCACAGGGGCAGGTGTCAGCACAAGCACCGCATGAAATGCAGCTATCACTAATCTTGTATGCCATGTGAGTAATCCTCCTTTTGATTTACAATAACATTGTATCACAAACGTTTTCATTTGTAAACAATTAATCTAATATTTCCTTCATATCTTCTAAAACTTTTTCGTCGTCGCCGTCTTTGCTTTTATTATTCTTAAATTCAAGCCTATCCACGGGGAAATCCTTATAAACTTCGCTACCGTCGCCCTTTGAAATCTTAACTTTTGAAATAAGTTTTAGCATATCGTTTGATACTACGACGCCTTGACCTTCGGGCGTGCCTACCGTTCCGCCAACCTTTGGCATTTTGCCGTAAACTTCCGAATAATATTCGTCTTCGTATTCTAAACAACACATAAGCCTTCCGCAAAGACCGCTAATTTTACTAGGATTTAAGTGCAAGCCTTGGGTTTTTGCCATTTTGATTGAAACTTTACCAAACTCGCTCATACAACTTGCGCAACAACAAGTTCTTCCGCAAGGAGCAATACCGCCCAAAATCTTGGTTTCATCACGAATACCTATTTGGCGAAGTTCTATGCGCAAGTGGAATTTTGCAGCGAGAACCTTAACTAATTCTCTAAAATCCACCCTGCCATCCGAAGTGAAAAAGAATACTAATTTTTTGCCGTCAAACGCAAATTCGCACCCGATAAGTTTCATATCGAGTTTCATTTCTCTAATCTTTTCTTCGGCAAAATGAAGTGCGTCGGGAATTTTCTTCTCGTTATCCTTAACCGTCTTTTCGTCTTTTTCAGTTGCCTTTCTTAACACCGGCTTTAAGGGATGCACGATTTCGCTTTCTTTAACTTCTTTAACGCCGAAAACGACCGTGCCGTATTCTAAACCTTTTGCCGTTTCTACGATAACGCCCGACTTTTCTTCATACACGTCAGTATCATTAGCAGGGGCAAAATAATATACTTTAGCGGTATTTTTGAATTTTACACCTATAATTTTTTCCATTTAAATTTCCCCTCCAAAATTTGGAATAGCCACCATTCTAAAAGCATAGTGGAGTTTGCGTTAAACTTTTTACGCTTATTCGCTTCGGTGGTTTTTTCTAATGCGTAAATTAACGCACCTTCAGAAAACCCGTTTGCATCTTGAATTTTTTTAGCAGTTTGCCCATTAAAAACAAGGTCAGGTTTTGCTTGCTTAATTGCAAGTAAATCTCTGAACAGTAATTCGGCAACTGATAAAAATTGCGAGATATCGCACTTACTCTTTGTAATCTTGGTTGAAAATTCAAGCACTTGACTGCTTGATTGCATATCGCAAAGCACTTCTACCGCAAGGTCGGTTACCGTTTTAAGATTTTCGTCGGAATAGAGCGCAACTACCGAGCCTACCGTGCCGTCAGAGCACGCTATCGCGTTTTGCAAGCACTCGCTATCGGGATATTCGCCCTTTAACGCATCAAAGAGTTTTTGCGCGCTAAACGGTGGAATTTCAAGTTTTTTAACCCTTGATTTTACCGTTGGCAAAATTGCGAACTCGCTCGTTGCACCGATTAGCATATACACGCCTTGCGGTGGCTCTTCAAGCGTTTTAAGCAGTTTGTTTTGCGCCTGCGCATTCATAGTTTGCGCTTGGCTTAATATAAATATCTTTTGGTCGCCTTCAATCGGTTTAAGATAACTTTCTTCGATAATCGAAACTACGTCGTCACTAGAAATAGTGGGCGCTTTATCCGCTTTTTCAGGCTTTTTAGGATAGATATAAAGGTCGGAAAAGGCGTCTTTATCAATCAGCGTACACTTTCTACAAGTACCGCAAGGCTCGGTAGCGGAGCAAGAAATGAGTTTTGCGAATATTTTTAAATACTCGGTTAGATTATCTTGGTCGGCACACAATATTAAGTATGCGTGCGAAAGCCTACCGTTTTCCTTTTCGCCTTTTAGCGTTTTATAAGCGCTAGTTTGTTTAATCAACGAATAAAGGTCTATCATATAACGCCCTTTTCTTTAAGCGCACTAATGATTTTTGCGTGCGTTTGGTCGCGTTCGCCACTTGCGTCAATCACGATAAATCTATCAGGGTTTTCCTTTGCAAGGGTAACGTAACCGCCGTAAACCCTATTGTGAAAATCCATACCGGAAAGTTCAAGCCTATCCGTTTTATCAACACCGCCTTTTCTCAAAAAGGCTTGTTCGGGCGGAAGATTTAAGAACACGGTGTAGTCGGGCATAAAATTCTTAATAGCGTAGTCGTTGATTTTTTCAACGAATTCTCTACTCAATCCCCTGCCGAAACTTTGATATGCAAGCGAAGAATCAATATATCTATCGCAAAGCACCAAGCACCCCGCGTCAAGGCGTGGCTTTACGTTTTCTTTAAGAAGTTGCACGCGTGCCGCAGCGTATAAAAGCGCTTCGCACTCGTCGGTCATAGCCACGTTTTTGCCGTCTAAAATAACGCTTCTAATCTGCTCGGAAACGGCTGTGCCACCCGGTTCTCTTGTTAAATAATATTCAATATTATGCTTTACTAAATATTCTTCAAGCATTTTTATTTGACGGGATTTGCCAACCCCTTCGCACCCTTCAAAGGTAATGAAAGTTCCCTTCATTTTTTTCACCTTAAATTATCGTATCGTAAATATTACTGCATTCAGAAACAATCGCGTTGATAAAACTTATAACTTCAAACTGCAAATGCGGTTGTTTATCTAAAAAGTTAAACACCATAATACCAACGTTAGACGCATCGTCTTTGCCTTTCATTTTGAAATATTCAGACGGGTCTTTTTTATTACTGCCTTCGCCCTTAAAGTTAGTTAAACCCGCAAGTTTAAGTGCGTAAACGTTATCGCCCCTACCTGCATCAAGTTCTCTTTGATAAACCACGTCGTACGCGCCGTCAGGATTACTTGCTTTTGCTTGTTCGTAACGAGTATAGCAATAGAAAAGTTCGGGGTTAGTAGTTTTTTTACTCAATAAATGGTCAAACTTAACCACTTCTAAATAGAGTTTTTTAATTCTTTCAACTTCTTGCTTAACGCCGTCTTTAATTTGCTCTTCTTTGCGATAACGGTTATCCTTTTTCATTCTTGAACGGAAAACTTGTTCGATTTTTTGCTCGTCAAGATTTTCTAGGTTATAGGTATCCTTATTGATATCCCCCGTTACGCCGTCTTTCATAAAACCCGAAAGATATTCTTTGGCGTCTTTAAGCATTTGTTCGTACGAATAGCCACTATAATTATCAACCATAGTTTTTAAGCGCACGCTTTTATCGTCTGCGTCTTCGGCGGGCTCGGCAAAATCGGTAACCAAAACGTCACCTTCATAAACCGAAAGCCTTGCCGTAAGCACGTCTACGTCAGTAGTAAGCGATTCCGAACCGATTGAAAGCACGTCGTAACTAAACACGTCTTCATCGTCAAAAAGCGTGTAAATATTGCCAGAGCCTTCTTCAATATTAATATCGTAATAAAATTTGAATTCTTGTCCGACCGTAAGCCTAACGCTTGAAACCGTGTAAACTAATTCCCAAACGATAATCGCTGCAATCGCAACGACTATCATTACAATCCAGTCGTAAGCGAGCATGTCGGACAATCTTTTTCTAGTTATTCTGTTATCCATATTATTTTTTAATAGGTTTCATAGTGGGGAACAAGATAACGTCTCTGATAGACGCGCTATCCGTTAAGAGCATAACTAATCTATCAACGCCAAAACCTAAACCACCCGTCGGGGGCAAGCCGTATTCAAGCGCCGTAACGAAATCTTCATCCACCTTAGCGTCGTTTCCGCCACGAGCACGCTTTGCTTCAACTTGCTTAACGAACCTTTCTTTTTGGTCAATCGGGTCGTTAAGTTCAGAGAACGCGTTACCCATTTCCCTTGCGTAAATAAAGTATTCAAATCTTTCGGTAAACGCAGGGTTTGACGGTTTACGCTTTGCGAGCGGAGAGTTTTCAACGGGGTAATCGTAAATAATGGTAGGTTGAACGAGTTTATCTTCAACGAACGCGTCAAAGAACGCAATAAGAACGTGGCCTTCGGTCGCTTCGTCGCCTTCTTCAACCGTAACGCCTGCCGCTTTTGCCGCAGCGCGAGCGTCTTCATCGGTAGCCCAGTCGTTATAGTCTGCGCCCGAATACTTTTTAACCGCTTCAACCATAGTGAGTCTTTCCCACTTTTTGCCCATATCAATTTCTACGCCTTGATAGGTAATCTTATCAGTTCCGCAAACTTGCAAAGTAATGGTTCTATACATATCTTCGATAAGATTCATCATATCGAGATAATCGCTATACGCTTGATACATTTCAACCGTGGTAAATTCAGGGTTGTGCGACCTATCCATACCTTCGTTACGGAAAATCCTACCAACTTCGTAAACTTTATCAAAACCACCTACGATAAGGCGCTTTAAGTAAAGTTCGGTTTCGATACGCAAATACATATCGATATCGAGCGCGTTGTGGTGCGTTTTGAAAGGTCTTGCAGCAGCGCCGATTTCAAGCGGTTGCAAAACGGGCGTGTCAACTTCTAAATAGCCAACGCCGTCAAGATAACTGCGGATTGCAGACATAATCTTTGAACGCATTACGAAAGTCTTTTTAACTTCGGGGTTTGCGATAAGGTCAACTTCTCTTTGACGATATCTAGTGTCTTCGTCTTTAAGTCCGTGATATTTTTCAGGAAGCGGAAGAAGTGATTTTGAAAGAAGTTCAATACTTCTTGCGTGAACTGAAACTTCGCCCGTACGGGTTGTGAAAACTTCACCCGTAATACCAACGATATCACCGATATCGTATTCCTTAAACGCCGTGTAATCGTCGCCTAAATCGTTGATTGAAAGGTACGATTGAATAGTGCCCTTGCCGTCGAGAATAACCGCAAAAGACGCCTTGCCCATAATACGCTTTGATATAAGCCTACCTGCAATACCAACCGTTTTGCCTTCGTATTCAGCGTAACAATCTTTTAAGTCTTGGCTATAAGCAGTTCTGTCGTATCTAACCTTTTCAAAAGGGTTTTTGCCGTTAGCCACTAAATTTTCAAGTTTTTCACGCCTAATTCTTAAAACTTCACTTAAATCCTGCTCTTCAACAGCGGGAACGTTTTTAATTTCATCCATTTTTTCACCTATTAGTTAACTTTTTTAACCGTAATGCTAGTTACGCCTGCGGGCACGTTAACGCTGATTTGGTCACCCGCTTTTCTACCCAAAAGCGCGTTGCCGATAGGAGATTCGTTTGAAATTCTACCAAGTTCAACGTCCGCTTCGGTCGTGCCGACAATTTCGTAAGAAAAAAGTTCGCCAGTTTCGTCGTCAACGAATTCTACTTTGCTACCGAGTGAAATAATACCCTTTTTAATTTGAGAATCTTTAATAATAACGGCGTATTTTAATTTGTTTTCAATTTCTAAAATTTCGCCTTCAATCATTGCTTGTTCGTTTTTCGCTGCGTCGTATTCAGCGTTTTCAGAAAGGTCGCCGAATTCTCTTGCCGTTTTGATTCTTTCGGTGATTTCCGCACGTTTAACAACCTTTAAAAATTCTAAGCGTTTTTCAAGTTCCTCTTTTCCTTCTTTAGTAAGAATTACTTCTTCTGCCATAATAATGACCTCCGTTTTATTACGATTTGATTTTTTTATTCGTTTTTGGGGCAATATTTACCCCGTCTTTCAACCTTTAAATTATATAATAATACTACCCTTTTGTCAAGTCGAAAAAATTTTTCACACTCTTTACACCCCTTTTTTACCCGTTTTTACATTATTTTTAAAAAAAGTTTTGTAAATTTTGAAAATTTTTTGAAATTTTTTTTCAAAACCCCTTGACAAATCAAAAATTCGTGATATAATACTCGTACAATTAAGTTTACACCAAACTGTTTGTGGTCGGAGTAGCCGACGCATTTAAGTTTTTCCGAATAATATATGAAAAAGAAGGTTGCAAGTTTTGCAACCTTCTTTGTTTTTGGCGTTTTTTTAAAGTCTTAAAAAAACGCGCGCAAAATTTTGCGCCTAAAAAAAGTCGTTTAGATTATCTTTCAGCGTAATCTTCACAACAAGTGCATTGTTCGCTATTGCAACAACAGCCAACCTTAATGCTACTTAACGCACAGTTTGCACCGTCGGCATTATGTCTACATTTAGTAACGTCGCATCTAATACAATAATTTTTTTCCATTTTTAATCTCCTTAACCCTATTATTTGCAGGCGAATAAAAAAGTATACCGCATATTATTGACTTTTTTTATCTTTAAGGTTAAAATATCATTGAACAATAATTTTAGGAGTGCATTATGAAAGTAGTTTTGTTAAAAGACGTTAAAGGCTCGGGCAAAGCGGGCGATATTATAGAAGCAAAGGACGGGTTTGCACAAAACTTTTTGATTAAAAAAGGGCTTGCTAAACCTGCCGACACACAAGCAATTAACGAAAATAAGGCGCAAAAAGCCGCTCAAGAATTCCACAAGGCTGAAACCTTAAAAGCCAACAAGGAATTAAGAGAAAAACTTGACGGTAAAGAAGTTACCATTCAAGTTAAGGGTGGGGCTAACGGCAAATTCTTCGGTAGCGTTACCAACAAGGAAATTGCTGACAAACTCAACGAACTCGGCTTTGATATCGACAAGAAGAAAATCGTTATTCAAAACAATATCAAAACGGCGGGCACTTACCCCGTTACCGTTAAAATTTCACCCGAAGAAACGGCAAAAATTTCAGTTAACGTTATCAATTAAGTATAGTTAAAAACTCCGCTAGACGCGGAGTTTTTTCTATTTTCGTTAGTTCTTTTTGCATTTAAGTTTTTTGTTTTAGTTAGTTCTTTCTTCGTTTAAGATTTTTTCTATAATTCGGGATATTTTGATTTTAAGAGTTTAAATAATTCGTCCGCCGCCTTTTCCGCACCCGTGTGGTTTCTAAACTGCTCGGTCGATGAAAAATACTCGGTTAGTTTTTGCGGATTGTTTATATAGTCCTTAACGATTTTAAGAATTTTTTTAGGATTTTTTTCACGGATTATTATATTTTGCTTTTGCCAGTATTTTGAAGTGATTTCTTCTAGCCTATTAATTTCGCTAAACACTACAAGCGGTCTACCTGCGTACGCAGTTTCCATAATGGTGTTTGAACCAGCCTTTCCAACTACGATATCCGCCGCGCACATATATTCGGCAAGCCTTTCGGTGTAGCCGATTACGTGATAGTCGGTGTTTTCCCCTTTAATCTCGTTCATAGATAAAAGGCTGTCGTACAACCGTTGGTTTTTACCGCAAACGACCACTAACGATATTTCTAGCCCACTTTCAAGCAAGGTTTTTACAAGTTTTTCCGTGCCGTTAGCACCGTACGCGCCACCCGTGATTAACAGGGTAAATTTATCGCTTAAACCAAGATTTTTCCTATTGAAAGTTTTGTCTAGATTAAGCGAAGCAAATTCTTCTTTATAAACGAAAGGCACTTGCAAAACCTTTTCTTTATCAAACCCTTTTTTTACCGCCATAGAGAAAGCGTTATCGTTGTTTACGATAAACAAATCGCACTTTCTATCCCACGCAGGGTAAATATACGGGTCGGGCGAATAGGTTGCAATAAGCGTGTCGGTCGCGCCTTGCCCGTTTGCAATTCTTGCCAAGTGGGACGGCAAGTAGTAAGATGACACTATCAGGTCGGGATTAACGCTTTTTAAGTCTTCGATAAACGGCTTTATTCTACTATCAAAATGCTTATCTAAAACTTTCAAAGTTAGCCTTGAACTCAAAAGGTAGGAAAGCGCTTCAAATCGGTTGTAAAACCAGTTGGTCGCCGCGCGCACGGAATGGTTCGTTAATTCTTTGCCGATATCTTGCACGGCAGAGTTTTTGCTATCTGAAAATATATAAGAATTAACCACTTCGCACTTGTCGCCATACTTGCGCTGAAAAACGCTTGATAAAACGCGCATAGGAATTATATGCCCCATACCCGCTTCGACAAAAGTAAATACGATTTTTGGCTTTTTTTCTTTCAACACAACCGACTTTTTCCTTGTTTAACGATAATTTCTACATTAATTTTAAATAAAACGCGCATTTGTGTCAAGCCATTTGGTAAAATTTCCAATTAACTATTGACAATTTCGGCTTTATACCATATAATATACTTTATGAAAATTCGCAAGGACGCAAAAGCAACTGAAAAGGTAGAATTGAAGAAGAATTTTATTGACAATCTTTCTTCTGAAATTTTTAATAAAGATACCGACGACTACTCTGACGATTCGGTTGTTGTTGCGCATGCAAAAATCGTTGAAGAACATGAAGAAAAAGTTGCTAGCGGACAAAACATAGTTCTCTCTCAATTAGGCATTAACCCGAATGACGACAAGGGCTTTTCAAAGCGCCAAAAGATTTTTAAGCTAATTGTTTCTTGGTCGTTTATTCTGTTCGTTTTTGCAGTTTTTACATACACTTTCTATAACGACTTTTTTGCAACCGATAAAGACTTTCCTTCTTGGGAATATTTAGGCGAAACTTTTAAAAATTCTTGGCAATTCTTGTTTTACGCTTTGGCTTCACTTGCAACTTATTATTTATTTAGGGGTGTAAAACTTTCGTTTATGTGCAAGTCTTTGACGGGACGTTTCCGTTTTAAAACTTGTGTTGAAACGGGGCTTATCGGCACTTATTACAACTGCGTTACTCCACTTGCAGTAGGTGGACAACCGTTTGAAATTTATCACCTTTCTAAACATGGCGTACACGGTGGCGTTGCCGGCGCTATGCCTATTGCCGCATTCTTTATGAATCAACTTGCATTCGTTCTTTTAGGCACGCTTGCATTTGTTCTTTTTAAATTAGACTTACTCGGTTTGCCCAGTTATATTACAAACGCATTTCCGCCCGTTTACTCTGCATTAACCATTATCGGGCTTGTTTCTTGTTTCGTTATGCCCCTATTAGTTCTAATCTTCTCTATGATGCCAAGATTTGGCGCAAAAATGGTTACTATCGGCGTTCATTTTGCAGCAAAACTTAAACTTGTTAAAAATCCCGAAGAAACGACTGAAAAAACGGTTAAAAACATTTTTCACAATTCCGATTGCTTGAGAAAGGTTTTTGCTAACCCTTGGTCGTTCTTTTATACTTTATTCTTAAGTTTCGGTCTTAAAATTTCAGAAGCATCTATTGCTTTTTTCGCTTTAAAAATGTTCGGGTACGATTTAGTAGGCGTTTCGACTTTGTTAGAGTGGATTCAAGTAGTTTTAATCGCGTCAATCCTTTACGCAAGCATATCGTTTATCCCAACCCCCGGTAATTCGGGTGCGGCTGACCTTTCATTCTACTTACTTTTTGAAGCGGGGCTATACGCAGGGCTTGCATTCCCCGCAATGCTCGTTTGGCGTATTTTGAGTTTTTACTCGCACATTATTTTGGGGTTTGTATTTATTAGAGCAAAAAGGCGCTCTGACCACAAAAAAGAAAAGTTACATATTCCTTTAACCTAAACCCTAAATTATCTTTTTATTAATAAAACACTAACTAAAAAAATTACACGCTGTTAAATTAACAGCGTGTTTTTTAATTGTATTTACTTGTTTTTTTGCATTTTGATTTTATATTCTTTGATAACTTCTTGGTATTTTCCGTACACTTCTTCGGCAACCTTTTCCCAACTTCTATAAACCGAACGGTGGCACTCTTCACCAACTATTTTGAGCAAACCGTCATCACTAATTATCTCTTTAATTCTCTTGGCGTAAGCGTTGGCGTTTTCTTCGGATAAAAATCCGTTAACACCGTCAACTATATTTTCCGCCGTACAGGAATCTTTGATTAAAAGCGTGGGTAATTTATGAGCCGCCGCCTCAATCGGCACTAAACTAGAAGTGTCAAACGTAGACGGGAACAAGAACAAATCACTACGCAAATAGTAACCTTGTAAAAGAGTTCTATCGCTGATAACCCCTGCAAAAACGAAGTTGTCGTTAAGCCCGTTTTCTTCAACCATTTGGCGAAGTTTACTTTCGTCAGGACCGCCGCCGATAATAATCATTTTAAAATCTTCGCCCGCATCTTTTAAGATTTTAAGCGAATCAACGATTAGCGGAAGGTTTTTATACATAGCTATTCTTCCGATAAATATAAAAACGTTCTTTTGCCCTTTTAGATTATGTAAGTTATTAACTTTATCAATTAACTCTTGTGGATTTTCAGGGTATTTAAGGTCCGTTCCGTTGCGCACAACTTCAATTTTGCCCTTATAACCGTATTCGCGCAAAATCTTGCAAGACGAATCGTTAACAGTCCAAACGCTGTCCGCCTTGTTATAAACTTTCATAATGTACCACATCATTATTCTAACAAGTGGTTTACATCCTTTGAGCACCCGTTCAAAGTCCTTTTTATATTGCGTGTGCATGGTTGCTACCACGGGAACTTTGTACTTTTTGCCCATTTTAAGCGCAAAACGCCCCATTGCGAAGGGTGCGTGCGCGTGGAAAATATCAAAATTAGCACCGTCTACTCTCTTTAAAAACTCGCAGTCGGTCAAAGGATGCCCACAGCGGTATTTTTCAGGAGCAGGCGTTGAATTACACCTTAAAACTTCAAAACTTTCTTTATCAACATACCCCGATTTCTTGCTAGCCTTCGGCACGGCAAGTTTGCACGGCGATTTTTCATTAAGTAGGCGCGAATAGTTTTGTACAACGTTTATCGGCCCGTCGATGCACGGGTAGTAAGAATCTAATAATTCACAAATTTTCATTTTTATTTTTACTGTGAATTAATGCAAACTAATTGCACCTAAATCCACAGTATCCCCCGTAATTTCTTCATATAAATTCATAGCGTTTTTAACTGCGTCATCCATATCAAGATACTTATACGTCCCAAGCCTACCGAGAAGGTAAAGATTTTTATAATCTTTTGCCAACTCTTCATATTTAAGGTAGTGCTGTTGATTTTTCTTGGTGGGAATAGGATAATAAGGTATATTTTTACCTTTTTTAAATCTTCTTGAATATTCTTTCATTATAACCGTGTTTTCTTGTGGCTCACAAGTAAACTTAGAGAACTCTGATATTCTTGTAAACATATTCGAAACGGTATAGTTTACAACGGCATAATCTTGGAAAGAGGGCGTTTTTAGCGTTTCAAACTTGATTTTTAAACTTCTGTACGGCAAAACGCCGAACTTATAATCAAAAAGTTCGTCAATACAGCCGGTATAAATCAAAGTGCCGTCAAGTTCTTGTCCGCAAAAATAAATCTTGCCGTCAATAAGTTCTATATCTTCTCTAACATCGGTTTTAAGTTTAATCTGAATTTTTGGATGGCGCAAAATATTCGCAATCATTTCAGTAAAGCCGTTCTTGGGCATAAACTGATACTCGTCGGTAAAATACCTATCTTCATAAGAAACGTAAACGGGCACTCTGTTCATAATCTCAGTGCCTAAATGTTCGGGCTTAACCCCCCATTGTTTTAGCGTATAAAGATAGAATATGTTTTTGTAAACGAAGTCTGCAAAATCGCGAATTTCTGCACTTTCGTGCTTTTTAAGTTGCATAATAGGCACTTTGTTTTCTAAACCTATTTCGTCAACTAACACTTTTTTAATTCTTTCCGCCTTTTCCTTGGGGTAAAGGTCGAATAGCGCGGTAAGGTTAAAAGGTACGGTAACGTACTTATCTTTTCTAACCCTTGCGCGAACTCTATGTTCATACTTTTCCCACTCGGTAAAATTCGAAAGAAACTCGTAAACTTCTTTATAATGCGTGTGGAATATATGCGGTCCGTACGGTTGAACCCTTATTCCGTTTTTATCAACGTAGTCGTAAGCGTTTCCACCGATAGTTTCTCGCTTATCGAAAACGATAACTTCCTTTCCACTCTCTGCAAACAATCTTGCAATCGTTGCGCCGGAAAAACCAGCACCAGCTACTATAATTTTTTCCATAAATCCCTTATTAATTTTACTTTGCGCCTAGTTCCTTAACGAATTCAGAAATTCTTTCGGTTGCAACGACCAAATTCTTCATAGAATACGCGTAAGAACACCTTACGTAATACTTTCCGAATTCGCCAAACGCTTGCCCCGGCACAACCGCAACCCTTTTACTTTCTAATAGTTTGGTTGCAAATTCTTCACCCGTCATCCCCGTGCTTTCGACTGACGGAAACACGTAAAACGAGCCTTTAGGTTCAAAACAGGTTAAACCCATTTTGTTGAATGCATTAATCATAAATTGCCTACGCCTATCGTATTCTTCGCGCATTTCTTTAACGCTAGAAAAGCCGTTTTCCCTGCCCTTTCTTAAACCTTCAAGAGCCGCGTATTGCGAGAAAATAGGCGCGCAAATGGTAGTATATTGATGAATTTTAAGCATTGCGTTCGTAATTTCTTTGGGTGCGCAAACGTATCCGATACGCCACCCCGTCATAGCAAACGCCTTTGAAAAACCGCTGATTAAAACAACCCTTCCTTTCATTTCGGGTAGGCTTGCAATCGAAACGTGTTCTTCGCCGTAAGTTAATTCTGCATAAATTTCATCAGATATAACCAGAATATCTTTTTCTATCAGTATAGGAAGGATTTTTTCAATAAATTCCCTTTCCATCGTTCCACCCGTTGGGTTGTTAGGATAAGGAAATATCAAAACCTTCGTTTTGTCAGTAATAACGCTAAGTAGCGCTTCGGGTGTGAGTTTAAAGCCGTTTTTACCATCACAGGGAACAGAAACGGGAACACCGCCTAAAAGTTCCACGCAAGGTTTATACGAAACGTAACTTGGGTCGGGGATTAAAACCTCATCCCCTTCGTCAACAACGCCACGAAGAGCAAGGTCAATCGCCTCGCTAGCCCCAACCGTAATTATAATATCGTCCGCATTAAATTCTACGCCGAAATTCATTGATAAATAACTAGAAATTTCTTGGCGTAAAGCGGGCATACCCTTATTAGAAGTATACTGCGTATATCCCTTTTTAATGGCTTGAATACCTGCTTCTCTAATTTCCCACGGGGTAATAAAATCAGGTTCTCCCACCCCTAGAGAAATAACGTCTTTACGCTCGGCAACGATATCAAAAAATTTTCTTATGCCGGAAGGCTTTATATTTTTAGCCGTATCGCTTACAAAACTTCTCATGCGCCTATAATCTGCCTTTTGCGTTCTTGGGGCTTGCCCGTAATTTGCCCCTCAACCTTATATTTTTTAAGTACGAAATGCGTTTGAACGG
>JAZRNE010000008.1:0-65675 GCA_045648045.1 Christensenellaceae bacterium
AAGCATAGGTAGTTCAATCGATGGTACAAGCGACAGTAAAGATAATACTGGATATATAATTACAAACGGTATATTCAATTCAATCAATAGTGAAACGTATTTAGGTGGATTTAATGGAACGTATCAAATCAGTGTGTCTGGGCCTAATCGTATTGATGCAAATATAGGTGCATTAACAAGTGCAACAGTAAAACAAGGTTCTTACACAGGATTAAGTGCTGGCGTTAACTATAAATACACGGTAGGAAGTCAAGTAGAAGATGGCAAAGTTGTAATAGTAATGGAACTATACAATGCAGATACGAACACATTGCTCTATCAAGGAACATACAACACAGGAAAGACCGAAACAGAGATAGAAGCAATCGGAAGCCATATCATAGCATATGCAGGAATAAAAGGACCTAACGTTTCTACGACCTTCAAGTATAGCGAAGTCTATGCTAAAAATTAAAGTTTGAAGAGGAAGTATGATATGAAAAAAATATTAAAAGCAATGACGCTTATTTTGGCAACAATTATTACTGCAACATCTCTATTTGCTTGTAGTGAAAACACTGGCTTGCCTGAAAATTATACAAAATTACCAGATTATTCTACTAAAGGTAAATATTACGAGTTTAGTGCTTGCTCAGGGCCGATGAACGGAACATTCACGATTGATGGCGAAAAAGTTCAGCTTGGTCCGGATCAGAGAAATGTTGAAGGATATACTACTTTCTTAGATGCTGGATTTAACATCGTGTATTTATCTGGAACGGCATCTACTTTTGGACCAACATTTGAGGAGTCTGAATGTAAAAGGGCAATGGTTGCAGCTTATGAGGCAGGTGCAAAAAAAATTATTTTACACGACCAAAGAATTTGGAGTTTGTCTGAATTAGGCGATGATATTATTGGAACTTCTAAAGGTTATGCTACTTTTGATGATTTAGTTGATCAAGTAAAAGTATATATGTCTGAATATATCGAACAAGATGGTTTTTATGGTATCACTCTTAGAGATGAAGCTAATGCAAAATTATTATTAGCGGACAGGTATGTTTACAAAGCTGTTTATACTGCGTGGAAAGAATTGGTGGAAGAAAGAAATATCCAAAAACCAATTAAAGACTATATTATGATATACCAAAACTTGTTACCGTATACAGCTAATTATAGCGCATACGGCAAACCTGGCGAGTTTGGGACAATGGCAGAGGCATATACAGCTTATATCGAAAACCATTTTAAGACAACCCTAGATGGTGTGGTTGATGAAAATGGAGAACCCGTTCAATTTATGACACCTGATATATTTTCAATTGACGTTTATGCTCCTAGAGATAAAGGTTTGTCGCCGGATTATTTTGTAACTTTTCTCTTGTTGAGAGAACTTTGTCAAAAATATAATGTTAGACCATCTTTTGCTATTACTTCATTTGAAATGTATAGTGGTAATTATCGTGCCTACAGAGGCGCATATTTAAGCGAAATGATGTTAGAATTGTATTCTTTGATGGGTACTGGATTTGAAAACTTTATGTATTATACCTATCAGCCATCTGAAGTAAGAAAATCGCTTTCGGAATGGAATGAACAATTTTGCTTTATGACCGCTGCGGGTGAAAAAACAAATATATATACGTACGGACAGCAACTTATGGGATGGGCCCAAAAAATGGGTGAAATTATATTAAACTATGAGTATCAAGGTGCAAAATTTTATTTTGCAGAACTTCCAAATTATAATGTTGGTGGATATCTTATGGGACAACCAGGAAACGTTATATTAGCTGATGAAACTAAGGCTGGTGAAGCAAGCGCTTTAACTTTTGATAATAATAAACATACTTTTAATTTATTAAAGAATGCTCAGTTCACTAATGATGCTTTATTCGTTACAGAGCTTAAAGATAGTGAAAATAACCTTTGGATGTATATGCTTCAAAATGTCGTTGATCCTGGTTATGGTGGTGAAGTTGATACTAGTGGTGTTGTAACTGCAACTTTTGATTCATCATATACACATGTGGCAAAAATTAAAGATGGAAATGTTTCATATGTGCCACTTAATAATGGTGTTTATACGGAGGCTTTATCTGCAGGACAAGCAGTTTATTTAGTTCCGTTAAAATAAAAATTATTAAAATGTTTTTATGATTTTGTATTGTAGAAATACAATAAAAATTAAATTTATTTATTTTCATAAAACTAAAGGAGGGATGTTATTATGGAAAAAAAGAGTAACTATGAACAACCAAGCATAGAGATGAGTTTATTCTCTATGGAAGACACACTTTCAGTGTCAGCCACCGATATTACAAAGGATATTTGGGGCAACGAAACTGAAACGGAATTGTATTAGGAGGAAAGTTATGAATAAAAGTATTAAAACTTTATCAATTTTAATTTTAATGCTGTTATCTGCTATTTTACTCAGTACCGGAATGTTTATGACAGTTTCTTTTGCTCAAAATAATACCTCTAATACCTCTGTTACAATGAGTGGTGTAAGTTTGAGAACTTTTACCGATGAGAAAGGAAAATATGGCTTGAAATTTAAAGGTGTTATATCAAATCATGATTCAAACTTAACGTATGGTATGGATATTGTGCCCGCAGACCTAAAAGATGATTCTAGTAAATATGCCGAATTAACAGCTGAGCCAAAAGTAGAAGATGGTGTTTATTACTATGAATGTGCATTAACTGATATATTTGCATCAAATCGTAGTAGACCGTTTACTGCACGTCCATTTGTTAAAGACAGTGCTGGTACAAATAAAGAATATGTTGGTGATTGGGCTGAAGCTAAATCTATATATACAATAGCAACCCAGGCACTTGCTGATCAATCCTATGATTATGATACGAATATTCGCACTTATTTAGAGGAAATCATCGCAACGGTGCACGGAACTGGAACCGATAATATTAATGGAAGATATATTTTAAAAACGCTTACCATTGATGGAGAAGATGTCACATCATTTGATAAAAAATTTACAGGCAATGTAAATTTCAACACCACAATTACAATGGTGAAAGAAGGAGATGCAAGCAAGACTATTACTGCATATCCTGTTATTACTATGAAAAATAAAGCGGGTGCAGATATAACTAGTTTATTGTCACAAGTAGATACCCGTGGAAATTATAAACTTGCAACAAGTTCCTTATCTGATTTTCAACTCTCTTTTTCACTTGCTGGAGAAGAAATAGCAAGTATAGATGGTTGTGATATTACTGCAAATAAAGCAACTTATTCTCAAGATAGAACGATTTCATTAAATGGACAACAGGTTGGCGCTTATTTATCATCGGCATATTGTGATAGCTATGATTCAGCATACGTTGCAGTGGAAGGTGAGTATGGTGTGGGTACATATATAGATGTAGAATTTACTGGAAATAACATGCCGTATGTATGCTTTTTTGCGGATGAGATTAATGGCAATTTAGGAGCAAATGGTGGACAAGGCGTAATTTTCTTTAACGGTGTTATGAATAATAGTTCAGATGTTGATTCTTCTACAGGGCTTCCAAAAGAAAGTGCGTATTGGAGAGGCGGGCAGCTTATCGCTTACGGACCAAATAGAATGAAATCTACGAACTACGCTCATAATGGTGATATGAACTGGTTTGCAAAGGGATATGAGAGTGGGAATATTTTAGATGCGGGGATTTATAGAGCAACTCAAATGGGCCTTCGCGAAAATCCAAACACAAAATATAAAATGACTATAGGAACTTATGATGCTGATGGCATATTAGGTATTGATTTTAAATTGGTAGAAGTTGAAACTGGTGCAACAATATGTCAAGTGAAACAACCTACTAGGGCAGGATATACTATATCTACTTCTGATATTGAGCCTGGTAATATAATATTTTATGCAAATTTTAAAGATTCCTCATCTTCGGTTAATAGATTTACAACATTTAAATATAGTCAACCTTATGAACCGCAAATAGAATATTCCTTAGGAACAACGATCAATACCGATGGTTCAGTAACTCTACAAGCAGGAGATCATCCTGGTGTGACAGGAACTACAGACGGTTCATGTTCTGGAACGGGATATGTAAGTGGTGTAAGTAAAGTAAAGAGCAGTTATATAGCATTTAAGAATACTGCAAAAGTAGGTAACTACATTGACTTTACGTTCACAGGAAACAATATGCCGCAAGTAGTATTGTTTACTGATAAAATTAATAATAGTATTGGTAGCTCGATTGACGGTGTGAATGATACTAAAGATAACACTGGATATATAATTACAAACGGAATATTCAATTCAATCAACAGTGAAACATATTTAGGTGGATTTAGCGGAAAGTATCAAATCAGTGTGTCAGGACCAAATAGAATAGACGCAAATATAGGTGACTTAACGAGTGCGACTGTAGTACAAGGTTCTTATGCTGGGTTGAGCGATAATGTAAATTACAAATACACAGTAGGAAGTCAAGTAGAAGATGGCAAAGTTGTAATAGTAATAGAACTATACAATGCAGATACGAATACATTGCTCTATCAAGGAACATACAACACAGGAAAGACCGAAACAGAGATAGAAGCAATCGGAAGCCATATCATAGCATATGCAGGAATAAAAGGACCTAACGTTTCTACAACATTTAAGTATAGCGAAGTCTACGCTAAAAATGAAAAATAATATTAAAACGATGTTGTCTTATTAATTAATAATATTAAACTCTAGCTGAAACTCCTATTTATTAAAAATAGGAGTTTCATAAGAGTTGTATCAACTTGAATTTAATTTGCGAGGTTATTATGGGAATGAACTTATATGCGTGGAGTGCACCAGGAACAGGTGTTAATGCGGATAATTTAAGAAATGAAGAAGTATGGAAAGGATATTTTGAGTCGGGGCTCAATGTAATGAACCTAACCGGTAACAACGGTTATGATGGAAAGGGTTGGGATAAATCTACGACAAAAAAGTGTTTTGATATTGCAGAAAAGTTAGGCATTGATAAGATTATGCTTGATGATATGCGTATATACGAACTCGTTGAATATAAAGATAAACTCGTAGGACCAGACGCTGATTGCAGATTTTCTTCTGAAGATGAATTAGATGCCTTTATTGAAGAATGTATGAAAGATTACATATATCATCCCTGTTTTTATGGTTTAAGGCTTCGTGACGAACCAAGATATTCTTTTCTTAAAGCTTATGGTGAAAGTTATCGCTCAATAATGAGAGTAGCTAAAAAATTAGGGAAAGAGTATGTTCATATAAATATGAACCTATTACCAATGGACGGAGTTGTTTGTCGCTGTTGCCCTGAACTTTCAGATCTTCCTGCGGGAGAACTATATGCTAGGTATATAGAAGATTATATTAAAATTACTGGCACTAAATGGTTAAGTATAGATAATTATCCTTACCACTTAAGTGATAATGGTGGTCGTTTTTTTGAAGGCTATTATTCTACTTTTCAAATTGCAAAACGAGTATGTGATAAATATGGTGTTAATTTTGTTTTTGCAGTTGCGTCTTTTGAGTTAGAAAGTCCCGATGGAAAGGGTTTGGCTGGATATAGAAGAATTACTGATGTAAATGAGATGTTTTTACAAGTTAATTCTGCTTTAGGGTTTGGTGCTAAAGAAATTACCTTTTATACCTATGTTCAAATGCTAAATAATGACGTAAATTATTTGTCACGTGATGGAAGTTCTTTTGTAACTAGTGATGGCACTAAAACTTGGATATATAACTATTGTAAAGAGGTTATTTCTCATATTAAACGATTAGAAAAACTAATATTTGAATATGAATGGAAAGGAGCAAAAATATTATTTCATGAAAGTATTGATGATATAAAAGTTCCTATGGTTAAAGATTTACCTGAAAGTTTAACAAGTGTAAAGGCTGCATATCTTTCTAGTTGGCCTATTCCTTGTAAGAATGGTGGCTATACAACGGCTGATTTTGACAATTCGTATGAATTTACAAAAATAAAAGATATTTCATTTGATAAGGATATTTTACTTGTTTCACATTTTGAAAAACAAGGTGAAAATCCAAACATGTATATGTTTGAAAACATAATAGACCGTTGCTATAAGAACAATCCATCATCAATGAAGTTAAGCATAGATTTTGGAGAAAAAATAAAACAAATACAGGTTTTGAAAGATAAAGATTTTGAACTTGTTGAATTGAATTGTGGAATATTTAATACAGATTTATCTCGTGGCGAAGCTGTTTGGATAATTCCAATTGAGTAATTTTTAGGAGAATATTGTATTATGACTGTGGAAGGATTTAATTGTCATGATAAATTGATAGATAAAACTATACAAAAACTTGGATTTAATGAAAACAGCATTTATTCGGATTGGAAAGCGCAGGTTAAAAATAAGCTTTTTGAACTTTTAGGTATGGATATTATTGCTGAAAATGCGTGTGAGCCAAATTTTCAAATAGTTGAAGAGAAACAGAAAGATGTATATAAACAAATCCGTTTTGAGTTTGAAAGTGAACATGGGTCAATTGTTCCTTGTTACATACTTATTCCAGATACTGGCAAAGAGAAGTATCCTGTTGTTATTACATTACAAGGACATTCTTCTGGTTTTCATAATTCGATAAAAGAACCGCTTGAAGATGATTATATTGATTACGCTTTGACTCGTGGTTGCTTTGCTGTACAAGCAGTTAAAAGAGGATATATTGCTGTGGCTGTAGAGCAACGAGCGATGGGTGAAAGAGCAACATTTAATACGCTTAAGAGACGTGTAAGTGTTGGCGTCGGAACTGAAGGATGTTATTATAATCAAATGACAGCTATCATGCTTGGTCGAACTACTATAGGTGAACGTTGTTGGGATATTAGCCGTACAATTGATATGTTAAAGCATTTTTCACAATGTGATTTAGATAGAATTGCTATAACTGGAAATTCGGGTGGGGGAACTATATCATACTATGCAGCTTGTTGTGATGAAAGAATTAAAATAAGTGCACCGAGTTGTGCTTTTTGTCCGTATCCCGAGTCTATATTAAAGTTTTTCCATTGTTCATGCAATTATATTCCTAATGTGTTTAGATGGTTTGACATGCAAGATTTAGCTTGTTTAATTGCGCCGAGAAGGTTAATTGTTATTGCTGGAAGGTATGACACGTGTTTCTTAATTGAAGGCGTAGAGCGTGGATATAAGACGGTTAAGAAAATATTTGAAAAAGAAGGGAAAAAAGATAATTGTAGGTTAATAATAACGGAAAATGAACATTGGTGGTGTGAAGATATCGTTTGGCCTGCAATTGATGAGGAATTTAAGAAGTTAGGTTAATAAAATGAACTTTGTTTGGGCTGGAAATAGAGAAGAAGTTAATAGTGAAGTAAAATTTAGTTTGCATTTAGAAGAGAACTGCGAAAGTATAAAAATCTGTGCCGCTGATTTTTTTAGAGTTGTTGGTGATGGTAAGTTTTTATGCTATGGTCCAGATAGAACTGCGGCAGGATTCACTCGTCCGAAAATAATAAGTGTAAAAAATGTAAAACAAATAGATGTTTATGTTTTAGCGTATAATGCTGCGTGTTATGCGTGTGATTTTCAGTTGCCTTTTTTTGGGGCAGAAGTTTATAGTGCTGGAAAAGTAGTTTATAATACTTTTAATTTTTCCGCTACTAGAAGCACTGTAAGAGATAAAAATGTGCCAAGATATAGCCCCCAACGTGGGTTTATGGAATCGTTTAATTTTGTTAATGTAAAAGAAGAGATCTTAGATATTTATGAGGTAAATGCGCCTAAAGAATTATACAGTGTAGAAGAGATGTGTGATTATAAAATTATTTCACCTCAAAAAAAAGCTGTTTTAGATTCTTTTAATTTTAGATATATAAATAATTTTAATTGGACGAAGAACATAAATTATACGCCTAAAAAGGAAGATTTTAATTTAAAAAGAGATTTTTTTAAAAAAATTAAAAACAGTAGATATTTGTGTGACGAATACATACTAAATGAAGAGAAAACAGCTATATTTAAATTTGAGATTGAATCAGAACAGGAATGTGATATTTTTGTTGTGTTTGATGAAATTGTTGAAAAACACTGGGTTTTGGGTAGATCTGCATGTAATGATATAATTAAAATTAAAGTTTCGTGTGGTAAAACTGAATTTATATGTGCGGAACCATATTCATTTAAATATTTTAGGATTTTTTATAAAGGGAAAATCATTGTTAAACCTTCACTAATTTTGATTGAAAACGATAGGGTTGATGCTGTTACCATTTGTGGAGATGAGAAAATTGTTACAATATTTGAAGCAGCACGCAATACATTTAGACAAAATGCATTAGATGTTTTTATGGATTGTCCTGGTAGAGAACGGGCAGGTTGGCTTTGTGATTCATTTTTTATCGCCAAAGCAGAGCAGCTTTTTACAGGAAAAAACGATATAGAAAAAACGTTTTTGTATAATTTTTTAATTGGAGATGTTCCAGAAATACCAAAAGATATGTTTCCTAAATGTTTCCCTTCGGAGCATTTAAATAAAGAATATATACCCAATTGGGCTATGTGGTACATATTAGAATTAAAAGATTACTTAGATCGTACGGGTGATATTGAATTAATAAATATAGCAAAAGATAAGGTTTATAAGCTAATACGTTTTTTTGATAAATACGTTAACGAGTATGGGCTTTTAGAAGATCTTGAAAGTT
Source organism: Christensenellaceae bacterium (assembly GCA_045648045.1). Classification (GTDB taxonomy): domain Bacteria; phylum Bacillota; class Clostridia; order Christensenellales; family Borkfalkiaceae; genus UBA1259. The sequence continues at coordinate 8,692 of JAZRNE010000008.1, forward strand.
GGGTGTTTATAGAGTGGAGCATATGTAATAGTAATTCATACATAAAAGGTGTCAATTTCCCTTCAAACATGCTGTTTGCTCATGTTTTAGAGACGGTAGATTTTTTGTATGGAGATGAAGAATTATTGATGCGCTCTAAAAAAATGAAAGTAACTATTAAAAATTTAGCATTTAATGGTAATTTCTTTATTGATAACGCTACCAGAGTAAGAGGTAAATTAGTTCCTAAGAAAAATCACATAAGTGAAACGTGTCAATATTATGCATTATTTATGGGGATTCATTGCGACGATGTATTTATTGAAAAAATAATAAAAGAATTTGGGCCAAATAGAACAGATGCTTATCGAAATGTTGGAAAAAGTAATATGTTCATTGGCTATTATTTAAGATTATTTTGGTTGTGTAATAGACACGAATATAATCGTGTAGCCAATGAGTGCTTAGATTATTTTTACAATATGGCTAAAAAAACAGGAACATTATGGGAACATAATTCGTCTATAGCTAGTTGTAATCATGGTTTTGCAGCATGTGTTGCGGTGTTATTACTTAAGATTTTTACGGGCTACGAGGGAGTAAAGGATAATTTGCCTGTGTTTGATAAGAATTTCAAAAATACAACAGATTACAAATGTGATTTTAAATTTGAATACAAAAAATAAAAGGTATTTATGGATAGTTACAAAGGAAAGATTGTTTTAAAGAATGAAATTTTAGATGGCTATATTTCAGTTGACGGTGAAAAAATTATTTATGTTGGCAAAGATAAACCAAAAGGAAAAACAACCTTTATAGATGGTTATATAACGCCAGGATTAATTGATATACATTGTCATTCAAGCTTTCAACATGCAGCAAAAGATAATCCTGAAGAAGTTGCAAAATATCATTTGAAGCATGGAGTAACTACAATTCTTTTGAGCCTGTATAGGGATGTTTCTCACGAGCAAATATTGAGTGTGCTTGATAAAGTAAAATCACTAATTGGCAAATCTAGAAATATATATGGAGTGCATTTGGAAGGCCCGTATATAAATGTGAATCTAGGTTTTAGACAAGAAGGCGAAAAGAATTGTTCCCCAGATATGAACAAATGTCGTGAATATATAGATTCAGGCGTTGTAAAACAATGGACCTGTGCGCCAGAAATTGATGGTGTATTAGACTTGATTAAAGAAATTAAAGCTTATGGGATTATTCCTGCAATAGGACATAGTTTAGCTAGTTATTCACAGGTAAAACAAGCGTATGATTATGGTGCTAAAATAGTTACTCATATTTTTGATGCAACAGGGTTTACTGATAACGCCGAATTTGACGGGACAAAAGACTTGTCTTTTGATAATGCTGTTATGCTCATGGATGATATGTATTACGAGGTTATTTGTGATAGCGCGTGGGTACACGTTAGAAAAGAGATGCTTGATCTTCTTATTAAAACAGTTGGTGTCGATAGAGTTGTCGCAATAACAGACCTAGATGCTATGGGACTAGAAGAAGGCGAAAGGGATGTTGCCATAGTAGACGGGCAACTTGTAGGAACGAAATTAACAATGGATAAAGTTGTAAAAAACTTATATTTATCGAATTATTGTATTGAAGATATCTTTAAGATTGTATCGCTTAATCCTGCTAAGGCTTTGTCTCTTTTTGACAGAGGAGAAATTGCTGTGGGAAAACGTGCGGATTTAGCAATTTTTGATGATGATATGAACTTTATTAAGTTGCTTTAATCTTGTGTAAATTGATTTTGTTTAGGAGAATGATATGGTAGGATTTAGTTTTTATTATGGTGATAAAAAATTTACTATTGATGACTTTTGTAATGATTCAACTGGTTATTTTTGCGATTTAGGAGAAGGAGTATCTGCAAAAGCAATAGTGCGTGAAATAGATGAATTTGATGCTTATGAATGGTTATTAACTTTTAAAAATTTGGGCAGTAAAAACAGTTTTGTGTTTGGTGAAATCAATGATTGTGATATAAATTATGAGTTCATAGATCCCAAAGAGAAGGTCTCAGGGTATATGCCGCAGAAAGGCTTTCCTGCAGTGACTGTTATGAATGGGATGGTTTCGGGAAGTTTTTACGAAGCGGATGACAAAATGAGTGCCGAAGAGTTTGCTGTAAAAGAAGAATATTTTACTGGAACAGGTGCTAAACATTATGAAAATACAGAAGGTCGTTCAAGCGCAGGGATAATGCCATTTTTTGATTGTCATACTGAATTTAATGGCGTAATTGTAGCCATTGGTTGGTCTGGTAATTGGCGTGCTGATTTTATAAAAGAAAAAAATTATGCGCAGATTAAGACGGGATTAAAAAATGCACAGTTTTATTTAGAACCAGGAGAAGAGATTAGAACAACTTCAACACTGGTAATGAAATATGATAGTGTTGATAAATACAATAAGTTTAGAGCACTTATAAAAAAATATTTTTCTCATAATTCTAAAAATAATAAAATTTGTGATAGTTTGTTAGCGTTTGAACTTTGGGGATCGGTTCCGTCCACTGTGATGATTGAAAGAATAAACCAATTGAAGCAATATGACATTAAATTCGATGAGATATGGATTGATGCAGGTTGGTACGGAGAGGGGGAAATAGGTCCTTCAACACACGATCAAAGTTGGAATAAGCAAACTGGTGATTATAGGATTAATCCCTATGTGCATCCAAAATTATTGAAGGATGTTGAGGCTGCTGCCAATTCTGCTGGTAGTAGATTAATGTTATGGATTGAGCCAGAACGTGCTCATAGGGGAACTCCACTTACGATCGAACACCCAGATTGGTTTATAGAATATAGTAAGGAAGATGACACGTTATTACTTAATTATGGGAATGAACAAGCTTGGAATTATGTTTATGATATGATTTCTAATCATGTTGTCAACTTGAATTTATCGTGTTATCGTCAAGATTTTAATACAGGAATTTCTACTTATTGTAAAAATAATGATGTGGAAAATAGAGTTGGGATTACCGAAATAAAACATATAACAGGCATGTATAAATTATGGGACAAACTACATGAAAGGTTTCCGTATTTGCTCATAGATAATTGTGCGTCTGGTGGGAGAAGAATAGATATTGAAACATTAAAAAGATCAATTATTTTTTTTAGAAGTGATTATCAATGCAATTTTAATGAAAATTCTGATGTTTTGCAAGTTCATAATTCAGGAGCATCAAAATATTTACCTTATAATGGATGTACAACTAAAACTAAAAATGATTTATATGCGTTAAGAAGTTCATATTCTTCAAGTTGGGGATGTGCTTGTTATAGTACAATTTTTCAACAAATGAACGAAGATGATTTTATTATCTTAAAAAATGTTGTAGATGAGTACAAGGCTATTAGACAATATTTTTCTTGCGAGTATTATAATCATTGTTCGGAAAAATTAGATGATACTTCTTGGACAATTTGGCAATACCATGACAATGAAAGTAATAGTGGAATAGTTCTTTCTTTTAGAAGAGCAGCTTCACCTTTTGATAAGGTTACTATAAAGTTAAAAGGTATTGATGTGCAAGAAGTAGAATACTATGATTTTGATAAAAAAATAAATTTTACTGGGAACATGGTTCTTAATTTAGAGCTACCGCATCAGCATTCCTCATCGTTAATTAAGTATACAGTTAAAAAGAAAAATTAGTCATAAAGTTTTTCAGGGAGAAAAAATGATATTAAATAGTAATGGCTTAGAGTTGTGTACTAAAGAAGTGCAAAAAGTAATAAACGACGCAAAAGACGGTGAAGTAATATTCTTTTCAAAAGGAAAATACGTTTTATCAACAGTTTTTCTAAAGAGTAATATTACTATTGAACTCGAAGAAGGCGCAGAGATTTTAGGTAGCCTTAATTTTGACGATTTTGAAAGAGATGAAAAGGTTGATTATCCTCTTTATCAAGACGAATCGCACAGTTTTTTTGACTGTTCGTTATTCGTTGCTAAAAATTGTGAGAATATTAAGATTATAGGTAAAGGACTAATTGATTTACGTTCAGTTTGGGACGAAAAGAATATTAGAAACGACTTTAATCGTGGGGCAAAAGGAATTGCACTAAAAGAGTGTAAAAACGTTGAAATAAAAGATATCACGCTCAATCATTGTACCGACCTTGCAATATATTTTGCAGGCTGTGAAAACGTAGAAATATCTGGTATAAAAATGCGAACTTACATAGACGGAATATCCCCAGACAACTCGAAAAACGTATATATCCACGATTGCGACATTGAAACTGGTGATGACGGTATAGTATTTAAGTCGTCATATACACTTAATAGGTTAGATTATTGCAAAAACATAAAAGTAGATAATTGTAGAATAAAAAGCCGTTGTAATGCAATAAAATTTGGAACGGAAACCAACGGTGGATTTTATTATATTGATATTCAAAACTGTTACGTTTATGAAACGAGAATAACAGGTATAGCAGTTGAAAGTGTTGACGGAGCAATAATAGATGGTGTTACGTTTAAAAATATAACAATGAAGAACGTAGGAACACCTATATTTGTCTACGTTGGTAAGCGTATGCGTGGACCGGAAGGACGAGCAGTGGGAACAATAAAAAATATTACTTTTGAAAACGTAACTGCGGAAGGCGAATATGTTCCTTACGAAGTAATAGAATGGCATTATCCAAGTTTTATTGAAAAGGATACCTTACAAAAGCCATGGCTACTTAAACTTCCCGAGTATGATGGAGAAGACTATACTTTAACGGAAAAAGATTGTTGGCAGATAACGTCTAATATTTGCGGATTACCTGAAAGTCCGTTAGAAAATATAACGTTAAAAGACGTATATTTAAAAATGGACGGTGGTTGTCAAGAGAAAGAAATTAAAATTGATACCACGTATAGAGATTATCCCGAAGTATATGTTTATGGAAGAGTATTACCTGCAAAAGGGATTTATTTTAGGCATATTAACGGTCTTAATATGGAAAACGTTAAGATTGATACTTATCGTGAAGATAATAGGGAAGACTTTGTCTTTTATTCTGTAAAAAGCTAAACGAAGAACGACATATATGTATAATTATACTTTATCATTAATTGCTGGATTGATTGCAATGTGTTTTGTAATAACCAGTTATTTTGTGCCGAGAAAAAAAGACTACTTATTGCTCCAAGCAACAGCATTATTTTTATTGTCTTGTTCTTATCTGTTTTTAGAAGAATATTTTGCAACAGTAGCATACGTTGTAAGTTTAATAAGAGTAGTTATATATTTTTTATTCGAAAAAAAGGGAAAAGGAACACCAATATATATTAAACTATTTTTTGCTTTGCTTGTAATAGTGATGTACGTTGTTGTTAACATTATAATTCTAAAAACGGTGAATTGGATAGACATTATATGTGTTGTATCAAATTTATTATATACTTTCATATTTGGAATAAGAAATTTGAGATTAATGAGATATGTAATTTTAATACCAACGTTTTTAGCGCTATTATATAATGTTTTAATTATGGCAACTGTATTTGTTATTGTTTCCTATTCATTTGAACTATTGGCAAATGTTGTTTCAATAATTAAGTTTGATGTGCTTGACGAAAGAAAAAAAGATAATTGCAAAAATAAAGAAAAGTATTGATATTTAAAGAGATTAGTTGTTTTAATTAACTGTAAAAAGGTATGGTGTTTTGTAATGTTGTGTTTTAAAGGTAATTGTTTTGAAAGAAAAAATAATAATATAAAATGTTTCTTACATATATGTATGAATTTACTTATAACTATTATAGCCGCATTTATTTCTGCTCTAGGTTTATGGGTGTTTGTTTATGAATCAAATTTTGCTCCTGCGGGTATAGATGGGATAGCAACAATGTTGCAAGAGATAACAACGATAAATGCGGGCATATTTTCATTAATATTAAATATCCCATTGCTTGTTTTGGCTTGGTTTTTTCTTAAGCATAAATATGTAATATATACTCTTGTTTTTACAACACTGAACTCAATATTTATTTTTTTATTTGAAAATTTTCAGCTTTTTCAGTATCAAGGAAACCAGATATTGGCAGCTATATTTTCTGGTGCAATATTAGGAATTAGAACAGGTTTGATGCTTAGAATTGGAGCATCTAGTGGTGGTGTTGATGTTCTTGCTTGTATTTTTCAAGTTAAAACAAATAATAAGTATGTAGAAAAATTTATTAGTTTAATATGTTACATAATAATAGGTGTTTCTATATTTGTATACAAAGATATAGAATGTGTTTTAATGTCTATAGTTCAAATGTTTATTTTTGAAAAGGCTATATCTGCAGTTTTAATAGATACTAGAAATGCTGTGGAAGTTAAAATAATTACAAAAGAACCTGAAGATATAAAAAATATACTTTTGTGTGAATTTAAACATGGTGCAACAATAATTAATGCAAAGGGTGGATTTACGGGTGAAGATAAGAACGTGATTTATTCTATCATAAATAGAAGACAGTTATCGGAGTTCTTAAATGTTATTAAAAAATATCCTAATACTTTTGTATGTTGTTCAGATATAGAGCATGTGTATGGAAATTTTAGATGGATGAAAAACGACGAAGTAAAATAGATGAACAATATATTAGCTTGTATTAACGAGTTGTAGACAATGTTAGTATAATTATAACGATTGTTGTTATATGTAGACTATAAAAAATCAAGTTAAACAAGATAGACAAGGAGAAGTTAAATGAATAAATATCAAGAATTAAAAAGTAAATTTGATAACTGTGAAAAGATAGTTGGTGCGTCTATTACCATATTTAACAATACGATAATACTTGAAAAAATGGCTATGCGTGACGATTTGGACTTCATTCTTTTTGACACAGAACATGGTGTTTTCGATGCACAAAATATTATTCCAATGCTTCATACAATGCGTTTGTTAGGAGTTCCTTCAATAGTTAGAGCACAAGACAGTAAGTATCATTTAGTTGCAAAACTTATTGATATGGGTGCTGATGGAATAATGATACCAAGAACGGAAACTCTTGAGCAATTGAGAGAAGCTATTGATGGGCTGTTGTTTTCACCTGACGGACGAAAAGGAATGGGTGGATATGCACAAATGAGAAACGGTGAAAAATTTGAGGATTTTAAGAATACTCGTTTTCTTTTGCCACAAATAGAGTCGCCTAATGGAATAGAAAAACTTCCAGAAATGTTAAACAATTATGGAGAATACATAAGTGCAATTATTGTTGGACCGTATGATTTATCTGTAATGGTAGGAACTCCTGGTAATATTGGTAGCCCAGAAATGATTAATGCTATGCAGCAAATATTTGATATTTGTAAAAAATATAACAAGTCTGTTGGAATATATTGCGATAATGAAGAAAAAGCGGCAATGTATCGTAATATGGGTGCAAACATTTTGTGGATGGCGACAGATAAAGATTATTTTTTGCGAGGATATAATACCTTGCTTGACAATATAAAAAACTTATAGGAGATAATAATATGAAAATTGTAGTATTAGACAAGCCTCGTGAAAATCCAGGCGAAATTGATTGGAGCGAAGTATATACCTTAGGTGAAGCAGTGGTGTATGAAACAACACCGCAAGACAAGATTGTTGAGACGATAGGTGATGCTGAGATAATTTTTGTTAATAAATTATACATAACAAGGGAAATAATAGAAGCTTGTCCAAATCTTAAATTCATTTCAGTAATTGCAACTGGTTTTAATAAAATAGACCTTGAAGCTGCAAGAGAACATGGTATTATTGTTTCAAACGTGCCTTCATATGGTAGTAAAGCAATAGGGCAACATGCGGTTGCACTTTTGCTTGAAATCACTAATCACGTAGCGCATCACGATAAAGAAGTTAAGAAGTTCCGTCAAAGTGCGCCTACGGATTGGGCTTTTTGGGACTATCCTATTTATGAATTAGAGTATAAAACTATGGGGATTGTAGGTCTTGGAAGAATAGGACAAACTGTTGCGAAAGCTGCTCTTGCAATGGGTATGAATGTAATTGCGTATGATGCATTTGAGAATCAAGAAATGAAAGATATTGGTATTAGATATGTTTCTTTTGATGAGTTACTTGAAAGTTCAGACGTTATTAGTTTGCATTGTCCATTGACGGAAGAAAACTTTGATTTGATAAATGAAAAGACAATAAATAAAATGAAAGACGGCGTTATCATATTAAATAATAGCCGTGGTGGTCTTATCGATGAAGATGCTTTGGCAAATGCGTTAAAATCTGGCAAAGTATATGCGGCAGGACTTGATACAATAAAGGAAGAGCCATTAACTAAAGATTGCCCATTGCTTTCGGCACCAAATTGCTTTATAACTGCACATATAAGTTGGGCAGCGTTAGATTGTAGAAGAAGACTTATTAAACTAGCAATAGAAAATGCAAGAGCGTTTCAAAACGGGAAACCTATTAACGTAGTAAACTAATTTAGGCGGAATTATGAAATATTGGGAAAATTATTTAGAGCCAGTAAAATATACGGATGATATTTGGTATATAGGCGCTAAAAATGCACCTAGTTGGCTAATTAAAAGTACGGATGGTATTATATTAATAGATACAGGAATGCCCCAAAATCTATATCAACTAGTTTTTAATATAAATAAACTAGGTTTTTGTGTCGATAATATAAAACATATAATTCATTCACACGGGCATATTGACCATATAGGTGGTACACGTGCATTAAAAGAATTGACAGGTGCTAAAACGTATATTGGAAAAGGTGACGTGGATATGGTTAAAGGGTTAAATCAACTTCAATGGACTAATGAGTTTAACATGAAGTTTGAGGAACCTTTTGAACCAGACGTTATTATCAACGATGCCGATCAAATTACTATTGGTGACAAAAAGTTTTTATTTTACTCTTGTCCAGGGCATACTGCTGGAACTTTATCAATATTCTTTAATACAATTTATAATGGTAAAGAATATAGAGCTGGAATGTTTGGTGGGGCAGGACTAAATAGCATGAAAGAAGATTATATGGAAAAATATAATCTTCCAGCATCTTTACGTGAAGACTTTATTAAAAGCTTAGATAGAATGCGTAGAGAAAATGTCGACGTGCATTTAGGAAACCACATTCAAGATAGCTATCATTTTGAAAAACTATCATTAATTAAAGAAATTGATAATCCATTTATAAATCCAAGTAGTTGGAATTTATTTTTAGACAAAAAGATGGCAGAAGCAAAAGCCGAGTTTAAGTGATATATTTTAATTGAAAAATATTGAAATTATGACAAATTAAAGCCAGATGCAAGATGTAATGAGTATTATATATTCATATTTGACATAGTCGCAAAAGTTAGAGGTGTAAATGGAAGAAAATAGGTTAAAGTTTTATGATGATATCTTTCCTAACACGAAGAAAAAGAAGCGAAGAATTATTGTAGAAAACAATGAACTTGTAACCAAAACAATTAAATTATTAAAGCAAAATAAAAAATCGTTGCACAATTTAGATGATAGTTTTTTAAGAACAATGGTGCATGGTATTATTCGTTTTACTGATTGGTTATTATCAAATTATTATGAAATTCAATGGAATGTAGACGGGGATTTAAATTTCTCATTTTTTGATGAAGAAATCGTTGACAATATAGAATTTAATAAAACAATTAGGCTATGTTTGAAAAAAGTGATTAGAGAAGTAGAAAACCTAAAAAGATACCCTAAAAGTGGAGAAAAATATAGAGACGTATTATATTATCAATTCATCAGTATGAGAAACAAAACTATTGCCGAAGTACAAAGAGAGTTGGGTATTTGTAATAGCCAATTTTATAGATTGACTGATAAAGCAATGTCTTATTTAGTGCTTAATTTGTGGGACTATTACTTTTTTAATAAAAATGAAAGAGTGAAATCAATGCTTAAGTTAAAAGAAATTATTACATATTAGAGTCACTTTTGTTGTTTGGTTAAAAATTTTTGATAAAAATCAACGATTTTATAAGTGAAAACCTAATGATTTTACAAAAAAATATGGGAATAAAATGGCAGTTAAAAAGGCTTGACTGATAAATTTTAGAAGTGTAACATATAATTAGAGGTAAAAGATATAGAACGCTTTCGAGAAGAAATTCTTGAAGGCGTTTTTTATTTTAAATTTTTAAGAAAAAAGAGGAAGTATGAAAAATAGTAATTGTAATTATTTAATTAAACTAAATAGTATCATAAGACGTTCAAAAAGCATTATATCTGATGCTGAACTAGCCAAAAAGAAGTATGAAAACTTTGAACTTGATGAAGCGAATAAATTCGCAATGAAGTTAGAAGATACAGCAGAGAGACTGGTTTTGACGGCTAGAGAATTGCCTGTTTGTACTTGGAAGGCTGGCGCAAAAGAAGAGGTGGAAAATCAGTATAGCGATATTTTAAAAATCAAAATCGGTTTTACCCAGACAGGCCTTTTGGCAGTCATCCTGCCTTTCCTTTTGCCTAAAAAGGAAAGCGGGTCAGCTGAATACATAAGGCAAAATTTATATTCAGCATTATCAAAATTCTTTAAGGACAAGCCATACTTGAAGATGCGAGACGTGTTTATTGTTTATAGGCACGTTTATGACGAGCGGTACCCTGAACGTAAAATGCGTGACCACGATAATATTGAAATCAATATGGTGAACGATTGCATTTCAACGTTTGTTTTGGAAGATGATGCACCAAGAATTTGTAATCACTGTTATATGTCGGCTGTGGGATGCGAAGAACGAACGGAAGTGTATATAGTTCCGAAAGCGAAAATTAAGGAGTGGTTTGATTTTGAAAAAACAATTTCAAAAGAGGGTGTAATTTTGTATGAAAAAATTGATATTTAATCCAAAAAGCTGGGGACAAAACCTAAAAAATATCTATAGAAAAATTGTCCCATTATAGATAGGGCAAAACGATAGTTAAAATATAGAAATTTAAAATAAAAATGCGCAGAAAAGAAGATATAATACTGCGCAATTTGAAAGGAGTGTAAAATGTTTAGATTGCAAGAAAACAAGAAACTCATAAACATTTTAACTGTAATAGCATTAGTTGGCGAGATGCCGCTTGCGGCAGCGAGCCAGCTGGGCAGTCATGAGGCTTATAGAAAAATGTTTTATGAGTTAGAAAAGAAGCAAGTATATGAAAATACAAAAAACAAAAAGCAAATGTGTGTGAAACTCATTAACATGTCAGACAAAGGAAAGTTAAGACGATGTAGATTATTTAAGAAAGCTATACCGATATTAGATTGGCTTGGGCTAAAGAGATACTATGAAGAAACTTTTCCAAATAATAGAGTATCAGGTGGTGAACAAAATCGGTTTAGAAATGATATGGTTGCAGAATCAGTAATGATGATGCTGGAAGCAAATATAGAAGTTGTTCCTACAAAATTGCCTATGCTTAGATTAAATAATAGATTTGATTCATTTAATGGGAAGAGTTGTTTTTATACAACAAGGCATATTAAGAAGACGTTAAACAAGGGTATCAAAAAGATTTTATCATCAAGAATTGTCGGGGCGCTATTTGCCGGAAACAACGTTTATGCGGTCTATAATACTCGTTCTAGCGCTATTAAATGGAAAGGCATGAATGAGTTGAAGACAAGGTTTATATTGACGGATTTAGCCCGTATCAATGCCGACGTTTCTGAATGTGATAGTGCCATTATATTGGGCAAAGATGATAAGACGATACTCAATTCGTTCTTTAATAATGCGGAGTGTAAAGATAAAGATTTTCGGTTTGACAAAATCTATCAAAATGTTTATGCCATACCACAAAGTCCAAGAGGAATAGAGATGCTACAACTTTTCAAAATAGAAAACTTTCAAGAAAAGATTTTGGCATATATGTTTGAAAAGAATGATAGATGCATAAATTCAGGATATGGCTGGCACGCGGTTGTGAATGGGGAATACGTATTTTCGTATTTAGATGCAAATATTGCGGCCCTTTCTCGCTTTTATGAAACGGCAAAGCGAGGAAAAGGTAAAAAGAAATTTATGGTAATTTGCTATGATTTTCAAGAAGAGTTTATAAAAGAATTATTTGAAGGAATAGCAAGTGTTGCCACAATACCGTTTCAAATAATTGTTAATGGAATAGGAGGTAATTATTAATCATGAAACAATTTTTTAAAAAAATATTTTCAAGACTTGAAGAGATGGATACTAAAAAACAAATTTTTGTTATAGTGGGTGCAATACTTACATTAATAACGTATTTATACGTAGTAGGACTAATAGGACAACGGATGGAAGCGTATATTGATTGGATGGATCATAAAGGGCTTACGTCAGATTATCTGATGAGACCTATAAGCTACAATTTTCTTTACTCTATTGGCTTTGTATTTACGCTAAAAGGCTTAAAATGGTTTGCTATCGTGTCGGTAGTGGTGACTATATTAATTGCTTACATTATATATAAAAGGAGAAATAAGAGCGAATATAATGACGATAGAGGCTTTGTGAGAAGTAAATCAAATATGTATGGTTCAGCACATATGCTTTCTTATCAAGAAATAAAAAACACGTTTGACGTCGGAGATCCGTTAGAATTAAAAGGTACTATTTTAGGCGAAACGAAGAATAATGTTGTTTGTCTAAAAAATGATGACTATGGGAACAAGAATATAGCGATATTTGGTTCTTCTGGAACAGGAAAATCAAGAGCGATAATCAGAAACCAATTATTTCAAAAGATAAGAAATGAAGAATCTATAATTGTTACCGATCCAAAAGGAGAGTTGTATGCAGATACAAAACTTTTGTTTGAAAGAGCACAGTATCATATAAGAGTGTTAAACGTCGTTAACATGGATCATAGTGACGGTTGGAATTGTATGGATGTTTTAGAAGATAAGATCGAATATGCCCATACTCTTGCAAAATCGCTAATTATGAATTCAAGTGATAACGTTTCGGGTGATTCCTTTTGGGATAATGGCGCTGAAAATTTACTAAAAGCGTTGATTCTTTATGTGGCAACTGATGAAGATAGAACCCCAGAAGAAAAGAATCTAGCCGAAGTGTATAACTTGTTGATGCAAAATAATGAAACAACATTAAACGTTATGTTCTCAATGTTGGATGATACTAGTTTAGCGAAACGCTGTTATAGTTTGTATGCGGATGCGCCAGACAACGTTAGACAAAGCGTGTATTCTGGGCTTGGGACAAGGCTTAAATTATTGCAAAGTGAAGAGATTCAAGCTTTTTTCGCATCATCGGATATAGATTTAACACTACCTGCAAAACGTAAATGTATTTACTATATTATTTCAAGTGATACTGAAAATACAAGGAGTGCTATTATTTCTTTATTCTTTACGTCATTAATGGATTCTTTGATACGTTGTGCTGATAAAACAATAACAGGGCGTTGTGAAGTTCCTGTCAACTTTATTATGGATGAGTTTAATAATATCGGCAAACTTGGTGTAAGTAGTGACGGAAGTGATTTTTGTAAGTTTATCAGTGTTTGTCGCTCAAGAAATATTTCTGTTACAATAGCTGTGCAAGGGTTGGGACAATTAAAGAATAGATATCCTAATTCGCTGTGGACAGAAATATTGGCAAACTGCCGAACGCAACTTTTGTTAGGGTGTGCTGACGGTGATACTGCAAAATATTTTTCTGATAAAAGTGGTGATATGACGATAGAATATTGTGTTAATTCTAAAAATCAAAGAACTGGACAGGCTGGAAATACATACGGAGAAAGTAAGCAATATGCACGTAGAAAACTTTATCTTCCTAACGAGCTGATGGAATTGGATAATAGTGAAATGTTATGCTTCTGTACGGGCGTAAACGTTATGAAATTGAAAAAGTTTGATTATACAAAGCATCCTATATATTTACTTATAGAAAAATCAAATGCAAATGCTTACGTCGTAAATAGAAAAACAACCTATTGTCAGCAAAACGTTAAAAGAAATAAGCTTGATGTAGGACAAAAACGTAGCAAATCAAATGGGTATGATAAGATTTGTAGAATTGATAACAAATCTTAACATTAAATAATAATAGGTGGAAGTCGCCGAGCGAGTGCGAGGCGACTAATTCATCATTTTTTTAATAAAAAATACAAAGGAAATATAATATTATGAAATATATATTTAATGAAAAACAATACAAATTGACAATTGGAAAGCAAAAATGGTATAATATAAATACACCAAATCGTCTTTGTGACTATAAAACTGATAATGAAGTAAAACTACTGCAACGTTGTAACTTTTACGGACGAGGAGGTAAAGCGGAATGCAATATCCGTCTAATTTCGTAGGAGGTGACGCATCAAGAGTTAACAAAGTTATTATGTTATATGGAAACGATTCCGGATAAAAATACTAAACTTAAAGCTACAGAACTCATTTTGGGTGTGGCTAAAGCAAGTATAAAGCAGGAATTGGTCCAAAAAACGACTTCAAAAGTAAAAGAAGTCATTGTTGAAGAAAATGGTCGATGCTATCTAAAACTTACTAAAAAGGAGATAGATAGTATGCCAAATAATTTAAACAAAATATTGAAAGCAGATGATAAAATAATAAGTTATCGGTTTCACAGAGGAATGCACCACGCAAGATATCGTAGAGATGGTTTTAACATTGAAGTTGCTTCAACAAGCCTTAAAATAATGAAAGAAAAACTTATGATAAAGTTAAAGCAAGCCGAAGAAGAAATGATTAAAAATCAATTTCCTAAATTTGATGCATTTTCAAAAGATTGGCTAAAAATAAAAAAGCAACTAATTAAGGAAGTGACTTATGTTTCATACGAAAGGCAAGTAAATACTTATTTGCTACCCGTTTTTGGCGAAAAGTTTGTCCATCAAATCACAAGACAAGAACTTCAAGACTTTTTGTTTAGTTTTACAGAGCAAGGTAAGTTTAGGACGGCGCAAAAGTTAAAACAGGTACTTTGCTCTATGTTTGAAATGATTTGCGAAGATTACCCATCAGTAAACAACCCAACAAGAAAATTGGTGTTAGGTCATTATGAAACGGATAAGGGAAAAGCCCTAACCAAAGAAGAAGAGGCAAAAGTTGTAGATTACATAAGGAAAAATCCAAATTGCTCAACCAATTCATCAATTCTAGTTATGTTGTATACGGGAATGCGTATAGGAGAACTTAAAACGTTAAATATTGAAGGGGACTTTATTAGTTGTATAACGGGAAAGTCAAGGAAAGGACATAAGGAAGTGACTAGATATATTCCTATTTCTCCGATGATGAAAAAAGTTTTGCCACTTATAGACTTTGATTTAGCAAAAAATAGTAAGGGCGATACCATAAGGCTTGGTTTTAAGAAAATATTCCCCAAACGACATTGCCACGAATTTCGTTATACTTTTATAACAAGGGCAAAAGAATGTGGTTGTAATCAAGAGGCTGTTATGCTTTGGGCTGGTCATGAGTTTGATAAGGACGTTGTCACAAGTAGGGTAGATAGAGGTTATACAACATATTCCAAGGAATATTTTTTGGAAGAAATTAAAAAAATTGACTATGATTTACCTAAAATTTCTTAAAAAATTAGTCAAAAGTCCCCAACACGGTAAAAATGACTTATTAAAAATGCTGATATTTACTATCAAAACGGGTTGTGCCTTTGTCCCCAAATGTCCCCAAATTGACAAAAATGCTTAAAAAGAGGGTGTTTTTAGACTATCGAAAGGGGAATTTGGACTGAAAAATTTAGAAATAATCCCAAGTGATTTGTACTAAAATAGCAAAAAAGACAAAAAAATCGTTCAAATTGAACAGATTTGCTCAAATTTGAACGATTTTGGTGCCGCTGGCCGGACTTGAACCGGCACGGATGTTACTCCGAGGGATTTTAAGTCCCTTGCGTCTGCCTATTCCACCACAGCGGCGAATGATTATTAAAAAGAAAACTCCACGGTTATTTCGTGGAGTTTGTTTCTGGAGGCGCCACCCAGATTCGAACTGGGGGTAAGGGTTTTGCAGACCCGGGCCTTACCACTTGGCGATGGCGCCGAAATTTTACCAGAGGAAAAACCCCTATAACAAAAAAAATGGAGCGGGAAACGAGATTCGAACTCGCGACATTCGCCTTGGCAAGGCGACGCTCTACCACTGAGCCATTCCCGCATCCATGGCAATAGCGAGTGTTTGGTGGAAACAATAGGGCTCGAACCTATGACCCTCTGCTTGTAAGGCAGATGCTCTCCCAGCTGAGCTATGCTTCCGTGCTCTCGCTATTGCTGATATAATATAACAAATTTAAGAATAAAAGGCAAGTGTTTTTTATAGGTTTTTTAAAATTTTTTTAATTTTTTTTAAAATTTTTAATTTTTTTAAAAAACAGCCGATTTCTTTATTAAAATCAGCGTTTTTTTATGTTATAGTTGACACAAAAAATACCTAGTGATATAATTATTTTATTAGTGTTAATAAAATTTTGTGAATTTTTAGGAGAAATATTTTGTTTAGTGTTGGTGTTGATATCGGTGGAATGAGTGTTAAAGTTGGTTTGGTTGATGACGAAGGAAAAATCGTTAGTCAATCTAGAGTTAAGACAGCGCCCACCGCTGAAGAAGTTATTAGTAATATGGTGAAACAAATCAACGATTTGTTAAATGAGAAAAATCTTTCGGCAAAAGATATTCGTGGTATAGGCGTTGGTTGCCCAGGCGCGGTTACGGGGCAAACGGGAATGGTTGAGTTTTTACCTAACTTAGGTTGGGAAAACGTGCCGTTAGTTGCCGAACTCAAAAAATATTTTGATACGAAGATAATGATTTCAAACGACGCAAACGTTGCCGCGTTAGCAGAAGCAATTTACGGTGCGGCTAAAAATTATAATTCATCTATTATGTTTACACTTGGCACGGGTGTCGGTGGCGGAATAATTATCGACAAGAAACTCTTTGAAGGCGGATTTTCAAGGGGGGCGGAATTAGGACACATAACGTTATTTTTAGATGGAATTGAATGCACTTGTGGGCGTCGTGGATGTATTGAGTGCTATACTTCTGCAACTGCACTTATAAGGCAAACCAAGTACGCCATGGAAAAAGATAAAAATAGTTTAATGTGGCAATACGTAAACGGCGATATTAATAGCGTTGACGGGAAAACTGCATTTGAATGCGCAAAACAAGGCGATAAAAGCGCGGAAAAGGTTAGAGATACATATATATATTATTTAGGCGAAAGCATTCTTAATATGCTAAATATTTTTAGACCAGACGCCTTTATTTTAGGTGGTGGTGTAAGCGCGCAAAAGGAATATTTGACCGATAGATTAAAATCGTACTGTGAAAAATTTGATTATGGTTACAAAAAAGCGCCTAGAACGGATATAATAACTGCAACTTTGGGTAATGATGCTGGTATTATCGGTGCGGCTGCCCTTTTGTTGTAAATAAAATAAATGCATAAAATTATTAGTTAAAATTTCAAGTAACGTATTGACAAAATGCAAGCGTGGTGTTAATATATAAACACTAGGATAAAGGGGGAATTGTGTATGAATTATAACGAAACGTTAATGTGGAAAGAAATTAACGAAACACCCCAAGTTTTTGGTCAAATCAAAGAAGAAAATGCTGAAGTTATGGCTAGACTTGTTGCGGAAATAAAAAAGAACGGGGCAACTAACTTCGTTGCAGCCGCTCGTGGCACTAGCGACCACGCACTTATATATTTTAAGTATTTGCTTGAAATTAATTCGCATTATACAGTAGGTTTGTCCGCGCCTAGCGTAATTACGCTTTACAAAGGCAAAATTAATTATGCTAACAGTATAGTAATCGGTTGTAGTCAAAGTGGACAAGCGGAAGACGTGCTTGAAGTTATTAAAAAGGGCAACGAACAAGGCGCTATAACTATTGCAGTTACTAATGATAAAAATAGTCCGTTAGCAAAAGAATCAAAGTATCATCTTTGGTGCGCTGCCGGCGAGGAAAAGAGCGTTGCGGCAACTAAAACTTACAGCACGGAATTGTTCTTACTTTTGTGGCTTGCGGCTGAACTTTCAGAGAATAAAGAGCAACTTTTGCACGTTAAAAGCTTAAAACGCGAAATAGAAAATATTATTCCGCAAATTGACGAACTTACCACTAAGTATGCAAAAAAATTTAAGGATATGAAAAGCGGTTTCGTTCTTTCACGCGGTATGACTTATTCAATCGCGCTAGAAGCGACGCTTAAATTACAAGAAACTTGCTATATTCAAATGAAAGGTTATCCGGGAAGTGAGTTTTACCACGGACCTATGGCGATGGTGAATGAAGAAACGCCCGTTATTATTTATTGCGCAAAGAATAACGGTGATGCGGAAATGCAAAAATTAGTTCGCGAAGACCAAATGAAATGCATTGACAAAGTAATTAGCCTAAAAGCCCCCGTATTATTAGTAACGAACGACGTTGTTCTTACGGGTAAAAATAGGTGTAACGACGCGTTGATTAACTTTGGTGTTCCCGAAGAAATTTGCATGTTTGCGTTTGCGATATTTGCGCAAATGTTTGCTTGTAAAATATCTTGCGCAATAGGTAATAACCCCGACGAGCCGAGAGCGCTTAAAAAAGTAACGATAACAAAATAAAACAAGGAGAAGGATATGAAAGTAGAACTCAAAGAAAATATAACTGGAGCAGAAATTAAAGATTTTCAAACTATAGTAGACGTTAAAAAAGAAGGGAAGTATCTTTCTTTTGAGTTTTTTTGCAAGAATTCAAAGTTTTTTAGTTCGTCTAGCGAATATAACGGTCCGCTTTATTTGGGCGACGTGTGTGAAGCTTTTCTGTGTACGTCCGGTGACGTTTCACATTATTATGAGATAGAAGTTGCGCCGAATAATCAAGTTTTTTTAGCAACTATATATAACGACGGCGACTATCACGTTACGTTTATTGAAGAAAATTTCTTAAAGTCGGAAGTTGAAATCTTAAACGAAACTGATTATAGGCTTAAATTTTCCGTGCCGTTAGATAAAATCGGCTATGATGAAAAAATCGGTATTCTTGGAAACGTTTACAGAATTGAAACCGAAGGTGGCTTTACCGATAAAAACCTTTTGGCTTACAATCCTACGCTTAAAGCAACTTTCCACGCTCCTGAAAAGTTTATTAAAATTTTATAATTTTACGCTAATAATAAAAGGCACTTTATCGTTTGATAGAGTGCCTTTTTGTCGTTATATAAAACGTTTTACTTTATTCTTTCTATAAGATAGGGGAATGCCGATTCAAAATCAACACCATACCAGTTGTGTTTCTTATTTTTTATAGTTTCGTCAATGCTTTTTACGGTGAAATCAACGGCAAGTTCAAGCGCTTTGCCGAGAGAATAGCTTTTGGTAAGCGCACCGCACAATGAACTAGCAAAAATATCGCCCGTTCCGTGAAAACTTTGTGGTAAACGTTTGTTGTAATAATAAAAATATTCGTTTTTAACGCTGTCGTAACCGTAAACGCCTAATTTATCTTTTTCAAAACTTATACCTGTTAAAACGGCGGTTTTGCAACCTAAATTAGTTAATTGTTTTAAGATGTTTTTGATATAATCTTCGCTGTAATCGTCCGCTATGTAGGGGATATCTAGCATAAACGACGCTTCGGTTAAGTTCGGAACGATTATGTCAGCCTTTGCACAAAGTTTTGCCATTGACAAGGCGAATTTTTGGTTGAAGCCGTGATACAGTTTGCCGTTATCAGCCATTACGGGGTCAACTAAAATAAGGTTATCGTTTGTTTTGAAAGTATCAAAAATTTCGGAAACTAAATTAAGTTGTTCAAAAGAGCCTAAATAGCCCGTATAAATTGCGTCAAAATCAATTTTTTGCTCAATCCAGTGGTTTGTTATACCTTTAATATCAGACGTTAAGTCTCTAAAAGTAAAACCGTTAAAAGCCGTGTGTGTAGATAAAACGGCGGTAGGCAAAACTGCCGTTTCAATGCCGAATGCTGAAATGATAGGAAGGGCAACGGTAAGCGAGCATTTGCCTACGCACGATATATCTTGTATTGTTAAAATTCTTTTCATTTTTCGTCCTATTAGTTAAAAATATCGTCAAATAACTCAAATTTTGAAAGCTTGAACGCATTTGTGATTAAACTCGGTGCGCTTTTTGGGAATAATCTACCTAAAAGGCTCATACTTCTTGCTTGATATCCAAAAACGATACGTTTTTTCTTTTTGTGAATGCCGTTTGTGATTTTTTTAGTTGCTTTTTCTAAAGGCATCATAAACTTGCCAACGACTTTGTGGTTTTTTGCATCGTCAAGTTGTCTTTGTAGAATATCCGTTTTAATAAAGCCGGGGTAAACACCTGCAACGTAAACTTGTTTTTTGTAATCTTGTTGTAAAACTTCGGTAAAACCGCGTACTGCAAACTTCGTGGCACAGTACATACTTTCGCCAACTACCGCTAAAAGTCCGGCGGCACTAGAAACGTTGACAATAGACGGGCTTGAAGATTTTGTCAATAGTGGAAGTAAAATCTTCGTTGAATAAACTATTGACGCGAAGTCGGTTTTGATGATTTCGTCAATTTCTTCGTCGGTAATGGCGTCAAACTTCTTAAACGGCAACATAAAGCCTGCGTTGTTAATTAAAAGGTCGATTTTTACGTCGTTTTCATTCAAATAATTATAAAAATCAATCCAGTTTTGTTTTTCGGAAACGTCGAAAAGTCTATATGAAAAATTCACCTTATTTTCACCGAGAGTTTGGATTGCTGAAAGCAATTTTTTCTCATTTCTAGCAATTCCTATAATTTTACAACCGTATTTTTCGATAAGAGTTTTGGCAATAGAAAAGCCCAAACCACCGCTCGCTCCGCTAATAACTACGGTTTTACCGTTTAACCAAGATTTTTTCATAAAACACCTACTAAATATTTGAATAAATATTAACACAAAATAGTTTTTTTTGCAAGAAAAATAAAAGGCAAAATCTTTTTATATTGCACGCTTGAAAAGAAAGGTTTATTGTGCTATAATAATATGGTAAAATGGAGAGTATTATGGTTGAAATAAAAACTTTGCTTGAAAAACTTAACGACGAACAAATTAAGCCTGTAAAAGAAACGGAAGGGGCGGTTTTAGTAATTGCCGGCGCTGGCAGTGGTAAAACGCGCGTTTTAACTAGTAGAATTGCATATTTAATTATGGAAAAACAAGTTAAACCGTCAGAGATTATGGCGATTACCTTTACAAACAAAGCGGCTGGCGAAATGAAAGAGCGTCTTGAAAAAATCGTGGGAGATATTAGTGAAATGTGGGTTTCTACAATTCATAGTATGTGCGTGCGTATTTTAAGGCGTGATATCGATAAGTTAGGTTTCGACACTAATTTTACTATATACGACGAAACTGATAAAGATAAAGTGTTAAAGCGCGTGTTTGAAGAACTTGGATACGACCCGGATTCGCTATTAAAAACGGCAAAAAATATTATTTCAACTGCTAAAAACGATTGTTTAACGCCAAGCGAGTGGCGACGTGCAAATCCCGAATACCGCTTTGGTGATGAAATTGAAAAGATTTACACGGCGTATGAAGAACAACTTGCTCGCTCAAACGCACTTGATTTTGACGCATTGTTGTTTAAGACTTACGAATTATTTGTAAAGTTTCCCGAAGTTGCAAAATATTATTCAAATAAATTTAAATACGTTCATATTGACGAGTTCCAAGATACGAATAGCGTTCAATTTAACATTGCAAGAATTTTAAGCGCAACGCACGGTAATATTTTCGTCGTTGGTGATGACGACCAAAGTATTTACGGGTGGCGTGGTGCGAAAATTGAGAACATTTTATCCTTCGATAATATTTTTAGGGGGGCAAAAGTTTTCAAACTTGAAAGAAATTACCGTTCAACCAAAAAGATTTTACAACTTGCAAACTGCATTATTAAAAACAACACCGAGCGTAGGCAAAAAGAGTTGTGGACGGATAATTCTGACGGCGTAAAAATTGAAACGTTCGTTGGCTCGGACGAGAATAACGAAGCGACCTACGTTGCTATGCAAATAAAGAATATAATGGCAAGAAATTCCGGATTAAATTATCGTGATTTTGCCGTTTTTATGCGTGTTAACGCACTTTCGCGTGCATTTGAACAAGAATTTATGAAGTATGGTATTCCATGCAGAGTTTTCGGTGGCTTTAAGTTCTTTGAGCGTAAAGAAATTAAAGACGTGCTTTCTTACTTAAAACTTATCAATAACTTGCGTGACGACGAGTCGTTTTTAAGGTGTATCGCAACGCCGAAAAGGGGGATAGGCGACAAAACTTTGCGTGAATTAAGAGAATTTTGCGCAAGTGTGGGTGTTTCGCTTTACGACGGGCTTTATAGGCTAGAACAAACTTCGATAGGTGCGTCTGCTAAAACCAAGTTGTTTAATTTTTTTGCGCTTATTGAAAGTTTTAGGGCGTACGCTCAAGAAAATTCAGTTGTAAAAACTATTGACTATATACTCGAAACTACGGGGTTTTTAGAGCAATTTGCCGACAAATCGGAAGAAAATACTTCAAAACTCTACAATATAAGCGAATTAAAGAATTCTGCGGAGCAATTTCAAAAGGACAACCTTGGTTCAACGCTTTCCGATTATTTGAATTCTGTAACTTTAAGTTCGGATACTGACGCTATTAATTCGGACGACGCAGTTACTATTGCCACGATTCACGCAGTAAAAGGATTAGAGTATAAATGCGTATTCGTTGCAGGGTTAGATGAAAAGATTTTGCCTATCTCAAGAAGTGTTGACGATGAAAGTGAAATGGAAGAAGAAAGAAGGCTTATGTACGTTGCGGTTACTCGTGCGATGGAAAGGCTATATTTGACGCGCGCAATGAGTAGATATATGTACGGCAAGCGTGAAAACATGTTGCAGTCAAGATTTTTAAAAGAAGCGCAAGAAGTTTTGTTTGTTAAAAAAGAAACGGAATCGCCTGCGCGTAGAGAATATTCTTACGAAAATCGTTATAACGATTATTACAACGACGATAATGCGCCGTCAAGCGGTGGTTACTCTTCGGGTTACGCTAAAACTTTTTTGAATAATAGCAAGCCGAAAGTGGTTCAAAATACCGTTAAAAGCGATAAGTATAAAACGGGCGTTAAGGTAAAACACGTTAAGTTTGGTGAAGGGGTTGTTATCGCCGTTAAAGGTTTTGGTGAAAATCTTGTAGTAGACGTTGCTTTTAAAGGGGTAGGCGTCAAGTCTTTATCGGTTAAATTTGCGCCTATGGAGGTTTTATGAGAGAAAGAATGATTGAGTTGGTAAAAATCCTTAATAAATACGCTTACGAGTATTACGTTTTGGATAATCCAACCGTTTCAGATAAAGAATACGACGCGCTTTACGACGAGTTAAAGGCGTTAGAGCAAAGTACGGGCGAGATTTTATTTGATTCACCAACTAAAAGAGTTGGTGGAGAGCCTATTTCTGCATTTAAGAAACATAGACACGCGCAAAAACTTTACAGCCTGGACAAAGCGACTAGCGAAGAAGAAATTTTGGCTTTTGAAAAAAGGATTAATAAAAACGGACAAGATTTAGTTTATACAGTAGAATATAAGTTTGACGGACTTACCATTTGCTTGACCTATGAAGACGGCAAATTCGTTTGCGCGTCTACTCGTGGCAACGGTGTGGAAGGGGAAGACGTTACCGCTCAAGTTTTAACTATAAAAAGTTTCCCGTTAACTATTGATTTTAAGGGCAAAATTGAAGTGCAAGGCGAAGCGATAATGCGTCTTTCCGTGCTTAAAGAATACAATGAAACTGCTGATGAGCCGTTAAAAAATGCCCGTAATGCCGTAGCTGGTGCAATTAGGAATCTAGACCCAAAAGTAACCGAAAAACGTCGTGTAGAGATTATGTTTTATAACGTAAACTATATGGAAGGTGGTGAACTTAATAGTCAACGAGAATGTGTTCAGTTTTTGAAAGATAGCGGCTTTAAAGTTCATCCGCATTTAAGAATTTGCAACGGTATAGATGCCGTTATGTCTGCAATAAAAGAGATTGAAAAAGATAGAAAAACACTAGATATTCTAACTGATGGTGCAGTCGTTAAAATCGACGACTTTAACTTGCGTGCTGAACTAGGTGCAACTGATAAATTTCCGCGTTGGGCAATTGCTTATAAGTTCGAAGCGGAAGAAGTTACTACTGTATTAAAAGACGTAATTTGGCAAGTTGGTAGAACGGGGAAATTAACACCGCTTGGACTTTTAGAGCCGACTGAACTTGGCGGTGCTACGGTAAGAAAGGCGACCTTAAATAACTATGGTGACTTGCTTAAAAAAGGCGTTATGAAAGGCGCTAGGGTTTTGGTTAGAAGAAGTAACGAAGTTATACCTGAAATTTTAGGTACTACCGAAGTTTATGCGGACAGTAAACCGATTGACAAACCTACCGTTTGTCCTTATTGTAACGCACGATTAGTTGAAACGGGTGCAAATTTGTTTTGTCCAAACAAGGGGTGTAGACCTAGAGTTATTGCAAAACTCGTAAACTTTGCTTGTAAAAACGGTTTGGATATTGATGGGTTTAGCGAAAAAACGGCAGGACTTTTGTTTGATAAGTTTGGTGTTGAAAGTTTTAGTGGTTTATTTACGCTCGATAAATACGCCGTTAGGCAACTTGAAGGCTATAAAGATGCAAAAACCGATAATCTTTTTTCGGCGATTGAAAATTCTAAAAACGTTGCACTATCTAAATTCGTTTATGCACTTGGAATAGAAAACGTAGGCAAAAAAACCGCAAACGACCTAGCAAATAGATATAAAACGCTTGAAGATTTTATGAAGGCAACAAAAGAAGAATTGCTTGAAATTGAAGACGTTGGTGAAATTGTTGCCGATTGTATAGTTAATTACTTTAACGATAGTGAAAACGTTAGCGAAATTCAAAAACTAATTGATTGCGGTTTAGTGGTGCAAAGCGTAAGCGATGAAAAAAACGGCGGTATTTTTAGTGGCGAAAAAGTAGTTTTAACGGGAACGCTTAGTGAATTTAAGAGAGACGAAGCGGCAAAGATTATTGAAAGTTTAGGTGGTGAAGTTCAGTCAAGCGTGTCGAAAAAGACCACGATAGTTCTTGCTGGCGAATCGGCGGGCAGTAAATTAGAAAAAGCAAGGGCGTTAAATATAAAAATAATAGACGAAGAAGCCTTTAAATTGCTTATAAAAAGTTGATAATTTGAAAGTTTTGTGATAAAATAATAAAAATATTATTTTAAGAGGCTGTTTATGCGTAGTATGACAGGGTACGGCAGAGCGGAATATTCAAACGACGGAATAAATTTAGTCGTTGAAATTAAAACCGTAAATAACCGTAACTTTGACTTGAATTTAAAAACACCTAGGGCGTTTGTCGTTCTTGAAGATTGCATAAGAAAAACCGTTCAAAATTACGTTAATCGTGGTAGAATTGATCTGTTTATCAATTTTTCGGATACTCGAGAACGCGTTACTGATTTACAGATTAATCTTGATAAAGCAACTGCATATTTTAACGCTAGCAAGGTTATTGCTGAAAAATTTAATCTTATAAACGATTTTTCTACGAGTATGATATTAAAAGCGCCCGACGTTGTTACTGACAATTCTCTTTGCGATGCGACGGAGTTTGAAGAAATTGTTAAAAACACGGTGGCAAATGCTTGTGAAAAGTTGAATGCGATGAGGGATGCGGAAGGCGAAAAGTTGGTTGCGGATATGCTTAACCGTATGGATACGATTAAGGCGCTTGCCGATAGTATTAAAGAAAGAGCACCGCTAGTTGCGTTGGAATACAAGGAAAAACTCAAAGCGAGAATTGAAGAGTTTTTATCCGACGTTAAGTATGACGAAGCAAGGCTTTTGAGTGAAGTTGCTTTTTATACGGATAGGGTGAATATTGACGAAGAACTTACGCGCTTAAATTCGCATATTGTTCAGTTCCGCCAAATTGTTAAAAGCAATGGTGCAGGTAAAAAACTCGATTTCCTTATGCAAGAATTTAATAGGGAAACGAACACTATTTGCTCGAAGTCGAACGACATAAAAGTAACGGGCTTTGCTCTTGATTTGAAGAATGAAATTGAAAAAGTAAGGGAACAGGTGCAAAATCTTGAATAAACAAAGGAACGTTCTCGTAGTTTTATCTGGGCCGTCGGGCGTTGGAAAAGGCACGATTGCGAAAATGCTGGTAGAAAAAGATTTGAATTTATCGTTAAGCATTTCTTGCACGACGCGTGCGCCTAGAAATGGCGAAGAAAACGGAAAGGATTACTTTTTCATAAGTAAAGATGAGTTTTTAAGCAAAATTGAACAAGCCGGCTTTTTAGAATATTCAGAACATTTTGAGAATTTTTACGGCACGCCAAAGAAGTTCGTTGAAGAAAAGTTGAAAATCGGCGACGTGCTTTTGGAGATTGACGTTAATGGTGGACTTGAAGTTAAAAAGAATTTTAACGACGCCGTTTTGATAATGCTCACACCGCCGTCAAAAGAAGAAATTAAGAATAGGTTAATTAAGCGTAGCACCGAATCGGAAGAAAAAATTAATCTTCGTATGCAAAGGATTGATTACGAACTTGAAAAAGTCAGTCTTTACGACTATGCGGTTGTTAACGATAACCTTGAACAAGCGCTTTTAGAAGTTCAAGAAATAATTAAAAAAGAAAAAGAAAGATAAAGATAGATAAACTAGTCTTTGAAAGGAGATATTAATATGATACATAAACCACCTATTGATGAATTAGCACAAAAAATCGGTTCAAAGTATGAACTTTGTGTTGTTACCAGCAAGCGCGCAAGACAACTTATGGAACAAGCGCAAAACCAAGGATATACCGAACTTCCCGGTAAGGAAAAACCCTTATCAGTTGCCGCAAAAGAAATTTACGACGGTAAATTGATTGCTACTAACGACTAATTGATAAAAATGTGTTCATCTTAATCGGTGGACATATTTTGTTTTATTTACTTTTGATGATATGTACGCTGACGTTATAGTTGACATCAACAACGTTGAAGTTGATAAGATTTTTGAATACTATTTTAATGGTTGCGAAACGAATATTCGTATCGGCAGCCGTGTTTTGGTGCCCTTTGGGAAAAAGGTTATCGAAGGAATAGTTATCGGTGTAAAAGACGTTAGCGAGTATGCCCCCGAAAAAATTAAACCCGTTTACCGTTTGCTTGAAGAAATCCCTGCGCTCACCGAAGAAACGCTTAAACTTGTTGATTACGTTTGTAAAACTTGTTACGTTACTAGGGCTGGCGCTTTAAGGTTGTTTTTGCCGTCTGAAATGCGAAAAGGCAAAGTTAAAGAACAGTTTGTAAAAATAATTTCTTTGCCTGACGGCGTCGACGTTGACGAACAAATTTCATCTTTAAGAAAAACTGCGTTAAAGCAAAAAGAAGCGCTTTATTATCTAAAAGAAAACCGTTCGGAAAACTTTACTAAATTATGCACTCTTTTTGGCAATTCGGCTATTAACGCTATTATTTCAAAAGGTTTTTTGAAAGTTAGTGAAGAAAAGATATTTCGTTCGCCGTACAAGAGTATCAAATGTGTGAATAAAGAAATTTCGCTTACGCAAAAACAATTAAACGCTGTTGAAAGTATATCTTCAACGAATAAAACCGTAAGTTTGTTGTTTGGCGTTACGGGTAGCGGAAAAACCGAAGTTTACCTTAATTTAATCAACAAAACTATTAGTAGCGGAAAGTCTGCTATAATGTTAGTTCCTGAAATTGCTCTTACACCGCAAATGCTTAAACAACTGCGCGCAAGATTTGGCGATAACGCTGCAATTTTACATAGCGGATTATCTGCGGGTGAGCGTTTTGACGAGTGGTGGCGTTTACGCACGGGGCAAGCGAGTATTGCGATAGGTGCAAGAAGCGCTATTTTTGCACCCCTTGAAAACCTAGGTTTGATAATAATCGACGAAGAGCACGACGGCAGTTATACAAGTGAATCTGCACCGAGATATTCCACGATAGACGTGGCTAAATACCGTGCTCAAATAAGTGGCTCAAAACTTGTTTTAGGTAGCGCAACACCGTCTATTGAAAGTTATTTGCTTGCGCTAAACGGCGAGTATAACTTAATCGAATTACCTGAAAGAATTAACAAAAGGCCGTTGCCCGAAGTTGAAATTGCAGATATGCGTAGGGAAATAAGGCGCGGCAATAATTCGCCGTTTTCGTCAATATTAAAGGTTGAACTTGAAAATTGCCTTTCAAAAGGTAATCAAGCAATAATATTCTTAAATCAGCGTGGGTATTCAAAAACGGTTATTTGTACCGAGTGTGGGCACGTTCAAAAGTGTGAAAGTTGCGACGTGTCGTTGACTTACCATAAAGAAGACCAGTCGCTTTTATGCCATTATTGTGGTGCGAAATACAAAATGATAAACGCTTGTACCGAATGCGGTAGCCCGTTTATAAGATACGGCGGAACGGGGACGGAAAGAGTTGTAGACGAACTTCAAAAATTATATCCGTCAGCGCGTATTTTGCGTATGGATAGGGATACGACGCAAAGTAAAGAAGGGCATTTCAAGATATTGAACGAGTTTTCGGCAAGAAAGGCGGATATTTTAGTGGGAACGCAAATGATTGCAAAAGGGCACGATTTTCCGTTCGTTACGCTCGTTGGAATTCTTGATGCGGATATGAGTTTGCACTTTTCCGATTTTAGAAGTGGGGAAAGAACTTTTCAACTTTTAACGCAGGTGGCGGGTAGAAGTGGCCGTGCGGAATCGGCGGGCAAGGTCGTATTGCAAACTTATTCGCCTGAACATCCCGTTTTAAGGCATGCAATTAATTACGATTATATAAACTTTTTCAAGCAAGAATTATCCATAAGAAAGGCTACGGCTTTTCCACCGTTTACTGACGTTATCAGAGTGCTAATAAGTAGTGAAAACGACGAGCAAGCGTTGAATGCTACAAAATTAATTTATGACGAAATCAACGTTATATATAATTTAGAAAGAGATAAATTTAGGTTCTTTGGGTGTATGAAAGCACCGTTAAAGCGTTTGCAAAACAAATTCCGTTACCAAGTTTTGATGCGCATAAACGCTAACGATAGAGAACTTTTGGATAGGATTTTTTCCGTTTCTGACAAATATAAAAGTAGAATAGTTACCGTTTCAATGGAAATTAATTCGAACAACTTAACCTAATAAATAAGAGGAAATACTATGGCAATTAGAAATATTTTACAACTTGGCGACCCGACTTTACGTAAAAAAAGTTTTGAAGTTACTGATTTTGGTGCAAAAACGCATCAACTTCTTGACGATATGAAAGAAACGCTTATTAAGGCTGACGGCGCAGGGTTAGCAGCACCGCAAGTTGGCGTTTTAAGAAGAGTTTTTATCGTTATGGCGGAAGGGAAATATTACGAATGTATAAATCCTGTTATCGTAAAACAAAAGGGCAAGCAAGTTGGTGATGAAGGGTGTCTTTCCGTTAAGGGGAAATACGGCACGGTTTGTCGTCCAGAGCACGTTGTCGTTGAAGCGTTTGATAGATATGGTAAACCGTTTACCGTTAAGGCGGATGGCTTTTTAGCGCGTGCATTTTGCCATGAGAACGACCATCTTGACGGCATTATTTACGTTGATAAGGCTGAAAATTTAACGGAGGAAAATCACCGTTGAAAATAGTGTATATGGGAACGCCCGACTTTGCTGTTGAACCACTAAAAAAAATCGTTGAAAGTGGTTATGAAGTTGTGGCAGTTGTTACGAATAACGATAAACCCGTTGGTAGAAAACAAATTTTAACTCCACCGCCCGTAAAAGTATACGCGCAATCTATCGGGTTAAGTGTTTTACAATACGATAAAATTCGTGTTGAAGGGGTTAACGATTTAAAAGAAATAGCACCCGATTTAATTATTACTTGCGCATTTGGGCAAATTTTATCGCAAGAAATTATAGATATCCCAAAACTTGGCGTTATAAATATACACGCGTCGCTTTTGCCTAAATATCGTGGGGCGTCGCCTATTCATTACGCGATTTTGAACGGTGAAAAGCAAACGGGTATTACCATAATGCAAACTGATATAGGTATTGACACGGGTGATATTCTCTTGCAAAAACCTATAAATATTGGCGATAATGAAACTTGTGGACAGTTGTTTGAAAAATTGTCAAAACTCGGTTCTGATGCAATAGTTGAAGCATTGCCGAATATTATTAACGGAAAAATTGAGCGCGTTAAGCAAGATGATAATTTGTCAACTACAACTAAAATTATAAAGAAAGAAATGGCGCTTATTGACTGGTCTGAAAGTGCGACGGATATTTGTAATAAAATTCGCGCTTTTAATCCAGCGCCTACTGCTTTTTGTTTTTATGAGGGTCAACCGTTTAAGATTTTTGAAGCAAAAGTTTTAGATTTTGCCACCAAAGTGGGCAAAATAGTTCGTGCGGATACTGAATTTATTATAGGCTGTGGAAAAGGTGCTCTTTCGCTATTAAAAGTTCAAAAAGCAGGCGGAAAACCTATGTCAATACAAGATTTTTTGCGTGGCAACAAGTTTGTTGTTGGTGAGGATTTTAAGTAATGGTAAATTATTTTTATGACTGTTATAGCATTTTAAATAAGGTATACAGTCAAAAAACCTTTCTAAAACAAGCGATTGCAAGCACTTTCATTGAAGAAAAAAACCGCGCTTTAACGATAAAAACTTGTTACGGAGTCTTGGATAAAGATATTGAACTTTCTTATTACGTTTCAAAGTTGACTGAAAAATCCCCAAAATTAGTCGTTAGAACAATACTTAAAATTTCAATGTACGCTATCAAATACCTTGAAAAAAAAGAGTATGCGGTAACAAAAAACGCCGTTGAGTTGACTAAAAAACTCGGTAAAGGCGGTATGGCGGGTTTCGTCAATGCGTTTTTAAGAAAATTTATTAATGCGAATATTGAATTTCCAAAGGAAACTGCTGAGTTTTTGTCGGTTAAGTATTCGTTTCCTAAATTTGCGGTGGACGAACTTTTAAAGGTTTATGATAAAGATAGAACGGAATCTATTTTATCAGCGGATATTCCCGACACGTGCTTGTCTTTTTACGACGTGGACGGCGAAGAATATCTTAAAAACATAAATGCAATCTATGAGAAAACGCCCTTTAACAACGTTTTTGCCGTTAAAAATTTTGTTAGAAACGCTGATTACGATAAGGGAATTTATACTTATCAAGCACTAGGCTCGGTTGCTATTTGCGACGTTGTTGAACCGTGTGGTAGAATTTTAGACTGTTGTGCCGCTCCAGGTGGTAAAAGTATTAGGCTTTCGCATAAATGTGAGCAAGTTGTTTCTTGGGATTTGCACGAGCATAGAGTTGAATTGATTAACGATTACAAAAACAGAATGGGTAGAGAGAACGTTTTGGCGGAGTTAAAAGACGCTAAAATATTTGATAGAAATCTTGTAAAATCGTTTGATGCCGTTTTGGTTGATGCGCCTTGTAGTGGGTTAGGGGTTGTTAACGATAACCCGGATATTAAACTAAATCGCAAAGTTGAAGACTTAATTTCGCTTAATAACGAGCAAATTTCTATATTAAAAACAGTTTCATCCTACGTTAAAACAGGTGGGTATTTATATTATTCTACTTGCTCAATAATTGATAGTGAAAACATAGGGATTGTTAAACAATTTATGTCTGACATAAACGGCTTCAAACTGTGCGAAATACATAGCGAATTACCTTTTGAGAAAAAAGACAAAGCATTAGCGTTTTTGCCCGATATATCCGGTGGCTTAGGATTCTTCGTTGCAAAATTTAAAAGGATAAATTAGTGAAAGATTTTTTATTAAACTACAATTTAACTGAATTAAAGGTGTTGATTGAACAACTTGGTGAAAAAGGTTACCGTGCAGGGCAAATTTTAAAAGCCCTACATTTAGGCTACACTTTTGATGAAATAACTGAACTTTCGAAAGGCTTAAGAGCGAAACTATCTGAAAGTTTTATCGATCAACCCGTAAAAATTATTAAATCCTTAAAGTCGGTTGACGGTACGGAAAAGTTTTTGTTTGCACTAAACGACGGCAACGTTATTGAAGGCGTGTTGATGAAGTATAAATACGGATATACTTTGTGTGTTTCTACGCAAGTAGGATGTAGAATGCATTGTGCTTTTTGTGCGTCTGGTTTAAACGGTTTAGTTAGAAATCTTGACCCTGCTGAAATTTTAGGCGAAATAATATCTGTTAACAAATATCTTGGCGGTGGGCTTGGTGAAAAAAGAAAAATCATCAACGTCGTTATGATGGGTAGTGGCGAACCGCTTGATAACTATGATAATTCGGTTAAGTTTTTAAGGCTTGTTTCAATGCCTGAAGGCGTAAATATTAGCCAAAGAAATATTAGTCTTTCAACGTCGGGTATCGTTCCGAAAATGCAAGCGTTGGCAAATGAAAACCTTAGTA
Organism: Christensenellaceae bacterium; assembly: GCA_045648045.1. Taxonomy (GTDB): domain Bacteria; phylum Bacillota; class Clostridia; order Christensenellales; family Borkfalkiaceae; genus UBA1259. Next base: position 41,161 of record JAZRNE010000008.1, read on the forward strand.
TTAACCTAACGGTTTCGTTGCATTCTCCGTTTGACGAAGAAAGGGCTGAAATTATGCCCGTTGCAAAAAAATATAAAATCAGTCAAATTTTAGACGCGTGTAATTTATATTTTAAGAAAACTGGTAGGCGTTACATATTTGAGTACGTTTTGATTAGGGGAAATAACGATAAAGAAAAGCACGCAAATCAATTAATTTCTCTACTTAAAGGAAGGCCGTGCCACGTTAATTTAATCCGCTTAAACGAAGTTAAAGAAAACGAACTAAAAAGCGTTACCGATAAAGAAGCGTATAGGTTTTTAGGTTTATTAGAAAAAGGTGGGTTGTCAGCAACCTTAAGGCGCAGAATGGGCGAAGATATTGACGGTGCGTGTGGGCAATTAAGACAGCGCTATATTGAAGAAAACGATAATCAAAATGATAGGACAAGTTTATAAAGTTCATACCGATAGTTATTCGGTTAAAGTGAATGAAAAACTTAATAAATGTGGTGCGCGCGGTATATTAAAACGCCGTGGCGAAGGGATTTCCGTTGGTGATTTTGTAGAAGTTGACGGAAATACTATTCTTTCGGTTTGTAAACGAAAAAATAAGTTTATAAGACCAAACGTTGCAAATATTGATTATGTTGCGGCGGTTGTTTCGCCTGAGCCAAAGCCTGATTTTTATTTGCTTGATAAACTTTATCTTAATTCGGTTAAAGAAAACGTTGAGTTTTTTATAATAATCAACAAAACCGATATGGATAATTCGCTTGTGAACCGAATAAAAGATGAATACGGTGCGCTAGGCGTAGATATTTTATGCGTAAGCGCAAAAACGGGAGAAGGAATGACTGAATTAAAAGAAAAATTGAAAAACAAATTGACCGTTTTGGCGGGGCAAAGCGCCGCGGGCAAAACTTCTATCGTCAATAGTGCTTTTGGTTTAGACTTAAAAACTGGCGAAGTTAGTGAAAAAATAGCGCGCGGACGGCACACCACTACGCGTTCGGAAATTTTTGAAATTGACGATATTAAAATTATTGATTCGCCGGGCTTTGCCGTTATTGACGCAATGGTGGATTTGTTAGATTTGCCCAAGTGTTACCCCGAATATGTGGAAGTTGAGTATTTATGTAAATTTAGGGGGTGTTCACACGTTAGCGAGCCTGATTGTAGGGTAAAAGAACTTGTTAACTTAGGCGTTTTGTCAAAGAAACGCTATGAAAGATATATTGAAATTTACGACGAAGTGTCAAAAAGGAGAATTATTTATGAGAAAAATTAAGATTGCGCCTTCAATTTTGTCGGCAGATTTTTCAAAAATCGGTGCGGAAATTAAGGAAATTACTGAAAACGGTGCAGACGTTATTCACCTTGACGTTATGGACGGAAGTTTTGTTAAAAACATTTCGTTCGGTCCAAAATTGATTAAGGAATCAAGACCGTATTCAAAGGCAGTTTTTGACGCGCACTTGATGATTGTAAATCCGTGGAATTATATTGAGCGTTTTGCTGACGCAGGTGCGGATATTATTACCGTTCATTACGAAGCGTGTGGCGACAAACTAAAAGAAACTCTTAAAGCGATTAAGAATTTAGGCGTAAAATGTGGTGCGGTTATTAACCCTAACACCGAAGTTAAAGAAATTGAAAACGTAATTGACGACATTGATATGTTGTTGCTTATGAGTGTATATCCCGGATTTGGCGGACAAAAGTTTATACCTGAAGTATTACCTAAAATTGAACAAGCGGCTAAACTTATTGAAAAGACGGGCAAGGATATTGACCTAGAAATTGACGGTGGTATAACCAAAGAAAACGTTAAACTCGTTAAAGATGCTGGGGCAAACGTTATCGTTGCGGGTAGCACGATATATAACGAACCGGATAGGGCGGCAGTTATTAAATATTTGCGCGAAATCTAGTTTTTTGTATCAATAATGGCGTTTCACAGCATATAATATTTTATGATGCGTTTTTGAGGTGAATTATGAAAAATTGTTGTGTTAAATGTGTAAAACCGCCAAAATTTATACGGAAAATTTTAAGATTATTCTTGTGTAAGAAATCTTAAAATTAAATCTAAAATAATACAACCCCCAAAGTTCTTTTGGGGGTTGTTGGTTTTTTTTGTTAGGTTTATACCATATCTACCACGGTTTCGTAAATCTTACCCGTTTTTTCTAATGAATCGTTCATCTTCTTCAAAGCGTCGGGTACGGAAACGTAAGTTGCCGAATCAAGTTTTAGCGGTGCAAGGTTTATGGCTTTGTTTGCGATTAAGTTAATGCTCGTTGCGGTATTGCCAAAACCACTGTTGATGCAAAGAATGTTTAACTGTTTCTTGATTGCTTGAACGAAAGAAATAGAGTTGTTTTTGTAAGAAACACCAGTAAAAGCAACGCTTGCGTTAAATGACGCCATAGAAAACGCTTTAGATGCGGGGATACCGCAGTCGGAAATATAAACGACGCTTTTTGTCATTCTGCCACTCGTTATACTAGAAACTTCTTTTTGCCAGTTATCTTCAGGGCCTAAAACGTAGTATATACCGGAATCTTTGGCGATTTTTGCATCTTCATCGTTCATAGTCATAACGATAGGAACTGCTTGGTAATAAATTAAAAGTTGCGCCAAAATGTTGCCGAAGTTGTTTGCGCCGATAACTGAAACGTAATCGCCTTTTTGGATTTTAAGTTGGTCAACAACTTTAATTGCGAGTGAAATATGGTCGATAAACAACGCTTCTAAATCGGGTACGCTTTCGGGTAAAATGAAAAGTTTTTCGGGTGAAACGGTAACGAAATCACTCAAAAAACCATCAAAATCAATGCCTGCTTTCAAAAGATCAATGCAGTTTGATGGCATACCGCTTAAACAACTGTAACAATTTTGGCACTCTTTATACGGTTCAACGTAAACGTGCATACCTTTTTCTAAACCAAAAAGATTAGTTTCGGTTTCACTAACGACGCCGATACCTGCGCTACCAAGAACGGGGTTGTTGCAATCAATATCGTCGCTATACGCTAAAACGTCAGAAAGAGTAATCAACGATTTAGTTATTTTAACTTTGGTCATTGAACTATTTTCTAGGGAATCAATAATTTCTGTTTCCTTAAGAGTGAATGGTTCAATAATTTTCCAGCCTTTCATAAAATCTCCGTTAAACAAAATTTATATCATTATATTACAAAACGTAAAAAAATGCAAGCGAATTACTCTTACAACGAAATAAATAAATCTTTTTGAAAATTTTGAAAAAATTGCCTATTTATAGTTGACTATAATTTCAAAATGTAATATAATTACCAAGTAAATTAGTTAGAAGAGGTGTGTTATGAAAGAAGCTATACATCCGGATTATCATGAGGTAACCGTAGTATGCGCTTGTGGCGAAACTTTTAAAACCGGTTCTACCAAAAAAGGTGACGTTATAAAAGTTGATATTTGCAGCAAGTGTCATCCCTATTTTACCGGTAAACAAAAGTTGGTTGATACCGGCGGCCGTGTTGACAAGTTCAACAAGAGATATGGCAAAGCAAAATAGTACGCTATATTGCGCGGCTTTAAGAGTATTTTTATACGCTTAAAGCCTTTTTTTTAGTTATGTGCAAAAATAATAAGAAAGAAGAAACTTGTAAAAAGACGTCGATAGGCGGGCAAGCCGTTCTAGAAGGCGTTATGATGCGCGGTGCGTCGTCAATGGCAACCGCCGTTCGTGATGCTGACGGTGATATAAGAATTGAAACCAAAAGAATAAAACCATCAAAAGAACGCAACCTAATTTTTAGGCTGCCTATTTTGCGCGGCGTCGTTTCATTTGTTGACTCAATGGTGGGCGGAACAAAAGTTTTAATGCGTTCTGCAGACGTGTACGGCGAAGGCGAACCGTCAAAGTTTGAAACTTTTCTTGCTGAAAAGTTGAAGATAGACGTTATGAGCGTTGTTTCTTTTATTTCTTTATTGTTAGGTTTTGCGCTTGCTATATTTCTTTTTATGTTTGTGCCGCAATTTTGCAGAGAAATGATTGAAAAATTGTTCAAGGTTGACTTTGACGTTTGGGCAAAAAACTTTATAGAAGGCGGTTTTAAGTTAGCCGTTTTTATAGGATACATTTCTTTAAGTTCGCTATTAAAAGATATAAAAAGAACGTTTATGTATCACGGCGCGGAACATAAAACTATTTCGTGCTATGAAAAAGGCTTAGAATTAACGGTTGAAAACGCAAGAACGTGTACTAGAGTGCACAATCGTTGTGGAACTACTTTTATGGTGTTCGTTATGCTAATAAGCATATTAACTTTTGCTCTTGTTGAATCTTTGCTTGGTGGCAACGTTGAAAAAATATATCGTTTAGGCTTAAAAATATGTTTATTACCGCTTGTTGCGGGGCTTTCTTACGAGTTGCTTAAAGGGTTAGCAAAGACTGAATGCTTTATATTTTATCCGTTAAAAGTGCCTGGACTTTTGTTGCAAAGAATTACTACACGTGAGCCTGACGACAAAATGCTTGAAGTTGCAATAACCGCATTTAAGAAAGTTATTGAAATGGATGCGGATTCAACGATACCCGAACAAGAGTTTATCGTGCCGAGAAAAAGGGAAGAATTATTAAAAGACGTTAAGGAAACGCTAAATAAAAACGGTATAAACGAAGTTGCTGAAGCCGAGTGGATTTTATCAATAGTTTTAGGTGTTAAGCGTGATGAGTTGAACGTTAAAACACAAGTTAGCGCGCGAAACGTTGAAAAAGTTAACGATATTGTAAAACAACGTATTACGGGTAGACCTTTGTGGTATTGCATAGGTAATACTGAATTTTACGGCTACACTATTGACGTTGACGAAAGGGTGCTTATTCCAAGACCTGAAACAGAATTGTTGGTGTATAATGCGTTGCCGTTAATAGATAAAGATAAAATAGTTCTTGATTTATGTACGGGTAGCGGTGCAATAGCAATCGCTGTGCAACTTGAAACTAACGCAACGGTTACCGCCGTTGACGTAAGCGACGGTGCACTTGACCTTGCTAAACAAAATGCGAAAAAGAACAATGCGCAAATTGAATTTATCAAGAGCGATATGTTTAGTGCGCTAGAAGGGCAAAAGTTTGACGTTATAATATCAAACCCACCGTATATAAAGAGTGAAGAAATTAAAACTTTACAAAAAGAAGTTAAAGATTTTGAGCCGATGCTTGCGCTTGACGGCGGTTGCGACGGTTATAATTTTTATAAAATAATTGCAAGCGAATGTAAAAATTATTTATCTGACGGTGGTGTTTTGTTGCTTGAATGTGGAATTAATCAAGCAGAAACGGTAAAAACGTTGATTAAAGATGCTAAAAATGTTGAAATAATTAAAGATTACGAAAATATTGACAGAATTGTTAAGGCGGTATTTTAATGTTTAAAAAATTAGATAAAATGCTTGAAAGGTTTGAAAAATTAAACCAACTAGTAAGTGATGCAGACGTTATTTCGCGCATGGACGAGTGGAAAGCCTATACCAAAGAACTTGCCGATATAACCGAAACTGTTGAAAAATATACCGAATATAAAAAAGTATTAAAAGAAGAACAAGACGTTAAAGAGATGCTTCCGCTTGAGAAAGATGCTGAAATGAAAGCGTTGATGGAAGAAGAACTTTACGCTTGTAAGGATAAACTTCAAAAGATATCTGAAGAATTGCGTATTTTGCTTTTGCCAAAAGACCCGAACGACGACAAGAACGTTATTATGGAAATTCGTGGCGGTGCAGGTGGCGAAGAAGCGAGTTTGTTCGCTTTTGAGTTGTATAAACTATATATTAAATACGCCGAACGTAACCGTTGGAAAACTGAAGATATTGAAATCGCAATGACCGAACTTGGCGGACTTAAAGAAGCGATATTTTCAATCAATGGAAAGTCAGCGTACAGTAAGTTAAAGTACGAAAGCGGTGTTCATAGAGTTCAACGCGTTCCCGAAACGGAATCGCAAGGTAGAGTTCACACGTCAACCGCTACAGTTGCCGTTCTTCCCGAAGTTGAAGACGTTGAAGTTAAAATTGATGAAAAAGATTTAAGGGTTGATACGTTGCGTTCTTCCGGTGCAGGTGGACAACACGTTAATAAAACCGAGTCGTGTATAAGATTAACGCATATTCCTACTGGCATCGTAGTTTTGTGTCAAGACGAGCGTTCGCAAACTAAAAACCGTGAAAAGGCAATGCGCGTGTTAAAGAGCAGATTATACGATTATTATCAGTCGCAATACGATAAAGAGTATTCCGAAAACCGTAGAAGTCAAGTAGGTACGGGCGACCGTTCTGAAAGAATTAGAACTTACAATTTTCCGCAAGGTAGAGTAACCGACCATAGAATAGGTTTAACGCTACATTCTATTGATAACTTTATGTTGGGCGAAATCGACGAGATGGTTGAAGCGCTTGCAATTCACGATAGAGAATTGAAACTTGCGGCTGGAAATGATGAAGAATAAGGAGTTTTTTATGAGTATATCAAAGAAAGTTAAAGAAATTTCACCGTCGTTGACGCTTGAAATTACTGCAAAAGCAAAGAAAATGAAAGCTGACGGTATTTCCGTTATAGGTTTCGGCGCGGGTGAGCCTGATTTTAATACGCCCGATTACATAATTAATTCTGCAAAAAAAGCACTCGATATCGGCTTTACGAAATATACCCCCGCAGCGGGAACGGTTGAACTTAAAAACGCCGTGTGTGAAAAGTTCTTAAAAGATAACGGTCTTAAATACGAACCTAACCAAATCGTAATATCCTCGGGTGCAAAAAGTTCGCTTTACCACGCGATTTGCGCGGTTGTTGACGACGGGGATGAAGTAATTTTGCCTGCGCCTTACTGGTTGACTTATCCTGAACTTATTAAACTTGCGGGCGGTAAGTGCGTTTACGTGCAAGCATTAAAAGAAAACGGCTATAAAATGACGGCAGAGCAGTTTGCAAACGCGATTACGGATAAGACTAAATGTCTTATTTTGAATACGCCGAACAATCCTACGGGTGCCGTTTATTCGGAAGATGAAATTAAGGCTATTGCTAAAATAGCAGAAGAAAAAGGTATTTACGTTATTTCGGACGAAATTTATGAAAAACTCGTTTACGCTGGCGAAAAACACTATTCTATTGCTCAGTATAGCGAAAAAATGAAAGAGTTGACTATTATCGTTAACGGTATGAGTAAAACTTACGCTATGACGGGTTGGAGAATAGGATACCTTGCTGCGCCGACTGCAATAGCGAAAGCAATTTCAAGCATGCAAAGCCACACGACGAGCAATGCTTGTTCAATTTCTCAATACGCGTCTGTAACGGCGCTCGTTGACCCTGAAGGTGAAAAGTTTATTGAAAAAATGCAAAAGGTTTTTGACGAACGCAGACTTTTGATGATTGAAATGCTTAAGGACGTTAAAGATATCGTTTGTATTGAACCGAAAGGTGCGTTTTACGTTTTCGTTAACGTGAAAGGGCTTTACGGAAAAACATTTGAAGGCGTAACTATAAACGATTCTCTTACGTTTGCAGATTGCGCGCTTAAACGTGGCGTAGCGCTTATTCCTGGCGTAGCGTTTGGTAGCGACGACTGCATTAGACTTTCTTACGCTATTTCTATCGAAGATATTAAAGAAGGCCTAAACAGGTTAAAATCATTTATAAACGAACTTAAATAATACGTAAAAAGTGCCGAAAAAGTATAATAATTCGGCACTTTTATATTTTCACGAAAAAAAATTAGAAAAATATTGTAAAAAACTGAAAAAAATTTAAAAAAGGTATTGAATTTTTTTAAAAAGTGTTATACAATATAGATACAAGATAATATTTATCCAGGGAGGAAAATTTCCAATGAAAATAATTTACGGACCCAAAGGTACAGGCAAAACAAAAACGATTATCGATAATGCTAACGGCGTTCTTTCCGAAGCGAAAGGTCACGTTATTTTTATAACCGATACTAAAAGATATACGCACGATATTAAGTATCCTATTCGTTTTTTAGACGCAACGGATTTTGGCGTTGACGGCGTTGAAAGCTTAAACGGCTTTTTGAAAGGTATCGTTGCGGCAAACGGTGATAACGAATATATCTTCTTGGATGGTATTGCAAGGATTGCAGGTAAGTGTTTGTGTGAGTTAGAAGTTGTTTTTAACTCTTTAGATAAACTCGAAAAAGATTATGGCGTAAAATTCGTTATAACTTGCAGCGCTTCTAAAGAAGAATTACCAGAGTTTGTGTTAAAGTACGTTGATTAACTTGCTTTTTATATTAAAAATGTAGTAAAATAATAGTCAGGTTATTTCTGACTATTATTTTTTTGTTTGGAGGCACTTATGAAGTTTATTAGTACGAGAGGTAAAGTACAAGCAGAATGCGCTGCGGTTGCGATAACGAAAGGTCTTGCTGACGACGGTGGCTTGTTCGTTCCTGAATCGTTCCCGAAGATAAGCGCAAGTGAGTTGCAAGCAATGTTAGATATGGAATATGCTCAACGCGCTTGTGCCGTTTTGCATAAATATCTTGAAGAGTACGACAAAGCGGAACTTTTAGATGCTTGCCAAAAAGCATACTCTAAATTTGAAGATAACGAGCCTGCGCCGATTGTTAAACTTGACGATAAAACTTTCGTTATGGAATTATTCCACGGACCAACTTTGGCTTTTAAGGACGTGGCTCTTACTTTGCTACCGTATCTTTTAAGAAAAGGTGCGGATATTGCAGGTGTAAAAGAAGAAATACTTATTCTTACGGCTACTAGTGGGGATACTGGTAAAGCGGCGCTCGAAGGGTTTAAGGACGCCGACGGTATTAAGATTATGGTATTCTATCCTAGCGAAGGCGTTAGCGATATGCAAAAAATGCAAATGTGCACTCAAGAAGGCTCAAACGTTAACGTTACTGCTATTAACGGCAACTTTGACGACTGCCAAACAGCCGTTAAAACTATTTTTAACGATGCGAAATTTAATCAACTACTTAAAGATAAAGGCGTAATCTTTTCAAGTGCTAACTCAATGAATTTTGGTAGGTTAGCACCGCAAATTACCTATTATTTTTCCGCTTATTGCGACCTTGTTAATTGTGCAGAAATTAAAATGGGTGATAAAGTTGATTTCGTTGTTCCTACGGGTAATTTTGGTAACATTCTTGCAGGTTATTACGCAAAACTTATGGGTTTACCGGTGGGCAAATTAGTATGCGCGTCTAATGAAAACAACGTGTTAACTGAATTCTTTGCAAACGGTTGCTACGATATCAATAGAGAATTTTTCAAAACTATTTCTCCGTCAATGGATATCCTTATTTCAAGCAATTTAGAACGCCTTATTTTTGAACTTTGCGGAAGAAATGCTGATTTAACTGCGCAAAGAATGGCTGAACTTAAAAAGTTTGGTAAATACAATATTACCGAAAACGAATATAAGGTTTTAGAAAAAGAATTTTACGCAGATTACTGTGATAAAGAAGATTGCATGCAAACCATTTTCGACGTGTTTGAAGATTGTGGTTACGTTCTTGATACGCACACCGCAGTCGCAATGAACGTTAAGTTTAATTATAGCGATTATTCTAATAGTGAAAACGTTTCTGTCGTTCTTTCTACGGCTAGCCCTTATAAGTTTGCGCACGACGTTCTTGACGCAATAACTGAAAATGCGCCCGAAGATGCGTTTAAGTCTGCTAGAAAACTCAACGAAGAAACGGCTGCGCCTATTCCTGAACAAATTTTGTCGTTAAAGGATAAAGAAATTAGATTTAAGAATACTATTAAGCCCGAAGAAGTTTTTGACGCCGTTTTGGCGTTCGTTGAAAAGTAATTCAAGGAATTTTCAAAGTTAGGTGATTATAATGGAAGATAAGAAGATATTATTTAGCGCAATCCAACCGAGTGGAATTTTGACCATAGGCAACTACCTTGGTGCGTTGAGAAATTTTAAGAAGTTGCAAGACGATTATAACGGCGTTTTTGCGATTGCCGATTTGCATACACTTACGGTAAAGCAAGACCCTGCAATTTTAAGAAAAAACACGTATGAGCTTGCCGCGCTTTATTTGGCTTGCGGAATCAACCCTGAACAATCAGTTCTTTTTGCGCAATCGCACGTTTCCGCGCATGCCGAACTTGCTTGGGTGCTTAACACTATTTGTTATCCGGGCGAATTGTCTAGAATGACGCAATTTAAGGATAAAAGTCAAAAGCATGAAGATAATATTAATATGGGCTTGATGGATTACCCCGTATTAATGGCGGCAGATATTCTTCTATATCAAACGGAATTAGTTCCTATCGGAGCAGACCAAAAGCAACATTTAGAACTTGCAAGAGATTTGGCTATTCGTTTTAACAATAGATTTGGCGAAACTTTTAAAGTGCCAGAAGGGTATATCGGTAAGTCTGCTGCAAGAGTAATGAGCCTTGCTGAACCCGAAAGGAAAATGAGCAAATCAGACGCTAATTTAAATGCGTTTATATCAATGGATGACGACCCTGCAACAGTTTTGCGTAAGTTTAAGCGTGCGGTTACCGATAGCGATGATAAAATAGTATATTCACCCGAAAAACCCGGTATTAGCAATTTACTGTCTATTTACTGTGCGTTTACCGATAAAACTTTTGAACAAGCAGAACAAGAATTTGCTGGTAAGGGTTATGGCGAATTCAAACTTGCAGTTGGTCAAGTAGTTGCTGATAAAATTGAACCTATCAGACAAGAAAAGAATAAACTTTTGACCGATAAAGCGTATTTAGACGAAGTGCTCAAAAACGGTGCGGAAAGGGCTGAGCGCCTTGCGTATAAAACGCTCAACAAAGTATATAAGAAAGTTGGGTTGGTTTTAAGAAAAAGGGGTTAGGATGTTCGGATACGTTAAGACTGATATGCCAAATATGTTCGTTAAGGACACGGTTTTATACAAGGCAATGTATTGTGGCTTGTGCAAAGGTATAGGCAACGTTTGTGGAAACAAAGGCCGTTTGCTCTTAAATTATGACCTTACGTTTTTATCGCTTTTAGTTCACAACTTGTTGAACGTTGACGTTAAAATTGAGAAACAGCGTTGTATTATTCACCACGTTAAAAAACGCCCCGTTGCCGTACCTGATAAAGTTACCGAAAGGATTGCCGCATTAAACGTTATTTTGGCGTTTCATAAACTTAATGACGACGTTATTGATGCGGGTAAAGGCAAATTTAGGCGTGCCGTGTTTTTATCTTCTTACAAAAAGGCTAAGAAATGCGAACCCGTGCTAGATGAAATCGTTGAAAAGCATTATAAAAATTTACTTTCTTATGAAAAATCAAAGGGCGATAGTATTGACCTTGCGGCAGACCCGTTTGCGTTAATGATGCAAGATATAATGAAAGAACTTCTCGGTGAAGTTGCAAACGAAACGGTGTTGTTGCTTGCTTATAATTTAGGGAAGTGGATATATTTAGTCGATGCGATTGACGACTTTGACAAAGACAAAAAGAAAAACAATTTTAACGTGTTTATTAATTCTTATCCTGAAATAGAAGATAAGCCGCAATTAATGAAAGAAAAGGGCACGGATATCATTTTTGTTTTTGGAACGATTTTAAGCACTATAAAAGATTTAGTTTTTAAATTAAACTTTAAGTTTAATCACGATTTAATTGATAATATACTGCTTCGTGGATTGCCTATGCAAACCAAGCAGGTTATGGAGAACAAAAAATGAAAAAGTTTTATGAAGTTTTAGGTGTTTCACCCGACGCTACGATTGAAGAAGTTGAATCGGCGTATAAAACGTTAAAAGAAAAATATTCTCGTGAACGTTTTTACGAAGGCGAAGTTGGGAATAACGCCGCAAGACAACTTACTAAAATTGAAACCGCATATCACGAAATTTTAGTTTCTAGAACTGAAACTGTTAATCAAGACGGTTCAAAGTGGGTTGATTATAGTGATATTGAACTATTAATCAAAAATGGTGATATTACTGGCGCGCAAGCAAAACTTGACGACGTTACTAATAGAAATGCAGAATGGCACTATTTGCAATCGGTTGTTTTTTACAAGAAAAACTGGATGAATGAAAGCAAAAAACAACTTGAAATCGCTTTATCATTAGAGCCAAACAACGTTAAATATTCTGATGATTATGCTAAATTGAAGAAAAAAATGGAGTATAATGAAAGTCAGTTTAAGTCGGGAAATATGGGTGCTAACGCCTATAATGACGACGTTAATAATCGTCAAATGGGCGGTAGTGGTATCGATAGTTGCTTGTCTTTTTGTGCAACGTGGTGTTGTGTAAATACCATGTGCAATATGTGTTGCTAATATGAATAGTAAGAACGTTGCTATTTCGGCGGTTTCTGCAGGGTTAGTTGCTTTATTCTTGTTATTTGGGGCATATATTGAAATGGCTGATGTTTTTACGGTTGTAATCGCATCAGTCTTTGTGCTTTTACCGCTATATTACAAATCGTATAAAAGCAGTTTTCTTGCTTATTTAGCGGGCGGAGTGGTTGCTTTTATATGTAGTGGGTTTAACTGGTTATCGCTTGTTTTTCCCGCATATTTCACGTTTTTTGGCGTTTATCCGATAGTGAAAAATTTTGTTACGGAAAAAAAGTTCAATAAACTTGTGTGTTTTATTGTTGGACTTGTTTGGTTTATGATAGTTTCCGTAGGATTATATTTTTACTACACGTTAGTTATGAACGTGACTATTGACGATATTCCTACTTGGCTAGCTGATTACGTTTTGATTTTTGTAGCAATAATTGCCGTCATATTTTTTATCGTATACGATAGATTTGTTGTGGTCGTTAGGCGAGTAATTGATTATTATTTAAGAAGAATTATTAAGTAGGTTTTTAACTAATGAAAAAGAATGAGGAAAAAGTTGGGCTTGTCGTAGGGCTTGGTTCAAACGGAGAAGGGATAATTAAGCAGGAAGGACAAGTTGTTTTTGTGCCGTACGCTTTGGTTGGCGAAAAAATAAGATACAAAGTCTTAAAAGTTGACAAAAAGTGTGTCTTTGGAAAACTTATTGAAGTTTTGACGCCTGCGGAAATGCGTGTTAGGGCAAAGTGTCCTGTTTTTGGTAAGTGTGGTGGGTGTCAACTTCAACACGTTAAATACGTTAACCAGTTGAAAATTAAAGAAGAAACTGTTGCAAATTGTTTTAAGAAAATTGCTAATCTTGACGTTGAAGTAAAAAGTGCGATTAAAGGCGACGACCAGTTTAGGTATCGCAACAAGCTTCAACTACCAGTACAGGAAACAAAGGACGGTGCTGTAATCGGTTTTTATGCGGAAAATACACATAGGGTTGTTCCGATTAGTGATTGCTTGATTAATGCACCATGGACTGCGGATATTATAAAGGCTTTTAAGCAGTACATTGAAGAATTTAATTTTTGTGGATATAACGAAAGTTTATGTACGGGCGATATTAGGGAAATCACGGTAAAAGAAATAAAAGGCAAATTAATCATTACTGTGGTTGTTCTTGATGAAAATATTTGTGGTAAAGAAAGATTAATTCAAATTTTATCTGAAAATATTAAATATAAATTCTCGCTTTATCTAAACGTTAATGCTAATAATACGAACGTTATTTATGGTAGTAAGTTTATTTTGTTGCACGGACCGGCTGATTATACGGGTGATATGCTTGGTATAAAATATAAGATAGGCGTTCAAAGTTTTATGCAAGTTAACGAATCGGTTTGTTCAAAAATGTATTCGGCGGTTAGAGATGCCGTTGATGCTGATAAAGAAACCGTTGTTATAGATGCGTATAGCGGAGCGGGGTTGATGACTGCACTTTTAGCAAAATCTGCTAAAAAGGCTATCGGCGTGGAAATTGTGCCCGAAGCGGTTGCTTGCGCTAACGAACTTGCACAAAAGAACAATTTAGAAGATAAAATAACTAATTATCTTGGTAAATGCGAAGATATTTTGCCAGAATTAATAGCAAAGGAAAGGGAAAAGGGAAGTAAAATTGCCCTTGTTCTTGACCCGCCTAGAAAAGGTTGCGACTTAAAAGTTATCAATTCTATTCTTGATAGTGATATTGACAAAATTGTTTACGTTTCTTGTAAACCGTCAACTTTGGCTCGTGACGTTGGTTTGTTGGTTGGTTCGTTATCGGTTGTTGATGGCGAAATCAAAAAATCCGAAAATTACGTTCCAAAATATGATATTTCTTTTGTTAAACCGTTTGACATGTTTGCAAATACCAAGCATGTTGAAAGTGTCGTTTGTCTGACGAGAAAATAAGCGATTTTGACCCTAAAATGGGCATTTTTCAGCCTTTTGGTTAAGACCGGAGGCCATGCGGTCAAAGGTGTCTAATTCAATAAATAGGTATTTAAGTATTTCAAAAAATCAATCGCTAACAGTCGGGTTTTACCATGAAAGAAAATTATACGTTTTCAGTAACTCTGCAAACCCAACCAAACTTTTTTACGACGTTGGTTCAATAAGTAAAACAATTACGGCGCATTTAATATTAAGTCTTGTGGAACAAGGAGCGCTTTCGCTTGATGATAGAGTAGATAAATATATCGAATTACCTAGGGGTTGTTTTCCGACCATATATGAACTTTTAACTCATACCGCAGGGTACGGGCATTTAACACCCAAGGAAATTACCATACCTTCGCTATTAAAACACGGATATTTTAGGCGAAACATTTATGAAAATTGTACGTCTGAAACGGTTGTGAAGTGTCTAATTAAAAGAAAAAAGAAGAATCCGACAAAATATGGTTACTCTTATTCTGATTTTCCGTTTGCAATACTTGCGGTTGTAGTAGAAACTGTTACGGGTAAAAAGTTTTCGGATTTAATTGAAGATTTTGTGCAAAAAGAATTGGCGATGAAACAAACGAGCGTGTCAGTTTGTGAAGAATTAAGATTTCCAAAATCCGCGTCTGGCAAGCGTATCGTTGATTTTTGGAAGTGGGAAAGAGATAATCCATATATCGCTGGCGGTGGGCTAGTGAGTACGATAACTGATATGTTAACGTATGTTACTCATCAAATTGAAAGCGATAGGGAATATATTAAGGGTGCGCATACGATTTGTACTAGTTCGTTGTCAGAAAAAAGTAATATTGCAACATGTATAGGGTGGCACACCTACAAGAAATCAAATCAGCTCTGGCACGTTGGCGGAGTTGGAACGTTCCGCTCGTCAATTATTATAAACAAAAAAAGAAAATTCGGTGTGGTTGTTTTGGGCAATTCAAAAGGTGTGGCGTCGGCAAATGTGCATTATCTTGCAAAGATGTTTTATAGTGAAATTAAAACAAATAAAATAGATTTTTCTAAAACTAAAAAGTTTATAGGTGATTAAAAAATATTTATATTGTATATGTTTTTTAATGACTGAATTTTTTTTATTAATCAATAATTTAATTGATTTTATATTGTTTTTTGTTGACATTGTAAGTAAATTACTATATAATTATTAATGTTCACGTAGGGGAGTGGCTCAATTGGTAGAGCAGCGGTCTCCAAAACCGCCGGTTGCGTGTTCGAGTCGCGTCTCCCCTGCCAAAATAGCACTAGTTTTTATTAACTAGTGTTATTTTTTTATATAACACACAACCGGCTCCGCCGATTGCTGACTGCTCCGTTTCACTGCGCAGGGCTAACGCAAAAGTTGCAGAAAAATTTTTTTAGTTTTGAATAAATGCAAATCGTTTGCGCACAATAGAATTGTGGAGTATTTATGAAGAAAAGATTTGGCTTTATTTTTGCAGTTTTTTTATGTATATGTAGCTTGTTTGTGTGCAGTAATTCATTAACTGTTCTTGCTAAAGAAGATAAAATTTATCTTGGCGGAATGCCTGCTGGTTTTACAATGCATACAAGGGGAGCGCACGTTGTTGGATTATGCGACGTTATAACCGAAAACGGACTGAAATCACCAGCAAAAGATTGTGATATTGTGGTTGGCGATATTATTTTGAGTATTGATGGTTGCGACGTGAATAATGCAAGTGACATAGAAAAAAATATTACAAATAAAAATAGCGTAGTTGTTGAAATTAAAAGAAACGGTGAAACTAGTATGAAAAACTTGAAACCTATTAAAGATATGTCTGGCAACGCAAAAATAGGCGTTTTTATAAGAAACGACGTTAGTGGTATAGGTACGATTACTTATATAAAAAGGAATAGATTTGCGTCCTTGGGACACCCAGCGATAAACGACAACGGTGAAATTTTAGAGATTAGTGGCGGTAATATTTTTGAATGTAACGTTACGGGCTATATTAAAGGTGTTCGTGGTAAGGCGGGTGAATTAAGGGGCGTTTTTCTTAAAAATAATAGTCAAGGTAATATTGATAAAAATTTAAGTTGTGGAGTTTACGGTGAAATTAACGAGGTTTTTGCTGTTAAAGATTTAAGAGAAATCGAAGTTGGCGATGCAAAGCCCGGTAAGGCTGAAATGTATACTACGATTACGGGAAATACGCCCTCTAAATACGATATATCAATAGTAAAGGTTGATACTAACGATGGTGATAAAAATTTTGTGATTAAAGTTGATGATGTATTTTTACTTGAAGAAGTTGGGGGTATTGTTCAAGGAATGAGTGGAAGCCCGATTGTGCAAAACGGTAAACTTGTTGGGGCTGTTACACACGTTTTTATTAACGACCCAACAAGGGGATTTGGTATATCAATTTATAAAATGATAAATAATTAGAAAAACACAACATATTTAATGCGTAATTATGTTAAACATAATTGCATAAATTTTATATAATTACAGAAAATATTTTTATAACGGAGGCTTTATGAAAAAATTTTCTGTAATTTTTGTTTTATTAGCGTTTATAATAACGATTAGTTGCTTTAGTTCGGTAGCGAAAAAAACTTCGTTTGCCGATAGCGTAATTGAGTGTAAAAGCAAATCAGCGTATTTGATGGACGCATCTACGGGAACGGCAATATTTGCGCATAATGAAAATGAAAAATATCCTATTGCAAGTATGTGTAAAATTATGACGTTACTTTTGTGTTTTGAGGCTGAAAGTAAGGGTGAATTTAGTTTTAATGACGTTATAACCGTTAGTGAAAACGCATCAAGTATGGGTGGTTCGCAAGTTTTTCTTGAATGCGGTGGCGAATATGCGATTGAAGAACTTATAAAAAGCATAATCGTCGCGTCTGCAAACGACGCTTGTGTAGCGATGGCTGAAAAAATTGCCGGTAGTGAAGATAATTTTGTCAATTTAATGAATGAAAAAGCAAAAGATTTGGAAATGAATAATACTGTATTTGTAAATTGTACGGGGTTACCAAAACCGTCTCAACATTCAACCGCAAAAGACGTGGCAAAAATGTTTTCGGAATTAATCAAACACGAAAAATACTTTAATTATTCAACTATTTGGATGGATAAAGTTTCACACCCCGAAGGCAGGGTAACTGAAATATCAAACACTAATAAATTAATCCGTTTTTACAAGGGCTGTGATAGCGGTAAGACGGGATATACTAGCGAAGCAGGGCATTGTTTGGCGGCTTCGGCGATTAGGGGTGATATGCGATTAATTTCAGTTGTAATTTCATCACCCGATAGTAAGACTAGATTTGGCGAAGTTTCATCAATGTTTAACTACGGATTTGCTAATTACGTAAATAAGATTGTGGTTGATGATAAAAAGCCGTTACAATTAAGCGTTGACGTTTGTGGCGGAAAAAAAGACAAACTAGAAGTGGTTGCCGAAAAACCAGTATATTTATTTTCAAATAAGAATGAAAAGAGAAGTGTTGAAATAAATTTTGAGCCTGAAAGTAAGGTTTTAGCGCCTATAAACAAAGGCGACGTAGTAGGCAAGTTGTTAGTTTATGAAAATAACGTGCAAATTGCTTGCGTAAACGTGTTGGCAAATGAATGCGTTGCGGAAAAAACTTATTTTGACGTAATTAAAGATATTGCAAACAACTGGGCGTTAATATAAGTTAGCGTTAACGTTAAAATAAATAATTATTAATACCTAATAATTGACATTTTGCGTTCTTTTTTGTAAAATTAAGAAAAAGATAAATTCTAGGGTAAAAAAATGAACGAAAGGTCGACTTTAAAAAACGTTAACGGTTCTTTGCAAATCGGTGGCGTTGATTGTGCAGATTTGGTTAAAAATTATGGAACGCCTTTATACGTTATGGACCAAGCGTATGTTGAAAATATGTGCGAAATATACAGCAAAACTCTAAAAGAGTATTATGGCGACGGGTTGATTTGCTATGCGTCAAAAGCGTTCAGTTGCAAAGAGATTTATAGAATAATAAACTCAATGGGGATAGGTGCAGATACCGTTTCAGGTGGTGAAATTTTTACGGCAAAATCCGTTGAATTTCCTATGGGAAAGGTTTGTTTTCATGGCAACAATAAATCTTACGACGAATTGCGCTATGCGCTTGATTGTGGAGTTGGATATATCGTAATCGACTCATATTCAGAAGCGGAAATGCTCGACGCGCTTTGTAGCGTAAAGGGCTTAAAACAAAAGGTTTTAATTAGGGTTAACCCCGGTGTTGAAGCGCATACTCACCACTTTATTCAAACGGCAACGGTTGATTCAAAGTTTGGTTTTTCGATTAGCACGGGCGAAGCAGAACAAATAATTGATTTTGTTAATCAAAAAGATAATTTGAACTTGGTTGGATTACATTGTCATATAGGTTCACAAATTTTTGAAAATAAATCTTTTATGCTTGCCGTTGAAAAAATGACTGATTTTTATCAAAAATTAAAAATTGAAAAAAACATAGAATTTGACGTTCTTAATATGGGCGGTGGGTTTGGTATTTGGTATGCTGAAGGCGATGCTAAAAAAAGTTGTGTTCAATACGCTGAATATATCAAAGAAATTTCTAAAAAATTAATATACTGCGTTGAAAAAAAATCGCTTAAAAAACCGTATTTGATTCTAGAACCGGGTAGGTCGATTGTTGGTGAAGCGGGTGTTACGTTATATACCGTCGGCGCTATTAAAGAAATTAAAAACGTCAAGAATTATATAGCAATCGACGGAGGTATGTTTGAAAATCCGCGTTTTGCGCTTTATCAAGCAAAATATACGGTTTTGGCAGTGCAAAAACTAGACCAAGAAAGTACCATTAAATATTCTATTGCTGGAAAATGTTGCGAAAGTGGCGATATTATCGCAGAAGATTGTATGTTACCAAAAATGCAAAAAGGCGATATAATCGCAGTTCTTTCAACGGGCGCTTATAATTATTCAATGTCAAGTAACTATAATAGAAACCTTATTCCTCCCGTAGTTATGGTAAAGGACGGTGTTTCAAGATATGCCGTTAAACCGCAAACTTACGAAGATTTAATTAGAAACGACGTGTAATTTAATGAAAAACGCTTGAATTGTCAAGCGTTTTTTTCTTGCTTTTTTCTTGATTTTAATATATAATATTAAAGATTATTAATATTTAGGTGAAAAATGTTTGACGTGCAACAAATAATTGAATATATTTCGATGTTTTTGGCGCTTATGCTGGTTTTACCATTGCACGAATTTGCGCACGGTTACGCCGCGGTTAAAAATGGGGATTTAACGCCAAAACTTCATAATAGATATACGTTGAATCCATTAGCGCATTTTGACTTGGTGGGGCTAGCGTGTTTCTTGTTTGCAGGGTTTGGTTGGGCAAAGCCCGTGCCCGTTAATCCAAACAATTTTAGAAACTACAAAAAAGGTTGTTTTTACGTTTCTGTTGCGGGTGTAACGGCAAACTATTTACTGGCATTCGTTGCATATCCGCTGTTTATCCTTGTTGCAAGATTCGTTCCGTCGTTCGGATATTATACTGACGTGTTGACGCTAACGTTGTTTTTCGCTTATTCGTTTAGTCTATCGTTTTTTGTTTTTAATTTAATTCCCGTATATCCGCTAGACGGTTTTAGGGTGTTAGACGTGTTTAGCAAAAGGCGTAGCAAAACTTACTGGTTTTTGCGAACGAAAGGAATTTTCGTTTTGTACGGACTTTTTTTCTTGAGTATTTTGGCGGACTGGACGGGGCTTTATCAACTTGACGTTTTGGGAATGGTGCTTGGTTGGTGTGTTGATTTTATTTCAAAGCCGATAATTTTGTTTTGGAATTTGATATTATAGGGGTGTAAAATGGCAGAGTTTGAATCGGTAGTTGATTATTCAACTAAACTAGATAATTTTGAAGGTCCTTTGGACCTATTATTGCACCTTATAAAAGAAGCAAAAATCGAAATTAAGGACGTTTTTGTTTCACAAGTAACAGAGCAGTTTTTGGCGTATATTAACGGCGTTGAATTTTTGGACGTTGATAAGGCGAGCGAATATTTGAATATGGCGGCAACCCTTTTGGAAATCAAATCAAAGTCTATTCTTCCAAAAATTGAAGAATATCTTGACGATATTGAAGACCCTGAAACTGCGCTTATTAGACAACTTGAAGAATATAAATTATTCAAAGAGGCTAGCACGAAATTAAAAGAACAAGAAAACGTTTTGCGCTTTTATAAAGAGCCTGATAAGTCCGTTGGGGACGTTAGGGTGGTTTATAACGATTTTAACCTTGACGGTTTGATTGCTGCGTTTTCAAAATTGTTAATGCGTGTTGACGATAAAAAACGCCAAGAAAACGTGCTTAAAGAAATTCCTAAAGAAGTATTTACCGTTAGAGATAAAGTCGAACATATCCGTACGGTTTTGCTTGATAGAAAAGAAGCAAGTTTTTTTGAAATGTTTTCAAGTTATTACACGAAAAACGAACTTATAACAACGTTTCAAGCATTGCTTGAATTGTTGAAATTACAATATATTACGGTTGTTCAAACTGGTGTGTTTGACGATATTACAATAACGTTGAGGGAAGATAGAAATGAAGAACTTGGAGAAATTGACGAATATAATTGAATCAATATTATTTGTTTCGGGAACGCAAGTTGCCGTATCGGATATTGCTGAAAAACTTGAAGTTGCTGACAAGGAAATAATGTCCGCCGTTAAAGTTTTGAAAGAAAAATATTCTGAAAATAGCGGTATTCAACTTCTAACTTTTAACAAAAAGTTGCAATTTTGTTCAAACCCTGCGTATGCGGAAGAAGTTTCTTCGGTGTTGAACCCGATAAAAGAAAAAGAACTTTCTAAAAGCATGCTTGAAGTTGCCGCAATTATCGCGTATAAACAACCGGTTACTAGAATTGACCTAGAAGAAATTCGTGGCAACAGCGAATACGCCGTTCAAAAATTGTTAGAACTTGGCGTAATCGAGCCCGTTGGTAGAAAAGACGCCGTTGGTAAACCCGTTCTTTTTGGCACGACGGATAAATTCTTAAAGCGCTTCCAAATTTCTTCTTTAGACGAACTTCCTGATTATGAAGAATTAATTAATAAAATTCAACTTATTCACGGTTCAAAACAAGAAGAAGATTATCTATATCATAAAGACGTTTACGTTGATGAAAGTGAAGCTGTTCAAGCCGAAGTTGCCGCTAGTGAAGACGCTGATGATTTTGATTTACCTAGCATTGACGAAGAAGAAATCCCTGAATTTTTACAAGGCGAAGAAGTAGAAAAAATTTAATTTCAATCACAAAAAAAAACGAGCGAGTAAGGGCGTCACTCTTAGGGATTTAAATTTAATAAATTATAAAACTCGACTTATCAAAAGTCGAGTTTTCTTTTGCCACGCATAACAAGTTGCATAAAATATTAATTTGTGGTACAATAAACTCACCGATAAATAAGAATTTGACGGAGGAATATATGTCTTTAAAAATCGCATACATTTGCCTATGCCACACTGACCCCGTTTTTGTTGCAAAGACGGCAAAGGCATTAAATTATGAATTAGATGGTTTTTTTATTCATGTTGATAACAAACGAGACATATCGCCATTTGTTGATGCCTGCAATGGACTTAATAATGTGCATTTTGTCAAAGAAAGAATAGATAACTATTGGGGGGGATATAATTCCATAATCGCTACCATGAGAACGATAAAACTTGCATTGTCAACAAATGATTATGACCGTTTTGTTCTTCTGCAAGGACAAGATTATCCGTTGTATTCTCCAAAAGAAATTCATAATTTTTTTGAAGCCAACATTGATGTAGAGTTTTGCAAAGCAAAAAACATCTCTGTTTCAAAAAGCAAAAAAGATTATATGAAATGTTGCGGATTGTGGCTTATGGATATGCCACACCCTTCTTTTATAATGAAATGTATTCGTTTTTTCTTTCATAAATTTAACACGTTCGGCATCAAATATCGCCTGCCCACATTTAAAAATGGTAAAGAAAAATGGGACGTATATCACGGCTGGGCTCAATTTGCTTTAACACGCGATTGTATAAAACATATATTAGATACGTATGAAAATAATGCAATGTACAATAAATATATGAAACATCGCTTCCCGCCCGATGAAATCTATATTCAAACGATAATTCACAATTCTCCTTTTAGAAACAATGTATCTAAAGATGTAATTATCCGACGTTCTGGTGAAGAAACATTACTTAACTTAACGTATTTTGAATACCCCGTTTATGTTACCGTATTTACAGATAAAGAAGATTATAAATGGCTGAAAAATACAGGTTGCTTATTTGTCAGAAAGGTTAATTCAAGCTCCTCAAATTTGCTTGATGAGATTGACAAGCATATTCTATAACTACAATTAATTATTCTATGAAGTCGTCAAATTCCAATTTATCGAGTTGTTAATCTTTGCGGAAAGATTTTCAAAAGTGTAGCACACTATACTTAACCCTGTTAAGTCGTGTGTTTTGCAAAGCAAAAAGAAAAGGATAGCAAAATTTTTTGCTATCCTTTTATAGTTCCTAAAAAATCCCTTAGAGCGACGCCCTTAATTCGCTCGTTTTTTTTCGTATACAATAGGTAATATTGCAAATATTAAAATAGTGTTAGCGGTATTAATAATTTACACGTTTTTAATTTTTCCTATATTTTTAAGCGTAAACTGCAATTATCTTGAAGAAAATAAAACATTATATTTTAAGTTTAAGTTGTTTAAGATAAGAATTTTTTACGGTGCGATTAGAGTAATTTCGCAAGGTGTTGCAATACAAATTTATAGAAAGAGAACGATTATCGTGCCGTTTAACAAACTTGTTAGCGTTCGGGAAAAAGTTGAACCGCTAAAAGATTATCATTTTATTAAATTTACGTCGGATATAGAAATCGGAAATCAAGAAAATCCGCTATCGGCAATTTTAATTGCTTGTAGCGTAAACACTTTTTATAATTATTTGCACTGGTATTTATCGTGTATTAAACCGTACGTAAAAATTAATAATAACGTTAAAGTTCACACGGATAAAAACGTGTTGAAATTAAAGTTTAATTTGACTGTTATATTTAATTTACTAATGATTGTTTTAAGTTTAATCAAAATTTTAGTGGGGAAGTTGAATTATGCAATTAAAAAATGAAAATGAAAAAATAAGCAAATCTATTGAAGTTGCCTTGCAAAACATAAGCGCGCTAATAGACGTGAATACCGTAGTTGGCAAGCCGATTAAAACCGATAATAACGACTATATCGTGCCCGTTTCAAAAGTCACCGTGGGGGTGCTTGTCGGGGGTGGAGAATACGGAAAAATAGGGCTTTTTTCAAAGGGGAACGAGTTGCCATATTCAGCGGGTAACGGAGCAATTATTTCAATGAAACCTTGCGGTTTTTTGATTAAAGAAGGCGATGGCTATAAGATGCTTTCAGTCGCCGATAATCCTTACGAAAAAATGATTGAAAAAGCAACTGATTTTATGGCGGAAATTAAAAAAGGGGATTAAAATGAAAAAATTAATAGTATTTTTCATCGCATTTATATGCGTTATTTCCGTTTTGTCGCCTAAAGTAAAAGAAGTAGCAAATGCACAAGTAGGTACTAGCGAAATTATAATGGAAGTCAATTCTAAAAGAGTTTTGCATCAATTAAATGCTAACGATAAAAAGTATATGGCAAGCACGACTAAAATTTTAACGGCGATAACTATTATTGAAAACTGTAATTTGCAAGACGAAGTGGTCGTTACCGAAAAAACGGTTGGCATTGAAGGTTCGAGTATTTATTTAGAAGCGGGCGAAAAGTTAAGTGTAAAGGATTTATTATACGGGTTGATGCTACGTTCGGGAAACGACTGCGCCGAAACGCTTGCCGTATATTGTTGCGGAAATATTGAAACGTTTACAGAATTAATGAATAAAACTGCGAGAAAAATAGGTGCAACTAATAGTAATTTCGTAAATCCACACGGGTTACACGATGATAATCATTATACAACTGCATACGATTTAGCGTTAATTTCTTGTTATGCTATGAAAAATGACTCTTTTAGAAGAATAGTCGGCACAAAATCAATAAAAATACCATTTACAACGCAAAATACAAATAGATTATTAATCAATAAAAATAAAATTTTAAAAAATTTTGATGGTGCAACAGGAATAAAAACTGGGTATACAAAAAAGGCTGGACGATG
>JAZRNE010000009.1:0-22075 GCA_045648045.1 Christensenellaceae bacterium
AATAACCTTTTCAAGGTTTTCTTTGGTCAACTTAAACCCGCCGTCGCCATCACAAAAAACGGGCACGGGCACGCCACCGCAAAGTTCAACGCAAGGCTTATACGAAACGTAAGAAGGGTCGGGTATTAAAACTTCGTCGCCCTCTTCAACCACCGTGCGTAAAGTAATATCAATCGCTTCGCTTGCGCCAAGGGTAATAACCACGTCTTGAGGGTTAAACGAAACGCTAAAGCGCGAAGACAAATAATTGCAAATTTCTTGGCGGAGTGGCAAAAGCCCGCTGTTAGAAGTGTATTGAGTATAACCTTTTTTAACGGCGGAAATCCCCGCGTCTCTAATCTCCCACGGGGTAATAAAATCAGGCTCGCCAACCCCCAACGAAATAACGTCTTTTTGTTCTGCGACTATATCGAAGAACTTACGTATTCCCGAAGGCTTTATGTTTTTTGCTTTTTTGCTTACAAAATCTCTCATGCTTGTATAAGTTGTCTTTCCCGTTCATCACTAATTTTAGTGATTTGCCCTTCAATTTTATACCTTTTCAAGATGAAATGAGTTTGAACGCTAGTAATGCCGTCAATAACCGATAATCTTTCAGAAACGAATCTTGCAATATCGGTAATATCTTTACCTTCAACGAAAACCGCAAGGTCAAACACACCACTCATTAGATATAAACTGCTAACTTCTTTAAAACTGTAAATTTCTTCAGCGTACGAGTCAAAGCCCTTCAATTTTTGCGGAGAAACTTTAACTTCAATAAGCGCTTGCACCTTTTTTTGTGGCAACGCTTCGTTATTGATAATTGCTGAATATTTTACGATTACGCCGTCTTCTTCAAGTTGCCTCATCGCTCGTTCAACGGTTGATGCGTCAGCACCGGTTATATCTGAAAGTTGGCTTACCGTATACCTTGCGTTTTCGGTAAGTAAATCTATTAATACTTCTTTAATTTTTTCCATAATTAATACCTATTACAAATGATATTTATATAATATCATACAGTTGATATTATACCTTTTTTACAATTATTTGTCAATACAAAAGTTGATTTTATTTTTTGCGTATGTTAAAATAGTTAGCGAAGGTGCTTTATGATTAGAATTTGGGCAAAGGTTTTAAAGAACAATAAAATAGTTAAACAGTTCGTTTTTGAACGGGCGGAAAGTATGGATTACTCGCTTTTTTTCGATTATCTTCGTGAAATTTGCGAAAATCTTGATATCGCCACCCCCGTTTTAATCAAAACACACTTATTTAACTACGCAAAATATAACGTAGTTAGGTTTACTTCGAGCGATTTTATGGAACAAATTGACTTCGATAAACTAGTACTTGAAAATATTTTTGCTTAAAAAAATTTTTCTCTTATATTTTCCCGTTTTTTGCAAACAATACTTGCAAGGGGGAAATTATGAAGATTACAACTATCATTGCATTTACGCTTACGATAATCGGTTCTTTGGTTTGGCTTTTAATCGGGCTTTTTAACTTTAATATCGTTTCGTTTATCTTTGGCGTAGGTGGCGCGGCTATGATTTCGCGCATAATCTATTCTTTGGTTGGTATTTCTGCGCTTTGGCTTATTTTCTACTGGGCGCTTTACCACCCTTTCAGAAGATTAGATTAATTTTAACTCTTAAAAAAGGAAAAACGGCTTGATTTTAGCCGTTTTTTTCTTGCGTTTTTTCCTTAATTTTCCGTTGTTTTGTTCAGTTTTACTCTTTATTCTATAAGCCGCTTTGATTTTATTACCGATAAATAAAGCGGCGCTCCTAGCGCGTAAACCGAAAGCGTTTGCCCTATAAACAGTAGCGACGCTTGCAAAATATAAATATATTCGCCCGAGCCGTAACACCAAAGCCAAATAAGTGGCAAAAACACAGCGTTGAGCACTACGGGGAAAATTCCGCCCACGAATATTTTTAAGTAGGTTGGCTTTATAACCTTGCCCACCAAGTAGGTTAAAAAACCTGCTAAAAGGGTAATTAAACTGCCGAAAATAATATCAAAAACTGCGCAACCTGTTATTAAGTTAGAAATGACGCATCCGACGAATAGCGCGGGTACTGCTTCGGGAAAAATTAAGGCGAGCATGGTTAGCGCTTCAGAAAGCCTTATCTGAACAGCACCGCTTGCAATCGGCGCGGTTATCAACGAAGTTACTGCGTATAACCCAGCAATCACGCCTGCGCGAGTGATTTTTTTTGTGAAATTTTTGTTTTTTGACATAAAAAAAGCCCCTTTGCGGACAAAATTTTTACGCCGACAAAAAGGTTTACCTTGTTCCCTTATTTGTTCGGTTGTTTTATAGAAGTGTTGTCCGAAAACCTTCTTAAATACTATTATAATGATAATAGCGTGAAAGCGCAAGTAAATTTTCACCCTTATTTGACATATTTTTCGCCGTGTGTTAATATATATATCGTTTTAGGAGTGCTTATGAAAAAATATCTATCCATATCACTTACCACCCTTTTGGGTGTTGCGGTGTTCTTTTTTATCTTATCCTTTTCTATCGGGTTGCCTATTTATTGTAGGTTTTTTTACTACTTACATATAAACGCTTTAGGTTTACCCGATGCGGTTGGCTACGATTACGCCACCATTAAAGAAGCGTACGACCAAGTGCTTAACTATTTGACCTTGCCGAATTTAGAATTTTCCGCAGGCGTGTTTAAGTTTACCGAAGAAGGCGCGGCCCACTTTGCCGACTGCAAAGTTTTATTTAATATAAACCTTATTGCACTTTTATCTTCTTCTGCAATCATCATCGCGCTTTTGGTTTTAGAAAAATTCAAAAAGATTAGCCTTTATAGACCTTTTGGTTATTCGGTGGCTTTCGTTTCGGCAATTTCCGTGCTTGCTATAATCGTGGTACTTTTCGGCGTGGTTTCAATAAACTTTGAAAAAGCGTTCGTAATATTCCACCAAATCTTTTTTGCCGGCAAAGATAACTGGACTTTCCACCCCTACTACGACCAAATTATAACCGTTTTGCCACAAGAATTCTTTATGAATTGCGCAATATTTATCGGCGTAGGCATTATTGCACTTTCAGTTGGCATTATAGTTTTTCAGGTGGTTATGAAAAAGATTAAACAAAGAAAAACTATTGATAACGGCGGTGCAAAAAAAGAAAATTAAATTTTAAGTTAATTTATTTGACAAAACTTTAAAAATAGTATATTATGAACGAAACATTTTAATAATTTTAGATAGAGGCGCGTTCGACATGATAAGTAAGCGGTAGGCAAATTAAACCGCTTATGGTAAAGGGAAGGACGCCGAAGGGAAAGTTTACGCCAAAAAACTTTTGCCTGGGTGAACGCAAAATATGCGTTCAACTGTCACACGAATCTTCGTGTGTTGCGCTATTAAAAATCTTTTGAAACTTATTTTTTTAGGTATTTTTCACGGTGTTTAATAGCACCGTGATTTTTTTATTATTTTTTACAAAGGAGTTCGTTATGTTAAACACAAAAAAACTATCAAGCAAAACTATCACTTTGCTGATTTCTTGCGCGGTGATTATTACTTTACTGATTATTGCAATCGCGACGGGTAGCGTAAACAATTTGATTGCCTGCCCTGATTGCACCGGCGCTAGCGATTGCGAAACTTGTGGCGGTTCGTCAACGGTTGTCGGCTCGATTTGGGCTCTACTTCCCCCGATTATCGCTATCGGTTTAGCGCTTATTACGAAAGAAGTTTTCTCGTCGCTTTTTATCGGTATACTCTCAGGCGGTATTCTTGCCGCTAACGGAAACTTTGCAGTAACCGTTGATAACGTTATTACCGTTGGACTTATCGACGCCGTTTCGGGCACGGCGGGAATCTTCATTTTTCTCGTTGAACTCGGCGTGTTGGTTGCGCTTATCAATAAGGCAGGCGGTTCAAGGGCGTTTGGCGAATGGGCGGAAAAACACGTTAAAACCAAAGTTGGCGCGGCTCTTTGCACTTTTGCGCTTGGCGTGCTTATCTTTATTGACGATTACTTTAACTGTTTAACGGTCGGCTCGGTTATGCGCCCTATTACCGATAAACACAAAATCAGCCGTTCTAAACTTGCGTTTTTTATCGACGCAACGGCTGCGCCTATCTGTATGATTGCGCCTATTTCTTCTTGGGCGGCGGCGGTTTCTCAATACGCGGCGGATGGGCAAGGCTTAAACTTATTCGTTGCGGCAATCCCTATGAACTTTTATTCAATTTTGACTTTGGTTTTCGTTTTAGGTTTGATTTTAATGAAATTTGACTTCGGGCCTATGAAACAGCACGAAATCAACGCACAAAACGGCGACCTTTTTAGCGGTGCTAAAATTGCCGACGGCACTTGTTCAACCGCAAACCAAAACGGTAAAGTTTTAGACCTTATTCTTCCTATCGTAGTTCTTTTAATCACGAGCGTTCTTGCCCTTATTTACGTTGGTGGTTTCTTTGGCGTTGACGCTTGGGGTGGAACTGATTTTAAGGGCGATTTTATAGGCGCTTTCGGCAATACCGACGCAACTATTGCTCTTCCTTGGGGCGGTCTTTTAACCCTTATCGTAACCATCGCATATACTTGCGTTAGAAAAGTAGTTTCATTTAAGGACGCTATGGATTCTATTCCGCAAGGCTTTATTGCAATGGTGCCTGCAATTCTTATTTTGACTTTTGCAACCGCCCTTAAAAATATGACGGGCATGCTCGGCGCTAAATATTTCGTCGGCAATATGATGGCTTCTTTCCCACAAACGCTTGCAAAACTTTTACCCGCAGTTATCTTTATAGTTGCGTGCGTTCTTGCTTTTGCAACGGGAACTTCTTGGGGAACTTTCGGCATCTTAATCCCTATCGTAACGGCTATGTTCGACGCCACCGACCCACTTTTCGTTTTAGGCGTTTCGGCTTGCCTTGCAGGGGCTGTTTGTGGCGACCATTGTTCGCCTATTTCAGACACTACGATTATGAGTAGCGCGGGCGCTGAATGCGAACACTTAAAGCACGTTTCAACGCAAATCCCTTACGCCGTTTTCGTAGCGGTAGTTTCTTTCGTTTGCTTTATTATCGCAGGGTTTATCCCCTACTGGTATATTATGTTACCACTTTCAATAGCGATTATGGTTGGCTGTTTATTCGTTACGAAGTTTATTCTTGCCAAACAAGAAAAGCGTGAAGTAAAATAATTTTTGCACGAAAAAGGGGCTTGGCGTTTTGCCAAGCCCCTTTTTCTTTTTGCATTTTACGAAAAGCTTTTCGATAAAAATTAAAGTTTTAACAAAGTTGCTCTTTTACTTTTGAAAACTTTTCTCTCTGTTCGGTTAAGGTTTGTTCGGGTGCGCTTTCCACTTGATAATAGCCGTGCTCGGTCATTTCAAAAAACACTTTGATTTGGTCGTCAGTCGCCTCGTTCCAGTGCTCTTTAACGAGCGTTCTAAACCCGTTGCTAACGCCTTCGGTCATTGCCGTAGAATAAATCTTAACTAAACTTTTTTCAAGGTTTAGCATGTCTTGTAAACTATCTTTTTCGTTAAGCGTTATATCCGCTTTATATTTGTAATTTTCCATATTCTACCCCCTTACAACAATTTTAAAAGCGCGTTAAAACGCCTTTGATGATTATCTGCGATTTGTGAAAAGGACTGCGCAAGTTCTTTATCCGTAATAGTTCTAGAATAAAGCCTTGCCTTTTTACACGCGCTCTCTTCCATTGTCAAAAGGTCGGAAATAAGCGTTGCTTCTTTTGTGGTAAGCATATTTTTGCTCATAACGAATCTCCTTTTTTATTGATAAATAAATTTTTACCCTTAAAAAAGTTTTTATACCTTGCTACAATTAAAATTTAGACAACATTGAAAAACGCCCGACCATAAGTCGAGCGTTTTTGGTTTTGTTTTTATTTTCACCTAAAACGGGTTAGACGCAATAAAGACAAGGTTCGCGATGCATTTTGGATGAGATAAACCTTTTTGGTTATCGAAATCAAAATGCAAAGCAGTTAACGCTGTATTGCGTAGCATATTAGCCGTTTTATTTAGAAAGGTTTGCCTTCAAGATAGCAAGTTCATCTTTAAGTTCTTGGGGAACTCTGGTGATTTCGCCATAGAATTGTTCAATGCCTTCTGCTTCTTTAATCCAGTTTTCTTTATCAACGGTAAGAAGTTCTTTAATGGTATCGATAGAAATATCTTCAAGACCTTCGATATTGATATCTTCAGCGTTGGGGAGATAACCGATAGCAGATTCTTGAGCGTCTACCTTGCCTTCGCAACGGTCGATAATCCATTCAAGAACACGCATATTGTCACCAAAGCCCGGCCAAATAAAGTTGCCTTCATCGTCAGTTCTGAACCAGTTAACGTTGAAGATTTGAGGCTTGTTGGTAATCTTTTTGCCCATTTCAATCCAGTGGTTGAAATAATCACCCATATTGTAGCCGATGAACGGACGCATAGCCATCGGGTCACGACGAACAACGCCTACGGCACCGGTAGCGGCAGCAGTGGTTTCACTAGCCATAATTGAACCTACGAATACACCGTTATTCCAGTCTCTGCTTTGATATACCAACGGAGCGGTTTTAGCACGTCTACCACCGAACACGATTGCTGTTAGCGGAACGCCGTTGGGTGCTTCGAATTGGTCAGAAATACAAGGACAGTTGATTGCAGGTGCGGTGAAACGGCTGTTGGGGTGTGCACCCTTAATTGCCTTACCGTCAGCATCTTTCATATCGCCGTTCCAAGGATTGCCCTTCCAGTCGATAGCGTTCTTGGGGGGATTCTTATCAAGACCTTCCCACCAAACGGTGTTGTCGTCAAGATTTTGAACAACGTTGGTGAAAATGGTGTTTTTCATTGTAGAATAGAGTGCGTTGGGGTTAGATTTAACGTTAGTTCCGGGAGCAACGCCGAAGAAACCGTTTTCGGGGTTAACTGCCCAAAGTCTTCCGTCTTCACCAACTCTAATCCAAGCGATATCGTCGCCTACGCATTCAATCTTATAGCCCTTTTCAAGATAACTCTTGGGGGGAATAAGCATTGCAAGGTTGGTTTTACCACAAGCACTTGGGAATGCAGCAGCGATATATTTCTTTTCGCCCTTAGGATTAGTGATGCCAAGGATAAGCATGTGTTCAGCCATCCAGCCTTCGGTCTTACCAAGGTAAGATGCGATACGGAGTGCAAAACATTTTTTACCGAGAAGAACGTTACCACCGTAGTTAGAGTTGATACTCATAATGGTGTTTTCTTCGGGGAAGTGCATAATATATCTCTTTTCTTCAGAAAGTTCTGCGTAAGAGTGTAAACCTTTGATAAAGTCGCCGTCGCCCAAAGCGTCAACAACTGCTTTACCAACTCTGGTCATAATAGCCATATTAAGAACTACGTAAACAGAGTCGGTAAGTTCGATACCGATTTTTGAGAATTTACTACCTACAGCACCCATTGAATAAGGAATAACGTACATTGTTCTGCCCTTCATAACGCCTTTGAAAAGGTCGTTCATCAAAGACATTGCTTCGCCCGTTTCCATCCAGTTGTTGATAGGAGCAGAGTCTTCTTTATTTTTTGAACAAATAAAAGTTCTGCCTTCTACTCTCGCAACGTCGTTAATAGTTGTGCGGTGGAGGTAGCAACCAGGTAATTTTTCTTGGTTGAGCTTAATTAAAATCTTTTCTTCAACAGCTTGTTGTCTTAAAGCTTCAAGTTGTTCTTCGCTACCGTCAATCCAAACGATATTGTCAGGTTGACAAAGAGCTTTTGTTTCGTTGATAAAATCAAGCACTTTTTTGTTAGTCGTCATAATAAATCTCCTTATGTATTCTCGTTTACTCGAGTTTTTTATTTTTCTGTTTTGGTTGCGGAATGATTATTTATTCTACTCGCCATTTTTTACCAGCGCCTGAAAAGTTTTATCGTACCGCAGTTTATATTCTACCATAAGCGTGCGCAAAAGTAAAGACAAATATTAAATCTTTTATTGATTTTTTTTGCACTAGTTAAATTTTTTTATTTATGCGCCCCTTTTCTTGATTTTTCACTAATAATACTTATTTTTTTCGCTATTATACCATATATATTATAAGAAAGAGAATTTTAAGGTGTGCTTATAAGGGTGTTTTATGCAGTTTAAGAGAAAAGTTTTGGCGCTAAAAGAAACTGAACGCGGTTTTTCAGTTAACGGCAAAAAACTTTCGGGCGTGTGCCGATTAGAGTTTGAAAACGGTTTAGGTGAAATTTTTTTAACGCCTATTAACGCTTTAGATAAAAGCAGTTTTTCTTACGGCGTTTTGATTTTTGACGGTAAAAACGACTCTTTCGTTTTTGAACTGCCTTGTCTTTCCCATCCGTTAAGAGCAAAAATTTTTGATAATTTTAGTTTGGACGGCGGGATTGCCGTAGGTGTTTACGCCTTTAATGACGACGGGCACAAAACGATACTCTTTGCAAAAGAAGAGAGTTGTAAACTTTCTATTAATACCTTCAACAAGACTGTTGCCGATAATCTCTCAACCAAAAAAACGCGAGAAGAACTTACAAACGCTCTGCCACAAATACAACCACAAGAAGAACGGCTTGCAAATACTCAATCGGTAACCCAACCGCAAGACTATATAACTGATAACGAACGAGTTGTTGCGAGCGCTTACGACGACGAAGCGGTTGCCACCGAAAATTACTTTGAACTTGACGAGCAAATTGACAAAAAACTAAATTTCGTAAAGGAGTGGACTCTTGAAAAGGTACGAATTGAAGATGGCGAGCCTTCTTTCGCAAGCGATAAAGAAAAGGCGCAAATCAGAAGTTACTTTGACCGCGCTCAAAATGAAACGCATTTTATTAAAAGCGCAAAAAGTGAAGACGGAAAACCTTACTTTTTAACCGTGCGCAAAGAGTTAGCCGCGCTTTTTGAGAAATTTCCACGAGAAGATAGCCTTGAAAAAACCTTCTTAAATAGCCGTTGGGCAAGAGTTTATTACTCTAACGACAAATACTACGTGGTTGGACTAATAAAAGAAGACGGAAAAGAAAAATACATTTGTTACGGCGTGCCTGCCACCTATTCAAAAAATCCGCCCAAAGAACTTGACGGATATTGCTCTTTTATCCCCCTTTCGGTTTTCAATTTAAACGGCGACGGGTTTTGGATGATGTTTCAAGACGCCGTTACGGGTAAGTGCATTACACCTAATATTATTGATTAAAAAAACCACGTCTAAAAAGCGCCCTCTAAAACAGTTGGGCGCTTTTTTCTTTTTTAACAGGGGTAATCTACCAGATAAAAACTTAATATTACAAACAACCTAGAAAACGGCAATGTGTTTAATTTAATTCTTTACCGCCCCTACGCATATTGCAGTTTGCGGGGCGCATTTTCTTTGATTAATCAGTTCTATTATTTTTTGAATTTCGTGCCCATTTTGTAGTTTGCCCACCAAAGGTTAGTTAAGAAACATTCTTTTTCCCAAGTGTAGTCAACGTTGTATTGATAATCCGCCAAAATCAACTCGGCGCCTTCAAAAGCTTTTAGTGTGTTTTTGCGCACTCTCAATTCTGTTTCAAGCAAATCGCCTTGCTTTTTATAATATACGTAAGCCACTTTGTTGGGCTCTTCAGTATCATATTTATATCTTAAAGTTACAACTTCCATTTTAGCAGGGGTGTCTTTATCTTTATAAATATAATAACCTTCACTCTTTCCCGTAACTACCAAATACGAAACGATTTCATCTCTTTCAATATAATCGGTTGTAACGCTGTTGCTTTTGCCAACCGTACGAGAATAATTTGTCAAGGCGTATGTGCCCTTTACTCTCCACATTCTTTGCGGAACTACGGCGTAGCACCCCGTTACCGAAAATGCAACGACGAGCAATAATAAAGATATAACCGCAAGCCTTAATTTTTTCATAGTAATTCTCCTTTTTTTCGTTATTTTTAATTCGCTTGATAAGCAACTAATTCGCCTAATTTTTCAGTTGCGTAAGATAAATCTATCGCGTCACTTTCTTTTTTCCAGTCCCACTCTTCGCCGTCTAACGCGTTAAGCCAGTCTGCTTGCGGATTGTAAGGTGGCTTGCTAAAGTTCAAACCGCCATACGCTACACCAAAACGATATTCGTAACTATTACCGTACTGACTATATCTATAAGCAACGGACTTAACTAACGATGAATCTTCTTCGTCGTATTCGTAAGTTAACCAAACTTCCCTGTAATACGCTTGCTCGGTTTGATTGTCCTTATGAACGTAGTATCCTTTTTCTTCGCCCGTTACTATAAAATACTCTTCGTACCCTTTTTCAACGATGCAATCTGTAACTTCTTTTGTTTCGGCGTCGGTTATCTTTAAGTTCGTTAACTTATAAGTGCCTTTAACCTTTTCCATTTTTTCAGCCTTTACTAACGAACAACCCGTTACCGACGTAATCAAAAGCCCTAGTGCAAGCATTAAACTCAACAATCTAATTTTTCTCATAGTTAAACCTCCTTTTCATTTATGAATATCGGCCAAATAGTTTAGTCTTATCCTATTTAAATTTTAACATAGCCGTTTTCCCTTGTCAATTCCCTTTTTTAAAAAACTTTTTGCACATTGCCAATTTTTTTTACGCGCCCTTGGTTTTTTTTGCGTTCTTGCTTGTATTTTCTTCATGTTTTGATATAATTTATTCATCAAGGGGATTAAAATGTATTTTAAGATTTTATCACAACGCGACAAGAACTTTTTTAAGCAAACTATCATAGAAATGATGAAAGAAAGCGATAACGACTTTATTCCGCCACTTTCGGCAAGAAGTTCAACTACTCAAAGAAATCTTATTAGTAGAGAGTGTAGCGAGCAAGGTTTACTTTCATATTACGCACAAATGAACGAACAAGTTATTTTGGGCGCGTTTGAAGAAAACAACTTGCTCGGCTTTGTTTCTTTTAAAGAAAATTATACGAACGACGTTATTTCGCCCGAACAAACGCCGAATATTTATCTTTCCACGCTGATTTTGAAAAAAGAAGCACGTGACAAGGGCTTGACGCAAAAAATATACGATTATTTATTCAACACCCTTTACCCCAACGTAAATATTTTTACTAGAACTTGGTCGACTAATTACGCCCACTTGAAAATTTTAAGCAAGTTTGACTTTGAGTTGATAAAAACTATTCAAAACGACCGTGGCGAAAATATTGACACCGTCTATTTTGCAAAGTTAAGATAAGCCCGCCTAAAAAATTTAGCGCACGGGCTTTCTTTGTCTTTTGCCAAACAGCGCACTAAATACAAGTTTTTTAAAAAATATTGCTATTTTTTTGAATAAATGTTATAATAAAGTGTAACTTTTTTGTTTTTTGCACAAGCGCCTTTTTAATTGCATAAGAATTTATATAGCGTTTATCTTAATTTTCTTTGCAAATTTTGGCGCTAAGTTTTGCGAATTATAATACTTACTTGCGTTCGGCTTATTCGCATATATAAACTTTTTTTGGGGTTTTTTATGAGAAGAAAATTGCTAATTACTTTAATCGTTGGGCTTTGCGTCGCGCTATGCATGGCGTTTCTTCCGGCATGCACGGATTTTTCGCCACACACTCACGTTTATACGACCGAAATTCTTGCCCCAACCTGCACACAACAGGGCTACACCATAAAGACTTGCTATTGCGGAAAAAAGTCGTATGAAAATTACGTTAGTCCTTTAGGATGCAGTTACACAAACTATATCTCTAACGACGACGCCACTTGTCTTAAAGACGGCACGGAAACCGCTACTTGCGATAACGGCTGTGGCAAAACGCAAACTCGCACGGCAACCGATAGTGCGCTAGGGCACAGTTTTACAAACTATATTCCCGACGGTAATGCTACTTGCCTTGAAGACGGCACGGAAACTGCTACTTGCGATAACGGTTGCGACAAAACGCAAACCCGCACGGCAACCGATAGTGCACTAGGGCACAGTTTTACAAACTATATTTCTAACGACGACGCTACCTGTCTTGAAGACGGCACAGAAACTGCTACTTGCGATAACGCCGACTGCAACGAAAAACACACTCGCACGGCGAAAAAAAGCGCTTTCGGACACGACTTTTCCGTATATTTGGGCGAATACATGCCTGCAAACTGTCTTTATAACCGATACGACACTTACAAATGTTCGAATTGTGAAAGAACTAGCATAATAGAAATTAAAGATACTGCGCTTGGGCACAGTTTTACAAACTATATTTCTAACGGCGAGGCTACCTGTCTTGAAGACGGCACGGAAACTGCGCATTGCGATAACGCTTACTGCACTAAACAACACACTCGCACAGCAACCGATAGCGCACTTGGACACGACTTTTCCGTATTCGTATGCGAACACTCGCACGAAACTTGCATTTCTAACCGCGTTGAAACTTATAGGTGTTCACGATGCACTAAAACCGAAAATTTAGAAATTGCAAACACTTCGTTCGGGCACAATTTCGCTGAATACGTTTACAATAACGACGAATCTTACGATAACGACGGAACGAAGACGGCAATTTGCGCTAACGGTTGTGGCGAAAGCGATACCGTTACCGTAGACGGCACGATGCTAATAAGTAGAATTGAGTTTAACACGCTTGCCGTAAACAACACCAACGCATCCGCTACTATCCGCTACGCCGATGTGCAATTCGATTTCAATGAAGAAATTGCAGTATTCGGGCATTGTTCTTACGAAGTTTTTGGCAGTTCTTCTAATAGCGACGCTATCGACAGCAAAATAGTTACACTACAAGAAGGCGAAAACACGTTTTACGTTACGGTAACCGTTCGTAGCGACACGGTTATACAATACGAAGTTTCGCTTTATAGAAACCATTTATATACCGTTTCTTTTGATACTGCGGGCGGAACGGTGGCGGATAGTCAGCAAGTTGAAGAAGGCTACCTTGCCACTCAACCTGACGTTACTAAAACGGGCTACACTTTAACCGCTTGGGATTACGATTTCGATAAACCGATTACGGGCGATAAACTAATTACCGCCGAATGGACGCTTAACGAATACACTATTACTTTGCATTTATACGACGACTTGACGCAAATCATATACTACACGATAGAAACGGACACCTTTTCGTTAGACCAACCTACTCGCGACGGGGCTATCTTTTTGCGTTGGAATGAGCGTATAGGTCCCCCCGACGCAATTCAAGCAATAGAAGTAACGCAAGTTGAAAAAGGCACGACGGGCAACAAAGATTTCTATGCAAGTTGGTCTTATATTTATTACGATATTACTTTTGTTTATTTAGACGGGGTTGTTGGGGAAGATACTTACACGGTTTCAGGATATACCTTAAAAGACGCCGTTTACACGATAAATCCAGGCTATTCTTTTGAAGGCTGGTATGAAAGCCCTGATTATAGTGGCAATAGAATCCGTGAGATTAAAAAAGGCACGACGGGCGATAAAACTTTCTATGCAAAATGGAAAATTAAAACTTATACGATTACCTATAATTATAATGAATCGACTCTCTTTGACAGCGAGTACGAAGAGACAAACGATTCTTCTTACCCTTGGTCTATATCCGGCAATTATTTGACTTCAACCAACAAGCGCAATTCTTCGGCATCTACCTATACGATTACGGCAAAAGTGGATTTGACGGTGTCTTTTGAATACAAAACGTCTACCGATTACTACTACGATTGTTTCTTTATTAAAAAGAATAATACCGTGTTGGAAAGAATATCGGGGGTACAAACTTCTTTTACCTATTATTCCGTAACGCTTTCCGCAGGCGAAACGTTGTCGTTCACCTATGACAAAAGCCCAGCAGATAGCGACGGAAACGATTGTGTATATATCAGGAATCTAACGTACGGCAAATCCGTTCAAACAACGACAAAAATGGATAACTACACGATGGAAACACCTACTTTCTCGTTAATGACGCCTACGCGCACAGGTTATACTTTTGATGGTTGGTACACGGAAAAGGTGGGTGGCGAAAAGGTAACCCAGATAGAGCAAGGCACGTCGGGCAACATAGTGTTATACGCAAAATGGATTGTTAAATAATCTACCAAGAAATACATTTAAAAAGACAGGTGTTCAACCTGTCTTTTTTGTTTTTTCGCCATTCGGCGAACACGCAAACTGCGTTTGCTCGCTCCTAATTCGACTCCGCCATACTGCCACACTAAACGAAAAAAGATAGGCACAAACCTATCTTTTTTCGTTGGTGCCGTGGACGGGGATTCCCCTACTAGGGGAAATGTCTTGACTTCCCTCCTTGACCGCGCTTTCAAGACAAAAGGGTTGCGGTCTTCCGCTAGGAAATCGAACCGGCACGGCTTTTCTTTATCCCCGCTGGCCGAAGTCGCTTCTCTCGAGCCTCCCGCAAAACAGTCCACCGGACTGTTTTTTCGCCATTCGGCGAACACGCAAACTGCGTTTGCTCGCTCCTAATTCGACTCCGCCATACTGCCACACTAAACGAAAAAAGATAGGCACAAACCTATCTTTTTTCGTTGGTGCCGCTGGCCGGAGTCGAACCGGCACGGGGTATTAGCCCACTGGATTTTGAGTCCAGCGCGTCTGCCAATTTCACCACAGCGGCAAAAGTATTTGATTATTGTTGCAAAATTAAAGTATTTTTGGTAAAATTAAGTGGTAAAATCTTTTTAACACAAACCTTACTTCTCACTTGCTATAAGATAATACCACAAATTTTTTAAAATGGCAAGCATATTAAAGGAATATTTATGGAAAAATTAGTATTGATTGACGGAAATAGCCTTATTAACCGCGCTTTTTACGCAATGCCCGTTTTGACGACCAAAATCGGCGTGCCTACTAACGCCGTTTACGGCTTTATGAATATGTTTTTCAAAATGCTCTCTGAAGAAAAACCAACCTGCGTTGCCGTGGCTTTCGATTTAAAAGCCCCAACTTTCCGCCATAAAATGTTTGCCGACTATAAGGGCACTAGAAAACCTATGCCCGAAGAATTGCGCCCACAAATCCCTATGCTTAAAGAATTGCTTAAACTTATGGGCGTTACGGTCTTAGAGCAAGAAGGTATTGAAGCCGACGATATTATCGGCACGGTTGCTAAACACACCGATATTCAAACCATTATTATCACGGGCGACAAGGACTCTTTTCAACTAGTTGACGCTCAAACCGAAGTGCACTTTACCAAGCGCGGTATTACCGACGTTGAAATTTACACGCACCAAAACTTTACCGAAAAAACAACGCTCGTTCCCAAACAAATAATCGAACTGAAAGCACTTATGGGCGATTCTTCCGACAATATCCCCGGGATTCCCGGTGTGGGCGAAAAAACCGCACTCAATCTTTTGAGCGAATACGGCGATATTGACAACCTTTACGCAAACGTTGACAATTTAAAAGGCAAACTTTATGAAAAGGTTGTAAACGGTAAAGAAAGTGCTTATCTTTCACGCACGCTTGCCACCATTAATTGCGACTGCAACGTTTTAACCGACACTTCTAAAATGGGCGTTTCTTTCCCCTTTTCTTCTGCCGTAAAAAAGAAAATGATTGAACTTGAATTTAAGAGCATTTACAAGAAGAACGAGTATTTTGTTGACGATGCACCTACGGATAGCGTGCAAGAAGAAGATATGAAAGCCCCCGCTACCGTGCGTTTAGACACGCTAAACGGCATTGAAACGATATTTAAAGAACAAACCGCTATTTTCTTTGCCCCCGATAGCGTACACTTTTCGGATGGCGAAACGGAATTTATTGCGCCTATTAGGCAAACGCTTTTTGATGAAGGCTTTTCTCTTTCAGAAGTGCTAAACGCCCTTTCCGCCACGTTTAAGGGGGATAAAAGGCTAGTTTTATTCGATAAAAAAGAATGCGCGCATTTTATTGAAAACACCGTTAACACAAGGCTTAGCGCACCGTGCGACGACTTGTCTATTATAAAATACCTTGCCGATTTTTCGGGCAATAAAGAAACCCTTGACGACCTAATTGAAGAATACGGCTTGATTAAAAGCGCGCCTGCAACTTCTATGCTTTTTGCAAAAAACTTGCTCATGAAAAAGTTAGAAGAAGAACAACTCGTTAGCCTTTATCACGACGTTGAGTTGCCACTTTCAGACGTGTTGTTCGATATGGAAAAGGCGGGTTTTAAGGTTGACGCAACCGCCTTAAAGAAAGCGGGCGAAAAGTACGGAACAATTCTAAAAGACCTAGAATATGAAATACGCACGCTTGCCGACGAGCCCACCTTGAACGTAAATTCACCCAAGCAGTTGGGGGTAGTTTTGTTTGAAAAACTTAACCTTGCAAAAGGCAAAAAGACAAAAAGCGGATATTCTACGACTGCGGAAATTTTAGAAAGCCTTGAAGGCTTGCACCCGATTATTCCGCTCATTCTCAAACACCGCCGTATACAAAAACTCAACTCGACTTACGTTGAAGGGTTAAAACCTTTGATTGAAAAAGGCACGGGGCTAATACACACTTCTTTTAATCAAACGGTTACTGCAACGGGCAGGCTTTCAAGCAAAGAGCCTAACCTACAAAACATTCCCGTTAGAGATGAAGAAGGTAAAGAAATCCGTAAATTCTTCGTTCCTAAAAGCGACGATAGAATTATAATCGGCGCTGACTATTCACAAATTGAATTGAGACTACTCGCCGCTTTTTCTAACTGCCAAAGCCTTATTTCGGCGTTTAAGAACGGTCAAGACGTACACGCTCAAACCGCGTCAAAGGTGTTTGGCGTTCCGCTAGACGGGGTTACGGCTCAAATGCGCAGTAGCGCTAAAGCGGTTAACTTCGGCATCATTTACGGCATTAGCGAATACGGGCTTGCAAAACAATTAAAAATAGAAAACTTTA
Source organism: Christensenellaceae bacterium (assembly GCA_045648045.1). GTDB lineage: Bacteria > Bacillota > Clostridia > Christensenellales > Borkfalkiaceae > UBA1259. Next base: position 16,858 of record JAZRNE010000009.1, read on the forward strand.
AGGCAAGAGAATATATTAACTCTTACTTTAACGAATACCCCGAAGTTAAAAAATATATGGACGACAACGTTGAATTTGCAAAACGAACGGGTTACGCTAAAACTATTCTTGGCAGAAGGCGTTACGTTAGAGAACTGCTTTCTCCAAACTATAATATTCGTCAATTCGGCGAAAGGGTTGCTATGAATATGCCCTTGCAAGGTTCTAGCGCGGACATTATTAAACTCGCTATGCTTGGCGTTGCAAAACGCTTAAAACAAGAAAATCTTAAATCCGAACTCATTTTACAAGTCCACGACGAACTTTTAGTAGACGCTTTTATAAGCGAAAAAGACGCCGTTATTAAAATTTTAACCGAAGAAATGGAAAACGCCGTTAGTTTGAGCGTTCCGCTTACGGTAGAAAAAGAAGTAGGTAAAACTTGGTATGACGCAAAATAATTTTAAGATTGCCATAACGGGCGGAATAGGTAGTGGAAAAAGCACCGCCGTAAATATTATTAAAGATTTGGGCTACCCCGTTTTTTCTTGCGACCAAATTACCGCCGAACTTTATAAAAATCAGCGCGTTTTAAGGGGGATTAAAAAACTTTTCCCCACGGCGGTTAAAGGCTTTTTTAGGTTGAGCGCCGATAAAAAGGAAATTGCGCGCATCGTTTTTAACGATAAAGAAAAATACAACGCGCTAAACGATTTTTTAATGCCGGAAATTTTAAACCGTCTTTTTTCAAGCATAAACGGCGGTAGTGGCGTTGTTTTTGCCGAAGTTCCGCTACTTTTTGAAAGAAATCTATCAGATAAGTTTGATGCAATAATGGTCGTTATGCGCAACGAAAACGACCGTATCAATAGCGTTATCGCTCGCTCAAATCTTTCAAAAAGCGAAGTTTTAGAACGCATAAACTCACAGTTTGATTACGATAATTTTGCCCCGAACGGCGAAATAGTTATTAATAACGACGGCGATATTGAAAACCTTAAACAACAAATTACAACCGCCATATCAACCGTTATTAAAGCGTAGTTATATTGTGAACGCTTTTTCGCTCTCAAAAAAATTTTCGTTCGATTAATTTTACTCTTGACAAATTGTAATTTTTGTGCAATAATATTTTTAATCAAAGCGTTTGCACGACTGACGGATAACACAGAGCACTGTGGGGGACTGCAAACGGAACGAATCTTTTTATGATTCGTTTTTAGCCGACCGTCTGGGCAAGCCGAAATATTAAAATCGGTTTGCCCTTTTGTTTACTTTTTTGGAGGACTTGTTATGAAACACGATAACTGGATAGGTTTTAATACGGGTGTTTGGCAAGACGAAATTAACGTTCGTGATTTTATTCAAACCAACTACAAGGCGTACGAAGGCGATGCTGAATTTTTGTCGGGCGCAACCGAGCGCACCAACTTGCTTATGAAAAAAGTTCAGGGGCTTTTTGCTTTGGAAAGGCAGTTTGGTGGCGTACTTGATATTGACACTTCAACCGTGTCTTCTCTAACGAGTTTTTCCCCAGGATACATTGATAAAAACAATGAAATTATAGTCGGTATGCAAACAAACCGCCCGTTAAAGCGTAGCGTAAACCCATTCGGTGGTATACGCATGGTTCGCCAAGCGTGCGAAGCGTACGGCTATAAATTAAGTTCTAAAGTTGAAGAAGAATTCCGCTTCCGCACCACGCATAACGACGGCGTTTTCCGCGCGTACACCGAAGAAATGCGCACGGCGAGAAAGTGCCACGTTATAACCGGTCTTCCCGACGCTTACGGCAGGGGGCGCATTATCGGCGACTACCGCCGTGTTGCTCTTTACGGGGTTGATAGACTTATTCAAGAAAAGAAAAAAGACAAGGCTGACCTTGCAAACGGCGCTTTTAATACCGATACTATCCGCCTTGACGAAGAATTATTCCAACAAATTACCTTCCTTGGGTATATGAAAGATATGGCGAATATGTACGGCTTTGATATTAGTCAACCTGCAAAGGACGCCAAAGAAGCAATTCAATGGACTTATTTTGCTTACCTTGCCGCTATTAAAGAACAAAACGGTGCGGCTATGTCGCTCGGTAGGGTTAGCACTTTCTTTGATATCTATATCGAAAGGGATATTGCTAACGGCACTCTTACCGAACAAGGCGCTCAAGAATTGATTGACGACTTCGTTATTAAACTTCGCATTGCTCGCCATTTGCGTACACCTGAATACAACGAACTTTTCGGTGGCGACCCTATGTGGATTACCGAAGCGCTTGGCGGTGTGGGAGAAAACGGTAAATCTTTGGTTACCAAAAGCACTTTCCGTATGCTCAATACTCTATACACGCTTGGCCCTTCACCCGAACCAAACTTAACCGTGCTTTGGTCGAACGACTTGCCCATGAATTTCAAAAAGTTCTGCGCGAAAGTTTCTCAGGACACCGATTCTATTCAATATGAAAACGACGATTTAATGCGCCCCATATACGGTGATGATTACGCAATCGCTTGTTGCGTTTCGGCTATGAAAGTCGGCAAGCAAATGCAATTCTTCGGCGCAAGATGCAACCTTGCAAAACTTCTTTTAATTGCAATTAACGGCGGTTACGACACGACTAGTACTATTCATATAGGTCCGCAAATGCCCGTTTTAGACGGTGACAAACTTGACTTTGAACAAGTTATGGCGCGCCTTGATATCTATATGCCTTGGCTTGCACACTTGTACGTGAACACTATGAATATTATTCACTATATGCACGACAAGTACGCTTACGAAAAAAGCCAAATGGCACTACACGACACTAACGTTGGTCGCTTTATGGCGTTTGGCGTGGCAGGGCTTTCGGTCGTTGCCGACTCTTTAAGCGCTATTAAGTTTGCGTCGGTTAAACCAGTTAAAGACGATAACGGCTATATCGTTGATTTTGAAACCACGGGCAACTTCCCCAAATACGGTAACGACGACGATAGAGTTGACCTTATTGCGAAAGATATTACGCATAAAATGATTACCGAACTTAGAAAAACACCCACCTACCGTAACGCAGAACACACTCTATCCGTTCTAACCATTACTTCAAACGTTATGTACGGCAAGAACACGGGTGCTACCCCCGACGGCAGAAAGGCGTTTGCCCCCTTTGCCCCCGGCGCTAACCCGATGCACAATAGAGAAGAAAACGGCGCGCTAGCGTCACTTAACTCGGTTGCTAAAATTAGTTACGACGATTGCCGTGACGGTATTTCTAACACATTCTCTATCACGCCCGAAGCGCTTGGTAGAACGGAAAGCGAACGTACGGATAATCTTGTAAATATTCTCGACGGTTACTTTGCTAAAAAGGCACACCATATCAACGTTAACGTGCTCAACCGCGAAACGCTGATTAAGGCGTATGAAAATCCCGAAGATTACCCCAACTTGACTATTCGCGTTTCGGGATACGCAGTCAACTTCAACAAACTATCTCGTGAACAACAAAAAGAAGTTATTTCGCGTACCTTCCACGAAAGTATATGAGCAATAAAGAATTAACGGGAAAAGTCAATTCAATTCAAAGTTTAGGCACGCTAGACGGCCCTGGCGTTAGATTCGTTATTTTTATGCAAGGCTGTCCGCTACGCTGTAAATGTTGCCACAACCCCGACACTTGGGGCTTTGACGGTGGCACGGATTACACGGCAGAACAGTTAGTTAAAAAGGCGGTGCGGTTTAAAGAGTATTTTGGCAAAGACGGTGGCGTTACCGTTTCGGGAGGAGAGCCGTTATTGCAAGCGGAATTCGTTACCGAACTGTTTGCGAAACTGCACGCTACGGGCATCAACACTTGCCTTGACACTTCGGGTTGTATTATAAACGAGCACACCGAAAAATTGCTTGAACAAACGGACAGAGTACTTTTAGACGTAAAATACACTACCGACGAGTTGTATAAAGAAAACGTTGGTTGTTCAATAAAAACCCCACTTAAATTGCTTTCTTTGCTCGACGAAAAAGGTATTGCTACGACGGTACGGCAGGTTATTATACCCACCGTGAACGATAGTGAAGAACAAGTTTTGCAACTTAAAAATTTGGTTGACGGTTTTAAGTGTGTTGATAAAATTGAACTCTTGCCTTTTAAGAATATTTGTCAGGTTAAATACGATAACCTTAAAATAGATTTTCCGTTTAAGGATGTTACCCCACCGACAAAAGAGCGAATGAAAGAACTTGAAAAACTAATTAATATTTAAAATGATTAACCGCGCCGATAAAATATCGGCGCGGTTTTATATTAATTAATATTTGTCGCATAGCAGTAACGCAGAAATGCGCCGTTTATATGCCGTTTTTAAGTGGTTAGAAACAAGCAGTTCAAGGCTCGCGACGCGTTTTGGGTGAGATAAACCGTCTGGTTATCGAAATCAAAACGCATAGCAGTAACGCAGAAATGCGCCGTTTTTAAGTGGTTAGAAACAAGCAGTTCAAGGCTCGCGACGCGTTTTGGGTGAGATAAACCGTCTGGTTATCGAAATCAAAACGCATAGCAGTAACGCAGAAATGCGCCGTTTATAAACACTTAAAAGGTTAGTTCAAAATAATAATGAGTGCTATCTTCCCTTGTTTTCTTTAATCCTAGACGTTTAATTAGGTTTGCGGATTGAATATTTTGCTTAAAGCAACGGCTTTTGAGCGTTTTTGCGCGCAGTTCTTCTTTGACGAAAGACTTTAAGGCAAGGGCGCTTTCGGTAGCAAAACCTTTACCCTGACAGTCTTTGAAAAACCTGAAACCCATTTCAACACCACCGACAAAGTCAAAGTTGTGCAAAACGAGTTCGCCAACCATAACGCCGTTTTCTTTAACCGCAAAAGAATATTCTTCTTTCTTTTCTTTTAGTTGGTTTTGAAAGTTGTAAAAGTATTCGGCGGTCGGCGCATTTTCGCCTAAATCTTCACGATAATCATACCCCCACCATTTATTCAAATCATCATCTAAATATAAGCGAGCGTAGTCTTTAGCGTCTTCTTCTTTAATTTCGCTGACCGTTAGTCTTTCAGTTTCTATTAAAACGGGTGGCAAAATTTTATCAAATAAGGTGTTGACTGTAACAAAGTTCTTCGCCTTAATTTCTATCGGTTGATATTGCAGTTTTGAAGTTCTTAACCCTAAATCACCACAATCTTCTTCACGGTTAATATACTTTATTTCATCAGTTGCAAATGCGCGCGCAAACTCTTGCGCCATAGTGGG
>JAZRNE010000010.1:0-9125 GCA_045648045.1 Christensenellaceae bacterium
TAAAAATAGGTGATTAATGAAATTTGTTTGTGACCACGATTTACATATTCATACTTATCTTTCAAATTGTTCGGGAGATATAAATCAAACTCCTGAAAATATTTTGCATTATGCAAAAACTAACAATTTAAATACAATTTGTATAACCGACCAGTATTGGGATAGCTCTATACCTTATAATACTACGGATAATTCTTGGTATCAAAACCAAAATTTTGCACATATTGCAAAATCTCTGCCGTTACCGCAGGATGAAAACGTGAAGTTTTTATTCGTGCCATTGACTTGTTACAATTAGAAGAATCGAATAAATTTATTTTATAAGTTGTATTTGTAGGTAATAAAATGAAAGGAATAAATATATTTAACCCCGTGGATATCGAACGGGGTTATTACTTAAAGATAATAGAATACGCTAAATTAAACGGCATAGACCATATACAAATCAACGGGCCTATACATAACTTGCAAAAGGGCAATATAGGTGGAATGATTACGTATAAAAAGTATGCGCAGTTTAACGGCGAACAAGATTTAGATTACGTTAAATTAAATTTAGAAGTAGTTAACGAATGTCTTGAATTATCGCACGCTATCGGCATAAAAACGTATATTTGGCATCACGAATTAGATTTACCCGACGGGTTAAAAGATGAATTCCCTGAAATAGTAAACGAATATGGCGACGTGGAAGTTTCGCACCCGATAGTGAAAGACTTTTTAGAGAATAGAATAAAAGATTTTTTTGATGCTTATCCAAAAATGGACGGTGTAGTTTTAACTTTGCACGAAACAAAAATCCCTTTATTAAAGTTAAAAAATCAAAAACTAGGCAAGATAGAAAGGGTAAAATTCGTAACGCAAACACTTTACGACGCTTGCAGAAAATACGGCAAGGAATTAATCGTTCGTCCGTTTGCTAGTATAGCCGAAGATTATGAAATGATGGCTAAGGCTTATGAAGAAATTTCAAAAGATTTAGTCGTTATGGATAAATGGACGCAGTTTGATTGGAGTTTATGTTTACCGCACAACAAATTTTTTGAAAAAATCAAAAACAATCCGCTCATTGTTGAAACGGATATTTTCGGCGAGTATTTTGGTAAGGGCAATTTACCTATCTATTTGTATGACCATATAACCGAAAAATACGAATATTGTGAGAAGTTTAATCCAAAAGGGTATTGTTCAAGAATAGACCGTGCAGGTGCGCATAATTTCGGCACGGTAAACGAAGTCAATTACGTAATAATGCAAGCCTTAACGGGCGGAAAGGACGTAAATGCGGAAGTTGATAAGTTTTTTAACGAAAAATATCGTGAAAACGGGCAAATAGTTAAAGAACTGATGAAAGAAACCGAAAATCTTCAAAAGTCAATATTCTATATAAACGGGTATTATTTCACCGAACTAAGCCGTTTTCCGTCTCTTAATCACTCAAAAAATCACTTCTATTTTGAGATAATGAAAGAAGATTATCGCCTAAATTCAAACGAATGGTTTATTCCTATCGGTTGGCAAAGGGGCAGTATAGAAAATCTTTTATTAGAAAAGCAAACGGCAGTAGAAAAGTGTGAAAAACTGTTTGAAAAAGCAAAAGATTTAGAAGAAAAACTTTCAAAAGAAGATTATGCGGATTTATATAATAAGTTCGCCAACTTAAATTACGTTGCAAAAATTTGGCAAGAACTTTTGAACGTTTATATATTCTACGTAAAGGCGTTAGAAAATTCTGAACGTTTTGAAAGAAAATTAAAAGAAAGCCTTGAAAGGTTAAATGCTATTAATAACGAAGGTAAAGCCCTTTTAGGTGATAGATTTTATCCGTTAATTGCAGATAATTTAACGGGTGGAACAGCAAAGCAAGACAAAATAGAAACGTTTATTGATGAAGTAAATGAAAGTTTTAGAGTAGAAAAAAATGCAAAAGAAAACACCGACAAAAACTTGACGGATTATATTATTTGCGGTGGTGCATTAGAAAGTCACGGCTTAAAAAAGGAAGTAAATTTTAGTGATACTTTAATTTACGAAAACGAACTTTGCCGTATACCGGGGAATATTAAAGGCTTAAAATGGAGCGGAATAAACGCACACGGCTGGTTTTCTTACGAAATAAACGTTAAACCTAATAGTGAAAACGTTATTAAAGTTTTGTGCGGTTCTGTAAACGGAAAGTTAGATGCAAAAATAACCATTGATGGTAACGTGCAAGAAATTCGTGAAGAAATATCTATCAAAAAGTGGTTAGCGTTTAATTATCTTGAAAAAGGCGGAAAAGATAAAATTGAAATTCGCATTGACAAGATATCCGCAAACGTGCCGTTAGTTTTCAAAATAGAAGTTGAATAGTTTATGACGTGTTTGAGTAAAACTTTTTTGCAAAGAAAATGGCGTTAGTCTGCACTAAGGTGTTCAAAGGGAATTGCTTGCGAAAAATATTGTTTTATGATATACTTATGAAAAAATAGGCGATATAAATTGACGTAGAGGCAAAATGAAAGAAAAAAGGTTGATTTGTTTTGATTTAGACGGAACGCTTACGCAACACCGCTCTTTGTTAGAAGAAGATAATAAGTCAGTTTTAGACGAGTTGCAAAAAAAGTATAAAGTTATAATGGTTGGCGCAGGTGGTACTGAACGGATTTATAAACAAATGCGTAATATCCGATAGATATTATCGGGAATTACGGTATGCAAGAAAGTAAAATTATAGATGGTAAATTTGAAATCGTGCGCCAAACAATAACTAATACAGACAAGAACTTTTTTCTTGAAAAAGCGGACTATTTACGAAAAAAGTACGGTTATACGGAATATAAAGGCGAATCAGTAGAATTTCATTCAACGGGTATGGTAACTTTTCCGTTGCTTGGAACAAAAGCGGATATAGCGGATAAAATTGCGTTTGACCCTACAAGGGAAAAAAGAAGAGTTCTATATCCCGAAGTTTTAGAAATATTCAAGGATTTTTCGGTTTATATCGGCGGTTCATCATCTTTTGATTTTGCTGAGAAAAAATATAATAAGTATGACGCAATAATGGCTTATGCAAAAGAAAACGGATATGAATTAGATGAAATTCTATACGTTGGTGATGATTTTGGCGACGGTGGTGGCGATAGCCATATTCGTATTTTCGGTATGGATTATATAGAAATAACCGATTACCGAACCATTAGGGAAAAACTATCGTTTTTACTATAATTATAGTAAAGATTTTCAACAAATTAAAAATTAGTGTAGATAAAAGCCACGGCTAATAATAGCCGTGGCTTTTATTGTATAATTTAGAATAAATAAAATTTTTACGTTTTTATTTTTTTATGGTTGGTTCAATTTCTTCTTCAAAAAGTTTTGTCCAAGCGTCGGCAATTAAACCTGCGCCTGCAATCATTGGGTGAACACCGTCGAATAAGAACGGCTTTTCACCGTATTTTTTAGCGGCTTCATTGAATTTTTCTTGTAATGGCAAGTAAAACAAGTTATATTCTTTCGCAAGTTTTTTAACTACTTTTGCATAGTCGTATACTTGCAAAAAGCGTTCGTATCTGTCGGGAATTTCTTCGGTATTTTCAGTTGCGCTACCCTTTAACATAAACGGTTCGCAAAGCACGATTTTAATGTTTGGCAACACTTCAAGTGTTTCTTCAATTAAGTTGCGGTAAATTTTTTCATAGCGAGAAATATTAATTCCGCCTTTCCAGTTTATTTCGTGAGCCACGTCGTTTACGCCAACTAAGATATTCAACACGTCTGGGGATAAATTCCAAACGTCTTGCTTAATTCTAGAATACAGATGTGCCACGTGATTACCTGAAATACCACGATTAATAACTTCATATTTTTCAGGATGTTTTTTATATAAATTATTCGCAACGAAAATAGGGAAACCACTACCGTAACTTTCAATATCACTAGGTTTATTTAGTTCACGATTTCTACCCATTTCGGTAATACTGTCACCAAAGAATACAATTTTCATATTATTCTCCCAAAATAAATTTAAGTCAAATTTTGTTGTCGGTTTATTATTTGATTATTTAAGAACAACAAACCTTTCATCTATGGTATATAATAGCACATTTGCATAAATTTTTCAAGATTTATAATGCTATTTATAATTATAAAATCCACAAAATATCTAACTTTTTATTTGTGCCTTATATAGTCAAATGCTTGAATTTGAGTGCAGAAAAAGTGTGATATAAAGGAAAAAAGAACTTGAATTTTTTCAAGTTCTTTTTGTTTTTTAATTTTCTTGTAATTGTATGGTTTTGTAATTACTTAGTACCAAAAATTCTATCACCAGCATCACCAAGTCCAGGAAGAATGTATCCATGGTCATTTAAGCATCTATCAAGTAAAGTATTAAAGATTACTTAATAACTCTAACTCTGATAATGTTTTCTACTTTTGAAATGTGTTCGATAGCTTTATCAGAAACTTCGTTATCGATATCTAAAATTGTAACTGCATATTCGCCCTTGCTTTGGTTTGTAAGATTAGAAATGTTAATACCTTCTTCGCCAACCGTACCAGTAATTTGAGCAAGAATATTTTTAGTGTTTTTGTGTAAAATAACAAGCCTGTTAGCCGTAGTTCTAGGCATTGAGCAAGTGGGGAAGTTAACGCTGTTTACAACGTTACCGTTTTCAATGTAATCGATAAGTTGTTTTGCTGCCATAACGGCACAGTTATCTTCGGCTTCTTCGGTAGAAGCGCCAAGGTGTGGAATACAAATGATATTCTTTGCACCGATAATTTCATCAGTTGGGAAGTCGCAAACGTATTTAGCAACTTTACCGCTTTCGGTAGCCTTGATAATATCTGCATTGTCAACGATTTCGCCACGAGCGCAGTTGATAAGAATTACGCCGTCTTTCATTTTACGGATTAAACCAGAATTGATTAAACCTTTATTTTGGTCAGGGATATAGGGGATATGGATAGTAATATAATCACAATTTTTAGCAATATCTTCAAGTTCCTTAACGACTTTGATTGCAGAAGACAAGCGAAGAGCCGCGCCAACCGACAAGAAGGGGTCGTAACCGTAAACTTGCATACCTAAATCAATAGCAGAGTTAGCAACTAACGCGCCGATAGCACCAAGACCGATAACGCCGAGTTTTTTGCCCTTAATTTCTTGACCAGCAAAGTTAGACTTGCCTTTTTCAACGAGTTTACCAACTTCAGCGCCTTGACCTTTGAGCGTTTTAACCCAGTCGGTAGCGTTGATAATATTTCTAGAACCGATTAAGAGAGCTGCAAGAACTAATTCTTTAACGGCGTTAGCGTTTGCGCCGGGTGTGTTGAAAACGACTACGCCTTGTTCAGCGTATTTTTCAACGGGGATATTGTTAGTGCCAGCGCCTGCTCTTGCAATAGCAATGGTGTTTTTATCAAGTTCATAATCGTGCATTTTAAAACTTCTAAGCATAATGCCGATAGGTGAAGCAACGTCGCTTTCAACCTTATAAGTAGCATCAAAAATATCGTTAACGACGGGGCTAATAGCGTTAAGAGTGAGAATATTTTTCATTTTTACTTGTTCTCCATTTCAAATTTCTTCATAAATTCAATAAGCGCTTTAACACCTTCGATAGGCATAGCGTTATAGATAGACGCTCTCATACCGCCCGTAACTTTGTGGCCTTTGAGAGATGCAAGACCAGCCTTAGCAGATTCAGCAACGAATTTGGCGTCAAGTTCTTCGCTTGGTGAAACGAACGGAACGTTCATAATAGAACGGTCTTTAACGTTAACCTTGTTAGTGTAGAAAGAAGAATTGTCAATAAAGTCGTAAAGCATTTTAGCTTTTTCTTCATTGATTTGTTGCATAGCCTTAACGCCACCTAATTGTTTAAGCCATCTAAATACCAAAAGTGACATATAGATAGGGAAACAGGGCGGAGTATTATACAAACTGTTGTTCTTATCTTGAATAGCGTAGTTAAGCATAGTGGGGCAAATAGGCAAAGCGTTTCCGAGCAAATCCTTTCTAACGATAACGATAGTAAGACCTGCGGGCGCAATATTCTTTTGAGCGCCTGCGTAAATAAGCCCAAATTTAGAAACGTCAACTTCTTCACTCAAAATGCAAGAACTCATATCGCTAACGATAGGCGCGTCAGTTTTAGGAAGTTCGGTGTATCTAGTTCCGTAAATAGTGTTGTTATAAGTAGTGTGAACGTAATCAATACCGTCACGGAATTTAACAGACTTCATATCGGGGATATAGGTAAACTTATCTTCTTTAGAAGATGCAGCAATAGCCATATCGCCGAATCTAGCGCCTTCTTCGTAAGCCTTGGTTGCAAAGTTACCGGTAAGAATATAGTCAGCCTTGCCGTTCTTTAAAAGGTTAAGCGGAACAGCGGCAAATTGTTGAGAAGCACCGCCTTGAACGAAAAGCACCGAATAATTTTCGGGGATATTCATAAGTTCACGGAGAAGAGCATTTGCTTCGTCGTTAACAGCCATAAAGGGCTTGCCACGATGGCTCATCTCAATAACGCTCATTCCAGTTCCGGAAAAATCAAGAAGTTCTCTTTGTGCTTGTTCAAGCACGGGGAGGGGAAGGGTTGAAGGACCTGCTGAAAAATTGTAAACTCGCATAATTCTACCTCGCGAAATATTTTACTAAAATAATCTTTATCCACACGAAAAGGCGTGTGAATAAACTTAAAAATAAACTTTAGTATAAATTATACTCTTATATGCAAAATAATTCAAGCGATTTTACCCCATATTCGTCAAATTATTTACAGTGTATTTTGAATATTGTTTACTTTTAAATAAAAAAAGTGTATAATAACCTAGAACGAAAGCATTAAAATAAAATATTTTTAAGGAGTAGACTGATTGAAGGCTGAAAATAAAGCAAAATTATCGCCAACAAAAAAAGGCGATAAACCAAATAAAAAAAGCAAAAATTTGACGGTAAAGGTGAAAAAGAATAAAATTCAATCGCCCCAAAAACAGCAAGCAAAGAAAGAAAATTTAGTAAAAGAAAAAATAACAAAGAATTTAACAATTAAAAACGATAAAAAAACTCTAAAAGTTAGGTTTTTGGGTGGTGTTGGCGAAATTGGTAAAAATATGACCGCCCTTGAATACGGCAAAGATATTATAATTATTGACGCCGGCTTAACTTTCCCAGGCGACAATATGCCGGGCGTAGATTTAGTTATCCCTGACGTAAGTTATCTTGAAGAAAACAAAGCGCGAATAAGGGGCATCGTAATTACGCACGGGCACGAAGACCATATAGGCTCGCTGCCGTACGTTATGAAGGACTTATCAGCGCCTATTTACGGCACGAAACTTACCCTAACTTTAATAGAAAATAAGCTTAAAGAAGCCAAAGTTCCCGACGCAGTTTTAAATTGCGTAAAGCCGGGTAGCGTAGTAAAACTAGGGTGTTTTAGCGTAGAATTTATCAACGTAAACCACTCAATTGCAGGTGCGGTTGGGCTAGCGATAACAACCCCAGTGGGCGTAGTTTTTCACTCGGGCGATTTTAAGATTGACTATACGCCAGTAAACGGCGAAACGATTGACTTGCAACGCCTTTCTGAAATTGGCAAAAAAGGTGTTCTTTTAATGATGGCTGATTCAACCAACATTGAAATTGAAGGTTCAACGATGAGCGAATCGGTGGTAAAAGAAACTTTGGACCACGTTTTTGCAAATAATTTGAAAAGACGGCTAATAATAGCCACTTTTGCATCAAACGTCCATAGATTGCAACAAATTTTAGACCTTGCGGTAAAATATAAAAGAAAGGTTGCTTTTTCCGGCAGAAGTATGTTAAATATCGCCGAAGCAGCGTCGAAAATCGGCGAACTTTCAATCCCCGAAAATTTAATCGTTGACGTTGAGCGTTTAAAAAACTTTAAGGATGAAGAAGTTTTAATCGTGTCTACGGGCACGCAAGGCGAACCTATGAGCGCGCTCACACGTATGGCTAGCGGAGAGTTTAACAGGGTTGTGATAGGTAATAACGACGTTGTTGTTATAAGTGCGTCGGTTATTCCGGGCAATGAAAAAATGATATACGGCGTTATTAACAATCTTTATAGATTAGGGGCGGAAGTTATATACGAATCGCTCGAACCTATACACGTGTCTGGACACGCCTGCCGTGACGAATTAAGGCTTTTGCACTCAATTATTAAACCTAAATTCTTTATTCCCGTGCACGGCGAATACCGCCACCTTAAAAAGCACGCAAAACTTGCGGAAAGCGTAGGCTTAAAGCCGACCAACGTTTTGATTGCCGAAATAGGCGATACGGTAGAGTTAACTGCAAAAGAAATGAAGTTTGGCGAAAAGTTCCACGCAGGTTCAAGATTCGTTGACGGCGTTGGTATTGACGGCGCGGATAGTTTCGTGCTTCGTGATAGAATACATTTATCCGAAGACGGGCTTTTAGTAGTCGTGGTTGGCGTAGACGAACTTTCAGCAAGGTTAACTTCTCTTGAAATTGTAGGTAAAGGGTTAGTTATTACCGACGCAATGATTGAAGAAGCAAAATCGGCGGTTGCAAACGTGCTAAACCACGTTGATTTAAGAACCGTTCGTGATGAAAACGAACTTTCGGGCATAATTCGCCGTAGCATAAAAAATTATATCTTTAAAGCAACCAAGAAAAATCCTATGATACTTCCTGTTGTAATGGTGGTTTAATTTGCAAAGAATATATACAATGAGAGAAAGCGCAAAAGCGGTGGGCGAGCCCATACTTCGGGATGAATCTTTTGAACTATTGCTTGAAACCGTGCGCAAAGATAAACCAAAAAAAATTCTTGAAATAGGCGTAAATTTAGGGCTATCCGGTATTGCAATGCTACTGACCGAGCAAACGGCAAATCTTACTGGTATAGAAATTGACGAAGAAAAGATTGCGCTTGCAAAAGAGAATTATAAAACTTTCGGCGTTTCCGACAGGGCGAAGATATTTCAAGGCGACGCGTCCGAGATTATTCCCGTTTTGACGGGTGAATACGACCTAATATTTTTAGACGGGCCGAAAGGGCATTATTTTGAGTATTTACCACATTTATTGAGCGTTTTGGCAGTAAACGGCACGCTTTTTGCCGATAACGTGTTGTTTAGGG
>JAZRNE010000011.1:0-42743 GCA_045648045.1 Christensenellaceae bacterium
ATAATGCTACCACTCTTTGCTTCGAGCATGTAGGGTGCAAACGCTTTAACCGTATTAAAGTAACCGTTAAGGTTAATGTTGGTAACGAGCCCAAACGCTTCGGGTGAAAGATTGAAAATATCACCACTCTTAACGATTGCTGCGTTACAAATAAGAATATCTACTTTGCCGTATTTTTCTATTACTGCCTTTGAAGCCGCTTCGAGTTGGTCGTATTTAGTTACGTCAACTGCAAGTGCAATAGCGTCTTTAAGTTTTGACGCAACTGCTTGTGCGCCGTCGTAGTTAATATCGCAAACAACAACTTTGCAACCTTCTTTGTCAAGACGAAGTGCTAACGCTTCACCTAAACCTTGGCTTGCGCCTGTTACAACTGCAACTTTACCTTCTAAATTAATAGTGCTCATTTTTTATTTCTCCTAATTAGTTTTTTATTATTTTACGGTTTCGTGACCGATAATTGCGTATTTTTTAATTCTTTCGTTAAGGTCGGGAATTTCCCTTTCAGTTTTTTCTGAGAACATTCCGTACTCAACGCCCTTTTCGGTTGAAATTGCTTCGTGCCCGATTAACGCCCAAGTTGAATCAATAAGGTGCGAATATTCAGGAAGAGCAAGCGCTGCACAAGCAAACTTTTGCCTTGGTGAGTTAACGTCTTCGCCACTAATTTCAAAAAGATTGTTTTCTTTAAGCATTTTGCCTAATCTTTGAAGTTGGGCGGGCGTATTTCTTGTGGGCATATAAGCGCAAGCCTTAAAGCCGATTGCCTTTATTTCTTTAATCAATTCGGGCAAGAAATCGTCTTCAAACTTTTGTGCCTTTTTATCCCCTGTTACTGAATCACCAACGTCGCCAAGATATGCGTATGCGGGGATTGCACCAAATTCTTTTGCCTTTTTAACAAATTCTTCGGCAACGGGCATTTCTTCGTCAGCGTCAATATAGAAGAACGCCGTATCCGCTTTAAGCACGCCTAAAAGGTCGTACAAGAAATGTTCGTTTTCGCTATCTAAAAGGAAACCTTTAATTTTATCGTTAACGCCTAACCCTAAATCCTTTTGCAAGAAGTTGATAAGCGCGTCGGTTCTGCCAAACTTATTTTCAAGTTTTACTGCAAGTGCGTAAAGAAGATGGCGTTCGGTTACGCTACCGCCGTTTTCCGCTTCCGACAACGGCTTAACGTCTTTTTCAAAATCGAGTTCAACGCCGAACTTGCCAAACTTACCCGTGATAAGTTCGCACATTTTTGCGTCACGTTCGTTTCTCGCCTTGCGATAAGGTGCAAGATATTCGTTAAACGCCTTTACATTTTGTGCGGGAATTCCGTGCGCTGCCATATAAATGCAGTCGGGTTGGTCGGGGTGATTAATCTTGCCAAATCCACGGTTAAATTTGCATCTTACTTCTACGCCACAGGTAGAGCCTATTCCTAAAATTTCACAAGCCTTTTTAAATTCTTCAACGCCCGAAAGACTGTCGTGGTCCATTATGCCGGCGCTTGTAAGCCCTGCCATATACGCCATATAAGCAGCCTTGGTTGGTGAATAGGGTGAAAATGAATATATCGTGTGAATGTGATTGTTTGCGTCGTTATCGCGACGGGCGGGTTTATCCGTCATTTTTTCAAACAATTCTTTAAGTGCGGTAAGCCTAGTTTCAGCCGTTCCGCCGTTAAGTTTTTTAATAAGGTCGTTCATTAGCGCGCTCCTATTTATTTATTATATATCTAGAATTATACTCTAAATAAGTAGCGCAGTCAAGCACTTTGAGTTTTTATGAAAAATTTTAGTTGTTTTTTTGCCATTAATTTTAAGATAATCCCTTTCATTTATTCGCATTAAAGCAAAAATCTCCTAAAAAAGAAAAAATCCCCTAACCACCATGGTTAAGAGTTCGTCTTTTGTTTAACTTTTAATCTTTAGATTAAATTCTAAACGCGCTATTTGCAAACGCCCATAAAATTACTACTTTATTTTCAACTTTTATAGTGCTTTCAGCAAATTTGAAAAAATTTTTCATAAAAACCTCCTTTACGACAAAACTTTAATTCGTTTCGTGTTAATTTATTTCTTAAAAACAGCAAATCTCGCTTGACTCGTTTTACTATTTTCAAGCGCATTATATCGCTAAAAACAAGTAAAGTCAACCATTTTATGCAACTTTTTTGTGATTTTTTTAATTTTTTTACAACTTGTTCAAACAAAACTTTTATTGTGATTTTTTATCATTTATGTTAATTAATAACTTTATTTTATCACGCTTTTTGTTATTATTTATCACAGCGCAAAAACACCTAACAAAAAAGTTCAACCTATAAAAGTTGAACTTTAATTTTGTTAGTTTATTATTTTCTAACCGAGCCGTTGCCTTCAATAAGATATTTCCAGGTAACCAAAGCGTCAAGCCCCATAGGACCACGAGCGTGCATCTTTTGCGTGCTAATGCCGATTTCCGCACCGAGCCCAAACACGAAACCGTCGGTAAAACGCGTTGACGCGTTATGATAAACCGAAGAAGAATCAATTTCGCACATAAACTTTTGAGCGTTAACTTTATTTTCCGTTATTATCGCTTCCGAGTGATGAGTACTGTGCTCGTTAATATGTTCTATCGCCTGCTCTAAACTTTCAACCGTTTTAACTGAAATTATCGGTCCGCCGTATTCGGTGTGAAAATCTTGTTCGGTTGCCATAGCCAAATACGGATAATCTTTTATACATTCGTAGCTATCTTTATCCGCACGGATTTCAACCGTTTTTTCTTTAAGTTTATCTGCAACTAACGGTAAAATATTCAGGGCGTTTTTATGGAACACCAACGATTCGCAAGCGTTACATACGCTATATCGCTGAGTTTTTGCATTAAAAATGACTTTGACCGCCATATCCGCAACGGCACTTTCATCTACGTAAACGTGGCAGTTGCCAGAGCCCGTTTCTATAATCGGTATGGTAGAATTTTCAACCGCCGTTTTGATTAGCGACGCGCTACCGCGGGGAATAAGCAAGTCAACGTACTTATTTAATTTCATAAATTCAGTAGTAGTTTGACGCGAAGTATCTTCGATAACCGAAATTGCGTTCTCATCCACGCCACACTCGTTTAGCGCCCTTCTAATAACCTTTTGGATTGCTAAATTAGACCGCAACGAGTCGCTACCGCCTTTCAAAATTACGGCGTTCGCCGTCTTAAAGCAAAGCGCAAACGCGTCTGCCGTTACGTTTGGGCGGGATTCGTATATAATTCCTATAACGCCAAACGGCGCGGTTATTTTATTTACCGTTATTCCCTGTTCTTTATCTTGATACGAATAAATAATTTTACCAAGTGGACTCGAAAGAGTTGCAACTTGTTCTAGCCCCACGGCCATACCTTCGATAACTTTGTCGGTTAAGGTTAGCCTATCTATAAAGGCGTCGCTCATGCCCTTTTCACGCGCGAGAGAAACGTCCGCTTTATTTTCGTTTTTCAAATAATCGCTATTTGCACGAAAAAGCATAGCCGTTCTTAATAAAACCGCGTTTCTTTGCTCGTCAGTTAATCTATTTAGTTTTGACGATGCGATTTTTGCGCTTTTACCAAGCGAAATTAAATCAACCATTTTTGTCTGCCTTCTTACCGTCTTTTAAGAAAATTTTTTTCAGCCTATTTTTCACTCTTTGCCTAAAGTGAAAAACTTTAAGCCTTATCCGCCTTAAAGTTTTGTGTTTATAAAAGGCGTTTACCTTTTCGATATATTTTTCGTCAGTTACTTCAACGTAATCATCCCCGTCGTAAAAGCCGGTTAAAACGCCGAACACGTTTTCTTCTTTAACCTTTTCAAACACGAGTTGACTATCGCCACACATTATATAACCGTCGTCGGTAACTTGCATAACCCTATGCAACACGAAAGCACCGTTATCGCGCTGATAAAAACCCACGTCAAACTTTTTTAGTTTTTCTTGTTTTTTTTGCACGATTACCGATTGTTTCCTATTCTTCAAAATAGGCCACATGCTATTGCCACCGGGAACGAATGCAATGACGTTGTTTTTTTCAATCTGACTTTTATAGTCAGCCATCTCTTGCATATTAAATCCCCTCGAAATCCTTTAACCCAACCACGCCTTCAACCGGTAAAGAGAACAAAACGCCGTGAGCATCGGTATTGCAACCTGCTTTTTCCATAATGGCGCGCATAATATCGTCACGTTTTTCGCGTGGCGCAACGATATACACCATTTCTTTTTCTTCACTAATAGAAATGCCGAAGAATTTTGCCATTTCAGCACCCGTGCCCTTAGCCTTTGCAACCGTACCACCGCCCGCGCCAACGCTCCTTGCAGCGTCCATAACCACGTCGGTATTACCTTTATTTACAATCGTAACTATCAAAACGCACTTAGTTTCTTTTTCCATAATCTTCTCCTTACCTTCAGTATGCACATCACCAACAAAATAATTAAGCGACGATTTTCCGCCTACGCCGTCAACGGGAATAAACATTGCAATTCCGTTTCCGACTGCGCCTATATTCATTTCGTAAATCAACCCTTTAACCAACTCGCCCGTTTGCTCGGTCGCAAGCATAGTTTCAAACATAACTTTTTCCGTTCTTTCTAGTCCTAGATAATCTAACATACTGCCGTTTGCAGTTCCGACGCACAACTTACTTAAAACGTTGTTCGCGCCGTGCTTTTTAAAGAACTCTATATATTGCTCGGTAAACTCACGCTTGGTTACTATTATAACGTATTTTAAACCTAACATAACTTTCTCCTTATCCAATAATATCGTCTTCGACAACGGCTTGTTTTTCGCCTTCTGCTTTTTTGAGTTTTGCAACCTTGATTTTATAAACCAAACCGAGAATTTGAATTGCAATCAACGGCGTCATTGCAACCATTGCAACAACCCCGAAACCTTCGGTTGCAACGTTACCACCAACAGCCTTGCAAACGCCTAACGCTAGCGGTAATAAAAAACTTGCCGTCATAGCGCCTGACGCAACGCCACCCGAGTCAAACGCGATTGCCGTAAATATATCCGGAACTACGAACGTTAAAACTATCGCCACCAAATACCCAGGGATTAAAAAGTACATAATCGGTATGTGGAAAACGATTCTCGACATCGCAAGCCCTACCGAAACGGCCACGCCACACATCAAACTGACGCTGAGCGCTTTTTTAGGAATCGCACCCGAAGTTATTTCATAAACTTGCTTTGTTAAAACGTGCACGGCGGGTTCTGCCGCAACAACGAAATAGCCAAGCACCATACCTATGGGAATTATTACCCAGTTGTAATCTAGATTACCTATCATTTCACCTATATACGTGCCGACGGGTAAAAAGCCTACGTTAACGCCAACCAAAAAGAGCACTAGCCCTAAATAGGTATAACCCACACCGATAACTATTTTAATAACCGCGTTTTTGGGAATCCTACGCCCAAACAACCTAAATACGAAGAAGAACGCCACGATAGGCAACAACGCAATGCCAACTTCTTTCATATAATGCGGTAACGCGGTAAGATACGACGACAACAATTCGTTTGAAGTTAGCGGGTTAAGTTCGGGATTTTCAGTAACGCTAAAATGTTCCGGCTTAAATATTATACCCAAAATCATAACTGCTATAATAGGGCCAACCGAACAAAGCGCAGTCAAGCCAAAACCGTCAGTTTCGGTATCGTTGTTACTATTAATCGCAGCGACGCCCGTGCCGATTGCGATAATAAACGGTACGCTCATAGGCCCCGTGGTTACCCCACCCGAATCGAACGCAAGCGGAACGAAAGTTTCCGGCACAAACAACGAAAGAACGAACACCAAAGTGTAACAAATAATCAAAACGTAAGAAAGTTTTAATCTTAAAATGATGCGTAAAAACGCTATGGTTAAGAATACGCCAACGCCCACGCCAACCGTTAAAATTAGCGTCCAAAAATCAATAGTTTTTGAAAGTTGGGTTGCCAAAACTTGAAGGTCGGGTTCAGACACGGTAATCAACACACCGACGATAAAGCAAACGGGCGCAATTATCGGAATCTTTTTTGAACCAATAACGGTCGTTCCCACGTATTCACCGATAGGCGTCATAGCCGTATCAGCACCAAGAGTAAACAAGCCCATTCCTACGACCACGAACAATACGCCCACGATAAACGCGAGCAAAGTTCCGCTTTTTAACGGTACGATAGAAAAGCACAAAACCAACACTATCGCCGCAATAGGCAACACGGACGAAAACGCTTCTTTTACTTTTTCATTTATTATCGTTCTATCGTTTGCAAGCCTAAATTTCGACAACTTTTTCGCCCCCTTTATTTATTGATGACAGTATAACAAAAAAAGTTATCTCTTGTCAAGATAACTCTTTAAAAAACAACGCTATTTATTAAACATTTTCAATATATAGCGTTTAATAGACAACAGACGCTAAACTTTTCTATTTTAACTTTTCTTGAGCATCAACGAGTGTGCCCACCTTAATAGAGCACCCACGCTGAGCACGATTACAAAAATTAAAGCCAACCAGTACGCCGTGCCTAACACGAACGGTTCTTTTACTAAACCAAACCACCCTGCGGGCGAATATATATCCATAAAGAAATACGGATAAAAATCACCACGCCCAAAATCTATTCTAAACAACATTAAAAGGCAGGAAAATAAAAAGTATACGAGTGGTGGCAATAACGCGCTAAAAACGTGCTTTTTTGCAATATGAGTCTGCTTTTTATCCACAAAAAAGTCTGCGATTGCAAAAGACGGTGCAAACATGTGCGTGGTTAAACTAGAAATCGACCAAGGATTATAATTATCCATATACGCAAACGGGGCAAGTAACGTCCAAAACACTATAAAAGTTATCGTGATTGATACGGTAAAAATGAATTTGAGAAAATACGCAACCTTATCGCTCAACTTGTTTTTCAAAAAAGGCGCAATCAACGTATACAGCATAAGTCCGCTTATCCATAAGTTAGACTGCAAAGTAAAATACGCGCCCCTAATATACCAAGTTGAATACCCTTCTTGCCTTGCAAAAACGAAAGATAAGATTATCCCCACAAACGAATTGATAACCGTTAAAATTTTCAACACAAAAGAAACTTTTTCCCGCGTAATCGCTTTTTTGACCGTTTTTTCCATAACAACGCCTTTTTGACTTATTTAACAGCAAAGTTCAAATATATCTTTAACTTGCTCGTAACCTAATTCAATATAATTTTTAATCGTTCTAGTTTTTCCGAACGTGCAAAGGTCGGCTAGCGCACCGCAAACCGACTTATCAATGCCAAAATCAGAAAGTTTTTTAGGCATAGAAAGCAACGCGAAAAACTTTTCCATTTCGCCAATGCCTTTTTCAGCGGCAATAATGTCGTCCTTTTCATCCACGTCCCAAACGCGCCTTGCAAACTGTGCAAAACGTTCGTGTGCTGCCTTATAAACGTATTTAGCCCACGCCGGGAATAAAACTGCAAGCCCTGCACCGTGCGCCACGCCGTCGTACAGTCCGCTAAGCGCATGTTCTAACTGATGCACCGCCAAATAATTTTCTCTACCACACGCGGTAAGCCCGTTATGTGATAGACTTGACGCCCACATTATAGTAGCGCGCGCTTCGTAATCGCAAGGATTTTCCATAACTACTTTACCCGCTGAAATTACCGCCTTTAACACGCTTTCGGCAATTCTATCCGTAAGGTCAGTTTCGGGGAAAAGCGTAAAATATCTTTCCATCGTATGCGCCATAATATCAACGACACCGCACGCCGTTTGATAAGCGTTAACCGAAAAGGTAAGTTCAGGATTACAAATAGCAAACTTGCATCTATTCAACTCGGTAGAGCAACCCTTTTTCATATTAATTTCAGCATTAGTTATAACGGCTGAATTACTCATTTCGCTACCCGCTGCAGACATAGTTAAAATGCATCCAACGGGTAATGCGTCGACGGGTTTTGCTTTGCCCATTGCAAAATCCCAAACGTCTATATCAGTTTTTGCACCGAGCGCCGTATATTTACAAGAATCAAGCACGCTACCACCGCCAACGGCAAGAATCATTTGCACCTTTTCTTTCTTTGCAACCTTAATCGCATCTCTGACGAAAGAAAGTTTTGGGTTGGGTTCAACGCCCGAAAGAACTACCGCTTCAATGCCATTTTCGTTTAGCGACGAAAGCACCGTGTCGATAAGCCCCGAACGCTTTGCACTACCCTTTCCGTACTGAAGCATTATTTTATTATATCCGTACTCTCTAATTATTTGCCCAACTTGCTTTTCTTTATCCCTACCAAAATAAACTTTAGTTGGTGTGTTGTAAACAAAATCTTGCATAATAACCCCTTATTGTAAAAAAACTATATATTTTTCTTAACGATTTCTTTTCCGTCAATATCTTTTAGCGTGAGTTCGCCGTCTTCTAAAACCAAATAACTGTTAGCCGTGTTATCCTTTGGCAAAGAAGTTGAGCCTGCGTTTGCAACTACCACACCGCCTAAATTTTCAATAAATCCCGTATGAAAATGCCCGTAAACAACCGCGTCAAAACGAGTTGCAGGTAAATTATCTTTATTATAAACGTGCCCGTGCGTGCAAAAAACGGTTTTTTCTTTACTAACGATAACGGCGTCTTCTAAAAAAGAAAATTCCGAAATCATCGTGTCAACTTGGCTATCGCAGTTACCTTTAACTACGATTAATTTATCTTTAATACTATTTAACAGTTGCGCTACCTTTTGCGGATTATACTCTTCGGGTAAGGGATTTCTTGGCCCGTGATTATAAATATCGCCTAAAAGAATTAATTTACTCGCATTTTCTTTTGAAAAGCGGTCAAGTAATTTTTCAGTATAAAACGCAGAGCCGTGTAGGTCTGACGCAATCAAAAATTTCATATTATTTTTCTCCGTTATTTATAATATCAAAAACAACTTCTCTTGCAAGAAGCAACCCTGCGGTTGCAGGAACGAATATCATACTTGGCGGTGCAATTTTTCCATCCGCCTTTTTTCCTTGTTCGTCGTTAAGATTTTCAGTTCTTAAAACTTTTTCTTCAGAATAGACTACCTTTACACCGCTTACACCGCGCGCCTTTAATTCTCTACGCATAACTCTTGCAAGCGGACAACCGCTAGTCTTTTCAATAGCGCTAACTTTAAGCATATCGGGGCAAATTTTACCACCCGTTCCCATACAAGAAATTACGGGGATATTAAGTGCTTTTGCTCTTGTGATTATTTCAAGTTTTGCACCCACCGTGTCAACAGCGTCAACGATATAATCGTAAGCGGTCAAATCGAAGTTATCGGCGTTTTCCGGAAGATAAAAGACTTTGTGGCACTCAACGATAAGGTTGGGATTAATCGCAGTTAACCTTTCTTTCATAACGGCAACCTTATCCCTACCTAGCGTGCCGTAATCGGCTATAATTTGCCTATTTATATTGCTTTCGTCAACGATATCGCTATCAAAAAGCGCAATGCGCCCGATACCGCTTCTTGCGAGCGCTTCGGCGGTATATCCACCTACTCCGCCCACGCCAAAAACGGCAACCGACGCATTCTCTAATTTACGGTAAGCGTTCTCGCCCACCAAGTTTTTTACTCTAATAAAAGCGTTCATTATAAAAGATGAATTCCCTTTTTAGCGTTTTCTTCAATGCATTCTTCAGCCCAAACCGACGCTTGTACTTCGCCTATATGTGCTTTATTTAAGAAGAACATGCAGAGCCTTGATTGACCTATACCACCACCGATAGTGAGTGGGAGTTCTTCGTTAACGATGGCCTTACAATAAGGGTTTTCAAGTTTGTTAAGTTCGCCTTTTTTCTTTAACTGCTTAACCAAACTGTTTTTATCAACCCTAATACCCATAGAAGATATTTCAAGACCGATACCCAAAACGTCATACCACAAGATAATATCGCCGTTTAATTTCCAGTCGTCGTAGTCAGCCGCTCTACCGTCGTGCGGTTTTCCGTCAGCGATAGGCCAACCGATTTGATAAAGGAAAATTGCACCGTATTTTTTAGCGGCTGCGTGTTCCCTTTGCTTTCTAGTAAGTTCGGGAAATTCTTTTTCCAACTCTTTCGTTGAAATAAAGGTTATTTCATCCGGTAAATTATGTACTACTTCGGGGTATTTTTTGTTAACTGCTACCGCCAACTTCTTTAACGCCTTGTAAATGCTTTTAACAGTTTTCTTTAAGTAAGAAAGTTTCCTATCCTTTTCGGTTATTATCTTTTCCCAGTCCCACTGGTCAACGTAAACCGAGTGAATTTCGTCAAGGTCTTCGTCACGACGAATAGCGTTCATATCGGTATAAAGCCCCGTTTCGGGTTCAAAACCGTACTTTGCAAGCGCCATTCTCTTCCATTTTGCAAGAGATTGCACTATTTCAACGTCCTTTTTCAAGGTGAGCACGTCAAATCTAACCGCACGCTCGTACCCGTTAAGATTGTCGTTTAACCCCGTTTCGGGAAACACGAACAAGGGCGCAGATACGCGCGTGAGTTTAAGTGCCTTTGCTAAATCTCTTTCAAAGGTGTCTTTTATAAATTTAATTGCGATTTCCGTTTCTAACAGATTTAACGCAGACTTGTACATAAATTAATCAATAACTCCTTGGTAAATAGGATACTTTTCAATAAGTTTTTTAACTTCAGCGCGAACGTAATCGTACGCTTGTTCTTTCTTGTTGATAATTTCGGTGATAAGTTCGGCAACCTTAACGCAATCTTCTTCCTTAAATCCGCGAGTGGTTACGCTAGGCGTACCGATACGAACGCCACTAGTTACGAACGGTTTTTGCTTGTCGAACGGAATTGCGTTCTTATTGAGAGTGATGTTAACTTCGTCAAGCATTCTTTCTAAATCTTTACCCGTAACGTCTTTATCAGACAAGTCAAGTAACATAAGGTGGTTATCCGTACCGCCTGAAACAAGGTTGACGCCAAGTTCTAAAAATCTTTCGCTCATAGCCTTTGCATTCTTAACAACTTGTTCTTGGTAAGCCTTAAATTCGGGTTTTAACGCTTCGCCGAACGCAGCCGCTTTTGCAGCGATAACGTGCATTAAAGGACCGCCTTGCGTGCCGGGGAATACAGCCTTATCAATAATTTTTGCATATTCTTCTTTGCAGAGAATCATACCGCCCCTAGGTCCTCTCAAAGTCTTATGAGTGGTGGTGGTAACGAAATCTGCGTAAGGTACGGGGCTTGGGTGCAAACCTGCAGCAACAAGACCTGCTATGTGCGCGATATCTACCATCATGTAACAGCCGACTTTATCACAAATTTCTCTAATTCTCTTAAAGTCGATAACTCTAGGATATGCGCTTGCGCCACAAACGAAAATGTTGGGCTTAACTTCTAATACTTGCGCTTCCAAATCGTCGTAATCAATAGTGCCGGTTTCTTCTTTAACGCCGTAACCAACTGAATTGAAATATTTACCTGAAACGGTAACGGGGCTACCGTGAGTTAAGTGCCCACCGTGGGCAAGGCTCATACCCATAATTGTATCGCCCGGTTTAAGAACTGCAAAGTAAACTGCAAAGTTTGCGTTTGCACCACTGTGTGGTTGAACGTTTGCGTGGTCAGCGCCAAAGAGTTTTTTTGCACGGTCGATAGCAAGTTGTTCAACGATATCTACGTATTGACAACCGCCGTAATATCTATGTTCGGGGTAGCCTTCTGCATACTTGTTGGTAAGAACGCTACCTGCGGCAAGCAAAACGTTTTGAGAAACAATATTTTCACTTGCGATAAGTTCAATATTATTTCTTTGTCTAGAAAGTTCTTTTTCAAGGCCTTCAAAAAGTTCGGGGTCAGCATTTTTAATAGAAGTTAAGTCAATCATTATATTTATCTCCTTTTGTATTTCCTAAATTGTTTGATTTATAAGTATTTGATTATCATTTCAGAAAGTTGCGCTTTGGTTGAAAGACCAACTTTCTTTTCTTTAAGTTCACCGTCTTTAAAAACTAAAAGCGTGGGGATTGAAAGTATGCCGAATTGCTTTGCAATATCTAGGTTTTGGTCAACGTCAACTTTAATAACGCCAACCTTATCCCCCATTTCGTCTTTAAATTCGTGAAGTATAGGTGCTTGCATCTTGCAAGGCCCACACCACGTTGCGTAAAAATCTACTAAAACGGGCACGCCTGAATTGATTTCAGCATTAAACTCGGTAGTACCCAAAATTTCTTTAACTTCGCTCATTTTTAATTCTCCTTTTTTATCACGTTAACGACCTTTGCACAAAACTTTTGAGAATTTTTAAGTTTTTTATCAATTATCGCCAACATAGTATACCACATAACTACAAAAAATACACTTAAAATTAGCATCCATATTTCTTTCTTTATAAAAATATAGGTGATTACCGCCGATAAGGTTATCAAAATTAACGGCACTAGAAAAACGAGCAACGCCCCTAATAATTTTGCGTTTTCAGCAGTTTCAAAAACTACCGTTTCACCGACTTGCGCACCGAGCGTATTTTCCGCCCTAATTTCTACGCTTTCAGCATTTTTAGGAAACAAACACATTCCGCACTTGCTACACTCGTCTTTTTTATCAACCTTCACGGATGCAAAATTTTTATCAACCGAAACTACTAAACCTACTTCTTTCATTTTAATCGTTCATAACGAATTCGGCTATCTTTGAAAATGCAACGGGGGTCTCCGTGCCGTCAGCCATATTTTTGATTTTAACGACGCCTTCGCTAAGTTCGTTTGAACCAACGACTGCAACGAATCGCGCACCTATCTTGTCAGCATATTTAAATTGCGCCTTAATGCCCCTGCCCATGTGGTCAAAATCACAAATAACGCCTTGGTTGCGCAAATTAGTTACTAACTCGAAAACTTTAACGCTTTCGTTTTCACCCATAGGTGCAAAGTAAACTTTCACCTTGTTGGGGTTGTTAATTTCCACGCCCGTGTTCTCAAGCACTAAAAGTATTCTTTCAATACCGATTGCAAAACCGATGCCTGGTGTTGAAGGTCCACCGAGTTGTTCGATAAGTCCGTCGTATCTTCCACCACCGCAAACGGTTCCTTGCGCACCGATATTTTCAGAAACGAATTCAAAAACCGTTCTAGTATAATAATCAAGCCCACGAACTATATTAGGATTAATTTTATATTCAACGCCTGCAACGTCAAGCAAGGTTTTTACCTTTTCAAAATGCGCGCCACAATCGTCGCAAATATAATCTAAAATCTTTGGTGCGTCGTTAGTGATTTTTTTGCAATCTTCATTCTTACAGTCTAAAATACGCAAGGGGTTTTTGTTAAGCCTTTCCTTGCACAAGGGGCACAACCCGTCGATATTTTTATTAAGATATTCTTTCAACGCGTCTTCGTAACTCTTTCTGCAAGTTTTGCAACCTATGCTATTCAGATAAAGGGTGAGATTTTTTATGCCGACGTTATCTAAAAAAGTTTTTGCTAAAAGTATAGTTTCAGCGTCAACGTCCGCATTTTTAGAACCCAAAAATTCCACGCCGAATTGATGAAACTCTCTTAATCTACCCGCTTGTGGGCGTTCATATCTAAAACACGGCGTTAAATAAAAGAATTTTGCGGGAAGTGCGCTGTTGTTAAGCCCGTTTTCAACGAAAGCCCTTGCAATGCCCGCAGTCCCTTCGGGTTTAAGCGTAATGCTACGGTTACCTTTATCTAAAAAGGTATACATTTCTTTATTAACGATATCAGTAGTTTCGCCAACGCCACGCAAAAACACTTCGGTATGTTCAAAGGTAGGCGTTCTTATTTCTTGCGCACCGAAAACGCTTGCCGTTTCGCGCGCGGTTTTTTCAACGAATTGCCACTTGTAACTTTCGTTTGGCAAAACGTCTTTTGTTCCTTTTGGTACGTTTATCATATTAATTTCCTTAGAGAATATATTTTTTCAAATCTTTCGTTTTGTTATCTGCGCCGAGTTTACCTATAACGTAAGCACGGTCGATTACTATTTCTTTTTGCGCGTCACCACACGCTTCAAACGATATTTCTTCAATAAGATTTTCCATAACCGTGTGTAGCCTTCTTGCCCCGATATCTTCACGCGTAGCGTTCATATCTTCGGCAATACGGGCGATTTCACTAATCGCGTCGTCAGTAAATTTCAATTCAACCCCGTCAACCTTAAGTAGCGTTGCGTATTGTAAGGTTATAGCGTTTTGCGGAGTGGTTAGAATATCTATAAAATCTTGCTTTGTTAAACTTGAAAGTTCAACTAGAATAGGAAATCTACCTTGAAGTTCGGGGATTAAGTCGCTAATCTTTGAAACGTGGAAAGCGCCCGCCGCGATAAACAAAATATAATCGGTTTTAATCGCACCGTATTTAGTCATAACGGTTGAGCCTTCTACGATAGGCAAAATATCTCTTTGCACGCCTTCCCTAGAAACGTCTTGCCCACCGCTCTTGCTGCCCTTTGCGGCAATTTTATCAATTTCGTCAATAAAGATGATGCCTTCGTTTTCGGCACGGCGGATTGCTTCTTCGTTAACCGAATCGTTATCAATCAACTTATCCGCTTCTTCTTGCAATAAGATTTTACGCGCTTCTTTTACCGAAAGTTTTCTCTTTTTTCTCTTTTTTGGCATCATATCGCCAAAAATAGAACCGAGCGAAATTTCCGCGCCACCCGGAACGAGTTCCATAGGCTTTGGATTATCAGCAATATCAACTTCGATAACTTCGTTATCAAAATAGCCTTTTTTAAGACCTTCGGCTATATTTTTTTCAAAAATATCTTGGGGTGTTTCGCCTTTATCTAAACGGCGCACTTCCGCTAGGATTTTAACGAGTTTTGCGTCAACCACGCTACCCGCCTTTTCGGTAACTTTATTAAAGCGTTCTTCTTTAACGAGCCTAACGGCACATTCAACCAAATCACGAATCATTGATTCAACGTCTCTACCAACGTAACCAACTTCGGTATATTTCGTTGCTTCTACTTTGATAAAAGGCGCACCGACCAACTTTGCAAGTCTTCTTGCAATTTCAGTTTTACCAACGCCCGTAGGACCTTTCATAATAATGTTCTTGGGCGTAATTTCTTCCATTTCTTGGGGGGCTAGCATACTTCTTCTATATCTATTGCGGAGCGCTATTGCCACCGCTTTTTTTGCCGCCGCCTGCCCTATAATATATTTGTCAAGTTGCTCAACTATTTGTTTAGGACTTAAATTCATATTCCACCCCTTACAACACTTCACAAGTAATATTGTCGTTTGTGAAAACGCAAATTTCACTTGCTATTTTAAGCGATTTTTTAACTATTTCTTCTGCGGAATAATCAGTTTCTTGTCTTAACGCTCTTGCCGCTGCAAGTGCGTAATTTCCACCGCTACCGATTGCACATACGCCACCGTCCGGTTCGATAACTTCGCCCGTACCCGAAACGATAAGAAGTGTATCTTTATCGGCAGTTATCATCATTGCTTCTAACTTTCTTGCCTTATCACTTCTCCAAAGTTCGGCAAGTTCAACCGCGCTACGCATAAGGTTACCAGAATACTTATTAAGCATTTCTTCAAATCTTTCAGAAAGGGTGAACGCGTCTGAAACAGAGCCTGCAAACCCTAAAATAACCTTACCGTCGTAAATACGCCTAACCTTTACGGCGTTATTTTTAAATATTACTGATTGCGACAAAGTAACTTGTCCATCACCGGCGATTGCCGTTTTGCCGTCCTTTTTAACGGCACATATCGTAGTCCCTCTAAATTCGGTCATAATAACTCCTTTATAAAATCATTTACGCAAGATAAACTTCTTTCCGCCATAGCGCGTTTTCTTTCCGCCTTATCCCTTATAACTCTATCCATAGGCGGTAAAATTCCGAAGTTTGCGTTCATAGGTTGAAAATCTTTATTTTCAGTAGTAATATATTTAGTCAACGCGCCGAGCACGGTTTTATCCGAAAGATAAACTTCGCTTTGACCTTTTAACTTTCTTTCTAAATAAATTGCCGATAAAAGCCCACTAGCACCGCTTTCAACGTAACCTTCAACGCCCGTAATTTGCCCTGCGAAGAAAGTTTTTGGGTGGCCTTTTAATGAATAATCTTTATTGAGCACCTCTGGGGAATTGATAAAAGTATTTCTATGCATTACACCGTAACGCAAAAACTCTGCGTTTTTTAGCGCGGGAATAAGCGAAAATACTCTCTTTTGTTCGCCCCAAAGAAGGTTCGTTTGAAAACCAACCATATTATACATTGCGCCGTCAGCGTCTTCTTTGCGAAGTTGCAAACACGCGTACGCCCACCTACCCGTTTTGGGATTAGTTAAACCTACGGGTTTTAACGGACCAAAACGCAAAGTGTCCCTTCCGCGCTGTGCCATAACTTCAACGGGCATACACCCTTCAAACACCGCCGTGTTTTCAAAACCGTGAAGTTCCGCCCTTTCCGCTGAAATTAGCGCTTGCATAAACGCTTCGTATTCTTCTTTCGTCATAGGGCAATTAATATGGTCGCCGTTGCCTTTATCGTATCTATCGCCAAAAAAGGCGTTTTCCATATCAATACTTTCAAAGTCTATTATAGGTGCTGACGCATCGTAAAAATACAATCCGTCGCCAAGCATATCTTTAATTTTGTTTGAAAGTCCTTCGGTCGTCAACGGCCCCGTCGCAACGATTGTGTATTCGTCAAAGTCAATATCGTTAACTTCAACACTTTCGTGCGTTATATTTTCTTGCTCTTTTAGTTTATCTGTAACGTACTTAGAAAACTTAACCCTATCAACCGCCAAGGCGTTGCCCGCAGGAACTCTAGTATTATCCGCCGCCTCTATCGTAATAGAGCCTAAAAGGCGCATTTCTTCTTTCAAAAGCCCTGCCGCGTTTCCGTAAATATCGTTGCTTTTTAGCGAATTAGAACAAACTAATTCAGCGTAATTTTCACTTTTGTGGGCAGGCGTAAATTTGTTTGGCTTTATATCGCAAAGCGTTACTTTAACGCCACGCTTTGCCAAATAATACGCGGCTTCCGCACCGGCAAGCCCGCCACCTATAACTTTAACCTTTTGCATTTTTAGTATATTTACACTTTTTAGACGAACACTTAATTTGCCCGTCAACTTCTATTAAGTAAACGCCACATTCGGGGCATCTTTCACCCGTAGGCAAATCCCAACTCATAAACTTACAGTTGGGGTAATTCGAGCACCCGTAGAAAATTTTTCCACCGCGACTAGTCATCTTTTTGGTAGGCTTTCCGCAGTCGGGGCATACGCCCACGCTTTCAGTCATACTAACCGTATTTTTGCAAGTAGGGTAATTTGAACAAGCCAAGAACTTGCCGAACTTGCCTTCCCTTTCAACCATCATCGAACCGCATTTGGGGCAAATTTTATCGGTAGGTATGATAACCTTTTCGTTTACCGCTTTTATGTTTTGGCAACTTGGATAATTTGAGCAAGCGTAGTAATTACCATACTTACCGCTATTAATTATCATAGGTGCGCCACACTTATCGCAAAGAACTTCGGTAACCTTGGCGTCTTTAAGTTGCTTATCAAACGGAACGTAAAAGTCTGCTATAAGTTTACGCCAGTCCTTTCCGCCTTCGCCGATATCGTCAAGGTCGTCTTCCATCTTTGCCGTAAACGAAACGTCCATAATATCGGGGAAATATTTTACCAAAAAGTCAATCAATTCGTAACTAATCGGGTTTGGAACTAAATATTTCTTTTCTTTCCTAACGTATTCGCGCTTTTTGTCTGAAAGTTTCGCCATAATCGTAGCGTATGTTGAAGGTCTGCCTATCCCCTTATCTTCCATACTCTTAATGAGCGACGCTTCGGTGTATCTTACGGGCGGTTTGGTGAACTTTTGCTCTTTGCCAAGTGCAATTAGTTTAAGCGCTTCGCCTTCGGTAAGTGCGGGTAAAAGTGCGTTTCCGCTCTCGTCGTCTTCTTCTTTTTTAGTATCGTCGTATACTACGGTATACCCCTTAAAAATAAGAGTTTTACCGCTTGTTTTAAGCGTAAAATCGCTTGCCGACACGTCAACTGCTACGCTGTCGTATTTTGCTTCCGACATTTGCGACGCAATAAAACGGTCGTAAATTAATTTGTAAAGTTTATATTGATTTGCGTCAAGCACCCCTTTAACACTTTCGGGTGTACGCCTAATATCAATAGGTCTAATTGCTTCGTGCGCGTCTTGCGCGTCCTTTTTAGAGCGATATACGTTTGGTTTTGCAGGAACGTACTCTTCGCCAAAGTTTTCACGAATGAAATTTAACGCACTCTTTTGCGCTTCGCTAGATATTCTTACGCTATCCGTTCTCATATAGGTAATAAGCGCTATATGACCGTTTGGCGTTTCAACACCTTCGTAAAGGCGTTGTGCCACTTGCATAACTTGCGGTGCGGTTAAGTTAAGTCTAATTGAACCGTCTTGTTGCAAGGTACTCGTAATATACGGTGCGGGTGCGTGTGATTTCATAACCGCACGCTTTACGCTTTTTACTCTAAAATCAGCACTATTTAAGATATCTTCAACTGCTTTTGCTTCTTCAGCGCTAGCAGGTTTATATTTTTTACCGTTCTTTTCAACTAGCAACACCTTGAAGTTGCTTTTGCCGTCGGGTTTAACGTCGGCTTTTAAATTCCAGTATTCTTGTGGATTAAAAGCGGTAATTTCCCTTTCTCTATCAACCACCAGTTTGAGCGCAACCGATTGCACTCTACCCGCTGATAAATTTTCGTTTAACCTTGAACTTGCGGCAGGCGATATACTGTAACCAACTATTCTATCAAGCACGCGCCTTGCTTGTTGCGCGTCAACCAAGTTTTTATCAATCTTTCTTGGGTTTGCAAGCGCTTTTTTAACCGCACTTTCACTAATTTCGTTAAACTCTATTCTATTCGCGTCGTTTTCATCAAGCCCCAAAACTTCAGCCAAGTGCCAAGAAATTGCTTCACCTTCTCTATCCGGGTCGGTTGCAAGATAAACTTTTTCGGCTTTTTTAGCAGCCGTTTCAAGCCTTTTGATATCTTGTCTTTTTTCGGGCGAAATAACGTAATGCGGTTCAAAGTTTTTGCCGATGCTTACCCCCATATAGTTTACGGGTAAATCTCTAACGTGCCCTTTTGACGCGTCAACCTTAAAATCACCTTTTAAGAATTTTTCAATGGTTTTTGCCTTGTGTGGTGATTCGACTATAATTAATTGCATTTATGCCTCCAAATCGTTTCGTGTCAACTGATAAACGTTTCCGCTTTTTGCAACGAATCCTTTTATTTCAAGTATTGACAACAACGGTGTAATTTCAAACACGCGCTTATTCAGCGTTGCGCAAATTTTTTCTATATGTAACGCCCCGTTTGACAAGGCGCTTATTATTTCAAGTTCTTCACTACTAAACTGATTAACTTTCTTTTCTTTTTTCTTTCCGTAAAAATCTAATATATCTTGCGGTGTATCGGTAAGTAGCGCGCCCTTTTTAATAAGTTCGTTACAGCCTGCACCCGACGGAACGCCAACCCCGTACGGCACGGCAAATAAATCTTTACTATATTCAACGGCGTAACCTGCCGTATACATAGTTCCGCTTTTTAGCCCTGCGCTAACCACTAGCACTCCGCGCGCAAGTGCTGAAATCAATCTATTCCTTACGGGAAAGTTAAATGGTTTCGGCACGGTTGACGGCGGATATTCGCTTATAACCAAACCGTTTTCAGCAATTTTATCAACGAGTTCGGCGTGGTTTGCAGGGTAAATATGGTCTAGCCCACCAGCCACTACGGAAATTGCTTTACCATTCTTTTCAAGCGCCGTGCTTAACACCTTGGCGTCAACGCCTTCGGCTATACCCGTAACGGGAACGAAACCTGCGTCGATAATTTCTTCGGTATAGTTTTTTGCAACCGCAAGCGACGAAGTTAAACTTTTTCTACCGCCGACTATTGCAAATAGTTCTTCATTAAAAAGTGAAATATCGCCTTTATAATATATTACCATAGGCGGACATTCGATATCGTTAAACGCTTTTGGGTAATCAGGCGATAATATCGTTACGATTTTTACGCCTTTACTTTGATAATCTATCAAAAGTTTTTCAAGATACTCTTTGTTTGCCGACAGTTTTAAAGTGCGATATTCGCTTTCCCCAACTGCCGTGGTTAAAAATTCTTTGGCGCGTTCAAGCAAGGACGGAACGTCCGGCTTTTCTTCGATAAAAGGCAATAGTTCACGCTTATGCTTATATTCAAGCCCTAAAAAACTGTCTAACCAAACTAAACAAAGTTCGCTTTTGTCGTACTTCATAATCAATCCTGCGAGTGCCTATAACTAATGGCTTCTAAAATATGTTCTTTTTTAATATCGTCAAAAAGTTCCATATCCGCAATCGTGCGGGCAACCTTAATTATCCTACTTCTCGCTCTAGGTGAAAGATGCAAAGTATCGTAAGCATTCTTCAAAATATCTTCACATTCTTTTGAAAGTTTGCAATATTTTTTAATATGCCTTTCACCCATATCGCTATTAGTTAAAATATCGTCGTTTTCAAAACGCTTTTTCTGAATAAGTCTAGTTCTATTTACGCGCTCTCTAACCGTTTTTGAACTTTCTTGCAAAGTGTCTTCGGTAAGTTCGGTATATTTAACGCTATCAACTTCAACTTGAATATCAATTCTATCGAGCAACGGCCCTGATATGCGTGAACGGTATTTTGCTATCATTGCAGGCGAACAAGTGCAAACTTTATCCGCACTTCCGTAATTGCCACAAGGGCAAGGGTTCATACTACCGCAAAGCATAAAGTTCGCAGGGTAATTTACGTTACCCGTAGCCCTTGAAACGGTAATTTCCCCGTCTTCTAGGGGCTGACGCAAGGCTTCTAATGCCGAGCGTTTATATTCGGGCATTTCGTCAAGAAACAAAACGCCGTTATGTGCAAGGCTAATTTCACCAGGGCGCAAACGCGTTCCGCCACCGCAAAGCGCTATATCCGTGGTAGTGTGGTGCGGACTTCTAAACGGACGAGTAAAAACTATGCCGTCAGT
Organism: Christensenellaceae bacterium; assembly: GCA_045648045.1. Lineage (GTDB taxonomy): Bacteria > Bacillota > Clostridia > Christensenellales > Borkfalkiaceae > UBA1259. The sequence goes on from JAZRNE010000011.1 coordinate 21,040, forward strand.
ATCTTTAAGCATACCTGCAACCGAATGAATTTTTGTAGTTTCAAGCGCTTCGGAAAAAGTCATATCAGGCATTATCGTGGGAATGCATTTTGCAAGCATGGTTTTGCCCGTGCCGGGCGCACCTACGAACAAAACGTTGTGTCCACCGGAAACGGCAACTTCCAAGGCACGCTTTGCAACTGCTTGACCTTTAACGAACGCCATATCGCTATCGTAAGCCGAATTAAAATTTTCCGCAACGAACTCGTTTTGCTTTATAGGCTCAATAGGTTTAAGCCCCGATAAGTGGTCGATAACCGCTGAAAGATTTTTAACCGCAACAACTTCTGCACCGCTTACGTAAGACGCTTCGATTCTATTATCTTCAGGGATAATAAACTTTGTAAAACCTTCTGAAAGTGCGCTAATTATTATCGGCAACACGCCGTTAACTCTTCTTAAACTTCCATCTAGCGAAAGTTCACCCAAGAAAACTATGCCGTCAGTTTCGGCAACCAACTGCCCACACGATTTGAGAACGCCCACCGCCAACGCAAGGTCTAAAAGCGAGCCTTCTTTCTTTAAATCGGCAGGCGCAAGATTAACCGTTATCTTTTTGGGCGGAACTTGCCTACCGCTATTTTTTATCGCTGCGCGAACGCGCTCTTTTGATTCTTTAACCGCGGTGTCGCCTAAACCAACCACGTCAAAACCCGGCAAACCGTTATTAACGTCAACTTCCACGTCAACGGGCGTGCCTTTAAGCCCCGTCAATGCGTAACCTAAAATTTTTGCTATCATATAATCGGCTTTACGCCCCCTTAATCTACTTCTATATATAATGTATATAGCGTTACGATTTATTATATAATATTTTTTTAGAAAAGTAAACCCATTACGCAATAGGAAAAAAATTTTTTTACACTTAAAATTATAAATTATAAAATCACACATAAAATCACACAACGAAAAAAGGGCTTAACCCATTTGGTTAAGCCCTTCATCTTTTGCGTATTATCTTTTAATTTCCTTAACTTTTGCAGCCTTACCGGTACGAGCGCGTAAGTAGTAGAGTTTTGCGCGACGAACCTTACCACGTCTAACAACTTGAATGTCTGCAACTTTTGGTGAGTGAATGGGGAAAGTTTTTTCTACGCCTACACCGAAAGTAACACGTCTTACGGTAAAGGTTTCACTAATACCACCGTGCTTTCTTGCGATAACGATACCTTCGAATGCTTGCAATCTTTCTCTGTCGCCTTCAATAACCTTAATCATAACCTTAACGGTATCACCAACGTTAAATTCGGGAACACTAGCCTTCACGTTTTCTTGATTAATAGCGTCAATAATTTTGTTGTACATTTGCTTTTACCTCCGATTTATTAAACGTTCATTGTCATCTTTGATTTTGTTTTATGCAAGAGGAACGCCCAAAGCGTTTAATATAATAACATATTTTTAATTTAATAGCAAGCGTTTTTACATAGAAAATGCATCAATTATATGATTTATTTGTCCATTCTCTATTTCTATCACGTCAAAACGGCAAGGACTATCCATTTTTTTGTTGCGTTGCAAAAATTCGCTAGCAACACGGTAATATTTTTCGCGTTTCCTTTGGTCAACCGCTTCCGACGGCATTCCGTAATCTAGACTTGAACGGGTTTTTACTTCAATAAAAACTACGTATTCACCGTCAAGCGCAATCACGTCTATTTCTCCGCAATAAGTTTTATAATTCGTTTTGATAATTTTGTAGCCTTTCTTTTTAAGATATTCCGAAGCCTTCACTTCTCCGGCTCTACCCAGAAATTTTTTATAAAAGTTTTTCTGTGCAATCTGCAAGGTCCTATCTCCTTGATTTTTTCAATGTGAATTTTAGTGCCGTAGCCTTTGTGTTTTTCAAACGCGTATTCGGGAAACTCTTTTGCATATTCTTTCATAAGATTATCCCTATACACTTTTGCAACGATTGACGCACACCCTATCGTGTAACTTTTTAAATCGCCCTTTATTATATACTCTGCGTTTATCGGCAAATTTGTGTCTACACCGTCAACCAAAGTTACGTCTGGCGTAACGTTAAGCCCGTTTACCGCGTCGGTCATACACTTTTTTACGGCGTTTAATATATTGAGTTTATCAATCGCGTTTTGGTCAATTTCTTTTATACAGTAAGCAACCGCTTGAGCCTTAATAAGTTCCGCTAGCGCCTCTCTTTTCTTCTCTGAAAGTTTTTTACTGTCGGTAACGCCGTCTATAATATTATCGTACGGCATTATTACCGCACAACAAACTACAGGGCCCGCTAGCGGACCTCTACCCACTTCGTCAACCCCTGCAACGTGCAATAAACCGCTATTTAAATATTTTCTTTCGTACTCTAAATTATCCATATTAGTCTAGTATGATTTTACCTATTCTGCCCTTTCTAAAATCGTCGATTACCGCGCTTGCGCATCTCTCGTAGTCGTACTCACCGCCACGGCGCAAAAAACCACGGCGCTCGCACACGGCGTTAAAAAGTTCAAGCGGTTCAACTTCAAGATTTTCAATACCGTATTTATTTTTTAATAACTCAGGATATTTTTCTCTTAATTCAATCAACAATTCGTAAGCAAGGTCGTTGAAATCTATATTAGCGTCGTTCATACTGCCGATATACGCAAGGTGTTTTGCCAAAGTTTGATTATCGAACGCCGGTGGCATCGTGCCAGGGGTGTCAAGCAATTCAAGTTCTCTTAGCCTTACCCATTGCTTGCCTTTGGTTACGCCTGCCTTATCGCCCGTAACCGCCTTTTTTCCACCGCTTAACGCATTTATTATGGTTGACTTTCCCGTGTTTGGAATGCCCGCCACCATTATCCTAATAGGCTTAAAAACGCCCTTTAATTTGTTCCTTTCAAGTTTTTCTTTTAACAAAGAAAATATGCGCGTATACAAAAGGTCAACGGCGCGCTTATCCATCGCACTTACCGCAACAGTTTCTTTGCCTTCGGCTGTAAATTCACTAACCGTTCTCTTTACGTCGGCAGAGTCAACAAGGTCGGTTTTATTAAGAACGTAAAGGACCTTTTTATTAATAAATAACTTATCTAATTTATTGTTTAGCGACGCTCTCGGCGCGCGCGCATCAAGAACAATCATAACCCCGTCAACGGCTTTAAGATTTTCTTCCATCATGCGCATTGCTGCCGTCATGTGTCCGGGAAACCATTGCAAATGTTTCATTTACTCATCCCCCCTTTCTAAAAGGTCGGGGCGGTTTTTACGAGTTATTTCAAGCGATTTTTGCTCACGCCATTTGTCAATGTTTGCGTGATGTCCACTCGTTAAAACTTCGGGAACTTTGAGCCCCATAAATTCTTGCGGACGGGTATACTGCGGATATTCTAAAAGCCCGTTTGAAAAACTTTCTTGGGTTAAAGACTCGCCGTTTATAACGCCGTCAACGTATCTTGCAACCGCATCAACTACCGCCATTGCAGGAATTTCGCCACCCGTAAGCACGAAGTCGCCTATCGACAATTCTTCGTCAATATAAAGGTCTAAAACTCTTTGGTCAACGCCTTCGTAGTGTCCGCACAAAAGTAACAAGCGTTCCTTTTTGCAATACTCAAACACGACGCTTTGCTTAAACACTCTACCGCGTGGCGATAAAAATACTCTGTGCGCTTGGTGATTAGGGTCGAGCGCGTCAATTGCGCTAGCAATCGGTTGTGGCATCATAACCATACCCGCACCACCGCCAAACGGAGTATCGTCACACTTTTTGTGTTTATCAAGCGTATATTCTCTAATATCCGTAACGGCAATTTCTAATTTTCCGCTATCTACCGCCCTACCGATTATACTCGTCTTTAATGGCGTAAACATTTCGGGAAAAAGCGTAAGTATATCAATTTTCATAACAGGAAACCTCAGATAAACGCTTACTGCTTACCACAATTTTCTTTTCAAACACGTCGACGGATAGCACTAAATCTTTTAGGAATGGAAATCTTAAAGTGCGGCCGTCTACACATTTAACCGTAAAAACGTCAGTCCTTGACGAAAAAACGTCAATAACTGCACCTATTTCATTCCCGTCGTCAGTAAACACGTTGCAACCAACGATATCCACTATAAAATACCTGCCTTCTTCTAACGGAATTGCGTTTTCGCGAGTTACGTTTAGGTATTTACCACGGAAAGTTTCCGCCGTGTTGCGGTCTGAAACGCCAAAAAGCGACAAAAACACCGTTCCGCCACCGATTACGGCTGACGTAACGCGATAATTTTTGCCGTCGATTATAACTTCTTTTAAATTCTTAAAACGGTTGATATCGTCAGTTAAAGGCTGAATTTTAACTTCGCCACGAATGCCTTGTGGCTTAACGATTAAACCTATTCTTATAGTATCTTGCATTTTCTATGAAAAACGGGGAAATTATTCCTTTTCCCCGCGTTCCTTAATTTCAATATTATATTTTTTATTTTCTTTCTGTCCACCAACGCGCACTAAAGTACGGAGCGCCTTTGCAATTTTGCCTTGGCGACCGATTACTTTACCCATATCGCTGTCAGAAAGTGTAACGGTAACGTTAACTTGTCTGCCGTCCTCAACGATTTCGTATTCTACTTCTTCAGGTTTTTCGGCAAAACGCGTTACGACGTATTTAATCAATTCTATCATAAACGCACCCTAGCCTGAATTATTTAGATTTACGAACTTTTGTTTTTGCAGGTGAAAGTTTGGTGGGCTTTGGTAAAATACCTTGGTTTACAAGAATGTTCTTTACGGTGTCGGTAGGTTGAACGCCGTTTGCAAGCCATTTTTTAGCCTTTTCTGCATCTACAACGATTTCTGCGGGGTTAGCCGTAGGATTGTAGTGACCTACTTTGTCAATGTACGCTCCATCACGAGCGTTTCTTGAATCGGTGATTACGATACGGTAGAAGGGTGATTTCTTGTCGCCCATTCTGGTCAATCTCATTTTTACTGCCATTGTTCTTTTCTCCTTAAATGGTTATATAAATTTTTTATTTTTTTCGTTTTTATAAGCGTTTTTACGGCACGCAATCGTTATCAACTATTATTAAAAGCGGAACATTTTATTGTTCTTCATTTGCTTCATCATAACCTTTGTTTGCTCAAACTGTTTTAGCAAACGATTAACTTCTTGAACAGAAGTTCCGCTACCGTTTGCTATACGGTTCTTTCTAGAAGAGTTGATAACCGACGGATTTTCACGCTCGTACATTGTCATTGATTGAATAATTGCCTTCGTGCGTGCAATCTTCTTTTCGTCAATATCTTCGTCGCGAATTTTAATCTTGCTACCCATACCCGGCAACATTGCAAGAATATCTCTAATTCCGCCCATTTTATTCATCGTTTCAAATTGAGAAAGGTAATCGTCAAGGGTAAACGAATTTTCCCTAAACTTTCTTTCCATCTTCTTTGCTTCTTCTTCGGTAACGGCTTCTTGAGCCTTTTCGATAAGCGACAACACGTCACCCATACCGAGAATACGGTTTGCCATTCTATCAGGGTAAAACGGCTCTAAATCGCCAAGTTTTTCGCCAACCGAACAAAACTTAATAGGCTTACCGGTAACCGCTTTCATTGAAAGCGTTGCACCGCCACGAGTGTCACCGTCAAGTTTAGTTAAAACCAAACCCGTAACTTCAAGGCGCTTATTAAAGGTATCGGCAACTTCTACGGCAACTTGCCCCGTCATTGAGTCAACAACCAAAAGAATTTCAGTAGGATTAACTTCCGCCTTGATATCTTCAAGTTCTTGCATCAACTGTTCGTCAATTTGCAAACGCCCTGCCGTATCGACGATAACCGTGTCAAAACCGTAAGATTTTGCATAAGCAACGCCTTCTTTTGCTATCTTAACGGGATTGCCTTGCCCTTTTTCAAAAACAGTACAACCTGCCTTTTCGCCAACAACTTTAAGTTGGTTTATCGCTGCGGGACGATACACGTCACACGCGACTAAAAGTGGTTTTCTGCCCTGTTTTTTGAGCATCATGCCGAGTTTGCCAACGAGCGTAGTTTTACCTGCACCTTGCAAACCCGCCATCATAATAACCGTGGGTGGATTAGGTGCAAAATTAAGTTTACTGTTGGTTGCACCCATAAGCGCAATCAATTCTTCGTTAACAACTTTAATTACTTGTTGCGTGGGGCTTAAACTCTTTAAGATTTCTTGCCCAACCGCACGCTCGGAAACTTTTGCAACGAAATCTTTAACGACAGCAATATTAACGTCCGCTTCCAAAAGCGCAATGCGCACTTCACGCATAGCCGTTTTAATTTCAAGTTCAGTAAGCCTGCCGTGTTTGGTAAGTTTGCTGAATATGTGATTTAATTTTTCGGAAAGTCCGGAAAAAACTGCCATTATTCACCTATTATAGAAAGAATTTGCTCGGATGATTTTTTATCTGAAAGCGCTAAACTCTCCGCAACCGCTTTGAGTTCACCATTCTTTTTGTAAACCTTTAATAGTTCTTCGTATTCACAAAGTTTTTCTTTAACCGTTTTTAGCGCTGCATAAACGCTTTGGCGAGTGTTTCCGTCAGGCTCTGCAATTTCCGACAAAGACAAATCGTAATAATAATGCGAAGAAAATAATTCGCGTTGCCTTTCGGTTAAAAGCCCTTTATAAATTTCAAAAAGTTCAATAAATTCAAAATCTTTTTGCATACCCACTACCGTGCGTTTACTTTGCGCAAATACTTGGTGTAAATCAAAATTGCTTTACACCTTGATATTATATAGATTTATTGCAACCGTGTCAAGCGTTTTAACGCAAAAATTTTATTTAGAAAAATCTTAAACGATAAAAAGGTAAAAATAAAAAGGCACAAAAAATTTTGCACCTTATATCACGCGCACGCGCGCACATTACGTTTAATAATTAAACGAAAATTTAACGATTAACCAAAAATTGCTTCGGTAAATTCTTTTCCGTCAAACTCTTCTATATCGTCGATTTTTTCGCCCGTGCCGACAAAGCAAACGGGAACTTCTAACTCGTAAGATAGCGAAACGATAAACCCACCTTTTGCCGTGCCGTCAAGTTTAGTTAAAATAATACCGTCAATACCAACTGCCTCGTTAAAAACTTCAACTTGGTTATAAGCGTTTTGCCCCGTAGTTGCGTCAAGTGCAATGAGTTTATAGTAGTTGGCATCAGGGAATTCACGCTTAACTACCCTATCCATCTTTTTAAGTTCTTCCATTAAATGCGCTTTAACGTGGAGTCTACCCGCCGTGTCTATAATAAGCACGTCAATCTTTCTTGCCTTTGCCGATTCGATTGCGTCAAAAACCACGGCTGACGCGTCAGAACCTTCTTCGTGCCTAATAATGCGCACTTTTGCCCTTTCCGCCCAAACTGAAAGTTGGTCGGCTGCCGCGGCACGGAAAGTATCCGCCGCCGCAATTGCAACGCTTTTACCTTCTTTAACGAATTTGTTTGCTAACTTTCCTATGGTAGTGGTTTTACCAACACCGTTTACACCAACAACCATAATTACCGCAGGTTTCTTAACTTCTATCGGGTCGGCGTAAGTTAAAGTTTCGTAAAGTTCGGTTTTTAGAAGGTTAATAACGTAATCCTTATCCTTGCATTTTTCCTTAATAGCGGTGTCCCTAATTTCATCAACTATTTCCATAGTGGTTTTAACTGAAACGTCGGCTGAAATAAGTATGTCTTCTAACTCTTCGTAAAATTCTTCACCGATTTTGTCTTTGGCAAATAATTCGTTGAGTTTTTTTGAAATTCCGTCACGAGTTTTCGTGAGAACCGCCTTAAATTTACTAAATAATCCCATTTGTTACCTTTATTTTTTACGTTTGGTTTTAAGATGAATCAAATTTTTACGCAAGCGACGAATCGCCCGTGATATCGGCAACGTCAGAAAGTTTAACCGATACCATCTTAGATACGCCTTTTTCTTGCATGGTTACGCCGAATAGCGCGTCCGCCATTTCCATAGTCGGCTTTCTGTGCGTAATCACGATAAACTGCGTATCTTCGCTAAACTTTTGAAGATAACGTGCAAACCTATCTACGTTTGCTTCGTCAAGCGCCGCTTCAATTTCGTCAAGTACGCAGAACGGCATAGGACGAAGTTTTAATATTGAGAACAAGATTGCAATAGCGGTAAGCGCCTTTTCGCCACCCGACAAGAGAGAAAGTTTTTGAAGTTTCTTTCCCGGAGGTTCGGCAACTATTTCAATGCCCGCTTCAAGCCTGTCTTCTACGTCGGTATAGTCAATTTGCAACATTGCTCTACCACCGCCGAACAATTCTTTGAATATTCTTTGGAAGTTTTCGTTTATCTTGGTAAAGCCTTCGTCAAACTGCGTAAGCATTTCGCTCTTAATCTTGTCGATTGCTTCTTTAAGGTCGAGTTCGGCTTTTTCAAGGTCTTCTTTTTGCGTAGTCATTTCTTCGTAACGCTCTTTAAGTGCCTTGCAATCGTCAATAGCAGTTGCGTTAATTGCACCGAGAGAAGAACGCTTTTTCCTTAAACGGTAAATTTCCGCTTCGCCCGTTTGCGCGTCGTAATTTTCCGCACGCTGTTTTGACGCAGTTTCGTAAGTTTCTTGATAATCTTCCCAAATACTTTGTTGCAAGTATTCAAGGTCAGAGTCGATTTTAGCAAGTGCAATTTCTTCGGCGTGTTTTTTCTCCGATAAATCGGTAAGCATTGCCGTTAAACTTTGCTTTTCTTCGTCGTTCTTATTGAGTCTTGCACGAAGTTCACTCTTATCCGACTCAATATTTTCAATCTTTGCGCGAATGCCGTTGATATAATCTTGTTCGGCCTTAGAAAGCGCAACTTTTTCTTGTTCCCTACGCAATTCTTCAATAATTTCTTCAGCGCCCTTATTGCTCTTTACTAAACCTTCGTTGGTTTGTTCGGTTTCAGTAATTACTGAAGACAAACGCGCGTTTTCATTTTCAAGATTATATATTTCGCCTTTAAGTTCAGTAATCTTAACTTGAAGTTCGGTGCTTTCTTCCGCAATGGCGTCTCTTTCTTTGCGCAAAGCATCGTGTTCGGCTTGTTGCATATCCGCCTTTTGCGACGCGCTAGCCTTATCTTGTTCAAGTTTTTGACCACCGCTATGCACGGCTTCGTAATCAGCGTCAAGTTTAGCAATTCTTGCCTTAACTTCTTCAACCAAATCGGTTGCGCTTTCAATTTCACGACCGATTTCGCTAAGTGATTTTTCAGCAACCGATTGTTTTTCACGCTCCAACACGATTTGTTGACGCTTTTCGTTATACAAATCGCCGAGCATAGTAAGGTCGTCAAGAGCCTTATCACGCTTAACTTCAAGGTCTTTTTTGTTTGCCTTGATTTTTTCCATTTCGGCACGCTTAACCTTTAATTGTTCAGCGTTATCTTCAATTTTTCTATCGCTTGAAAGTAGCCCTACCGTGTCCGTTCTTCTTGAACCACCAGTCATTGCACCTTGCGTAGTAAACACGTCGCCGTCAAGAGTAACCATTTTGAATGCAAAACGGTATTTATCAGCAATTCTCGTTGCGTTCTCAAGAGTGTCAACGATAAGAGTATTGCCCAAAAGGTTAGAAATAACGCTTTCATACTGTTTATCGTAACTAACGAGTTTATCAGCAACGCCAAGTGCGCCCTTTTCGTTAAGAGCAGAAGTAACCATTGGACTTTGTTCTCTAGGTTTAACCGAAGTAATCGGCAAGAAAGTAATTCTACCGAGTTTGTTAACTTTTAAGTAGTCAATCAAGTAGCGCGCGTCGTCGGGGGTTGCAGTAACTACGTTTTGCGCTGCGGCTGCAAGCGCAGTTTCCAAAGCGATATCGTACTTCTTATCGCTCTTAATAAGTTCCGCTACCACGCCCTTAATGCGTTTTTTGAGTTCGGAATTTTCCTTTGCTTTGTTGAGAAGATTTTTTACTGCAGGTGCGTACCCGTCGTAATTATCTTTAAGCGCTTTATAGAAGTTATCCTTTGTAACGAGCGTCGTAACGACCGAGTTAAGTTGATAGATAGCGTTATCAGCCTTTGCGACTTCTTCGTTGCAATTTCTAACTTGGTTTTCTTGTTCTTCGATATTATTTTTTAAGTCGAACACCGAACGGTCGAGTTCGTTAATGTTTTTATCCGAGCGTTCTTTTTCGTTAAAAAGACTTTCACGCTTAACTGAAAGTTCGTCAATTTTAGCGCTTAATTCTTCTAACTTTGCAATCAAGTTGTTTTTCTCGATTGACATTGCGCCCTTATTCATTTTTATATCCGAAAGAGATTCAATAGACTCGATAATCTTTTTGCGGTTTGCGTCGGCAAGTTCTTCACCCAAAGAAATCTTTTCAGACACCGTTAAAAGGCGCTTGCTCAAACGCTCTGCTTTATCCTGTAAAGATTTAAGCAACGCTTTGCTTTCTTTCAACTTATCTAAATTACCGCCAACGGTTGCCTTGCAATCGTCAATAGTCTTTTTGTTATCTTTAATTTCTTGTTCCGCGCGTTCAATTTGACCTAAAAGGTATGAAATCTTCTGCTCGTAAAGTTGCTTTGCGCCCGAAGATTTTTCCATACTTACGCGTTTTTCTAAAAGTTCGTCGTTAAGATTTTTAAGCCTAATATCCGCTTCGTTAATATCGGTAAAAATCTTATCGTATTCTTGTTGAGCCTTGCTTAACTCGCTGTTGCGGAGCGCTGCGGCTTCGTCAAGCCCTTTAATTCTAGTGTAAATTTTACCCTTTGCGCTTTCAACACCGTCAACTTTTGCAATATAGGTGTTGAGTTCGTGGAACTTTAATTGTGCGGAAAGTTCGTTAAACTCTTTTGCCTTTTCAGCCTGTCTTTCAAGCGGAACGAGTTGGTTTTCAATTTCGGTCAAAATGTCGATATATCTAACCAAGTTTTCATGCGTACGCTCTAACTTTCTTTCCGATTCGTTCTTTCTGGTTTTGAATTTGGCAATACCCGTTGCTTCTTCAAAAATAAGACGACGGTCTTCAGGCTTTGCCGACATAATTTCTTCAACCCTACCTTGCCCAATAATGGTATAGCCTTCTTTACCGATACCACATTCGTGCAAAAGTTCAACGATATCGCGAAGTCTTGCAGGTTGTTTGTTTATGTAATATTCACTTTCACCGCTACGGAAAAGTTTACGGGTGATGATAACTTCGTTATAATCAATGCTGAACATTTTTGTTGAGTTATCAAAGAATAGCGAAACTTCGCAATACGATAGCGACTTTCTACCTTGCGTTCCACTAAAAATAACGTCTTGCATGCTTGAACCACGCAAAGATTTTGCGCTCTGTTCACCCAAAACCCAACGAATAGCGTCGGCAACGTTACTTTTACCGCAACCGTTAGGCCCTACGATTCCCGTTATTCCGTTACCGAATTTAATTTCCGCTTTATCGGCAAACGATTTAAATCCGTAAATTTCAATCTTTTCGAAATTCACTTGTTTTTACCACCTTGTTTAAATATTTTTTTGAGCGCGCTTTCGGCAGCCTTCGCTTCGGCTTGCTTTTTGCTTGCACCCACCGCTTCTGCTAACCTTGAACCGTTAAGCAACACGGCAACCCTGAATTCCGGCATGTGGTCCGGACCTTTTTTCCATAAAGTTTCGTAAGTTATGCTTCCGAGTTTATGCTTTTGAATATACTCTTGCAACTCACTCTTTTTATCGTTGTTGACTTTCGGCGCTTTTTTGCTTTTTTGCGCCTTTTCAAAATCAGCGATAATGGTTTTGGTAATAAATTTTTTCGCTTCGGCAATTCCACCGTCGATATATATTCCCGCAACTAACGCTTCGTATATGCTTGAAAACAATTTTTCGTCAAGATTTTTCGCCTTGCCTTGTCCACGGCCAAGCAAAACGTATTCGTGCAAGTTTAATTTCTTGACTGCAAAAAGCAAAGGCTCTTTTGACACCAAGTCGGCGCGTTTTCTAGTTAAATCGCCTTCGTCGCCACGAGAATTTTTGAACAAATATTCGGTAACGATAAATTCAATAATCGAATCGCCGAAAAACTCTAAAAGTTCGTTATCTTCTTCACCGTGTTCGTTGGCGTACGACGCGTGCGTAAAACATTGCCTGAGCAACATTTTATTCTTAAATCTATAACCTATTTTTTCTTCAACGCCGTCTATATCAAAAATCATTGAACGACCTCTTGCGGATTTTCTTCAAGTTTTTTCGCAATTCTATCCGCAATATTGAACGAACAGTAATCAACCGCTTGAAGAACGGCGTTCTTAAACGCCAAGCGCTTTGACGAGCCGTGTGCCTTTATAACCGGCTTATTAACACCCAAGAAAAGTGCGCCACCTTTGTTGTTATAATCAAGTTTTTGCTTTAAGTCGGTAAAGGTTTTCTTTAAGAACAACCCGCCGATTTTGCCTAAAAGCGAACCGTAAACGCCTTGCTTAATAGCCTTTAACACCACGCTAACGCCACCTTCGATAGATTTTAACGCAACGTTACCGCTAAACCCGTCGCAAACTACGATATCGTGTTCGCCCGAAACTAAATCACGCGCTTCAATATTGCCGATAAAGTTTATACCTTTCGTTTGTTTAAGAAGTGGGAAAACTTCGTGATTGAGCATATTGCCCTTTTCGTCTTCCGTACCGTTTGAAAGAAGTGCTACTTTGGGATTTTCAACGCCGTTTGCCTCTGCGTATGCAGTTGCCATAAGTGCAAATTGCACCAAATTAATCGGCTTACAATCAGCGTTAGCACCCGAATCGCACAAATACACTTGCTTATCCGAAAGGGTTGGCATTATCGGGCAGAGCGCAGGGCGGTTAACCCCTTTAATTCTGCCGAGTTTTAAGGTTGCGCCAACGAGCACCGCGCCCGTTGAACCTGCGGATACGAATGCGGACGCTTCGGGATTTTCTTTCAATTCCTTAAAAGCGACGCAAATCGAACTGTCAGGTCTTCTTCTAACGGCAACCGTCGGTTCTTCTTCGCAAGTAATAACGTCGCTAGCGTGTAAAATTGACACTCTTTTTTCGTCAAAGGTATAATTTTTAAGTTGCTCTTTGATAACTTCTTCTTTACCTACTAAAACGGCGTTAAAGCCTTGTCTTTCGTTTAGTGCGTCTATCGTACCTGCAATAATTTGTTCAGGTGAATTATCTCCGCCAAACGCATCAATTAAAATATTATACATTAACTTTCTCCCTAGTTTTCAAGCGTACCAACCGTTCTTGGGAAAGGCAACACGTCACGAATATTCGCAACGCCGGTCAAATACATAACCATTCTTTCAAACCCTAAACCAAAACCGGAATGGATTACACCACCATACTTTCTCAAATCAAGATAAGAAGAATAATCTTCTTTATTTAAGCCACATTCAGCCATTCTCTTTTCAAGAACGTCCATACGCTCTTCACGTTGGCTACCGCCGATAAGTTCGCCGATACCAGGAACTAATAGGTCTGACGCAGCAACCGTTTTTCCGTCGTCGTTAAGGCGCATATAGAATGCCTTAATTTCCTTTGGATAGTTAGTAAGGAACACGGGTTTTTTGAAAACTTCTTCAGTAATATATCTTTCGTGTTCGCTTTGAAGGTCGCAACCCCAGTATACGGGCGCGTCAAATCTATCTTTTACCTTTTCTAAAATTTCAATCGCTTCGGTGTAAGTCAAGCGCTTGAATTCGTTATTCTTAACGTTGTTTAGTCTTTCGATAAGCCCCTTATCAACGAAGTTGTTTAAGAACTCAATTTCTTCTTTACAAGTAAGCATAACTCTTTCGATAATATATTTAACCATTGCTTCGGCGCAATCCATATCGTCTGAAAGGTCGGCAAAAGCAAGTTCGGGCTCAATCATCCAAAATTCCGCTGCGTGGCGAACGGTGTTAGAGTGCTCTGCCCTAAAAGTAGGCCCAAAAGTGTAAACGTTTGCGTAAGCCATTGCAAAGTTTTCAACGTCAAGTTGACCGGAAACGGTAAGGCTTGCTTTTTTGCCAAAGAAGTCCTTTTTATAGTCGCACGCGCCTTCTTCAAAAGGAACGTTGTCTAAATCAAGCGTCGTTACTTGGAACATTGCGCCTGCGCCTTCACAGTCGCTACCCGTGATAATAGGCGTGTGAACGTAAACGAAACCGCGTTCGTTAAAGAAACTGTGGATTGCAAAAGACGCTTCGCTTCTAATTTTGAAAACCGCCTTAAAAATATTCGTACGCGGACGAAGGTGTGGCATCGTACGCAAAAATTCAAGCGTATGTCTTTTCTTTTGCAAAGGATAATCGGGCGTAGAAGTTCCGAGCACTTCAATCGCGTCTGCATTAATTTCAAACGGTTGTTTATTTTCGGGCGTCAAAATAAGCGTACCCGTAACTTGCACGCAAGCACCTACGTTTTGTTTTGCAATTTCATCGTAATTGCATACCTTTTCCCTATCGAAAACTATTTGGCAATTTTTAAAAAACGAGCCGTCGTTAAGTTCAATAAACCCGAACGACTTTGAATCTCTAATTGTTCTAACCCAACCGCAAACGGTTACGGTTTGATTGCCAAATTGCTCAGCGTTGTCAAAAATCTTTTTAAGTTCAGTTCTTTTCATTTCAAGCACCTTCTTACATCTAGTTTAAATTTAGAATAAACTATGGTAGTTTATTTTTTTTAAAATTATACTAAAATAGTATAACATATATAAATGCAATTTTCAACAAAATTTTAAGACAATTTGCTTTACACTCGCCAAAAAAACAAAAAAAGACCTTTATTCGGTCCTTTTTTGTTCGTTTATTAATTGATTTTTGCCTTTAAATCCAACACCTTGTCAATTTCCATACGGTATGTGCTTCTTTTTTTGACAAGTTCGGTTTGAACGAATTTCCATTGTTGTTGAATATTTAGGTTGTGTTCAAGCATCAAATTCGATTCGATTTTATCTATTCCGTCTTCAATTACATTGTTCATAATTTTTGAAATTAGCAAGGCGTTTATACCCGTGTTTTTATATTCTTTTTTAACGCCTATCATACCCATTTCAAGTTCTTTAGGGCTTTTTATCGAACGCAACACGCCTATAAACCCCGTCGGGAACAACTTTCCCCTACTCTTTTTAATCGTTTCACAAATGGACGGCAAAACAACGCCGAACGCCGCAACGTTATCGTTTTTATCAACTAAAACGCTTAAATATCTGATATTTATTATGCTTGCAAATTGCTTTAAAACGTTGTCTATTGCCTTACCTTCTATCGGAACGTAGCCGTCTAAATGCCCGTAAGCGTCGTTCATAGTTTCGAAAAGTTTTTTGCCGTAAACTTTTATTATCCGTTTAAGGCTCATAGTTTTCGTTACGTCAACGACGCCAAGCCTTTTTGCAACTTTTTCCGCTAAATTATCTATGCGCTTGTCAGGTTCACTAGGAATTACGAACGACCATTCTAGCCATTTCGATTCGGTTTCAAAGCCTAATTTTTCAATATTTTCGTGAAAATACGGATAGTAATAATTACTTGCATACGTACTACGCTTATCAAACCCGAAAGTTTGCATGCCTTCCCTATCCGTATCGTTAAAACCCCACGGACCGTGCATGATATTCACGCCGTTTTCTTTACCGAACTCGGCAACCGCCTTTAATAGCGATTTGAAAACTTCAATATCGTCAACACACTCAAAGCGTGAAAACCTTATAAACTTTTCGCCGTAAATTTCATTTTCTTTGTAATTAATCAGCCCTGCAATTCTACCAACTACCTCGCCGTCTTTATAACAAAGAAAACCCTTGATTTTATTATTTTTTAAGTTAAAATTCTTTTTAGGGTTAAAAGTGTCTATTTCGTCACTTCTTAAATTCGGAACGTAATACGGACAATCTTTATAAAGTTTTAACGGATACTTCGCAAACGTCTTAATATCTTTTTTAGTCTTTACTTGTCTAATTTCAATCATATCAATTACGCTTTTTTGCTTTTAAATTACTTACATTATACTGCTTTCATCAAAAAAACACAATAAAAAAAGGAAAAATCTTATTACAAAAAGATTTTCCCTTTCTACTTTTTTTTGACGTACGCTATTTTTCGTCTTTTTGCGACTCGATATAAAGTTCGGGCGGTTTTTCATCTTTTAACGCCATTATATAAGCGTTGTACTGCTCGTCCGTTAGTTTAACTACCTTTTCTTTCTTTTTGCGTTTTGACATAAAAATTCTCCTTAAAAAGATATTTTTATTATGTTCAAAGCGCAATTTTTTATACTGCAAAAAGTTGTACGATTTAATTAGTTTTTGTTGCTTTTGATTTTCCTGAAAGATTTATCATTTGAAAAATCTCTTTCCTTATCGTAAGAACCACCGAGCGCTTCAATAGCAAAACGCAATTCTTCAAAATCAGCGTAAGAAATCTTTTCTTTTTCAATAGCCACGGTCAAAAACGGCAAAGCCCTTTCATCGCCGTATTTTGCCAAATATCCTGCGTAAAGCGGTATATTTTCTTGGTGCTTTGCAAATTCCGCAACCAAAATATCGAAAACTCTATCATCGCTTTTGCAGTTAGATAAAATTTCAACGAGATTTGCTCTAACCCCCGATTGCGTTTCGTTTAAGAGCGCAAGCACTTCTTCTTTCACGCTTTCAGCCTTGCTTAAAAGTTGCTCGGTTGCAATTTCTCTAATCGTTTCACTATAATCTAGCGTGATAAATTCAAGGTAACGAGCGGTGGGAACGGCAAACTCTCCATCGGCAACCATATTCATAAGATAAACGGTATATTCTTCGGCGTTTTCTTTATTGAGTTCACAAAGTAACGCGCTTTCGTTTTCTTTATTTCCCGTTATCGCCTCACACAAAAAATCGGATACTGAAACGCCCTTTTCAAGGTGCTCTTTTAAGCATTCCAAAAGTTGCTCGCCTGAAAACTGTTTATAGTAAGTGTTTGGGGTTTTACCGTCTAATTGTTTAAGTTTTTCATCGCCAAACTCAACGTATAATTGCGGAATTTTATTTTCAATTTCTTCGGGTTTAACCTTGCCTATATTTGAATAAACGTAATCTTCAATATATGCGTCGAAAAGTTTATCAACGTCAATCAATTTAACCATTAATACCACCATCCATCATTTCTTTTAAGGTTTTTAATTTGTTTTTCGTTATCGAAAACATACGCATAACGAAATTATCTTCGGAAAATTTGTCAAACTTACACTCGCTTAAAATAAGCCCTGCAAGTTCTTCGTTACTGACTTCGCTATCGCTAACCTTGTTTTTCAGTTTTTTATAAACCTTGTCGCTCGCCTTGCCTATTTTATCCATATCGTCTAAATCTAAAATAAGGCATTTTGACATGCACAAAGCATACGCCGATAAAAACAAAGCGCCCTTTTGATTATCTTTTTCACACAATAATCTTCTAGGTTTAACTTTCATAAAAAACGAAGCGATTACCACCCCAAACCTTTCTTTCACCCCTTCGGTAATTAAAAGATAGAGTATAACCCTTTTTAATTCTTCGCGACCGTCAGCGTCAATCAATGCCGAGAGCATTAAATTTTTAGCAAACGCACTCTTTGAAAAGGACAACAAATACACGCAATCACGCATAAATTCGCTATCGTTTGAATACATACCCAGGCTAAGAATTTGCATCCATTCAGGCTTTTTAATTGCCGAAACGATTTTTTCGGGTTGCTTAACGAGCGCCTTAACTTTTTTCATCCAAGTTTTTTGCACGCTTTCAGGAATTTCTTTAACGTACTTAAACGGCGTGATATTTAAATAATCGCCCTTTCCCGAAATCATTTCTAAAATATAGTCTAGATAATACTTTACTATTTTATCTTCGGGTGAAACGGCGTGTGCTTTTTTTAGTTCGCTTTCCGCCCCGTCAAAATCACCCGTATTCGCTTTTGCCATGCCGTAAAACAAGCGCATAGTTACTTCGTACGGTCTTTCTTTTAATATCTCACCCACCGAATACAGCACGGTAGCGTGGTCTTCGCGCTCTATTGCGCAAGTTGCAATCTTATACGCTTCGTCCTTGCCACCCTTTCTGCAAGAAAGTGCTTTGCGGTAATAATATTCGCTTTTTTCAACGTCTTCTTTTAGTTCGTAAACGGTTGACAAGTTACAATAAGCAGTAACGTTTTCTCCGTGTAATTTAAGCGATTCTCTACAAGCCTTTTCGGCTTCGTCAAGATTATCGTTCATAAAACGACAAATCGCCATATCGCCAAGAGCGTCTTCATCCAAACAAACGTCCGGTATTCTTGATAAAAGTTTATCGGCTTCGTCAAAAGCGCCCATTGCAATAGCGCGTTTTGCCTTGTTTTTTTCGCCCGTAAAGTCTGCCCTTTCAGGCGGATAAACTATTTTATAACTCTCGTGCTTTTGCGTTTCACCCGAGAAAAAATCCACTATTTCTTGGCTTAAACCTTCTTTTGAAATAAACCCGTCAACGTTTAGTTTTTTATGAAAATAATAACTAGACGCCCAGTAATTATCTAAATAAAAATAATTGATTGCCAACTCTTCGTACGCAACGCTACAGCGTTCTTTCGGTGCATTGCTTAAATACAAATACCAAAATTTGTTCGATAAGTCAACAAGCCCCATATCGGCGTAACAATCGGCGATATCACAAATAACGTCAAGATTATTCGGTTCAATATTTCTTGCGCTAAACAAAAAACGCAACGCGCCTTCAAAGTCACCGACTTCCGCACGGGAATCGGCTAATTTACGATAAATTTCAGCGTTTTTTTCAAATTGTATAACCTTATCTAGCATAATCAACCGAAAAGCCCGTCAACGTCTTCTTTAGTAAACACGTATTCTTTATCACAAAACTGACAGTCAACGGAAATTTTACCTTCTTTTTCAATAATATCGTCAAGTTCAGCCTTACCTAGTGATATGAGCAACTTTTCAATATATTCTTTAGTACATAAACACTTATATTCGGGGTGATATTCGTTAAACTCATCACAAAAGAAAAGTTCTTTTACAATCCACTCCGCACCGTGTTCTTGAATAAGCGTAGACACGTTTGCGCAATCTTTGGTAATTTCTTCAGCAAGGAATAACGCTTCGTCCCCTGCGCCCGGTAACGCCTGCACGATTACGCCACCCGCACCAACGCACTTGCCGTCCGTACCTATTTTTACGCCCAAAGCCATAGCGGTGGGTTGTTGCTCACTAAACGCGTAATAAGCCGTGAAATCTTCCGCTATCTCACCGCTAACTAGTTCACTACTGCCCGAATACGGCTCTTTAAACCCCATACTGCGAACGACGGTTAACCTACCGTTTTTGCCCACGCAAGCACCCACGTTAAGTTTGCCGTCTGGACGGAGCGGTAGTTCAACGTTTGGATTATCTATAAAACCACGCATAGCAAGGTCGCCGTTACCGCAAACGGTAATTTTGCCACCTGCCCCGTCGCCTTTTACTGTTACCGAAAGTTTATCCGAACGGTTTTTCAAGTTGCTTGACATAAACGTGCAAACGGTAAGCGTTCTGCCTAATGCAGCCGCACAAACGGGCGACAAACCGTGTATTCTAATGGCTTCGTTAACCATATCGGTAGTGTCTAGCACCGAAAGGGTAATTTGCCCGTCAAAAACAATAGTTTTAAGTAACTTATTCAAAAGTAATTCCTCCGAAACGTCTGTTTAGTAAAAACGTCTGGGAAAACCCAAACGTTTTTAATCTCGTTATAATTTGTTGCGTTTTGAAAGTGCTTTCTTTGCCTTTTCAATACGCTCTAACCTTTCTTTTTCTTGTTCTTGCAGTTGTTTTTCTGCTTCAGTCGGCATAAATTCAGGGTCGTTTTTATGTTCTTCAACGTATTTTTCGTGGTCTTCGTAAATAACTTCTTTACTGCGACGTAAATTTTCTAGGTCATTACGGTTAAACGAAGTAGGCAATTCTACGAGTTTTAATTCGTCGTCGGTAATCGGCTTAATAGGTTTAGAGTTAAGCGAACTGCGCGCAACCATTGCAAGTTGTTGTCTGTATTGTTTAAGCGCACCCGAATCACTTTCCTTAATCTTTTCGTAAATACCCCTATTCTTTTGAGCGCCTTCAACCTTGTCGTTTATAAACTTATCGTACGCCCATTGACTATAATTCGTCCAAACTAAAAGTAGTAATGAAAGCCCCATAATTAATATGAGAATTATTCCAAGCCCAAGGAACATTGAGCCGAACATTAGCAATATAAACGGAATAAACCCACAAACCAAAAAGAACAAATTTTGCGGCAAAAGACCGATAGTAAACAAGAATGAGTTTTTGATTAAGTGTCTAAGTTTCAAATCGTACGTCGTAGCCATAGTTATCATGTGCATAGTCATTATAGAAAAAACAAACAAAATTACGTAAGAAAAGACTTTTGCGACCTTAAACAACCAAGCGTTGTCAACGCCCATTGCCAAAACATAGTCAATCATTGACGTTGAAGTTAGCGTTATATAAAAAACGAGAGAGTAAAGCGCAGTGATTGCCAACATACTTTTAACGTTGATTTTTATTCCACGCCAAAAATCGTTAGAAACGAAAATACCTTCCGTCCAAACCATATTTCTAATAACGTACGCGCCACCTGCAAACCCTACGCCCGCAATCATTGCTGCGATAGGCAAAAACAAGAAAACCGAAACGTTTGCTCTAAAAGTTACTAATTCGGCAACACCGTCCATAGTAGGCGGTGCAAGATACCCCACCCCAAACGGTTGCATAAACGGATACGTTGCGCCAAGATTAGATAAAAACACAACGTACATAAATATCAAAAGTGCTAGCGGAATAAAGAATATAAGCATAAGCAAGTTTACGATGCACAACTTGCCAAACCTACCCTTAAAAATATCCCAAAACAATTCCCACCTATTTGAAGGTAAAGACGCGCGGGCATACCCTTCGGATTTTTCTTTTCCGAGCATCATTCTGTCAATTAAGCCTCTTTTTTTAGCCATAATTTCTCCCTAACTGCATCAAATATGCATAAATTTGAAAAACAACAACACTTTCCATTCTAAATTAAAAATGCTATTGCATATAATATATACTAATTTTAAATATTTTACAAATAAAAAACGGTATTTTAACAAAATTTCAACAAAAAACTTTGACTTTTTTATCCGTATTTGCTAAACTATGCGTATATTATGTTATAGGAGTGCTTTTAGATGAAAAAGTATAACGTTGCTGTTGTTGGCGCAACCGGTATGGTTGGCAGAAAATTCTTACAGGTTTTGTCGGAAAGAAATCTTCCCGTTGAAAACTACTACTTATTCGCTTCAAAAAAATCTGCGGGCTCAACCGTTGACTTTATGGGCAAACCACACACTATTATTGAACTTGCTGAAGAAAACCTTGCCGGCAAAAATATTGACATTGCTCTTTTCTCTGCCGGTGGCGACGTTAGTAAGGAATTTGCACCTATTTTCGCTAAACACGGAATTTTAGTTATCGACAACTCTTCCGCTTGGAGAAGAGATGAAAACGTGCCGTTAGTAGTTCCCGAATGCAACGCTGACGATATACTTTGGCACAACAATATTATCGCTAACCCAAACTGTTCTACCATTCAAGCAATGGTTGCGTTAAAGCCCTTACATCAAGCGTTTAAGATTAAGCGCGTAATTTATTCTACTTATCAAGCCGTTTCCGGTGCAGGCGTCAAAGGTTTTAACGACCTTAAAAAGTCGGATCGTAGCCATGTCGTTCTGTGAGC
>JAZRNE010000012.1:0-24952 GCA_045648045.1 Christensenellaceae bacterium
GCTTCCGTAGTTAAATGGATATAACAGCCCCCTCCTAAGGGTGTGCTATTCCTAATATGAACCCATCAAAACGGGGCAAAACAATGCGAAAACTGCTCAAAACCGTGCGTTTTAACGATACGGCAGACGGCTAAAATAAAATTTGGTGACCTATTTGGTGACCACGGCGAAAAAAGTTCGCCAAAGTGGGTATTGCTATATCCTGTAAAAAACTGAATATGTGTCCGTAGTTAAATGGATATAACCGTGCCCTCCTAAGGCACTATTGTGAGTTCGATTCTCGCCGGGCATACCAAAAAACGACCGATTTCTCGGTCGTTTTTGTATTGTAGCGCGTTGTTTATTCTTCTTTAAATTCGGTCAGCATTCGTAGGTGCGCTTGGTTGTAGTATTTTCTAAAGGTTGCCCACGGTAGGCTTGTATCCTGCGAGAAGGCTATTATCACGCCTATCAGTTCGCCTTTGTCTTTCGCTTCGGTAATTGCCTTTTCATAGTCCATTTTATTCATATTGTTTGCTCCTTTATTTTGTTAAACAAACAATACCGTAAACACCAATTAAAGTCCAGCAAAAGCTCATCAAAACCCAAAAGAAGGCGACCGAAATTTCGGTCTCTTTTTGCTTTTATTGTAATAATTCTGCTATTATTTTTTCATATTCTTCATCGCCGAAAAGTAATCTATCTTCTGTTTGTAAAGTTAAACTGTTGTATTTTATTAATTTTTCCGCGGCGACAAATAAACGTTCTAAATATGCAAAACTTCTAATTATTAGGAATAACTTTAAACAATCCGATGCTGTTACATCACGCGTTATTATACCGTGTAACAACCTATGCCTACAAATAAATTGTGGTTCTGGGTCTTCTTGTTTAGAATGCTTGTAATAATTATCCAGCATAAAGTCTTTAATTTTACGATATTCGTTAGTAAAATAGTCTATGTTAATGGAAGGAACGCTTGGCCATTTGGGTATTCTTTCTAAAATTGTATTTAACCCTTTTGTTTGAGTAAATTTGCCATCTTCGCTAGAATATGCTGATAGCAATCTAGAATAATACTCAATAATCGGGAATAAGGAGCAAACGGTACAGTAATATTTTCCTTCTTTGTACGCAGTTTTTGCTTCTATAAAATATTTGTTTACCAACTCTGAGGAAACTGTAAAATCGAAGAAATTATCGAAGTATTTGTTGTAGACGGCTGCATTGTAGTCGTCTATGGTTTTATATTTGTCGGCATCGCCTAAACGAATTCTAACCTTTCGTGGATATGTAAACCAACCAGCCTGTTCATTTTCGGTATTATCAGACATGGAGGCAACCATAGCACCCTCAAATATGTCCTGTAAAATTAAATACCAGTAAATATAAACATTTTGGTAAAAATTACGCCATTCCCATTTATCGTCATCAGTTTTAGTTTCTTTAGGTAGTAATTTAGCGTCGCTTAATATTTTATCTCTTAAAATCGTTGCTTGGCGAGCATAATCTCCACTGGCATAGATAGGTTCAATTTTATATTCTTGAATTTTAGTCATTTGAGTTATTTTCTTTATAAATTTCTAACACTTCCTCAAAAGTAATTCCTTTTTTGTGGTGTAACATTCTGTGGCAGTTTGCACACACAGGGGCAAGGTTATCAATTGCTGATGATAGAACGTCATTAATTCCATTTTCTTCATATTCATAGATTGGTTTTTTATGATGTATTTCAATGTATCCGTTACCATATTCACCAAAAGTTTTAGAAAATTCAAATTGACAAATACTACATTTTATTTCTCCATTTACGGTAAAATGCTTAATCGCCGCATTTCTTAATTTTTGGGACCGTTCTCTTAATTGTACTGTTTTCTGCACAGTTTTTCCTTCTTCAACATTTTCATCATAAAAAACATATTTTTTAATGGGGGGTTTAGGGGTTTTAGTTGTTGTTTTTACTTTTCTTCTAGGGAAAAAGGGTAATACAAGTAGGTCAATCAATGTTATTTTATCATAATAAGAAAAGAAGCTGTTATTCATTATGCTGACAATTTCATCAACTACTTCTTTTTTTTCATCTAAAAACTTTAATCCCGTTTCATTAATCTCCCATCCATTACTTTTGCTGTATTTAACATACTGTTTTATGGATTCGTGACTTTTTACATTTCTTACTTTTTGGGAAAAATAATCGTCTGCTCGATTTGTTGCTAGTTGAGCATCGTGACCGATGGGCAAAAAATATTCTCGTAGGTCTTTAATTATATCCGTTGTTGTTAATTTGCCTTTCTGTTGTAATAAAAAAAGAAAAGGAATTCTAAAAATTCTTTCGGTACTTTCTTGTAACAGACTCATGTTTCTATCTCCTTATGTTTTTATTGAATACCTTTTTCTAAAAGTTCTAAAAGGTGCATTTCAAGAAATTCATTCAAACTAAAATGATAATTTACGACAACACCTCGATGTTGCCCGTTAACCACATCGCCATGACCGCTTTCCCGGCGGAAACGCCTTGAATTGCCATAATAGAGATAAACTTGCTCCAAGTTTTCAATATCCTCATAGAAATAACGAGTTTTTCTTTCTTCCACAATGCAAGGGCGATTTTCTAAACACCACAAAACAAAAATACGGTCGCCCGTTTGTTTATGTATGTCCACATAACGCAAAAAGTCGCTCAAATTACAAGCCAAAGTTTCCGATGGAATTAGATTGCCATCAGGTAAAATGCGTTTAACCGACATAAAAGTACGACGTTGTGCTTTTATTTCAATATAAAAAACTTTTCCGCTTTCTTCGTGAAAAACCTTAATATCAGGATAGCCAGGTTCTTCGCATTTTTCTGCAAAAAAGCCATCTACCGTATTTATTTGATTGATTATCAAACGTTCTTTTCTTTCGGAATAATCTACATCGTTTTCAAAAATGTAAGTACCCTTGCTGACACCGTCGCAAGGGGTAGGACATCTTGAGCAATCAAAACGGAATGGATTATCGTTCATAATTGCGCTCCTTAATTTAATGTTTGTCTATAATTTTCTCTTATGTCGGCGATAGACACTAACTCGTTGTTTCTTTTTACAAACCATACATCAAAGCCATTTAATCGTTTTGCCTGCACTTCACGAGCGGTTGCTGCACACGAATGCATGTCCATAGGTTGTTCATTGTAGAATAAGCGTCCGTCTTCTAGTAAGGTGGCAACTTCTTGTCCGTTGCGGAAGAAGAAGGGTTCTCCAACATAGAAGTAGCCAGCAGTTATCATTTCTGTCATTGTAACTTTTTTAGGTTTCTGGTCAAACACAGCGTTTGCAATAGGTGTGTCTTCGTATTCGATGGCATCAACGCGCTTTTGTCCATATTCGCAGTATCTTTTATCCATTTCAATCATAATGGAACTGCGACCAAGTTTTTTTGCCATGGCGGCCGTAGTCATTGTTCCTCCGAAGGGGTCAAGGACAACATCTTCTTTATTGCTGGATATTGCGATTACACGGTATAATAATTCTTCAGGCTTTTGGGTGCTATGAAGTTTTTCGCCGTTTTCGTCTTTTACGCGTTCCGTGCCTTGACATACTGCAATCTTCCATACTGAACCAAGTTGTTTACGAGTTCCTTTCTTGAAGTCGTTTTCATCTACGGTATCGATATTAAGTTCTTTTGCCGTCTTGTAATTAAAGGTGAACTTAGCCTTTTTGCTTTTTGTTGCCCAGATAAGTGTTTCATGGCTGTTATTGAGACGCGTACCCATAAAGTTGGGGGTAGGGTTCTTTTTATGCCATACAACGTCGTTGATAATCCAATAACCTAATTGTTGCATAATAGCACCTATGGTGTATATGCATTGCATACCACCGATTACCCAAATAGCGCCGTTTGGCTTTAATACTCTATAGCATTCTGTTAACCATTTTTTAGTAAATTCTTCATATTCTTCAAGAGAATTGAACTGATCCCAGCCATCCGCACATCCGTTGTAATCTGTGCCTTCTACACGTTTAAGCACCCCTTCGGTTCGCATCCAATAAGGGGGGTCTGCAAATATCAAATCTATTGATTTTGCGGGCATTTTTTGCATTTCGTTCAAGGTTTCGCCGTTGATAATTTTGTGATACATTTTGTTTTTTCTCCTTTTTTACAAACAATACCGTAAAGACTTTTGTAAGTCTATCAAATACGGTTCAAATTGACATTGTTTGTAAATAATTCTGCACGAAGCTGAACGTATGCAGGCTTATTTGAAATCAATTTTTTATATTTACCAGGTTCTTCCGTTTTCAAACGACGTAAAGCAACAAGCATTTCATCGCTAGTATCAAAGTCAGGAATAGAAAGAATTTCATCACTTCTTTCCATTTTGTTACGTTGCAAGTAAGAAGTGAGTTCTTCCCAAACGTCCATCCTGTTGAACAAAGAAGAAAAGAGCGCGTCGCCGTACAAAACATTTAATTGTCGGTTGGTGGTAATATCCTTATTGCTTTCTGAAATGTAGTAGTTTTTATTTTTAACCAAACTTCCGTCTATAAACCACATTGTAGCGTTGATTTTCTTGTTAGGATATAATCTCTCCAAAAGAGAAAACTTCTTTTTAAAGTTAGCGTATTGACCACGTTTCTTAGTGCTGTCGTGGTCATCTCTGATTTTTTGTTCAATCAAAAATACCGTATCACCGCCAAGGAATACTTGGTCAGCGTTTAAGGCATCGCCGTTTTCATCCGTGCCGATACGCTTATTAAGGTTATTATAGCCCATTTTCTCAATGTAAAGGGTCACAATATCTTCCATGAAATCGCCGAATTTAATCTCTCGACTTTGTGTAACGTTTTGAATAAGTTTCGTCTTGGCGTTGCTTAATCTAAAAATGCCCGTATATCTATGAGGATTATCAATAACGTTTTTAAGTAATTCATAGCAAAAATCCGCATCGGATTTAATTTTTTCATTAAGTTTTTCTACAAAAAATTCGTATGTAAGTATCATATAGTTCTCCTAAATATTATGAAAATTATTTCGAGGTATCTTGAACATCACCAGGAACAGAGTATTTAAGTTTTTTAATGTGATTAGTGATTTTTTCCATTGTCTTTGCTTCTTTGATCTGCGGATTTGTCAAGAAGTAAAAAATTAAGGCTTTTGAAATAGCAATGGCGTTCTCTGTATCGGATGAAGTAATGTCCATTCCTTTACCATGTGCAACTTTTGAGCGCCGACGGTAAAGTGTTTTAAAATCTTTTTCTAATCGTTTTCTTTCATCTAAACTGTTGCCAAGTAAAAAGGCAATGTTCTCCGAAATTAATGCAACAGTACTTTTTTCAATTGGTTCTTCTTTTGCCTCATATTGTAAAAGTGCTTCAATGGCAAATATGGCTTGTGTTAAAGCAATAGAATTGTTTTTTTCGGCTATCGCCATTCCAGTCCAATTTAATGCAAAAATTAATCTCTTTTCAATTTCACTTTCGGGACTGATTTTTGTAATTAGATTTAGAATTTTTATTATGCCAGAATCCTTATCACTTAAATAGTCTTCATAAGAGTTCAAGTTTAATGGTTCGTCAGTATTACCTAATGATGTGCTTTTTGATAAATATTTTTTCGCTCCAACAAAGTAAATTTCATCACCAAAAATACGATGTGTAGTATTAACCGTCAAGGTTCTGTTACGCTTAAAAAACAAGAAATTAATAGTATTGGCAATTAAAGCTTGTACATTTTTTGCTTCTTCAAAAGCGTAAGCATCATCTTTGGCCTTTATGATTATATCAATGAAGCAAATATCGTTAAATTCAGTATCGCGTTCATGTTTCTTAAAAAAATCAGGGATTTCTATACCAAGACTTTCAAAATAATTGTACACATATTGGTATTTCACAATTTTACTCATACCAAAATCAAGCACATTGGTGTCTAATTTAATATTATAGAGAGGCAATAAAATGTGGAAATCTTGGATTTCCAATTTCTCAACAATTTGAAGAATATCTATGGAAGAGCTTTTTTTGTCAATATACTCAAATAGCGATTGAATTAGTATATCTTCAAATTTCTTTTTACTAATTTTTTTACCAATCACATGCTCATACAAATTGTTTATTAAATTTGTGTATTCAGTTAAATTTGTAATTGCATAAACATGTCCGTGTCTTTGACATATGTTATAATTTTGCAATTCACCATAACTTTTTACTTCGTAATCAAGTAAAAGACATGATTTAATTTTAAGTACTTCATTTTGTAAATTTTTAAATGTTTCACTCATGCTAATCTTCCTCAGTTGCGTCCATAATGTCACCGATATTGCATTGCAATACCTTGCAAATGCGGAGCATTACGTCCATTGATACGGTTTCGTTTTTGCTCATTTTTGCCATAGTGGAAGAAGACATTTCAGCCTGCACGCGTAGCGCGTTTTTAGTCATCTTTTTATCTATAAGTTTTTTCCACAATTTGTCGTAACTTACTGCCATAAAAATTCCCCTTGAACGGTATTTTTATCATTATACCATAAATAAAAAATTTAATCAAGTAGGTTCTTCGCATATCTAAAGAATTTCTTTAGAAAAAGGACAATAAAAAAATGACCCCAACAGCGTATGTTAGGGTCATTATGTTCAGTCGAATATCTCTTCCAGTTTTTGGGCGGCGGAACGATCGGCTGTTTTTAGAAAGTGACTGTATATATCGGTGGTCGTGCTGGTTCGCGCGTGACCCGCTCGACCTGCGACCGTTACGATAGGAACTCCAGCAGCGATTTGCATAGTGATGTTCGTGTGTCGTAGGCTGTGGACGGTTCGTTCTTCAAGTCCTGCCGTCTGGCATATCCGTTTCATCCACATATTTATCGTGCCAGGGTAAATGTTTCCGCCGTATTCGCCTATAAATAGGCGGTTGCTGTTTTCCCACTTATCGCCGTGCATCTCTCGGTATTCTTCGTACCAAGCCTTATATTCGGTCAGCACGGTTATCAGTTTATCCGATATGGCGATTACGCGCTTACTGCTTTCCGTTTTAGGGTCTTTTAATACTAACCCAACCCTACGGACGGCGGTGAGCGACCTTGCTATCGTTATCGTAGCGTTGTCGAAGTCTATATCCGACCATTCCAGTCCGCACAGTTCGCCACGGCGCATACCCGTTAGAAGAAGGGTAAGCATAGCCGTCTTGTACCTGATATCTGGGAACTCGTCCGCCGCCTTGTAGAACTTTTTAGCGTCTTCGTCATCCATATAGTCAATGTCGCGTGGTGGTCGTTTGGGAAAGGTTATGTAGTCGGCGCTAGCGTAGTTGTCGGCTATCAGTCGTTGCTTTTTCGCCGTAGCGAGAACCGCTCGTATCGTGCGCTTAATCTTGCTTATCGTTTCGTAGGCGTACTTTTGCGTTGTATGCGTGATATTGAAAAGGTTTTCCGTTTTCTCTCCTAGGGTTTCGGCTAGCCGTTTGGCGTACTCGTAACTAATTTGTTTGCCCGCCAGCGCGTTGGAAAGGGAACAACTACTAAAGTTTTTCTCGTATCGAAGTTTCATATAGCCGATACCCGTTTGGTTCATTCGTTCCCGTAATGCAGGCTTTGCTGTGACAACCGTCACAGTCTTTTCCATACGGTCTAGTTTGTCGTAGTATTGCTGTATGATATTCGGTGTAAGTTCTTTTAGTTTATAACCGCCGATATGCTTGTTGGTGAGTTCTATGGCGCTTTCACAGTTGACGAAGTAACTTGCTGCGACTTCGTTTTTTCGCCTTTTTAGCCACCAGAGCGCATAGTCCGAAAAAGTGGTTTCCGCCGATTGTGACGGCTCTCCTGACGCCGTTTCTAGGGCTTTAATCGCGTTCTCGTATTCGCTTGCAAATATCACGACTTCTCGTTCCATTTGCTTGGGTGTAAGTCCTACGGGCGGTTTCCAGGTAGTAGAGTGAACTTTAATTTCTCCGCTACCTTTGTCCTTAATTTTGACCTGTATTCGGTAGGTCATACCACTTTTACTAGGTCGTTTGCTTATGCTTGCCATTTAATTACCTCCTACGGTGTTTTCATTAAGGGGACATAGCAATCCCCTTAACAAAAGGAAGCCGTAAAAATTTAGAAAAGTCTAGCGATTTAGCCTTGTGAACCGCTAAAATATTTGAATAAATCGTCTAAATCCACGAGAAGTTTCTTTCCCGTGAATACACACCGTATTTTACCGCTTTTGCAAAGGGTTCTAATACAGTTAGGGGTGACCGCCGTCATAGGGTCGATTGCCTTAATTTCGGCGATGGTTTCGGTTATCGTTCTCATTCTAGGTATCGTCATCTAATGCTCCTTAATACTCATAAATTTTTCTCCTTTTCTTTGAATCTTTGTTTCTTTGTATCTTCGTTGCGTCGTTCTTTGTATCTTCGTATCTTTGAATTTTTGAATAAATTTTGATTTTCGTTTGAATTAAAATCAAAAATCAAAACCGAACGGAGTGGCGTATTTTGAGCATTTTTTAATGTTTTCACCATAAAAATCGCCGTTTTCGCCACTTCGAACGAATTTTGAAAAGCAATTTTGATTTTGCGCTTTGATTTTTGATTACGCGAAAATTTGCGTATGACTGGGGGCCCGCTTATAGGTCGATTCGCGTAGAGATTTGACCTCCCCCTGGGGGTACACGCTGTCAAATCCTACCAAGTTCATCTTCCATTTGCTTGATTTCATAATGCTCCATTAGTGCGAAGTAGTGTATGTACGCGCCGTCCAGTTCTTGGGTGTACTCGTGCTTGATGTAACAACGACGTTTCAAGAATTCTTCAAGTTCAAACGTTAAGTTGTAAGCGGTAATTATATCGATTTGTTCGTTTTTGGGTAATCCGTTATTGTAGATATCCTGCAATTCCTTAGTATTGAGTACCCAGCCGTCGTCACCACTTTCTTGAGCATAAATTCCGATAATATCTTTCATTCTTTTTTCTTGTGCGTTTTTAAGTTCTAACATTTTAAATTCCTCCGTTGATAAATTTTAATAGTTTTTCCTCGTTTTGTTTGCGTACGAGGTCACGCATGTTTTCGCAGTCTAACTGCTGTTCGAACAGGCACGAGCCTTTAATTCGGTGTGCCGTTCGTTCTTCATAGTTGCAATTTGCCATAAGTGTGCTGATGCGGTAGTTGCTAGAATAGATAGTCGGCTTTTTAGCGTTAATTCGCGTGTTGATAAGGTCAAACGCTATCGTTTGTAGCCAGCCTGTTCCAGCCTTGATGTTTTCCGTACCGATATCGTCTAGGAATAGAAAGTCAACCGTTTCGGCTCTACGGAGTACGGCGGACTGTGCCGAGTTATTTCCAAAGCCTTCTTTTAGTTTACTTTCAATCTCCACAAAACTGGTAAATAGCACGGTGTACAATTTGTCCGCCAGGGCGTTGCCCATACAAGCGGTAAGGTGGGTTTTTCCCACGCCGGGGACGCCGTAAAGATAAGCGCCGACACCCGCATCATACATCTTATCCGCGTGCGTGCAATAGTTCTGACACATCTGGTAGACGGCTTTGTTGCTAGGTATAATCATAGCCGTTTCAAATGTGCAATTCCTAAAATGCTTTCCCAGCGCGCTGTTACGGCGGTATTCTTCAGCCTTGGCTTTTCGCTCCTGTAGTTTTCGCTCGTTTTCGGCTTTTTCATAAGCCTCTTGACGGCACTTGCAGTTGACGGGGAAAAACCTATCTTCAATACGGCATACTCGCGGGGTGTGGCAGTTTTTGCAATAGGCAAGACCGTCTTCGCCCAAGTATTCGTCTGGTTGTAAGTCAATCGTTTTCATTTTTACTCCTAATCCCATTTGATGCCAAATTTGCTTTCGTAAGAAATATTATTCTTATCTATTCTTCTTACTATATTATGGTTAGCGTTTTTAAGCGTAGGCTTTTCGCGTTTTTGAGCGTTACCTACGCTTATTTTTGATAACACTATTGAAGAATTTGGTTTAATAATACGCTTACGATAACCGTTGTCATCCGTGGCACGGGTAACGGTGATTAGGTCATAACGTTTAAGTATTCCTATCAACCTACTCACCGATTGAATGGACAGATTTAACTGCTTTGCAAAATACTTATTTGATGCATAACAGTACCCGTCGTTTTGAGATAAAGTGCAAATTTCCCCGTGAAGTATTTTTGCCCTTGGTGGAATAGAAGTGATTGCGTTCACATTTTCATCCAGTTTTATGTAATTTCTACTACTTGTCAATGTAATTCCTCCTGCCAATATATTATGTTAGCAATTTTGCGAACACTTGGGTAAAATTAAAAAGGAACTGGCAATTCCTTTTTAAGAAGGGAGTAGACTAGTCTTCTACGTCAGCATCAAATTTACGTGTTACCGTACCTTTCGATATAAGACCGTCAATGGCTGAAATTATCGCAAGCGATTCGTCTTCGTTGTCGACCACGAGCGAATCCAAGTTGTCCACTTGCATTAGTTTTCTCACTACAAGTCTGGCAAATTGATTTTTGCGTAAGAATTCAGTCATGTCAGGAGCAAGTTCCTTTCTTCCTAATCCGATTAATTCCATGACCTTATATTCAGTATTTTCGTCCACTCTATAAGTGGAAAGAATTTTCTTGAGAACTTCGCCTACGGGCGGATAGCGTCTATCGTTTTCAAGGTCGGAAAGGTATGCTGGGGATATTCCTATTTCTCCACAAGCGCCACGGAGCGATAAATTGCATCTTTCTCTTAACTGCTTAATCATTTTTCCGAAGGTAACGCCTTCTGCGTTTGCAATTACTGCGCCGTCTTCTCTTCTGGGCATAGCCTTGTATTTTGCCATAGTTTTACTCCTTTTACATATGTTCGCTTTTTTGCTGACACGGGTATTATACACCATCAAAAATCGTTTGTCAACAATTTTGCGAACATTTTTTAAAATTTTTTTGAAATATTTTTATTAAAATTGCTAAATACCCTATAAACAGGGAAGGAGTAGCGTAAATATTAGTAGAAAACCGTCAGCGGTTGTATCCGTGACGGCTTTTGTTTTATTCATCAATAAATTCGTCTTTATAACTAAATGATATGTTCTGTTCCTTGCAAAAAGTTAATATCTCACCAAGCGAATAAGGGTCTTCTTTCCTTTGAGGCATTAAAAACAATATTTTGCTTAACATATGTTTTGCTTCTATATTTTTTCCTTGTTTAAGGAAAAGACGAACATCCTTTTCTACTTGTTCAAGATTTACGTAATCGTTAAAAAGTGAATGGCTAAAAGCATATGTTCTAAATCTAATACTACTCTCGCCGTAACCAATATTAATTAAATTATCCATCAATTCAAGTAAATGATTGTCCCTTGCTAGAACTTCAAACCAGGCTTTTAACTCGGTGTCGTTTTTGTGTTGAAGAAAACGAATTATTCTTGATATTGCCGAGTTTCGATAAAAATCCGCACAGTATATATCTTGACATAAACGCGCAATTAGAATGTCGTGTAATTTCTGGATATCGGTTTCAGGAATAACGGCGCTGGCAGTTTCTTTTTTTGGGAAGTAAAAATCTGTACTACGTGCAAAATAATATATAATGTCTATCAAAATTTCGTAATTAGTACATGTGGCAAATATTTTTTGTAAATAGTTGGTTGTTTCTTGAGTTGTCAAATTTTCACATATTTTTTCGATAACTCCACAAATCCAAATATAGTTACTTGCTCCCAAAAAATTTGTTAAATCCTTAAAATTTGTGTGTATTGGCAATAAGAGTGGTACAAAATTTTTCAAAATATCTAGGTATCTTTTTTCATGAGAAAAACCATATAAATACTGCAAGAAAGTACTATATGTTTTATTATTGAATGCCTTAAAATATTCGGCGATATCGTTTTCATTGGTGGCAGATACTATTTCTAATACTTTTTCCTTGGATATTGAATTTTTTGTTAAATAACCTGCAAAGTAAAAATCAAAGTGGTCTTCAAAGCAAATACGACCTTTTGATTTATGTTGGTGCACATTTCCTGTAGGATACCAAGTCCCGAATGTGTTTTTTTGTAGACGAGGAAATAAATACGGCAATATTTCATAATTATCAGATATTTTTTTAGCCTTGCTAATAAATTCTTCTATTAGTTTATCTTTATCACCTAAAAGTATTAAATCGCATAAAAGTTCTCGATTTTCTCTTATTAATTCTAATAAATCGGGTTCAAATAGTCCAAAGGCTTCCATTACCAAAAAGTCTACGACGTCTAAAACTGATTTATAACTCGAGTATTTAAATTTTAATGAGTTTGTATAGCGATTAACTTGACGCAGTGTAGTAAAATAATTTTTAAATCCAGCATTAAAAATTCTAGACCAACGCTGACTGTCAAAATCATCTTCTAGAAGCGGTGCAAGGCTCTCGTCAATTTTTTGAAACAAATATGGGCGTAAGTCATTCTGGTCTACGGTAGGTATGTCAATTGAAAGTTGAATGATTTTTTCTAAATAAATGCGCCCGTCAACATTTTGTTCATTTTCTAAGGCTTTTGCAACAATATCTTTATCGAAAGAAAGAACGTAAATAACGTTTGGGAAATCACAAACAGCCTTAATAAGTTGAATCAGTAAACGAATTTCTTTATTGTTTAAACGGTCTATATCGTCAATAAAAATTATATATTTAAAAGAAGTTTTACTTAATTTCTTTATTATTTCGTTCTTTTGCGTTAATAAATCGGGGGATTCTCCCAAAAAGCCTTGTAAATATTTATCAAAAGAACGCTGTAATTGAGAAATAAATGGTCCAACATGAGGTATTTGTTTTGCAATATTCAGCGCCAATTGAGTTTTGGGATTTTTTAAAAACTGCTTTAATTTGTTAATTGGGAAATTTTGTGAAAAACTATTAAAAAATTGTGTAATAATAGCATTTTCGTCCAAGGTATTCCAAGGAGCAAAATCAACGATTATGGGCCATGAAGTAATTTGTTCGTCATAATCGCACAAATGCTCTATTTCCTTTTTAACTAGGTTAATTAATGATGTTTTTCCACTACCCCAACAACCGTTTAAAGATATTGTAAAACTTTTATTTTCAGGAAGCATTATAAGGTTTTTTGCAAAAAGTTTAGCGAACCCTGAGCGGTGTAAAAGGTCCTCATTAAAGTCGGATATTGGTGTGTCAAAAGAAAAACTCATAATTTTCTCCTTTTTTGTTTTATTATAGCATGTTTTTGCGTTTTTTTCAAGAATTTGTATTGTAGAAAAAAGAAATAGCCACCAATTAACTGATGGCTAATTTTTATTCTAATATAAAGTCTTTTTCGGAGCGGTATATTTTTAGTTCTGTGATATCCGTGCGATTGCTCATTTTTTGCGCGCTGTTTTCGTTACACATCATGCTGTAGGAGAAGTGAGTGTTTGCGTCGGTATACGTGACAAGGCAGGAGTAGCCTTTTTTGACGGCTTTTTTATATTCCTTTTCGTCATCCATCAGTTGAAGGAGTTCTGCCATAAATAAATCTTCGTCGCCGTCTAATTCGCCGTACTCCGTGATTATCGGTCGTTCCTTGAAGTAGCGCTTTATCGTTTCTTCCATGATAGGAGCGTAGGAGTTATCGTAGTAGACGATATCGCACGAACCGCCGTTTCCGCTGTCGTTATACCAAGCAACCTTTTTGCCTTTATAGTGTAGGTCGCCTTGGTTTCCTTGCCAGTCGAGACCTTGAAATGTCTTTCTGTTCTTTAATGAAAATCCGTATATACTTGCCATTTTTGCCTCCATATATTATTGTTAAGCAAAGTATACCGTAAAGGTTTTCAAGAGCCCAGCGAAAGCGCTTGAAAAAAGTCGAAATATATTATATAATAAATAAAAACACAAAGGAAAAAATTATGACCTATAATGATATCAATGCTATTCTTAAAAATTTTGCGAAATCTAACATGGTTTTTTCTAATGAATACGACTTTCAGTTTGAGTTGGCGCAAGCCTTACAAAAACTTCCTTGTGTAAAAGACGTAAAAATGGAAGTATTATCTTTAGAAACTGATTGGCTAGTGGTTAAATCGCTTGCGAAACAAAAACAAAAATTATCCGCAAAAACTAAAGAATATACGGATATAATTGTTGAAACAAAAAATGGCAAGTTTTACGCTTTTGAGTTAAAATATAAAACACCTGATAGAATTTGCGTTTATGAAAACACAAGGTTTGGAGATGTTGTCACAATGGCGCAGGGAGCACATGATATAAATGCTTATGCTTTTTGGCATGATGTTGAACGCCTTGAAAGTATTAACGACCGTAATTTTTCTAAAAAAATTAAAATAGAAAAATCTTTTGCAATATTTTTAACTAATCATGCGACGTATAGGTATAATGATTTTTCAGGTTCAAGCATTTGGCAAAAATACTCAATGCAAGAAGGGAAGGCGTTGACAATGGGGTCGCTGACATTTAGGGAAGCAAACGAGCCTTTTTATAAAACATCAAGTCAGTCGTTTGATGCTATAAATTTAAAAAAATCGTATAAAAATCTAAAGTGGGAAAATTATGAATTAGGCAATTCCGACTATAATGACTATCCAAATGAACACAAAACGGAACATCCAGGTTTTTCTTATTTGATTTTGGAAGTGTATCCTGTATAAACCTTGGTCACCAAATTTGGTGACCTTTTTGGTTGCCTTGGTTTTTGAACGCTATAAAAGTTATTAAACGGCGTAAAAATTATGCAAAATACGGCGAGTAAACGGCGAAAATGGTGCAAAATATGTATTTTAGGTATTTTGCAAACCCTACATTAGGGTCAGATATATCCTCCTAAGGGGCCGTTGTGGGTTCGATTCCCGCCGGGAGTACCAAAAAACCTAAGCCGTGCTCGGCTTAGGTTTTGTTTGTATAATACAAAGGGAATCGAATTAAGGAGAAAATTTGCAAAGCAAATTTCCCGTAGGGTAAACAGTGGCTATCCACTGTTTATCGGGTATGGTCGCACAGGCGAGATTCCCGCCGGGAGTACCAAAAAACCTAAGCCGAGCGCGGCTTAGGTTTTGTTTGTATAATACAAAGGGAATCGAATTAAGGAGAAAATTTGTAAAGCAAATTTCCCGTAGGGCAAACAGTGGATATCCACTGTTTGTCGGGTATGGTCGCACAGGCGAGATTCCCGCCGGGAGTACCAAAAAACCTAAGCCGCGCTCGGCTTAGGTTTTGTTTGTATAATACAAAGGGAATCGAATTAAGGAGAAAATTTGCAAAGCAAATTTCCAGAATTGTTAAAAAAGCACAGCACATTTGCCGTGTTTTTAACTTTATAAAATGAAAATTAAGATTAATGCAACGGCTACGATTATAGAAGAAATAATGGCTGCGGTTTTCATTTTCTTTTTGACGGGGCTACCGAATATATACGTCGCGAAAGGAACTATCAGTAAGAAGATTAGTGGTGTAACGGCAAAAAATATTGCTATTGCCGAAACAAGTAGCCCGATAATGAGCGTTGGCCAAATAGGAAGATAACTTTCGCTCCTACTCATCTCGATATCCATTCCACCGATTTCTTTATACGATACGGTAACGTATTCTTGAAAAGATTGCCCAAAGAACAAAAAGATAAAAACTGGCAAGCCGATAAGTATCGGAATAGCAATCGAAAGGCAAAAAAGTATGCCTTTTAGAGTGGGTTCGGTGGCTTTTAAGGCGCTTGCAATTTGTTCGGATTTATGTATAAAAAATTTATCCGCAAGATATTCAATTCTTAAAAAGCCTTGAATAGCCGATGCAACGAAAACGGCGATAAAGCCAAGTTGCAAAGTAACTTTTAACGTCGTTTGTATAACCTTGGCGTCTTCATCGCCCGACAATTCGCCCATCATACGCATATAGCCGAGCACGCATAGCGAGAGTAAAAATCCGCCTACCATGCAAATTACACTAATTGGTAGATTTATTCCAGAAACGGGGATGCTCCAAAAAACGTTCAGCACAATTCCTGCAATGCCAAGCACCGTTGCGTAAATTCCTATAAAAGCTAAAACACAAGCAACCATAAAATTCTCCTTTGTGGAATAAGTAGTTAAAAAATATCTAGCAATAACTTAACAAAACAAAGTTACTACGCCAAAAGGGCGATTGAAACCGTGCAGTAAATTACGAGTGCAAGAACGTCAACGATAGTGGTCATAAACGGGCTTGCTACTACTGCGGGGTCAAGCCTACATTTCTTTGCAATAAGCGGTAACAAGCAACCAACTAATTTTGCCATAACGATTGAGAGTAGTAACACAAGGCTAACCACGAACGCCACTTTGATATCGACTTCGTTATAAAGGCTATCTATAAAATAAAGTTTGATAAAGCATACTACCGAAACGGTAAGCGCGATTGCGAATGCTGAAAGCAGTTCTTTTAATATAACCCTAAACGCGTCCTTAAACTCGACTTCGTTAAGCGCTAGCGCACGGATAACGGTTGCTGACGACTGGTTGCCGGCGTTACCTGCCGTACCCATAAGCATCGGCACGAAGGCGAATAGCACGGCGGAAAGTTGCGCTTCGTATTTTGATAAAATCATACTCGTGAACGTTGCTGAAATCATAAGTAGAAGCAGCCACGGCACGCGCGCTTTCCAAATGCTACCAACAGATTGTTTAAGGTAAGATTTTTCGGTCGGTACGATAGCCGCCATTTTTTGGATATCTTCGGTGGCTTCTTCTTGGATAACGTCAACCGCGTCGTCGACGGTAACGATGCCGACCAAGCAACCTTCTTTATCAATAACGGGTAGGGCAAGGAAGTCGTACTTTGAAAATTTAAGCGCAACTTGTTCCTTATCGTCAAGCGTAAACGCCGTAATAACGTTCTCGTCCATAATGTGTGCGATTAGTTCAGTTTTTTCTGCAAGCAACATATCGCGCACGGTAACGACGCCGATAAGGCGTTTTTTTCTATCGGTAACGTAACAAGTGTAAACTGTTTCTTTATTAACGCCCGTCCTACGAATTTTATCGAAAGCGTCTTCAACGGTAGCCGACGCCGGTAAAGAAACGTATTCGGTGGTCATGATAGAGCCTGCCGAATCGTCGGGGTATTCTAAAAGCGAATTGATTTGTTTGCGGTTTTCGGGCGAAGAGTTTGCTAAAATACGCTTAACCACGTTGGCAGGCATTTCTTCAATAATATCAACAGTGTCGTCAAGGAACATATCGTCAACTAGTTCGCGAAGTTCTTTATCGGTAAACGCTTTGATAAGAAATTCTTGCGTGTCCGTTTCGGTTTCTACGAAAACGTCGCTGGCGAGTTCTTTCGGGAGCAACCTAAAAAACACCAACTGCTCTTTTTCGGAAAGGTTGTTTTCCATAAAAAGCGCAATATCGGCAGGTTCGGTATCAAGTAAAATTATGCGTAGGTCGGCAAACTTTCTAGTTTCAAAAAAGAAAGAAAGTTTTTCAAACAAATCGGTTAATCTTTCCGTCATAATTCGCTCCTTTGGGCAACAAAAAAGCCCGCATTTAAAAATGGCAGGCAAAAGGCAAAAACCTTAAAAAGGGTAACCATGCTGGCTTTAGCACCGTAGGGCAATGAAACTGCATTAAATCACGCCTTGTTTTCGACGTGGTCTGTTGACCTGCTTATAGTGTCTCCACCATTTCGCGGTAGCAGTCCGTATCCCTATGGTAGCCTTACCTACCGGATTGTAATAAAATTTTATACTTTCAGTTTACTACTATTTTCTTAATATGTCAAGCAAATAAAAAAATTTATTCGGGCGTATCTTCGCCGTCAATTTTCGCATCGTAAACTATGGCTTTATTTGAGTCCCGTAGCGCAAGAACGAAATCATCGTATCGTTCGGGCTCGATAACTATAACCGTGTATTCTTCCGTGCAAAAATAAACCACTAATTTATTGCTTTTCTTAAAGTGTGTAACGCCGATAATTTCCTTTACGGACGTTTTGTTTTTCAAAAACCCAAAGCAAGTAAAAAGATATCCGTCCTTAATAACGTATCTACCGTAAAAAATTACGCTTAATACGAAAATGAAAATTGTTAGCGCAAGCACGGCGATTATACTAGAAGAAACTAACTTAAACGTATTGCCGATTTTTGCAAAAGAAAAAACGTTAAAAATATTCCAAATTACGCCTGCTAATGAAAGCGCAAGCGTTAAAATCAACAAAACGTAAACTAACGTAGAATACTTAAACTTAAATTTATACATAATATAATATTCTCCCAAAAACATTTTACTATACTTTAAGGCAAAAAACAAGGGACTTTTTAAAAATCTTTGCCTTAAACGGGTAATAAAAAAGCGTATTTTGTCAACGTGAAGCATAAAAATAAAATGGCGTAAATTAAACGGGGGAATTTTTATGAGTTTTATTGAAGAAATTAAAGGGTGCTTTTCTGAAAGAGAATTGCCTATTAATCCACGGTTTCGCGCGGTTATGTTTGGCGACTCTGCCGTGTACGTTGAAAACGTAAAAACAATCGCAAGTTATCATAGCGAAGAAATTTTATTGTGCATAAAAGGCGGTGGGCTTTTAATTCGTGGCAAAGGGCTTTACGTTAAAAAATTTTGCGCGGGAGACGTTGCCGTATGCGGAAAAATTTGCTCGGTAGAATGCGTTTAAGGGTAAAAAGCACGTATTTAGTTCAGGGGGTTAACCTTGATTTTTTCATAAACACGCTCAAAAAACGTGGCGTTGCCCTTTACGACGTGAAAAAATACGGCAATAAACGCCTTTACTTAAGCGTAAACTTTAATGAAAGGCGAAAATTTTTTGCAATCGCAAAAGAAATGTGTTATAATGTAAAAAAAGTTGGGGAAAAAGGGCGTGGGCGAGCAGTTTTGTCCGCTTACCGCTCGTTCGGGCTAGTGCTTGGTTGCGTTTTGATTGCGCTAGTTGCCATTTTTTCTAACCGATATATTTTTTCTATAACCTATACGGGTAGCGGAAGCGTGCATTCACGGCTAGCAAACGAATACCTTTATTCTTGTGGCTTAAAACCTTTTGCCGATATAAAGGGCAAAGATTTAAGCGTTATTGAAGACGGGTTGTTATCGCATCTTTCGGGCGTTTCGTTCGTCAGCATTAAAAAGTCGGGCAATCGGTTAATCGTTGATATGGCTTTATCGGACGATAAAACCGAACGGCTTAAAGGCGACGTGTATTCTCTCGTTGCACCCACCGATTGCGTGGTTGAAGACCTTAAAATTTACCGCGGTACGGCTTTGGTTTGCGTGGGTGATTTGGTTAAGGCGGGCGACGTGTTGGTGGACGGCTTTTACCAAATGAACGAACAGAAATTAAAGATAAACGTTCTTGCCGTGGCAACCTTAAAATGTCAAAAGCAATTTCAATTTAAGGCTACCGACGCAGGGCTTGGCGAACAAGCGTCTATGCTAGCGTTAGAAAAACTCGGCGTCCAAAACGTGATAGAAACACTCGTTAACGAAGAGCGTTTGGAAAACGAG
Organism: Christensenellaceae bacterium; assembly: GCA_045648045.1. Lineage (GTDB taxonomy): Bacteria > Bacillota > Clostridia > Christensenellales > Borkfalkiaceae > UBA1259. The sequence goes on from JAZRNE010000012.1 coordinate 19,403, forward strand.
TTCGTTTATACCGTAACCGTGTATTATAGACAAACGATATACGTTGGGTAACGACTTTTTCGGCGAAAGCCGTTAAAATAAATGGCGTGATAATTTAGCGCTTGTGCAAAACAAAAAAGGAAAACGAAATGAAAAAGAACAAATCGCAGAAAGTTCTGCAATGGAAGACAAAAGATATTGTGCTAAACGTGTTTACTTACGTTATCAATACGCTGATTATAGCGGCGTTGTTCGTGGGTAGCGTTTACCTTGAAAGTCGTTCGGTAACGTTTGATTATTTTAGCAATCCCACCAATTTTTTGCATTTTTTCATATTGCTAGTATTGTTGGTTGGATTGATGGCAAGCTACTTTTTCTTTGAAGATAGAGATTTTTTAAAGTTTGCGGTCAATTCCGAAATGATTTTCTTAATCATAGAAATATCTTTGATTATTTCATACGTAAGCGGAACTTATTTAAGTATATATATTCGTCCGCTAGCACTCACCGCGGTGTTAACGCTCTTTTTAACGGATAGAAGAAAAGCAATTTTTGTAAACGTTTTGTTTTGCTTTTTAACGTTCTTGTTTGATTCTTTGGGAAGAACCGAACTTTCAATCGGCGAATATCCCTTCTTAATAATGGGCTTTACGTCGGGTATGCTTGCTATCTTCTGTATGGACAAAGCGTATTCGCGTATTAAACTTTTGGGTATGAGTTTGATTATAACTTTACCGACAGTATTGTGTTTGGCAATGTTCGTTATTAGTAACGATAAAGTAAACACTTGGGAAGCGCTTATTTCAGGCGCGTGCGCAGGGCCTATTGCAATTTGTGCATTCATGGTGCTGTTGCCCGTTTTTGAAGCGTTGTTTACTAAAGTTTCAAGGTTTAAACTTGCCGAACTTACCGACCACAAAGCAAAACTTATAAAGAAAATGATTCAACAATCGCCCGGCACTTTTAACCACGCAATCGTGGTGTCAAACATCGCAGAAGCGTGCGCTATCGCCATTAACGAAGATGCACTTCTTGCAAGAACTTGCGCGTATTATCACGATATCGGCAAACTTCGTCGCCCTGAATTTTTTAAGGAAAATCAGGCAGATGGTTTTAACCCGCACGATGATTTAACCCCTGAACTTTCGGCTAATATCATCAAATCGCATGCGCGTGACGGGTATAATCTAATATTGAAAAATAGGTTGCCTAAAATTATTGCAGACGTGTGTTTAGAGCACCACGGCACTATGCCTATTATGTATTTCTACGGCAAGGCAAAACAGTTTACCGACGGCGAAGTTGACATAACTCAATATTGTTACGCAGGCCCTAAACCAAGAACTAAAATCGCGGCGATTATAATGATTGCCGACGGGTGCGAGGCGGCGGCAAGGTCGCTCCAAGACCGTTCGCGTGAAAACGTTAAGAGCGTCGTTAGAAAAATAGTTAACTCTCGTATGGAAATGGGGCAGTTTGAAGAGTGTGAAATCACTTTGAAAGAAATTAATATAATCGTTCATACCGTAGTTAATAACTTAACGGGTATATATCACAGTAGAATTGAATATCCCAAGGTTAACCTTGAAGGAATCGTACAACAATAATCACGGAAGATAAATTATGGGAAAATTAAAAATAGAGTGTCTTGATAAAAAACTCAAACTTAAAAAAATAGAAAAAGCCGTTTACACAGTTTTAGGGCAAGTTTCTTACCTAAAAGTTGAACTCGTTTTTCAAGACGGCGAAGGAATGACCAACTTAAACAGAACCACTCGTGGCGTAAATAGTATTACGGACGTGCTATCTTACCCTAGTCTTGACGGTATTAAGGGTAGAGTTCTTCTTCCCAAAGATTGTTTAACCGAACTTGAAGGAAAGTATATCTTTTTGGGCTCAATCGTTTTGTGTGAAGAAAAGATTCGCGCACAAGCAAAAGAATACGGGCACAGCGAAGAAATTGAGCGTGAATATCTAATCGTGCACGGACTTTTACACTTGTTTGGTTACGACCACATGAACGATAGAGATAAAGAAGAAATGCGCGATAAAGAAAAAGAAATTCGCTATCTTTTGCGTGGGGTAAGGGAATAATGAAAAGTGGATTCGTTGCCGTAGTCGGCAGGGCAAATGCGGGTAAAAGCACGCTCGTTAACGTGTTGGTTGGCGAAAAAGTTGCCATAGTTTCACCAAAACCGCAAACCACCCGTGATAGAATTTTGGGCGTTTTAACTACCGAAGATTATCAAATAGCCTTTATTGATACCCCCGGTATTTATAAAGCGGATAATCTTCTTAATTCAGTTATGCAAAAAACAACGGCTGATAGCACCGCCGACGTTGACGCCGTGTTGTTCGTTATGGATGCGCACGAAGGTATTAGCGATGCGGATAAAGCGCTTTTAGAAAAATACACCGCGCTAAAACTCCCCACCGTGCTAGCGCTAACGAAGATTGATATAATGACTGAAAATCTTTTAATTTCAGAGTTAAAAGAACTTGGCGACTTAGGTGTTGATATCGTGCCCGTTTCGGCAAGAAAGGGTAGGAATATTAAAGAACTTATCAAAGTTTTAACCGAAAAATTGCCCGAAGGCGCAAAGATTTTTGAGCAAGATATTATTTCCGACCGTTCGGAAAAGTTTATGGTTTCTGAAATAATGCGCGAAAAAATACTCTTAAAATTTGATAAAGAAATTCCGCACGGCGTTGCAATCATAATCAATAAATTCGCTCTTGCCGAAGGTGGAAGAATGTATGAAATTAGCCTTGATATCGTATGCGAAAAGCCTAACCATAAAGCAATTTTAATCGGCAAAGGTGGCAAGGCAATCAAAGAAGTTTCGTCTTTCGCTCGTTCCGATATGGAAAAGTTTTTAGGTAAAAAAGTTTTCTTAACCACCTACGTAAAAGTTAAAGAAGACTGGCGGAATAGTGCGCAATTAATGAAAGAATACGGTTATAGCGATTTATAAACGGCGTTTGGCGTCGTTAACTGTCTTGCGCAAAAAACTTTGATGAACGGACGTTCTATCTCATCTTTTTGCGCAGTCGAGCCTAGCCAAACTTGTTTCTAAATGGCTATACAAAATTTTGTTTTTACAACGACTTATATGCCACGCAATACTGCGTTAACTTCGTTTACGCCACGCTAGCGTGTCGTATAAACGAATATAAACTTGCGCATACTGCCTTTACGGAGGGGCTTATGCGCAAAAAACAAAACCGAAACGACGTTGCTCAAACTGCTTGGGACATGTTTGAAAAGACGGGTAGCGTTTCGTATTATATGCTATATAAAAAATTATCCGAAAAGGACTAAAGATGGAAGAAAAGTTAAGCGGAATAGTTTTAGGCGGAGTATCTTTTGGCGAAAACGATAAAATCTTAAATATTTTCACTCTTGAACTGGGTGTAGTTTCCGCTAAAATAAAAGGTGTAAAAAAGGCGGGCGCAAAACTTAAATTTGCGTCAGAGCCTTTTTGTTTTGCCGAATTTATTTTTTCAAAGCGCTCGAATATGCGCACGGTAATCGGGGCGAGCCTAATAGACAGTTTTTACCCCGTGCGCGAAGACGTTGTTAAGTACTTTTGTGCTGGCACTATCGTTGAGTTTATAAAAAAATTCTATAAAGAAGATATTGTTTCTTCGCAAATGTTTTTGAGCGTGGTAAAGGCGCTTGAGAATATTGCGTACGGTGAAAATAATCCCAAAAGTCATTTGATTAATTTTTTAATTCTTGCGCTAAAAGATTCGGGTATTCAACTTTCTACTAACGGATGCTTTTACTGTGGGTGTGAAGAAATTTTAGGCAAGGTGTTTTTCGATTACCGCACGGGTTCTTTTTGTTGTGAAAATTGTTTTGACGGCACGGGTAGAGAGATTAACGCTTGCACGCTAACTGCGCTTTGCCGTGCGGAAAAAGGCGTTCTAAACGACGAGTTTGAAGGGACGGACAAGGCTTTGCGCCTTATTGATTATTACGTAAAAAATCGCGCCGAAGAAAGCCTAAAATCCTTATCCGAACTGATAAAAATGTTCAAATAAAACTTTACAAAATTGCAAAGCATAAGAATTGCATTATAATCAACATAACTCAAAAACTATATTATATCAGTTGAAATATTTTATAATTTATAGTAAAATAGATAAGTGACTTAAAAGTCAATGAAATTGAAAACTTTTTTGGGAGGAAAAACCTAAATGAAATACGTTTACTTATTTAGTGAAGGTAACGGCAAAATGAGAGAACTTCTCGGCGGTAAAGGTGCAAACCTTGCTGAAATGACCAAAATCGGTCTTCCCGTTCCCCAAGGCTTTACCATCACTACCGAAGCTTGCACCAAATATTATGAAGACGGCAAGCAAATCAATGACTCCATTATGGCTGAAATTATGGAAAACATAACCAAAATGGAAGAAATCACCGGCAAAAAGTTCGGCGACCTTGAAAACCCCTTGTTGGTTTCAGTTCGTTCTGGCGCAAGAGCGTCAATGCCCGGTATGATGGATACCATTTTGAACCTTGGCTTAAACGAACAAGTTGTAGAAGTTATGGCTGAAAAGTCTGGCAATGCAAGATGGGCTTACGACTGTTATAGAAGATTTATCCAAATGTATTCTGACGTTGTTATGGAAGTTGGTAAAAAATACTTTGAACAACTCATTGACAAAATGAAAGAAGAAAAGGGCGTTCAACTTGACGTTGACCTTACTGCTGAAGACCTTAAAAAGTTGGCTGAACAATTCAAGGCTGAATACAAGGCAAAAATCGGTAAAGATTTCCCAACCGACCCCAAGGAACAACTTATCGGTGCTGTTAAAGCAGTTTTCCGTTCTTGGGATAACCCCCGTGCTAACGTATATCGTCGTGATAACGATATTCCTTATAGTTGGGGTACGGCAGTTAACGTACAAGCAATGGCATTCGGTAACATGGGTGACGATTGCGGTACGGGTGTTGCGTTTACTCGTGACCCTGCAACTGGCGAAAAGAAACTTATGGGTGAATTCTTGACCAACGCACAAGGTGAAGACGTTGTTGCCGGCGTCCGTACACCGATGCCGATTGCACAAATGGCTGAAAAGTTCCCCGAAGCATTTGAACAATTCAAAAAAGTTTGTGGTATTTTAGAAGACCACTACAGAGATATGCAAGATATGGAATTTACCGTAGAACACGGCAAACTCTATATGCTTCAAACTAGAAACGGTAAGCGTACTGCTGCCGCTGCTCTCAAAATCGCTTGCGACTTAGTTGACGAAGGCATGATTGATGAAAAGCAAGCAGTATTGATGATTGACCCCAGAAACCTTGACACGCTTTTACACCCACAATTCGATGCAAAAGCGTTGAAGTCTGCTCAACCTGCTGCTAGAGCGCTCGGTGCATCTCCCGGTGCTGCTTGTGGTAAAGTAGTTTCCACCGCTGAAGACGCTAAGGTTTGGAAGGCTAAGGGCGAAAAGGTTATTCTCGTTCGTCTTGAAACTTCACCTGAAGATATCGAAGGTATGAAAGCATCACAAGGTATCTTGACCGCTCGTGGCGGTATGACTTCACACGCAGCCGTT
>JAZRNE010000013.1:0-75343 GCA_045648045.1 Christensenellaceae bacterium
CCCATAACAACCCCTATTTTTTTATAACTTTTTATTTTTTCAAAATTAAAATCTCTAGGGTGGATAACCCTAAAAACCGACGGGCAGTAATTTTTGCAAATTTCAAACAACTTTTCAGTATTATTACTCTTTGCACCGCCTAAAACGATAACCGCATCGCATTGTTTAGCGATAATCACGGCTTCTTGTTGTCGCCTTTTTGTAGTATAACAAATTGTTTTGAAAATATCAACTGTTTTTACATTGCTAGGCGTAAAATTTTTAATAATTTTATCAAATTTTTCTTCCGAATAGGTCGTTTGCACCACGATGCACAATTTTTCGGCGTTTATCGCCTGTAAATCTTCAACTTTTTCAGTAATCACGGCAGTTCCTTCACACCAACCGTTTATGCCGATAATTTCAGGGTGATTATCTTTCCCGATAACGGCAATGGCGTATCCATTTCTATAATGCTCGTCCACGATTTTTTGAATATCTTTTACAAACGGACAGGTGCAATCAATTACGTTAACGCCTAAATCTTTTGCGCGCTCAAAGGTTGTTTTGGGTTCACCGTGCGTCCTTATCAATAAATTATCGCCCGGCAAAAACTGAACGTCGTCTAAACTTTGAATCGTATTCACGCCTGATTTTTCCAAATCGCTAACGACAAGGTCGTTATGAATAATCTCTCCTAAAACGTAGTTGCCCTTTCCACGCAACTTTCTTGCTTCTTTAACCGCTCTTTCAACACCAAAGCAAAACCCGCCGTGCTTGCCTTTCAATATAACCATTTAACTATTTCTTCCTTTTTTAGCGGTTAAATTGCGCAAGACTTCTTGTTGCTCCTTCATCTTACAAGCAATAATATCATCCATCTCTTTAACAACACCATCGTCAAGTTTAGAAGAATAATATTGTTCAAGAAAAAAAGGCTTGCCAATAATCATATTGTTTCTAATTAAAAATTTAGGTTTTTTCCGTATCATAATTGGAACAATCGGGCATTTTGCTTTTACCGCAAAAACCGCCGCACCACCTTTAATTTCTTGCAATTCATCCGTACCCGTTTTATTTCTAGTGCCTTCTGGAAATATCGTTAGTTTTCCGCCTTTTTTAAGCACCTTTATAGATTCCATTAAAGAACGCATATCCGGATTTTCTCTATCGATAGGAATAGCCCCGTAAATCTTCAAGATTTTGCCGATAGTTTTATTCTTAAAAACTTCTTTCTTTGCTAGAATATACAAATCTTCCCTTTCTAAACTTAAAAAATATAGGCAATCAACTGCAGAAAAATGGTTACAAACTAAAAGCGCACCGCTTTCTGGAATATTTTCCTTGCCGATAATTTTTGTTGGAAAAAGCATTCCTGCTATTCTAATTAATGACCTTTTAAACCAATGCATAATTTTTACTAATCTTTGATATACGACAAAACTTTACCGATAACTTGTTCAATGTTCATAAATGAAGTATCAATCAAAATAGCGTCTTCGGCACGAACTAGGGGTGAAAAATCCCTAGTTTTATCGTTATAATCACGTTGTTCAATTTCATTTTTAAGTGCTTCGAAATCAAGCTTATGCCCTTTCAACGTCAACTCTTTAAATCTTCTATCCGCACGAACGTCAACACTTGCAGTAATATAGAACTTAAAGTCTGCATTTGGTAAAACGTACGAACCGATATCTCTACCATCGAGAACGCAAGACATTTCCGACGCGATACTTCTTTGCATTTCAACCATTTTCAAGCGTACACATTTAAGGCTGGATATGTTAGACGCTGCCATTGAAACGTGCGGTTCTCTAATTTTTTCCGAAACGTCAACACCGTCTAGAATAGTATGTTGCGAGCCGTCAATATATTCTATTTTCAAGTTGATATCATCAATAAAAGTGGAAACTGCCTTTTCGTCAAGCGTGTCAATATTCATACTCAACGCCTTTAACGCAGTTGCCCTATACATAGCGCCAGTATCAAGATACAAAATATTCAATTTTGAAGACAAGCGTTTTGCTATTGTGCTTTTACCACTCCCCGAAGGTCCATCTAACGCAATTCTAATAATTTTTTCCATAATTATACCCCATTTCGTTTATATAAAACGTTAATTTCCACAATTCAAGCCTGCACTATACCCAGTAGAAAACGCAATTTGTAAATTAAATCCACCGGTAAACGCGTCCACGTCTAGAACTTCCCCTGCAAAGAACAAACCTTTTACTAGTTTACTTTCCATAGTTTTGGGGTTGATTTCTTTGACGTTAACACCGCCCGCCGTAACGATTGCCTCTTCAATAGGGCGCAATTTTTTAGGCTTAAAAGTTAACGCTTTCATCGTATTTACAAGACTTCTTCTTTCTTCAACCGTAATTTCACAACATTTTTTATTGCCGTTAACACTAGCAAAACGCAACACGCAATCAATGAGTGTTTTAGGCAATAAAGCGCGCATCGTTCCACTTATCGTTTTAACTTTATTTTCTTGAAACTCCCTTATCAAACGATTTTCAAGCGTTTGTTGGTCAAGTGCAGGTTTAAGGTCGATAACTATCTTTAACTCGCTTAAATTAAGCCTATTTATTTTTGACGAACAAGATAAAACTATCGGCCCTGAAATACCGAAATGCGTAAACAACATTTCGCCAAAATCCGAAAACACGCGTTTTTCACAGTTCATCACGCTAATAGACACGTTTTTTAATGAAAGACCTTGCATTTCAGCAAAGTCAGAACCTAAAAGTTCAACCCCTACGAGTGCGGGTTTCAAATCGGTAATAGTGTGCCCTAATTTTTTTGCAAAACCATAACCGTCACCAGAACTACCGGTAAGCGGATAAGAAATACCACCGCAACAAACTATTACAGAATCGCAATCAATTTTACCAACTTCGGTAACCACACCGCAAACCTTGCCGTCTAATACCTCTATTTCTAAAACTTTCGTATTTAATCTAACGTCAACGCCAACAGAAAACATTGCTTTTTCAAGCGTTTTAGTTACGTCACTCGCTTTATCACTTAACGGAAAAACCCTATTTCCCCTTTCAGTTTTTAATTTAAGCCCCAAAGACTCAAAAAACTTAATGGTATCTTCGGGAGTGAAGTTATTGACGCATCCGTAAATAAATTTCGGGTTTGAAACGACGTTATTAAAAAACTCGTTCACGCTGACGTCGGCAGTTAAATTACACCTACCTTTGCCCGTTATATATATTTTTTTTCCGAGTTTTTCATTTTTTTCAAGCAAAGTAACTTCGTTACCATAGAGTGCCGCGGTATACGCAGCCATCATACCCGAAGCACCACCGCCGATTACAACTACCTTTGACATATTTTCTCCAAACACGCCTAATATAATATCATTTTTTGTAAACTAAATCAAGTTATTTATTAAAATATACTCGTTACTGTCAAAATAAGTTTAAATTTAGTACGCCTTTCAACTTTTCGTAGTTAGTTTTATTAAACAACAACGGAGTGACGGTAACGTATCCTTTTTTTGACCACTCAATATCACAATCAGCGTCATTCTCGTCGTGCTCTATAAGTTCGCCAACGAGCACGTATTCGTTATCACCAACCAACTCATACCTATCGGAATAAAGTTGTTTGCCGAGTTTCGTTAATTTAATCCCTTTAATTTTCCCTAAATCTTTATTTGGAAAATTTACGTTCCAAATGTCGCCAATAGAAGAAATCGGCAGTAATTTATTAATAATTTCTTCGGCAATTTTTGCATAATTATCAAAATCCGCATCCCCGTAATTAAAAGAAGAAAATGCAAAGGCAACGTTTCCAAAAAAAGACGCTTCACTAGCAATCGCAACCGTTCCCGAATACAAAATATCAGAACCGAGATTGTGCGCTTTGTTTATACCTGCAACGACGACGTCAGCCTTAAAATCCTTAAACACTAATTTTGCAAATTTAATACAATCGCACGGCGTTCCCGAAAGAGAATACGCTTTGAAGTTTTTTGAAATTTTGCGCTCGGTTAATTTTAATGGTTTACCTATGGTAAGCGATTGAGAACACGCCGAACAATTATCTTCAGGAGCAACGACCAACACGTCGTTCTCTTTTGACAACCTTTCAGCAAGTTTAATGACACCGTCACAAAAAATCCCGTCGTCATTACTGATTAAAATATTCATAAAACACCTTTATGCGTGATATAATCACATGTAAAAACAATAGCAAAACACAAACAAATAATCTTTGAATTAATTTTCAATTTTAGCCGTTAACTTTTTATACTCTTCAACCGCCATTTTATCACAACGATTATTATATTCGTTGTCGGCGTGCCCTTTCACCTTTATAAAATTTACCTGATTTTGAGCAACTAATTCCAACAAACGTTTCCATAAATCCACGTTTTTAACTTCTTTTTTCCCCGCCGTTTTCCAACCTTTTTCTTGCCAAGAATCAATCCATCCTTGATTAAAAGCATCAACGACGTATTGTGAATCGCTATAAATATTCACAACGCACTTTTCTTTCAAAGCCTCAAGCCCTTTTATAACGGCAAGCAATTCCATACGGTTATTCGTGGTTTCCAACTCACACCCACTCAACACCTTTTCGTGCCCGTTGTAAATCAGAATAGCACAATACCCACCCGTTCCGGGATTACCACTACACGCACCGTCAGTATATAAATCTACAATTTTCATAATTTTTCCAACTCTTCAGACCTTTTTACACACGCATCTATTGCTTTTTTTGTCAAATCGTTAAGACTTTCGCCATTAAACACGTTTACGGCTTCAATGGTAGTTCCACCCTTACTACAAACGGCATTGATAAGTTCGTCAAGACTTTTATCAGCATTTAATTGAACCATTTTACCCGCGCCTATCATAGTTGCCGTAGCAAGCGTTTTTGCTTGTTCATAATTTAAGCCGTGCTCTTGCCCCGCTTCAATTATTCCTTTTAAGAACAAATAAAAGTACGCAGGAGCGCTACCGCTTATACCCGTAACTGCATTCAATTTATCTTCGTCAACACAAACGACTTCGGAAATAGCGGACAATAAGGATTTTACAAAGTTTTTTTCGTTTTCATCAGTAAAATCCGAAAGGTCAAGCCCAACCGCCCCACAACCGATTGCACACGGCGTATTAGGCATGCATCTTGCAACGAGCGCTTTTGGGAAAACTTTTTTTATTTTTTCCTTTTTTACCCCCGCCATTATTGACACAAACTTATCGCAAGAACAATTTTTTATCCCGCTTAAAACGTCATCTAAACTTTGTGGCTTAACCGCAAAAAGCACGTATTCAGCGCCGTCCACAACAGCAACGTTATCACTCGACACACCAACACCCAACTTTGAAATCTTTTCAAGCGCTATTTCATTAGGGTCGCTTACGATTATATTTTCAGGCAACAAAACACCACTCGTTATCACGCCGTTTACAATCGCCGTAGACATGAAACCTGCGCCTATTACACCTAATTTATACCTTTTATTCATACATTCCTCTCAAAACTTCTTTTATGCGTATATTATAAACTCAAACGGCAAAAAAATCAATCGAATACGGAAGATTTAAGAAATTAATAATTCGCCTTAAACCTAAATTACTTTTCGCATCAACAACCATGCTATCACTTGATTTTTTTGTGATTATAATTTTGTTTTTCTGTTCATATCAAGGGGCAAAAATGCTCATTTATCAACAATTTAATCACACTTAAACAAAAAACAATTTATTATAGACAAACGTTTTAATATGTGATAAAATATTTTCCATGAAATATTTTCTTGCAATAGATATAGGTGCGTCTTCCGGCAGACATATTTTATGCCATCTTGAAGACGGAAAAATGGTAACAGAAGAAATATACCGTTTTGACAATTTCCCCGATAAAAAAGATGGGAGGCTTTTTTGGGACACGGAACGTTTATTCCGTGAAATTCTAAACGGTTTAAAACAGGCTGACACGTTAGGTAAAATCCCTTATTCCGTCGGCGTTGACACTTGGGGCGTTGACTACGTTCTTTTAGACGAGAACGACGACGTTATCGACGGTGTTTATTGCTATCGTGACAACCGCACGGACAAATGCTTTGACCCCGTTCATAACATTATTCCGTTCGAAGAATTATATAGCAAAACGGGTATTCAATTTGCAACTTTTAACACCGTTTACCAACTTTACGATGATAAACTTAGCGGAAAACTTGATAAGGCAAAATCTCTTTTGATGTTGCCCGATTATTTCCACTTTAAACTTACCGGCGTTAAAAAGCAAGAATACACCAACGGCACGACAACCGGTATGGTAAACGCTATTACGCACGAGTGGGATGAAGAAATTTTAGATAAACTTGGCTACCCCAAATCTTTATTTGGCGAACTTTCCCCCGCTGGCACGATTATCGGGGAATTTACTGACGAAGTTGCCAAATTCGTAGGATACAAAGCAAAGGTTATTCTACCCGCAACTCACGATACCGCTAGCGCAGTTATCGCTGCACCACTAGACGGTCAATCGCCTTACATTTCAAGCGGAACTTGGTCTTTACTCGGCGTTGAAAGAAACGTTGCTTTCACTAGCGATAGCGCAAGAGAAGCAAACTACTCTAACGAAGGTAGCGTTTGCGGTGCTTTCCGTTTACAAAAGAATATTATGGGTTTATGGATGATTCAGCAAGTACGCCGTGAACTCGATAACAAATACGATTTCGCAACCATGGCTAAAATGGCAGAAGAAAACCCCGTCGACGCAAAAATCAACGTTAACGACGTTCGTTTCTTAGCCCCACAAAGCATGATAAGCGAAATTCTTTCAGCAGTTGGTCGCGAATTATCCGTTGGTGAAATTTGCTATTGCATATACAACAATCTAGCTGAATTTTATGCAGAAAGCCTTAACGATTTGGAAAACGTTACGGGTGAAAAATATCAAACCCTTAACATTATCGGCGGTGGCAGTAAAAACGACTTCCTTAACCGCCTAACCAAGGCAAAGACTGTCAAAAAAGTTATTGCCGGCCCCGCCGAAGGTACTGCAATCGGCAATCTAACAATGCAAATGATAGGCGCTGGTGAACTTAAAAACGTTCAAGAAGGGCGCAATATTATTAAAAAATCTTTCGATATTAAAGAAGTTTAAGGAGCACGATTATGACTAGATATGAACAAGCAAAAAGTCTTTACGCTAAATACGGCGTTGACACGGAAGCGGCTTTAGCACGCCTTGGCAATATTCCCGTATCCGTTCATTGTTGGCAAGCAGACGACGTTATCGGTTTTGACGGTAGCGACGCTTTGGACGGCGGTATTCAAACCACCGGTAACTACCCCGGTAGAGCAAGAACCCCCGAAGAACTTTTTTCAGACGTTAAAACGGCATTTAAACTTATGCCCGGTAAAAAACGCATTAACGTGCACGCTTGCTACGCACTTTTAGGCGAAGACAAAGGCAAAGTTGATAGAGACGCTTACGAATACAAATATTTCAAGCCTTGGGTAGACTTTGCAAAAGAATGCGGTCTTGACGGCGTTGACTTCAACCCCACTTTCTTTGCACACCCAAAAATGAAAAACGGTCTTTCACTATCTTCACCCGACGCTGAAACTAGAAAGTTTTGGATTAACCACGGCAAGGCATGCCTTAAAATTGCCGCCGAAATCGGTAAAGAAATGAATAGCCCTTGCTTGGTTAACATTTGGATTCCCGACGGATTTAAGGATATCCCAACCGACCGTTTAGGACCACGTTTAAGACTTAAAGAATCTCTTGATGAAATCCTTGCTGATTACGACAAGAAATGGGTAATCCCCGCTGTTGAAAGCAAAGTTTTCGGTATCGGTGTTGAAAGTTATACCGTTGGCAACAACGAGTTTTATCAAAATTATGCAGCAAGCAAAGGCATTTGTTGCTTACTTGACACAGGTCACTACCACCCCACCGAAGTAGTTTCAGATAAAGTGCCTGCACTTCTTGCTTTCTACGACAAAATTGCATTGCACGTTTCTCGCCCCGTTCGTTGGGATAGCGACCACGTTGTTATTCTTGACGATGAACTTAAAGAAATCGCAAAGGAAATCATTAGGAACGACGCTGACCAAAAAGTTTTAATCGGTCTTGATTACTTTGACGCAAGTATTAACCGTCTTTGCGCATTCGTAACCGGCGTTCGTTCAATGCAAAAAGCATTGCTTACCGCACTTCTCTTACCTAACGCAAAGCTCAAAGAATTGCAAGATAAAAACGACTTCTCTCAAATTATGTATTTGAATGAAAAATTCAAATTTATGCCTATCGGCGACGTTTGGGACGAATACCTTTCACGCCAAAACTTGTCTGACGACTGGTTTGACGCCGTTGAAAATTTCGAAAAAGAAGTAATTGCAAAACGCTAATTAAACACAAACAAAAAGGTGTGTAATCAAAATGATTACACACCTTTTATTTTTTATAAAATAAAAAGATTAAATATTCTTAAACCCTTTTCCGTAAACTTCGTTAGCGTCACTAACGATAACGAAAGCGTTTTCATCAAGCATCTTAATCGAATTTTTTAGTGCAACGACTTGATTGTTTTTTACACAAGTCAATAGCACGCCTTTATCCGTTTTAGAATACATACCTTCGCCCTGAACCATTGTAACACCCCTAGGACTATGCGAAATTAAAAAATCAGCAATTTCTTCTGCCTTTTCGGTAATAATATAGCACATTTTTGATTTTGTAAAACCATAAACGACCATATCGCTCAACTTTGCACTAACGAAAATCAAAATCAAAGCGTATAATACGTTTTCGGGATTCTTAAGCAATATTGCACCAAGCAAAACAACCATTCCGTCAAAAACGGCGACGTGAGTTGCAATGCTACCAAAAGACAATACGTTGTGGGTTATTCTACCTAATAATTCAGTTCCGCCACTTGACATTTCGTATTTGATAAACAAGCCTATTCCTATACCTTGCAAAATACCACCGTATAAACCGGCTAAAATTTTATCATCGCAAAAAACTAGGTTATCGCCAAATATAGTCAACAATTCAGTAGTGCCACCAAGCGTTGCCGTTGTAATAAAGCAGTTTAATATAAAACGCCACCCCATCAATCTAAACCCTAAAACGAGAATAGGCAAATTGATTAAAACTATAAATAAGCCCGCTGGTAACCCCGTTAACATTTCTATTAGCGACGCCGCACCACTAACGCCACCGCCAACGATATCGTTTGGGATTAAAAACGAACGCAAGCTAAGCGAATAACTGAAACAACCCAATACCATAAACATGTAGCGCTTTGCTTCATTTAATATTTTTTTCATTACAAAATTACCTTACAACAAATCTTTTACGCTATTTAGTACGAAAGTTGATTTCACTTCGCTCTCGTTGTAATCCGCCATAGTGGCTTCACCGCTTAAAACTAAAACGGTATCAACGCCCGCATTTACACCCGACGCAATGTCGGTGTAAAGCCTATCGCCAAACACAACCGTTTCTTCTTTTTGATAACCAAATTTTTCCATAACAACTTCAATCATCGTAGGTTGCGGTTTTCCGATAAAAATAGGCGTTTTCCCCGTTGCTTTTTCAATGCCAAAGCACATTGAACCACAATCAGGAATATACCCAAAATCAACAGGACAC
Organism: Christensenellaceae bacterium; assembly: GCA_045648045.1. Taxonomy (GTDB): domain Bacteria; phylum Bacillota; class Clostridia; order Christensenellales; family Borkfalkiaceae; genus UBA1259. The sequence continues at coordinate 9,619 of JAZRNE010000013.1, forward strand.
ACCCAGTCAGGATTCGTTGCATAATACGGAAGGTCAAAATTCGTAAGCATTTTACAAGTATTTCTCAACTTGTCCATAGTTAATTCCGCATCAAACCCAACCAAAATAGCGCAAGCGTCTTCGGTATATTCTTCGGTAACGTTAAGCCCACCTTTTTTCAATTCCTTAATAAACGATTTTGTTCCTTGCGCATAAATAAGTTTATCGCCAAACTTTGCACTAAACAGTCTAACAGTTGCTTGCGTTGACGTAAAAAAGTGCTCTTCATTAACGTCAAGCCCCATTTTTTGTAGCCTATCAATATAGTCCGTTACCGACTTTGACGAGTTATTCGTAATAAAAACGTACCTGCCACCGTCGTTAGTAATTTGATTAAACAACTCTTTAACACCGTCAAACAAAGTGTTTTCACAATAAATAGTTCCGTCCATATCGAACAAAAACAACCTTTTCGCACGCAAATTTTCAAAATTTTTTTCTAAAATATCTTTTTTCATAAGCAACACTTAATTAAAATTCGTCGTCTTCCCTAGTTATTGATAAAATAAAATCGTTTTCACTTAAAATTCTATAAATATCATCCGCGGTAATTTCTTTATCTGTGCTTATTAGCGTGCGGTAATAAATTTCACCGTTATCTTTTTTTGCATTAATGCTAGTAAAACGCTTAACACCAAAAAGTTCTTTTATAGTTTCTTTTTCGCTATTACCAACACATTTATAAACCACGTTCAATCTTAAATGATAGCGCGAGTGAAAAATTTTTACGGGCAAATGCATTATAAATTGAACTAAAATTATAACCACTGACGCAACGATTGATACAATCCACATTCTTGCACCGACAGCCATACCGATTGCAGCGGTCGCCCAAATACCCGCAGCGGTAGTAAGCCCGTGCACCACTTGCTTGTGGTTAAAAATCATACCTGCACCGATAAAACCTATCCCTGATACGATTTGCGCAGCAACACGCCCCGTGTCACCACTAAATTGCTGTGAAACGATAGTATATAAGCACGCACCAACGCAAACGATTGTATGCGTTCTTATCCCCGCTTCCTTATAGCGCATTTTTCTTTCAAAACCGATAGCAAAACCTAGCACCAAAGAAAGCAACATTTGTAATATACCAACAATAATTTCGTTATCCATTACACAATCCCTTCCTTTTATTATGATAATATTTATTATATATTTAATAATATTATCTTATTATAAGTATTAGACTACGGTTTGTCAATCCTTATTTGAAAAAAAAGCAAAAAACAACAAAACGTGTTCAAAAATACACAACCATAACTTTTTTAATACGAATTTCAACGGTTCATATTAAAAAAAGCCTTGAAAAATCCAAGGCTTTCTTATTAATTATTTGGATTATATTTTAACGAACAATCCCGTCAATAAAATTGCCAAAATACAAATAGGCGCTACATATTTAATTATCACGTTAAAATAAGTGTTTAACGCCTTATTCTTTTCTAGCCCTATTTCTTTGGGAATGATTGATTTTTCAATGAACCACCCCGCAAAAACACAAGTTACTATCGCAACAATCGGCATCAAAATGTTATTTGCAAGGAAATCGAACGTGTCTAATATATCCATACCCGCAATTTTTACACCCGATAGCACGCCGTAACCAAGCGAAGAAAGCGTACCCAAAACGAATATTGCCCCAAAAACGATTAAACAAGCCGTAATTCTCTTCATTCTTCCGTCTTCACAAAGCACAGCAACGATTGATTCAACTAACGAAACTGACGAAGTTACAGCAGCAAAGAACACTAGCACGAAGAAAATCACCGCCATTACTCTGCCACCTGCAGGGAACGCGTTAAACACGTTCGTTAATTGAATAAACATTAACGAAGGACCTGCCTTTTCAAACGCTTGCTCCGGATTACCAAAAGCAAACACCGCAGGAATAATAATTAAAGACGCAATCAATGCAAATAAACTGTCAAATATTGCAATTTGTAAACTTGACGACTTAATATCAACGTTCTTTTTCATATACGAACCGTACGTTATCATTATGCACATACCGATTGAAAGCGAATAAAAAAGTTGACCTAACGCACCCAAAACCGTTCTAAAACTAAAATCGCTAAAGTTTGGTACGAGAGTATACTTAACACCGCTAAGTGCACCCGGTTGACACAAAACGTACACCATAAGGAATACTGCCATTATTGCTAGAGCCGGCATAAGTATTTTACTCATTTTTTCAATACCTTTTTGAACGCCGAACGCTACGATTACGACGGTAATAATAGCAAAAATCAAAAAGAAGATGAGCGGTTGCCAAGTTGATGAAATAAACGCACCAAAATACTCACCCGTTGCGTCAGCATTGTCAACGTTAACAAGCTCTTCGCTCCCCGTCAAGAACGCCAAAGCATATTTTACAACCCATCCGCCTATAACGCAGTAATACGGAACTATAATAAGCGGTACGATTACGCACACGTAACCAAACCACTTAAACTTTTTGTTAAGTTTTGAAAAAGCACCTATTACGCTTTTCCCCGTATTTCTACCGATAGCAATTTCAAGCATCAAAAGCGCTAAACCAAAGAATACTGCAAGTGCAATATAACAGAAAACGAATATTCCACCACCGTAATGTGCGGTAAGATACGGAAATCTCCACAAGTTACCTAACCCAACGGCAGAACCCGCGGCAGCCAAAACAAAACCTATTTTACCGGTAAAACCTACTTTTTTGCCACCTTCAAGCCCTTCTAACGCTTGGTTTGATACGGCATTGTCGTCGTTACTTTCGTATTTATTCATATAATTTTCCCTTATTATTTTTTCGTTATAACGCCTACCATTTCGTCAAGGTAATCGCCAGTAAAACGCTCAATATTTCCGTTATCCACCATTTTTGCAAATTCAGGATTTATAGGAAGACGAGCAACCTTTGAAATAGAATATTCTTTCGCAGTTTGCTCAATTCTACTTTCGCCAAACACGTTTATCTTTTTACCACAGTCTGGACATTCGTAATATGACATATTTTCAACAATTCCTAGGATAGGAATATTCATCATAGTTGCCATCTTAACCGCTTTACCAACAATCATAGACACCAACTCTTGCGGTGATGCAACCACGATTATACCGTCAATCGGTAAAGATTGAAACACGGTTAGCGGAACGTCACCCGTTCCCGGTGGCATATCAACGAACATAAAATCAACGTCGCCCCAAGCAACGTCTGTCCAAAACTGCTTAACTGCGCCAGCAATTACCGGGCCACGCCAAACGACAGGGTCGTCTTCGTTTTCAAGTAGTAAATTAATTGACATTATTTTTACGCCGTCTTTGCTCGTTTTGGGCACGATATACTTATCGTCTATTGCTTGCGCCTTATCTTTTACGCCAAACATTTTGGGAACTGACGGGCCTGTAATATCGGCATCTAAAATTGCAGTTTTAAACCCTTTTTTGTTAACGAGCGTTGCTAATAAGCCGGTAATTAAAGATTTACCAACCCCACCTTTACCGCTAACTATACCGATAACCTTCTTAATATTGCTAAATTCGTTTTGCTTTTCCTTAAAGTCTTTTCTTTCAGAACATTTTTCCGAACAAGACGAACAATCGTGAGTACATTCGCTCATAACATAGTCTCCTTTACGTAGTCAAATAAAACTTTCGTCACTAAATTATTATATCAAAAAAAACGCTTTATCGCAAACCTTAATGAGCAAAAATATAAAAAAATTACTTTTCTATCAGCAAAACTTTGTTTTATTTTGCAAAATAGTTGAAATAACGAAGACATTGTGCTATAATTATCCATTATAAAAATACGGAGGCTTTTATGAATATTTGGCACGACATAGAAAGCAACAGAATTAAACCTGAAGAATTTATTGCGGTTGTTGAAATTAGCAAAGGTTCAAAACAAAAGTACGAAATGGATAAAAAAACCGGACTTTTGCGACTTGATAGAATTTTATACACTTCAACTCACTACCCCGCAAACTACGGTTTTATTCCACACACTCTAGCATCTGACAACGACCCGCTTGACGTGCTTATTTTATGCTCGGAAAGTTTAATTCCTATGAGTTTAGTTAAATGTTACCCTATCGGCGTTATCATTATGAACGACAACGGCGCGGTTGACGAAAAGGTTATCGCAATCCCTGAAACAGACCCCAACTATAATACATATAAGAGCATTCACGATTTGCCAAAACATATTTTTGACGAAATGCAACACTTCTTCTCCGTTTACAAGCAATTAGAAAATAAGGACACTACCGTTGACGTTGCTTCTGATAGAGACGTTGCAATAAAAATCATTAAACAAGCGATGGAAAGTTATAAAGTTCATCTATATGAATTAACTGCAAAATAGTATGTATTTTACTAATTTTATAAAATATTATTATGTGTGACAAACATATAAAAAAAGGCGCGTTTAGCGCCTTTTTTCTTTTTGTTATAACTCATATTCTTTTGCTAATTTTTCAAATGCGGGTAACGAGTTTTTAATGCGGTTATAATCAACGCAATAAGCAATTCTTACGTAGCCTGAAACACCAAAGTCGTCACAAGGAACAACTAATATCTCGTGCGCCTTTGCCCTTTCATAAAATTCAGTAGCGTCATTAGACGGTGATTTAACAAACAAATAGAACGCGCCGTCAGGCTTAACGCAATCGAAACCAAATTCGCATAATGAATTGTATAAAAGATTTCTATTTTTTTCGTACGCTTCAACGTTAACTTTTGCATTTAAGCACTTACCCACAACGCGTTGGAATAAACTTGGCGCACAAACGTAGCCCAAAGACCTACCCGCACCGCAAACTGAAAGGTAAATTTCTTTTGCTCCTTCCATTTTTGGATTAACCGCAATATAACCTATTCTTTCACCCGGTAACGAAAGTGATTTTGAATAAGAATAGCAAACTAACGTGTTATCGTAATAGTTCATTAAGTAAGGAACTTCAACGTTGCCGTAAACTAATTCACGATACGGTTCGTCGGCAATCAAATATATAACGTGCCCGTACTCTTTTTGCTTTCTTTCAAGAACTTCGCAAATAGCCTTGACGGTTTGCGCCGTATAAACTACGCCACTTGGATTATTTGGTGAATTCACTATAATCGCTTTGGTTTTTTCATTTATCTTGCTTTCAAAGTCTAAAACGTCAACTTGGAAAGTTTTTTCCATAGGATTTGAAACTACTAGTTTTGCCCCCGCATTTTCAACGAATACTCTATACTCGGTAAAAAACGGTGCAAAAACTATACATTCGTCGCCATCACAGCAAACCGCTTTAAGACAAATCGAAAGCGATGCGGCAGCGCCACAAGTCATATAAATATTATCAGCACTTAAATTCAAGCCAAAACGTTCGTTAATATTGTCGGAAACAGCCTTTCTAACGCCAAAATCCCCTTGCGCCGAAGTATAACCGTGCAAAGCGGTTGCGCTTTGCGTAAGCAATAATTCTTTTATCGTTTCTTCAACTTCCTTGGGCGGCTCTACGCTAGGATTACCCAAACTAAAATCGTAAACGTTTTCAGCACCGATTTCAGATGCACGAACTTTACTGTATTCAAAAATCTCTCTAATTATCGACCTTTTGCTACCAAGAGCAAAAGATTTTTCATTGTAATTCATAACTATTCACCTAGATTTAACAATTTTAACGCGTTTTTATATAGTATTTTTTGTTCAACGTGAGCGTCTAAATTATAAGAACGCAAAAGGTCTATATGCGACTTTATATCACACCACGGGCAATCCGTTGCAAACAAAACCTTGTCTTCGCCGTGTTTTTCAAGTATTTTCTTAAAAAGTTCGGGCGAAATTTTATCTAAACTGCACGCAGTATCAAAATATACTTTTTCACCCGCAAGCAAATCATAAACTTCTTCCCATAATCTATGTCCACCGTAATGCGCAAGAACAAACTTTTCGTGCCCCACTTTTTGAATAACTTTCAAAACCCTTTCAGGTGGACACCTAACGGGCTCACCCTTATATCCATCGTCAACACCAGAATGCGTAACGACGATTAAATCTAATCGTTTTGCCCATTCAAGAATTTCAACGTAGCCGTCGTCGTCAATATATGTTGACTGATAATCGGGATGAATTTTTACACCTTTAATACCTAAACTTTTAACCAAGCGCATTTTTTCAGGTATATTGTCGCATTTAGGGTGCATTCCCGCAAAAGAAATCAATCTTTTTTGTCCGCTCGAATAATTTTCGTTTATAAAGGACGCAAATTTAACAACGCTTTCGAATTGCGTAGGTTTAGTCAATACGGGCAAAGTAACCGCAATATCCGCATCCGCGCGTTTGAGTGCGTCAAGCATTCCGTTAACGCTCCCGTCGGTATGCGGTTGATTTTGAGATTTTGACGCAAGTGCGTCTATCGTTTGTTTTGCAATTTTATCAGGAAAAACGTGTGTGTGAAAGTCAACAACCATACTTATAACTTGCAAATTTCTTCAGAAGAAAGAGTTTTTACGCCGTTTTTAGCCAAAACTTCATCTGCCTTACTTAAATTAGACGCTTTCAATACAACCGACGCTTCGTCGCCGTCAATAGAAAGCCCGTACATATATTCAATATTAACGCCGTTATCAGAAAGAATTTTCAAAAGCCCTTGTAAACTGCCCGCTTCGTGAGTAATTTTCAACACTAAAACGTCAGTAAGCATGGTAGAAAATCCGCCTTCCGACAACTTTTCTTTACCGGTTTCGGGATTGTTTACGATTAAACGCAAAAGCCCGTATTCGGTAGTATCTGCAAGTGATAAAGACATAATATTTACGTTATTTGCCTTTAAAACGTTAAGAACTTCACCTAATCTACCTTGTCTATTTTCAATAAAAACTGATAATTGTTTTGCAACCATTTTCTCTCTCCTTAATATAATTTACGTTTATCTATTACGTGAACTGCTTTGCCCTCACTTCTAACGAGCGTGTTCGGTTCAACGATTTTAACCTTCGGATTAAGCCCCAACCCTTGTGAAATAACGTGAGTAATCTTTTTGTTAAGGCTTTCAATACCCTTAATTTCATCAGTCATATACTTGGGATTTACTTCAACTTGAATTTCAAGCGTATCAAGATTGTTTACACGGTCAACGATAATCATGTAGTGCGGTGAAACTTCTTCAACGTCAACAAGCGCTGCTTCAACTTGGCTTGGGAATACGTTTACGCCACGAATAATAAGCATATCGTCAACTCTACCCTTAAACCTACTAATTCTTGCGCTAGTTCTTCCGCAATCGCAAGTGCCATAATCAATGCTAGTTAAATCTTTTGTTCTATAACGAATTAAAGGCAAGCCTTCTTTCGTTAAGGTTGTGAATACTAATTCGCCCGTTTCGCCTGCTTTTTGCGGTTTAAGCGTTGCAGTTTCAAGAATTTCAGGATAGAAATGGTCTTCACAAACGTGCAAGCCTTTGTGGAAACGACAATCACAAGCAACACCCGGCCCCATAACTTCGCTGAGCCCGTAAATATCGTGTGCGTGAATATTTAAGCGTTCTTCAATATCTTTGTGCATTTTTTCCGTCCACGGCTCTGCACCGCAAATAGCGCACTTCAATTTAATATCTTTAATTAAGTTTTCCGCTTCTAAAACTTCGGTTAAGTGCAACAAATAAGAAGGCGTACAAGCAATAGCGGTTGCACCGAAGTCAACCATCATAGTAGTTAACTTTTTAGAATTACCCGTGCTCATAGGAACAACCATTGCACCAACTTTTTCAGCACCGTAATGCGCACCTAAACCGCCGGTAAACAAGCCGTAACCGTAAGCAATTTGAATAATATCGTTTTTATCAACGCCTGCCATTGCAAAACATCTTGCAACGCATTCAGCCCAAACGTCAATGTCTTTTCTTGTATAACCAACGACCGTTGCCTTACCGGTAGTTCCGCTTGACGCGTGAACTCTAACGATTTGTGATTGCGGAACGGCAAATAAACCGAAAGGATAATTATCCCTTAAATCGTCTTTCGTTGTAAAAGGCAATTTAACTATATCTTCAATCCCCTTGATATCGCCCGGTTCAAGCCCTTCAAGTTGCATTTTTTTGCGGTAAAATTCTACGTTATGATAAACGTAATCAACTAATTTTACCAACCTTTTGCTTTGTAACGACGATAATTCGTCCCTACTCATACATTCTTTGTGTTCGTTCCAAATCATAATGATTGCCCCTATATTTTACAATCGTATCCAGCAAAAAAGGCTTTTAAGTTAATTTCAATAGTCTTTGCCGGAACTGTTTTTTCAATTACTGAAATCCATTCTTCCTTACTAAAACCTACGTATTTAGCAGCAACGCCCAACACCACCGAATTAAGCACTTTACTATTGCCTAATTGATTTGCAATATCACTTCCATCAATAGCGTAAACGGTATGTTCTTTCTTTAAGTCTTCAATTATATTTTCAGGGTAAACGCTTGCGCCAATTACAACGGTCATAGGGTCAATTCTGCAGTCGTTAACAATCAAAATACCGTCTTTTTTCAAAAAATGAGCGTATCTCATTGCTTCAAGCCTTTCAAACGCAATCAAAACGTCAACTTCACCTTCTTCAACAACTGGTTCGTTGACCTTTTCACCGTAACGAACGAAAGTCACAACACTACCGCCCCTTTGTGCCATACCGTGAACTTCACTCATCTTTACGTCTAACCCTGCGTTCAACGCGGTTTTACCTATAATTCTGCTGGTTAAAAGCGTACCTTGACCGCCCACGCCAACAATCATAATATTCTTATTTGTCAAAACATTTTCCATACTTATTTTTCCACCTTTTCAATCGCATCAAACTTACAGTAACTTCTGCAAAGCCCACAACCGTTACACATAGTTTCGTTAATCTTAACAGTTCCGTCGGCTTGCTTTGTAATGGCAGGACAACCTATCTTCAAGCACATTCCGCATTTTTTACACTTTTCAGAGTTTGCAACGCACTTGTACGGGAATTTTTGACCTTTAAGCAACGCACAAGGCGCTTTTGCAATAATAACGGTCAAAACGTCGCCGTTAACTGATTCTTTGATAGTTTTTTCAAGCCCAACTACGTCAAACGCATTGATTTCAATTACGTTTTGAACGCCTATTGCCTTACACAAATCTGCAAGATTAATAGCGTAAGTTTCAGTTTCTTTTAAGGTTTTACCAGTTGCGGCGTGTTGTTGATGCCCCGTCATACCCGTCGTGCGGTTGTCGAGAATTAAAACCGTTCCCGTAGCCTTGTTGTAAACCATATTTACTAACGAATTTATGCCCGTGTGCAAGAAGGTTGAATCACCGATAACCGCCACCCAGTTTTTAATAAAATCTTTGCCACGCGCTTTTTCAATACCGTGGAGCGAAGAAATACTTGCCCCCATACAAAGCGTGCTGTCAATAACGCCGAGCGGAGCTACTGCGCCAAGCGTATAGCAACCGATATCGCCTGCTGCGTGGATTTTCAATTTATTGAGAACTGAAAATACGCTTCTGTGCGGACACCCCGGGCACAAAATCGGCGGACGGTTTGCAACTTCTTTTTTGTCAAAACATACGCTATTTTCACCAAAAAGCGCCTTTTTCAACATATTTGCACTATATTCGCCTTGTCTAGTGAATAATTCTTTACCCTTAACGTCATACCCCCAAGACTTAACTTGTTCTTCAATAACCGGTTCAAGTTCTTCAAAAACGTAAACGGTATCAACTTGTTTAATAAAGTCTTCAATGAGTTTTTTAGGTAACGGATTAACTAACCCGAGTTTCAAAACGCTTGCATTAGGGCAAACTTCTTTAACATATTGATAAGGAATACCACTCGTAATAAAACCTATCTTTTTGTCGTTGATTTCCATTTTATTAATAGCAAAATCACAACCGTCTTTTGCTAAATCTAAATCTCTTTGTTCAACGACTAAATGCCTACCTATAGCGGACGCGGGCATCATAACGTATTTTCTAACGTTTCTTTCGTAAACCTTATCTTCGACTTCCTTTCTTTCTGCAAGTTCCACAACGCTTTGTGAGTGCGAAAGTTTAGTGGTCGTACGCAAAATAACGGGAGTATCGTATTTTTCGCTCAATTCGTAAGCAAACTTAATAAAATCTTTTGCTTCTTGGCTATCGGATGGTTCTAAAACGGGAACGTGCGCTGCACGAGCAATCATTCTAGTATCTTGTTCGTTTTGCGAACTTGCAAGACCGGGGTCGTCGGCAACGACTAAAACCGCCCCACCGTTTACGCCCGTATATGAAAAAGTATATAAAGGGTCGCTTGCCACGTTAAGCCCAACGTGTTTCATACAAGCAAGACTTCTTACGCCTGAAAAAGACGCGCCGAAAGCAACTTCCGCAGCCACTTTTTCGTTAGGAGCCCATTCGGTATAAACATCTTGGTATTTTGAAAGATATTCACTTATTTCCGTGCTTGGTGTTCCGGGGTAGGCACTTGAAACCTTAACGCCTGCTTCGTATGCGCCACGCGCAATCGCTTCGTTGCCAAGCATTATAATTTTTTCACTCATATTATTTGCTCCTTAAATCTTTTATTCTTTTTGCTTTGCCTTCAAAACGCTGTAAAGTGTTGGGCGATTCTAGTTTAACTTTTGCGTCAAGCCCTAAAATCACGCGCAATTTATTGCGAACTTTATCGGCAAGCGTTTGTAAAACGCTGAAACTATCGGTAGAAGTTACAAGTTCTACCCTAATTTCAAGTTTATCGGTATAACCTTCACGCGTTACTATTATCTCGTAATGCGGACCTAATTCTTCAAAACTCAAAATAACTTCTTCGATTTGGCTTGGAAATACGTTTACGCCACGAATTTTAAGCATATCGTCACTTCTTCCCGAAAGATTTTCCATTCTAACGAACGTCCTTCCACACTTACAAGTTTCGTAAATTAATCTAGTTATATCTTTAGTCCTGTATCTAATGAGCGGCAAGCCCTCTTTCTTAATACAAGTTATAACCAACTCGCCCTTTTCACCTGCGGGCAAAACTTCGCCCGTTTCAGGATTGATAATTTCGGGTATAAAATAGTCTTCGTTAATATGCATACCGCAAAGATATTCACACTCACCCGAAACGCCCGGTCCCATAAGTTCGCTCATACCGTAGTTAGAAGTAACTAAAACGTCTTCACCCCACGCTTTATGCATTTCTTCACGCATCGCGTCGGTTAAAAGTTCACTACCAACGAGCCCTATCTTGATTTGCAAGTCTTTTTTGATATCAACGCCCATTTCTCTAGCAACTTCGGCAAGCCTTAATGCGTAAGACGGTGTTGCAACGAGCAAAGTCGTGCCAAAATCTTTCATATACATAATTTGTTTTTCCGAATTACCCGTTGACGACGGAACAATCGCAGCACCTATGTTTTCAAGACCGTAATGCAAGCCCAAAGCACCCGTAAACATTCCGTAACCAAAACAAATTTGCGCAACGTCGCTCTTATCCGCACCGCCCATACAAGCGATACGAGAAACGCATTCCGTCCAAGTTTTAAGGTCGTTTTCAGTATAACCGACAACCGTCGGCTTACCCGTAGTTCCGCTTGACGCGTGAATTCTAACCAAATCACCCTTTGGAACGGCAAAAAGCCCGAACGGGTAATTATCACGCATATCTTGCTTTGTTACGAAAGGCAGTTTTGCTAAATCTTTAAGCGTTTTGATATCTTCGGGTTTAACCCCTGCCTTGTCCATTTTTTCCCTGTAAGGCGCTACTTTTTCGTAAACTCTACTTACAGTTTCTTGTAACCTTTCAAGTTGTAACTTTTCAATCTCACATCTTGAAAGAGTTTCTTCCTTAGACCAAATCATGACTTCACCTATATTTAATCATTGAACGATTTTTCAACATTTTCAGTAGTAATTTTAGTGCAAAGACTAACAATCACGGTTGATATCATTGAGAACGCCATACAAATAACGCCTATCAACGGAGAACAACCGATACCCGCTTGAATGATAGCACCGAACGAACCGCCGTTAGTAATATCAAACCCGAACACGAAAATAAGAACGACGGTCAACACTAGCGAACCTACCATTGACACCCAAACTGATAACTTTGTAACTCTTTTCCAAACAACGCCTAAAACGAACGGGCCGATAAAACAACCGGCAAGCGTTCCCCAACTTAGCCCCATCAAATATGCGATTGCTGAAATCTTAAACTTTTCATTAAGAATTGCTAACACAACAGAAATCACAATAAATACTATGCACAACACTCGCATAAGTCCGTTGACTTTTTTATCGTCTGCCTTTTCATTTATCTTGCCTTTATACAAGTCAACCGCAACGACCGACGCACTCGCAAGTGAAACTGACGATAACGTTGACATACTTGCTGATAAAATCAGCACGGTAACAATACCCATTAACCCTGCGGGAATAACTATACTGAGCAATTCAGGAATTACGTAATCGGCAGGCGTTGCTTCCACAGATGGAAACAAATTGCTTAAACCACCTACGAAATAAGCGCCGAAACCGATAATGAGCGCGAACGCCGTACTAACAATCGTGCCTTGCATAATCGCTTTATCATCACGAACTGTATGGTATTTATGCACCGTTTGTGGCAACGCCCATACCCCGAAAGACGTCAACATAATAAGTGACACCAACGACATTGTGTCGCCGTATAACCCTTTATTTTCACTACCAAAAGTAAACCATTTTAACGTTGAAACGTCCCAAGCAACTTGCTCGCTATTCATAAAGCAAATAACCATTAAAACTACGCCGATTATCATAATAATACCCTGAATAAAATCGGATAACGCAGTTGCAAAATACCCACCGCAGAACAAGTAAATTGCGGTAATCACTGCAAGAATTATCATAATAACCCAACCCGGAATACCAAACACAGTTTCAAACAAACTGCTTAATCCGTTATAAACAGATGCAGAATACGGAATTAAAAACAAAAACGTTATTATAGCGCTCAATATTTTAAGATTTTTACTACCATAGCGCTTTTCAAAAAACTCCGGCATCGTTTTTGAATGCAACCTTGACGTCATTAGTTTCGTTCTTTTAGCCAAAACCAACCAAGCAATAAGCGAACCCATTATCGCGTTAGCAACGCCTATCCAAATAGCGGCAAGTTGATACTGCTTACCGAACTTACCCGCATACCCTATAAAGATAACTGCTGAAAAATAGGTAGTACCGTAAGCAAATGCACTCATCCATCCGTTAAGCCCTTTTTTGCCTGCAAGCAAAAAGTCGTCAACTGATTTAGAGCGATTTCTGGTATAAACGGCTATACCAACCATGCTTAAAACATAAAGAACTAGAACTATGTAATCGAGAATTTTCATTTTGTACTTCCATTTTTATTAGTAATAAACAGGTTTATTTTACTACATTTTTTCTAATTTTGCAACAAGATTTTACACTTAATTTATAATTTAATATAAATATTATTATTACTGATGCATAGTTAATCGAAACTAATGTGCAACACCGGCGAAAATAAAACGAAAAAACAAAAACACCGCCTTAACGATTAAGACGGTGTTTTTTATTAAATTATCAATATTTTGAGTGCATTTAATCCAAAAAAGCATCCGTTATGTCATACATAATGACACTTATTTTTATTAGTAAATTACAAAACAATCGTACCCACAGAACGAACTTTTAACGGAATGACGTTTTTCTCTCCGTAATAAGGTATTAATTTCTTAACGAACGCATCCGCATCACTATTTTTTACCACGTTTAGTATACTACCGGCAAATCCCCCGCCGTGAACTCTATTCACCCCACCGTTTAAATAATTTGCCGAAATTGCAAGCGCTTTGGGGATTAGTTGTTCGTTGCTACCGGCAACGTAACAATTTTGCAACTTATTCATAGAACTAATGCCCGAATCTTTTACCGCTTTTAGAAAACCACAATAGTCGTCGTTATTCAATGCGTCGTATGCATTATCAACCCTTTCGTTTTCTTCGTAGAAATGCACCGCTCTCAAAACTGCCCTATCGGAAAGTTTATCAATAATAGTAGGTAATTTTTCAAAGAACTCTTGCTTTGAAACTTCAATCAACCTTTCTTTACCAAAAAGTTTTGCAACTGAAAACATTTCCTTGGGAATTGCCGCGTATTCGTCAGTCAAATTCGCATGGCTTCCACCCGTGTTTACTAGCACTAACGTATAGTCTGAAAGCGGATTTTTAATCTCGGTAACGCTAATTTTACTTTTATCAGAAAAATCCAACCTTTTTAGCCCACCAAAAGCGATTGCCGTTTGGTCAAGCAACCCACACGGTTTTTCAAAATAAACGTTTTCAGAAAACTGTGCAATAACCGCTTTTTCTTCGGGGGTAATTTTTCCTTCGTTGTACAAAAAGTTTAAAATTTCCGCAACCAAAACCTCAAAAGACGCGGAACTTGAAATCCCCGCCCCGCCCCAAACGTTACTAGTAAACGTAGCGTTAAAACCACCGACGTTATACCCCTTATTTTTTACGCCAACGGCAACGCCACGAACCAACGCAGACGAAGTTCCTTTAACTTCTATATCTTCGCCGTTCAAATCAACGACGATGGGCGCATAACCTTCGCTATAAACACGAATAACGTTATCATTATTAGGCAAAAACATAGCGAGTGTGTCAAGGCTAATCGCACAAGAAACGACTCTTCCTCCGTTATGGTCGGTATGGTTACCTAAAACTTCTACTCTACCGCTTGACGACGCGATATAACACGCGCTTTCGTTAAAAGTTTTCTTAAAATTTTCAAATGCGTTTTCATAGCGCTTTTTTTGAAATTCACTGCATTCCCCGTATAGAGAAACAAACTGATTTACAACACTATCCGTGCTAGTGTAAGGGCTTTTTAACATAATAGCACCACCAACAAAAAATTATAAATAAATTATAGCATTTTTTAGGCGTTTTGTAAACGCAAATAAACGGTTTTTTTATAATTAATTTCTTGATTTTTTTGCGCCGATAAAACAACTATCACCCGTATTTTGTTGACTAAAAAACTTTTATGGTATATAATGTTTCTATTCTTATTATTACGTTCGAGAATTTATCGGAGGCATATTTATGGACTTCAAGAAAATTG
Source organism: Christensenellaceae bacterium (assembly GCA_045648045.1). Classification (GTDB taxonomy): domain Bacteria; phylum Bacillota; class Clostridia; order Christensenellales; family Borkfalkiaceae; genus UBA1259. Next base: position 24,751 of record JAZRNE010000013.1, read on the forward strand.
AAAAAAAATGGCAGACTACTTGGGCCAAGGAAAAAATTGCAAATTTCAACGCAAAAAATATGGATAAAAAATATTATTGCCTTGAAATGTTCTCTTACCCTTCTGCCGCAAAACTTCATATGGGACACTGGTATAATTACGGCCCTACCGACAGTTTTGTTAGATACAAAAAAATGAAAGGTTTTGAAGTGTTTCAACCTATGGGGTTTGACGCTTTTGGGTTACCCGCTGAAAACTACGCTATAAAAACGGGTATTCACCCCAAAGATTCAACCAACAAAAACATCAGCAATATGGAACAAACGCTCCGTGAAATCGGCGCCATGTTCGACTGGAATGCTGAAATTATCACATGTAATGAAGACTACTACAAATGGACGCAGTGGTTATTTTTAAAGTTGTTCGAAAAAGGGCTTGCTTATAGAAAAGAAGCACCTGTTAACTGGTGCCCTAGTTGCAAAACCGTTTTGGCAAACGAACAAGTTACTAACGGCGAATGCGAAAGATGCGGTAGCGTCGTTATCAAAAAGGACCTTACGCAATGGTTCTTTAAGATTACCGATTACGCAGAAGAATTATTGCAAGGCTTGAACGGACTTGACTGGCCTGAAAAAACCAAGTTGATGCAAAAGAACTGGATAGGTAAATCAACCGGTGGCGAAATCGAATTCACGGCTGAAAGTGGCGATAAATTTAAGGTTTTCACTACCCGTGCAGACACTTTGTTCGGCGTTTCTTACGTAGTACTCGCCCCCGAACACCCACTCGTTAAAAAACTCACTTCTAAAAAACAACAAAAAGCAGTTGAAGATTATATTTTCGAAACTTCAAAGGCAAACGAAATTGATAGGCTTTCAACCACGAGAGAAAAAACGGGCGTTTATATCGGACACAACGCAATCAACCCGATTAACGGCAAATCCGTTCCTATTTTTATTGCAGATTACGTTCTTTTCTCTTACGGAACAGGCGCTGTTATGGGTGTTCCTTCACACGACGAACGCGACTTTGCTTTTGCTACTAAATACGACTTACCTATCACGAGAGTTATTAAAGGAACTAACGGAAACGACGAACTTCCCTTTACCGAAGACGGCATTATTATGAACAGCCCCGGCTTTGACGGTATGTCTAGCGAAGACGCTCGTAAAGCAATAATTAATCAACTAGTAAAAGAAGGTAAGGCTGAACATAAAACGAATTATAGACTTCGCGACTGGTTAGTTTCTCGTCAACGTTACTGGGGCGCGCCTATCCCCGTTATCCATTGCGATAAGTGTGGCGTCGTTCCCGTTCCCTATTCTGATTTACCCGTTAAATTACCGTACGACGTTGAATTTACACCTGACGGCGAATCTCCACTTGCAAAACACGACGGCTTTATGAACGTAAAATGCCCCGTTTGCGGTGGTCCTGCACATAGAGACCCTGACACGCTTGACACGTTCGTATGTTCAAGTTGGTATTTCTTGCGTTATCCTGACGCACATAACTCAAAAGAACCCTTTAACCCCGAAATCATCAATAAAATGCTACCTGTTGACAAGTACGTTGGCGGTGCTGAACACGCTTGTATGCACTTACTTTACGCTCGTTTTATAACCAAAGCGTTGAGAGATATGGGTTACTTAAAGTTCGACGAACCGTTCAAATCACTCGTTCACCAAGGTATAATTTTAGGACCTGACGGGTTGCGTATGAGTAAGTCAAAAGGCAACGTTATCGCCCCCGACCCCTACGTTCAAGAATACGGTTCAGACGTTTTGCGTTTGTACTTAATGTTCGGTTTCTCTTACACCGAAGGCGGTCCTTGGAATGACGACGGATTTAAGGCAATCGTTAAATTCCTTGAAAGAATCGAAAGGCTTTCAGCAAAAATCACCGCTTTACCCAACAACAAGAATAGCATTATCGGTCAACCCGAAAAAGATTTGCTTTACGCAACCAACTACGCTATCAAGTGCGTTGATAAGGATATGCAAGAATTCTCTTTCAATACGGCAGTTGCCCGCTTGATGGAACTTCTTAACTCTCTAACAAAATACGATTCGTTAGAAACCAAAAACGTTACCGTGTTTAAGAACGCGTTTAAGACGCTTATTCAACTTCTTTCACCCTGCGCCCCGCATTTCGCTGAAGAAATTTGGGAAATTCTTGGCTCTAAAGGTTCAATCTTTAACTCAAAATTCCCCGAATGCGATGAAAGCGCGTTGGTTTTAGACCAAGTTGAAGTTGCCGTTCAAATCAACAGCAAAATGCGCACTAAACTTATGGTTCCAAACAGTCCTTCTGAAGACGTTGTTAAAGAACTTATTTTCGCTGATGAAAAACTTTCGGCAGAACTCGAAGGAAAAATTATCAAAAAACTAATTATCGTTCCAAATAGATTGATAAACATTATTGTTTAATGGTAGAAAGATGAAAACTATTGATTTACAAAATGCCCTTGATAGCGATTTCAAGACACCGCTTGATTTAGGATTAACACAAGACGAAGTTGCCCGTAGGATTGAAAACGGGCAACAAAATTTCGTTAAGAAAAAGTACTCGAAGTCTTACCTTAACATATTCGCAGGTAATATTTGCACGTTTTTTAACTTGCTTGGATTAACCTGCTGTTTTGCACTTCTCTTAACGAAGGCAACTCTATCACAATTCTTCTTCGTGTTTTTCTACGTTGCAAACGTTACGATAGGTATCACGCAAGAAATAATTGCAAAAAAATGCATTGATAAACTTTCCTTGCTCTCGGATAAGGGCGCAAAAGTTATCCGTGATGGAAAACAGGTTGACGTTTCTACTTCAGATATCGTCCTTGACGATTTGATTGAACTAAAGATAGGCAATCAAATCCCGACCGACTGCGTTATCGTTGACGGCGAAGTTGAAGTAAACGAATCGCTCTTAACGGGTGAATCAGTTGCCGTTAAAAAGAAAGTTGGCGACAATTTGTTTGCAGGTAGTTACATAACTAGTGGTTCATGCTTTGTCCAAGCGGTAAAAGTTGGTAAAGATAATTATATTGAAATCCTTTCGGCAAAGGCAAAGGAATATAAAAAACCGAAATCTGAAATTATGAATTCGTTAAAACTCATAATCAAGATGGTTGGATTCGTAATAGTTCCCCTTGTGATTGCTTTTATGATAAAGTCACTAGTAGTTTTCGAAACGACTCTCCCCTCCGCAGTTTTAAGTAGCGTTACGGTAGTCGTGGGAATGATTCCTGCAGGAATGTTCTTGTTAACCAGCACGGCTCTTGCGGTAGGTATCGTTAAATTAGCAAAGCACCACACTTTGGTTCAAGATTTGTATTCACTTGAAATGCTTGCTCGCGTTGACGTAATTTGCTTTGATAAGACGGGTACGATAACCGACGGCAATATGACCGTTAAAGAAACGCTACCCCTTGCAAATTGTGATTATTCTGAAAAAGTTGTTATCGGCTCAATGCTAAACGCTCTTGGCGACGATAACAACACGGCAAAGGCTTTATGCAATTATTTCGGCAAGAATGGCGAATTAAAGAGCATTGCAACGCTCCCCTTTAACTCGAACAGAAAACTATCCGCAGTATCTTTTGAAAACGTTGGGACTTTTGCATTCGGCGCTCCCGAATTCGTGCTTTCAAATGAAAAGTTTGGCGAGTTAGAACAAAAAATCAACGATTATGCACGCCAAGGTCTTCGCGTTTTAGTATTAGCACAATCGCCCGATTATTTATCAGAAGATTTTGTTCCCGACAACTTTACCGCAGTTTCTCTTTTAGTTATAGCGGATAACGTGCGTGAAGACGCTATTGAAACTATTAAATGGTTTAAGGAAAATAACGTTAGCGCAAAAGTTATTTCGGGCGACAACCCCGTTACAGTTGCAGAAGTAAGTAAACGCGTTGGAATCGTTAACGCGGAAAAATACATAAGCCTTGAAGGCTTAACCGACCAAGAAGTTTACGACGTAGCGAACGAATACACCGTTTTCGGCAGAGTTTCCCCCGAACAAAAAGCAATTTTGGTTAAGGCACTTAAAGACGCCGGACATACTGTTGCCATGACGGGCGACGGCGTTAACGATATTTTAGCGCTAAAAGAATCCGACTGCGCGATAACCGTTGCGTCCGGTAGCGATGCTGCTAGAAGCGTTTCACACTTGGTTTTAACCGACAACAACTTTAACTCAATGCCAAAAGTTGTTCACGAAGGTAGGCGCGTTATCAATAACGTTCAAAGTTCAGCGTCGCTATTCTTAATGAAAACGCTTTTCACAATGCTTATCGGTTTGATAACGTTGTTTATGCCCCACCTAGAAAAATATCCTTTCGTAGTATCTCAAATGATACTTTTAGAAATGTTCGTTATCGGGCTACCTGCATTCTTCTTATCAATGCAACCCAACGATTCGCGTGTTGAAGGTAGGTTTATCAGTTACGTTATGCGAGAATCTATCCCCGGTGCTTTGATTATGGTGCTTAGCGTTGTTGCCGTTGAAATATTAAAAGTTACGGTGGGCATCTTCCCCGAAGAAATATACGTTACTATGCAAGTTTTCCTAATTTATTTCTCGGGAATAGTAAACCTATATTTCACTTGCAAACCGTTCAACAACTTCCGCACAATCTTGTTTGTTTCAGCGTTAGCAATCGTTTCAATCGTCGTTGTAATTGCTATCTTTAACGGATTTGAATTCTTATTGCTTTCTTCAATGATGCCGTTATCCAAGTTCTGGCACCACTTGACGTTTGTTTTAGGCGTGATTATTTTAGACTTTCCACTTGCAATTTTATTACGCAAAGTTTTTAATAAAATCAAATTTTTCCGTTAATTACTCAAAATAAAGTATAAAGCCACTACTGTCGTAGTGGCTTTAAAAGTTTTAAGCCCGCACTTTCAATGCGGGCTTAAATATTATTTAATTTTTGCTATCAATCAAATTAACGATATCGCCAACAGTCTTGATGTTTACAGCGTCTTCTTCTGGAACAGTTATGTTAAACTCTTCTTCCAAACTCATAAGCATTTCAACAACGTCAAGTGAATCAGCACCCAAATCTTTAACAACTTCTTTATCAGCGGTAATTTCTGACGCCGGCTTATTAAGTTGTTGAGAAATAAGTTCAATAACCTTATCTAATGTTGCCATTGGTAAAACTCTCCTTCAAACTTTTATAGGTATATTATAATATATTTTACTCTAATAATCAAGTAAAAATGCAAAATAATTAATCATACGCCTTTTTACAAGTAAAAATCAGCCTTTATTGACTAAAATTGCAAAACTTTTTGATTTGAGCTGTATTATATCATCGTATTTTTTGTTATCAATTAAGTTTGTTAAACTACCCGAATATTCTAGCATTAGTTCATTATCGTTCAAATTAACGGCAATCAAAACGGAAGATTTTTCATCTTCTCTCTTATACACTAACGCACCGCGATTATAATATAAAACTTCAATTTCGCCGTCCTTGAACGCTGAATAACCATGCCTAATACGAGATAAGAATTTGTGCCATTCTAGTAATTCAATATCTTCCTTTCCCCACGGATAGGTTCTTCTATTTAACGGGTCGTCATACCCTTGCATGCCCACTTCGTCACCGTAATAAATAGACGGCACACCGCATAAAGTATACGCTAAAAGGGTTGCAACTTTCAACTTTAACTTAATATCAAATAGGTTTTCTTCTCTTATATAAACGTTTTCTAGTTCGCTTTTTTTCTTGCCTATAACGCTTTCACAATTTAAAGAAGAAAGTAGCCTATAACTGTCGTGCGTTGCTAAAACGTTCATCAACGCGTGCAAAGCGTCGTGCGGATAATGGTCGACTTGCTCGTTAATAACGTTAACTAAATTTTTTGAGTTGTTATTTTTTGCAAAATCTATAATGGCGTCCTTAAGTGGATAATTCATTACCGAGTCTAACTCTTTACCTTGAAAATACTCGCGACGCACGTCGTAAGAAATTTTGTTTGTCGCATCTTCCCACACTTCGCCGATTACGATTGCATCTTTATTAACCCTTTTAGTCGCAGTCCTTATTTTTTGCACGAACGGTGTAGGTAATTCATCAACAACGTCTAATCGCCAACCGCCTATACCCATTTTAGTGTATTTGTCGATAACGCCGTTTTCGCCCGTAATATAATCGATAAAACCTTGATTTGATTTATTTGTTGCAGGTAAAATTTTGATTCCCCACCAAGACTCGTAATCGTTAGGATATTTCTTGAATTTGTACCAACCATAATACTCGGAATTCTTACTTTGATAAGCCCCGACTGCCGGATATTTTTTATATCGGTTAAAATATAAACTGTCGTCACCCGTATGATTAAACACGCCGTCTAAAATAATTTTAATACCTTTTTCGCTAGCAGTTGAAATTAACTTCTCAAAATCACTTTCCGTTCCAAGCAACGGGTCAATTTCCATATAATTACCCGTATCGTAACGGTGATTTGAATAAGCCTTAAAAATAGGATTAAGATATATTACCGTAACGCCTAATTCTCTTAAATAATCAAGTTTTGAAATTATGCCTTTCAAATCCCCGCCAAAGAAATCGTTATTTACAACTTGCCCCAACTTGTTTGGCTCGTAAACGGGCGTCTCCGCCCAGTTTTCGTGCAAAATTTTATCTTTAGGTAAATTTTTTTCCTTTTCCGCTCTACAAAACCTATCTGGGAAAATTTGATAAATAATTCCACCTTTTATCCATTCGGGAACGGAATAGTCCTTTTGATAAACGGTCAACTGATATCTAGTCGGCTCGTCGCTAACGACGCCGTTAAAATCGTCACCAAGCCCCAAAAACTTACCGTTATCTAGTGCAAAACAGTAAAAATAAAGACCTTTTTCTAAACTTATTGAAACTTCGAAATGGTCGTCCTTTTTCACCATTTCAAAGCACATATCATTGCTAAAACCGTCTTTTTTTAAAAGCAAAACGACAGAGTCAAATGAACCTTTGACTCTGAACGTTACTTTTTTTTCAGCGCAAATAGCGCCCGTTATGCTTTTATAATATTTGTTAAGTGGATTAAAATAAACCATCTTATTTTATCTTTTTAAGTCCCCAAATTCTGTCAGCATATTCACGAATACTTCTATCACTAGCAAAAATACCCGCCGTAGCAATGTTGTTAAGGCTCTTTTTAGCCCACAACGTTTTATCTTGATATACTTTATCCGCTTTATGGTGAATATCGCAGAAAGCACCGAAGTCCGCAAGGCACATATACGGGTCTGCAATAGGACTTCCCGTAAGCAAATATTGTGCAATATCTGAGAATGTTTGACCGTTAAAGCCTTGATTTAAGGCGTTTATAACCTTTTCTAACTTCTTGTTGTTTGCATAATATACTGACGAATTATAACCTTGTCTCCAAAGCGTATCAACTTCTTCAGTCGTTAAACCAAAGATGAAAATATTATCGTCGCCACACGCTTCTCTCATTTCCACGTTAGCTCCGTCAAGCGTACCGATAGTAAGCGCACCGTTAATCATAAACTTCATATTACCCGTTCCGCTTGCTTCTTTACCCGCTTGTGAAATTTGTTCGCTAATTTCAGTTGCCGGCATAAGTTTTTCAGCCATAGATACGCAATAATCTTCCATATAAACAACGTTTAGTTTTTTATTAATCTTAGGATTTTTGCGGATATCTTCACTTAAACAGCAAATAAGTTTGATGATTTGCTTTGCAAAATAGTAACCGGGCGCTGCTTTTGCACCAAAAATAAAGGTTTTTGGTTGCATCGGTAGGTCGGGATTTTCTTTCAATTCGTTGTAAATTGAAATGATATACAACGCATTTAATAGTTGTCTTTTATACTCGTGCAAACGTTTTGCTTGAACGTCGAAAAGAGAATTCGGGTCAATGTCGTAGCCCTGTTTTTTCTTTGCAAATTCACAGAATTGCAATTTTTTCTGATATTTAATCTTATTCAAAGTTTCAAGAACGGTTTTATCGTTTTCAAACTTCTTAAAGTCGATTAATTTTGACGCATCAGCAATGTATCCGTCGCCTATACAATCGTTAAGCAACGAACATAATTCAGGGTTTGATTGACAAAGCCAACGTCTATGCGCGATTCCGTTAGTTACGTTAGTGAACTTTTCAGGGAAAGCATCGTAGAAATCCTTAAAAATGCTATCCTTAATAATTCCGCTATGAAGCGCCGAAACGCCGTTTACGGTATGTGATGCAATTACCGAAAGGTTTGCCATTTTAATTTGGTTGTGTGAGAATATGCTCATGCGGTCAATCTTATCCCAGTCGCCAGGGAATTTTTCCCACATTTTAACGCAGAAACGCTCGTTGATTTCTTTCAAAATCATGTGAATTCTAGGAAGTCTACGCGCGATTAAGTCTTCACTCCATTTTTCAAGCGCTTCGCTCATAACCGTGTGGTTAGTATATGCTACCGTACGGGTAACGATACTCCAAGCGTCGTCCCAAGTAAAGCCCTTGTCGTCCATAAGAATACGCATAAGTTCAGGAATACAAAGTGCAGGGTGCGTATCGTTGATATGAATTGCCGCTTTTTCAGGAAGCGTGCTTAATGAACCGTAACGTTTTTCGTGGTCGTTTACGATATCTTGAAGCGCAGCGGAAACCAAAAGGTATTGTTGCTTTAATCTTAAAGATTTGCCTTCAAAGTGGTTGTCTGACGGATAAAGTACTTTTGAAATCAAGTCGGCTTCATTATCTTCTTGCATACTTCTGATATAGTCGCCTTGCGAGAAAGTTTTCATATCAAAATCTCTGATATTTTGCGCTTTCCACAATCTCAAAACGGATACCGCTTCGCTATCTTTACCAGAAATCATCATGTCGTAAGCAACGGCTTCAACTTCCTTTGCTTCGTAATGATTTATGTGTAAACCGTTTTCATCCCAGTATTCTTTGATATAGCCGTCAAATTTAACTTTGTAAGTTTTGTCGTGGCGTTGAGTAAGCCAAACTTCGCCACCCGGCAACCAAATATCCGGCAATTCCATTTGCCAACCGTCGACTATTTTTTGCTTAAATAAGCCGTATTCGTATCTAATCGAATACCCCATTGCAGGATAATTTTGGCTTGCAAGCGCATCCATAAAGCAAGCAGCAAGCCTACCTAAACCGCCGTTGCCTAAACCTGCATCCGGTTCTGCTTCGTACAAATCTTCTAAACTGCAATTATAATTCTTTTTAAGCGCAGAGTTAAAAGCGTCTTGTATGCTTAAGTTGTAAGTATTGTTTTTAAGTGATTGTCCAAGCAAGAATTCCATACAAAGATAGTAAACCCTTTTACCACCCTTGTCGCGGTATTTTTTATTAAATGCGCTACGCTTTTCTAAAAGCATATCTCTAACGCACATAACAACCGCTTTATAGATTTGGTCTTTACTTGCTTCTTTGGGACTAACGCCAAAATATCTTGATAACTTGCTTTTTATAAGTCCCGCAGCATCTTTCTCATTAATCGTGTTCATTAACTAACTCCTGTCCTTCAATTATTTGTTGTAAAGTTTCTCATATTCTCCCGCTTGGATATTCCAAGAAAAATCCGTGTTCATAACACGCATTTGTAAATCATTCCATTTTTCGCCGTCTTTATAAGTTCTAATCGCTTCGTTGATAACGTAAAGCATATCGTGTGCATTGTAATCGTGGAAAGTAAATCCGTTACCCTTTACGCCCGTATACGCCTTAATACTATCGTTAAGCCCACCCGTTTCACGAACAATCGGAACCGTACCGTAACGGCTAGCAATCATTTGTGATAATCCGCAAGGTTCTGCCTTGGACGGCATCAAGAACAAATCTGCCCCTGAATAAATTTTTCTAGATAAATCTTGATTATACGCAATTATAGTTACGCATTTGCCACTATAAACGCGCGCAACGTCTAAAAAGAAATTTTCGTAAGCGCTTTCGCCCTTACCTAAAATTACGATTTGAACGTCTTGCGTGAGCAAACTTTCAATCGCCCCGCGAATCAAATCAAGACCTTTGTGCGCAACTAGCCTTGAAATAACCGCAATAATAGGAACGTCTGCTCTAACGGGCAAATTAAGCATTTTTTGCAATTCTTCTTTACAAACTGCCTTTCCCGATATATCGTTTGCCGAATAATTCTTAAACAAATACTTATCCGTTTCGGGATTATAATAATCAACGTCAATACCGTTAAGAATACCGTAAAGTTTATGTGCGTTGCGGTTAATTACGCTTTCCAAACCGTGCGCGTAGTATGCGTATTTAATTTCTTCAGAATACGTTGGGCTTACCGTTGAAACGATATCAGACATTTCAATAGCGCCTTTCATAAGATTTACGCAACCGTTGAATTCCACAAACGATTTTATGCTATCTGGAAAACCGAAAAGTTCGCCGAACGTATCCATACTAAATACGCCTTGATATTCAATATTATGAATAGTGAATACCGACTTGATTTTATTAAACTTTTCATCACCGTAATACATTCCTTTAAGGAAAATTATAGACGCAGCAGTTTGCCAGTCGTTACAATGCAACACGTCAGGATAAATATCAAGCCTAGAAATAGTGTCAAGCGCCGCACGAGAGAAGAAAGCAAACCTTTCCCCGTCGTCGTAAAATCCGTAGATATTACCTTCACGCTTAAAGTAATACTCGTTATCAATAAAGTAAAACTTTACGCCTTGATATTCATAGCGGAATATACCGGCGTATTGCGAACGCCAACCTACCGAAACGTTAAAGTTTGTCAAAAATTCAAACTTGCTCTTGTGTTCTTCATTAATATTGCCATAAAGGGGCAAAATTACGCTAATATCTAAATTTTTATTCGTAGCAAGCGCCTTTGGTAAAGAACCGAGCACGTCTGCAAGACCGCCCGTTGCGATAAACGGAGCGGCTTCAGAACCCAAGAATATAATCTTTTTCTTTTCTGAAACTTTAATTTTGGGTAATTTTGCCGTTGTTTTTACACTTTTAGTGCTAGTCTTTTTTGCCGTAGTTTTTTTAGCGACGGTTTTCTTTTCCGCCGATTTTTCCGCACCAGTTTTTACTGCTTTTTTAACCGTCGTTTTCTTTTCCGCCGTAACCTTCTTTTCAACTGTTGCCATAATTTTCTCCTTAAATCATAATACCTTTTCCGATATAGAACGGATGATTTTCACTACCGGAAAGAACTCTTCTATCTCTTATAGTAACGTTTTTGTCTGCAATAATACAATTAATTACGCTATTTTCGCCCAGAACGGTATTTTGCATAATAATACTATTTCTTACGACTGCGCCCCTTGCAACTTTTACGTTTCTAAATATTATACTGTTTTCAACTTCGCCTTCAATAACGCAACCGTCGGCGATAACCGAATTTTTAACTATTGCGCTATTACCGTATTTCGTAGGCGCAGAATCTCGAATTTTAGTAAATACGCCCTTATCGCCAAAAACTTCGTGCCTAACTTCATTATCAAGCAATAACATATTGCTATCGTAATACGCTTGCAAAGAAGTTATGCCTGCATAAAAGCCTTTGTGTTCGTAACCCATAATCTTCATTGACTTAACGTTACCCGCGATTACGTCTGAAACGAAGTGGCGTTTATTGTGTGTAATGCTATCCATAACTATATTTTGTAGCATTGACTTTTTCATAACGAAAACGTTAGTAAATACGTTGCCTTCTTCGTTTGCAAAGTTTTCTTTATGGCAAACGCTAACGATTCTGCCGTCTTCAACGTCAAAAGTAGTTGCAACGTTAGCAGTGTATTCACCAGCCTTAAAGTTTTTGTAAACGAGCGTGATATCCGCACGGTTTTTAATATGATAATCAATAACTTCGTTAAAGTTTATTCTGCTAACGGCGTCACAGTCAGTCATTACAACGTATTCTTCGTCCGCGCGGAACAAGAAGTTCGTAACGCCTTTTAGCGCTTCTAAACGCGAAGTGTAAAGCGAACTGCTTTGCGCATCGCCAAACGGTGGAAGAATAATAACACCGCCGTCTTTTCTTGCCAAATCCCAGTCTTTACCACTACCAACGTGGTCCATAAGCGATTGATAATTGCTTTTAGTTATAATACCAACCGTATCTATGCCCGAATTTACCATGTTTGAAAGCGGAAAGTCAATAAGTCTATATCTACCGCCGAAAGGTATTGAACCGAGCGTTCTTATTCTTGCAAGTTCAGGTACGTTATTATCGTGAATATTTGAAAAAATAATTCCAACTGCTCTCATTTATTTACCCTCCTTTGCTAAATCTTTTTCAACGATTTCGCCACCGGCGACAACCGAGCCGTCGGGAATTACGCTATTTCTACCAACTACTGCAATTCCTTTGCCTTTATCTTCGCTTTCACCAACTACTGCATTCTTGCCGATTGTAACGTTTTCATCAATGATTGAATATTCTATCACCGCGTCTTCGTCAATAACGCAGTCACCCATAATAATACTATTTTTAACCACAGCGCCTTTTTTAACTATAACGTCGCTTGCAAGTATAGAATTTTCAACCGTGCCGAAAATTTCACAGCCCGACATAATTATACTGTTAAAGGTTTTTGCGCCGTCTGCTATATAATGAGGAGGTGCTAACGGACTTCTTGACTGAATTTTCCAAGCCGAATCCGCAACGTCAAATTTAGGATTATCCCCAAGCAAATCCATATTTGCTTCGTATAAAGAATTAATCGTACCAACGTCTTTCCAGTAACCTTCAAATTCGTAAGCCATCATCTTTTCGCCAGACTCTAACATTTTTGGCAAAATGTCTTTACCGAAATCGTTTGAAGATTTTGGATTTTCACTATCTTCTTCAAGATATTTTTGAAGTTTTTTGGCAGAGAAGATATAAATACCCATTGACGCAAGCGTTGATTTTGGTTTTTTGGGTTTCTCTTCAAACTGATAAATACTGCCGTCAGGATTAGTGTTAAGTATACCAAAACGCGACGCTTCTTCCATCGGCACGTTGATTGCCGCAATCGTGCAATCCGCTTCGTTTAGAATATGATAATTAAGCATTAAAGCATAATTCATCTTGTAAATATGGTCGCCTGATAAAATCAACACGTAATCGGGATTATATTGATTGATAAAACGCAAATTTTGATAAATAGCGTTCGCCGTGCCCTTATACCAGTCGGATGAATTTTTGCCTTGATAAGGCGGTAATATTCTTACCCCACCAAAAGTTCTATCCAAATCCCACGGTTGCCCGTTGCCTATGTAAGAATTGAGAATTAACGGTTGATATTGCGTTAAAACGCCCACCGTATCAATTCCTGAATTTACGCAGTTAGATAACGGAAAGTCAATAATTCTATACTTACCGCCAAAAGATACCGCAGGTTTTGCGATATTCGTAGTTAGCGCGTATAATCTACTGCCTTGTCCGCCCGCTAAAAGCATTGCCACACATTTTTTCTTCCTCATCATATATAAGATTTCTCCTTAAATTATTCCCTTTTTTAAGCACTTTAACGACGTTAATCGTCCGTGCATTTCACCAAAATCATCCCCGAAAGTCTAGGTAAAGGTATTCTTATTGAATTCTCTCTACCGTGAGCAGTTTGCTTAACCGTTTTATAGGTTTTCTTTTTTACTATGCCACGGCCACCAAACCTTTTATCTTCCGTGCATAAAATAACTTTATACACACCCTTGTCTGCCCCGATATCGTATTTCGGAAAATCATAGCCCGAAAAATTGATAATGGCTATTATTTGATTTCCGTTTTTATCGGTACGGCAAAAACTTACAACGTTATTATCGCATTCGTCAACGGCAATCCACTTAAAATAATCCCAAGAATCTTCTACTTGGTAAAGCGGTGCGTTGTTTTTGTAAACGTTATTAAGTTTTCTATTAAATATTCTAAGTTTTCTATGCAATTCGTAATCGAGCATAAAAAACTCTAACCCTTCTTTATAGTCCCATTCCTTAAACTGACCGTATTCGTTGCCCATAAACGATAATTTTTTGCCCGGGTGCGCATACATATACGTATTGAACGCCCTTAAAGTTGAAAATTTATCTTCAATAGGTCCTGGAATTTTATCCAAAAGCGACTTCTTTCCGTGAACTACTTCGTCGTGCGATATAGGTAACACGTAATTTTCGTTAAAAGAGTAGCACATTGAAAAGGTCAATTTATCGTGACAGCCAGAACGGAAATACGGGTCGGATTGAAGGTATGAAAGCGTGTCGTTCATCCACCCCATATTCCACTTGTAATTAAACCCTAAACCGCCTACGCTTACGGGTTTAGTTACCATAGGAAAGGCAGTTGATTCTTCCGCAATCATTAACGCGTTAGGATATCTTTCAAAAATTGCGGAATTTAATTTCTTAAAAAACGCAATGGACTCAAGATTATACCTTTCCCCGTATTCGTTTGGTATCCATTCGCCCGGTTTTTTATCGTAGTCAAGATATAACATTGCAGCAACCGCATCAACCCTTAACCCGTCAACGTGGAATTTTTCAAACATAAATAGCGCGTTTGACACCAAGAACGACTGAACTTCGTTTCTGCCCAAATCGAATATGCGCGTTCCCCAAGTTTTATGCTCTTGCCTATCCCAACCTTGATTTTCGTACAATGGCGTTCCGTCAAACTCGTAAAGCCCGTGTAAATCTTTTGGGAAATGCGCAGGCACCCAGTCAACAATAACCGAAATGCCTTTCTTATGAAAAGCATCGACTAGTTTCATAAAATCCTTGGGTGTGCCAAATCTTGAAGAAATCGAGTAATAACCCGTAACTTGATACCCCCAAGACCCGTCGAAAGGATGTTCTGCAACAGGCATAAACTCAACGTGGGTGTAACCCATATTTTTAACGTAAGGTACTAATTCTTTTGCAAGTTCCTTATACGTCAAGTAATCGCCGTTTTCCTTTCTTTTCCAAGACGCCAAATTAACTTCGTAAACGTTCATAGGCTTATCGTAAGGCGCAGTCTTTTCACTCAAAAACTCTGCATCTTTCCACTTATAACCTTCTAAATCGTATACTTTTGACGCTGTGAAAGGCGGCGTTTCAGAATGAAACGCATACGGGTCGGCTTTTAAAACGGTGTTACCGTTACGCGTAATTGCAAACTTATAACTATGAAATAGTTTTAATTCTGGAACGAAAACTTCGTATACTCCGCCGTCGCTTATTCTTTGCATTAAGCAGGCTTGTTCGTCCCAACCGTTAAAATCCCCTACCAACGCAACGCTTTGAGCGTTAGGCGCCCAAACGCGGAAAACAACTCCGTTTTGCCCGTTTTGTTTTACAAAGTGAGCGCCCATATAGTCGTAAGCGTTATAATTCGTTCCTTGGTGAAAAAGATATAACGGTAAATTATTCTTATTTTCTTTCATTTTAATTAACAAACGTACTCTGGATTTTTTGCAGGTGCATTATCCATTTCTTCTTTTGTTTTTTCATAACCCTTTCTACCGAAAAGTGCGTAAGTTGCATTCTTACCGCCTTCTACGCCCGGTTGGTTAAAGGTGTCAATGTTAAGCATTGCGCCTGCATAAGCAGTTTCCATTTCAAACATATATAAAAGTTCACCGATGGTAAACGCGTTAACTTCCGGTAAAGTAATCGTGTAATTCAATCTATTTGCAATAGTAAGCGCGTATTCGGTTGCCTTTCTTTCTGCCGTAATAAGTTCGTTCATAGTATGTCCGCAAAGGAATGAAACGTCAGGGATATCTTCACAGCCCTTACTAATTTCAACCGTTTGACGGTAATTTTCAACCGCGATAATGGTAATTACTTTATCGAACGGACCTTCTCTATATAATTGAACTTGTGAGTGTTGGTCGGTTACGCCAAGCGCTTTAACGGGCGTTTGCCCAACGAAAACTTCGTTACCTTGGTTATCAACTGCCTTGCCAAGACTTTCGCCCCAAAGTTGGCAATACCAGTCTGCAATATATTTAAGGCTGTCCGCGTAAGGCATCATAACTGAAATATTCTTACCGCGTTGCATTGCGATATATTCTAAAAGCGCACTGATAAGTGCAGGGTTCTTTTTGATATCTTTACTCTTGCAAAGTTTATCCATGTGTGCCGCACCTGCAAGCATAGCCTTAATATCAATACCAACCACTGCCGCGGGCAACAAACCTACTGGGCAAAGTTCAGAAAATCTTCCGCCAACGCCGTCGGGAATATAGAAAGTTTTAAGACCTTCTTTTTGAGCGATTTTAATCAAGTTACCCTTGTGTGCAGAAGTTGTTGCAATCATGTGGTCCTTTGCTTTTTCGCCGTATTTCTTTTTAAGGATATCCATAATAATGAGATATTGCGACATGGTTTCGCTAGTAGAACCGCTCTTAGTAACGACGTTGAAAATGGTTTTATCTAAATCTAAAACGTCTAAAAGAGCAACCATTCTTTCAGGGTCAACGTTATCTTCTACGTAGAGTTTAGGTGCTTTACGTTTAGATTTTGGCAATTCGTTATGTCTTAAATGACAAAGCGCTTGAAAAGCAGCGATAGGACCTAACGCAGAACCGCCGATACCTAGAACTACGAAGTTATCAAATTTTTTCTTTATATCTTTTGCCGTTGCAATAATATCCGCAACAATTTCTTTTTGATTATAAGGAAGTTCAGTCCAACCCATCATGCCCGTTCCACGATTTTGAGAAACGGTCTTAAAGGCTTGTTCAACGAGTTTTTTATTATCGCTAAAATCCTTGGTTGAAAAACCTTGTTCTTGCCCAACGAATTCTTTCATCATGTTGTTGTAGTCAATTTTAAGTTCCATATTTTTGCGCCATTCTTGTTTCTTGTAATTCATAGTTTTTCTCTCCTTAAATAATTACTATTGTATAATATAATATTATATCTATTTTGTCAATATTAAATTGTAAAATTTTGTCAAAAAATGCTTGCTTTTTTGGCGTTTTTTGTAATTTCCGCTAAAAATTAACTCTTTTTCCGTTTTTTGATAGGCTACGCAACGAAAACCGGTTGATTAACGCAAAAGTCAACCGTACAACGAAGAAGAGCCTATCAATAAAAAAAGAGAATGCGAGTATATCCCCACCATTCTCTTTCGTATTTTTTAACCCTTCATATCCTTAATTTGAGCAATTAATTTTGCACGCATATCAATATATTTATCGAGTTTTGCGTGTTCGCTATCAACCAACGCTTTTGGTGCTTTTTCTAAAAACCCTTGGTTTGAAAGCTTACCGTTCGCTCTAGCGATTTCACTTTCAACGCTCTTGAGTTCGCCTTCAAGCCTTTTAATTTCTTGCTCTAAATCGACCAAATCCCCTAACGGAACGAACAATTCAAAACCGTCGATAACTTGTGAAACGACCTTTTCGGTAATCACTTGTTTATCTTCAATAATGCGAATATCCGAAACGCCCGCAAGTTTTTGAATGTAAACCGCACCGTTTTTAATAGGCTTAACGTTTTCAGTCTTAACGTAAAGCGCAACCTTTTTAGAAGGTGCAGCGCCAACTTTTGCCTTGACGTTTCTTATGCACTTAATAATTTCTTTAACGGGCTCAATTTCCTTAACGCTACTGCTATAATTGAGTTTTGCGCTATATCTTGGGAAATCCGCAAGCATAAGCGGACCGTTTGCGTTAGGAATGCTCTTATAAATTTTTTCAGTAATAAACGGAACGAACGGATGCAAAAGTTTAACTATTTCGCCAAGAACGAAAGTTAAAACGCTAACCGTATCAGTTCTCTTCTTTTCGTCTTCGCCGTAAAGAACGGGCTTTGTAAGTTCAATATACCAGTCGCAGAAATCCGTCCAAACGAAATCGTAAAGATTTGCAAGCGCAACGCCCATTTCGTATTTTTCCATATTTAGCGTTACGTCTTTAACCGTCTTGTTGAGTTTTGAAATAATCCACTTATCCGCAGCGCAAAGTTTGCAATCTTTAATATTTTTTACCGTTACGCCTTCGGTATTTAGAAGAACGAAACGCGATGCGTTCCAAACTTTATTCATAAAGTTACGCGCGCCTTCAATTTTCTCATCGGAAAATCTCATATCGCTACCGGCGGCAACACCGTTAATAAGTGAAAATCTTAAAGTATCAGCACCGAATTTTGCAATAATTTCAGTCGGGTCGATACCGTTACCCAAAGACTTACTCATCTTTCTACCTTGAGCGTCGCGCACCAAACCGTGAATAAGAACGTCCTTAAACGGTATGCGTTTCATGTGTTCGAGCCCTGAGAAAATCATACGGGCAACCCAGAAGAAAATAATATCGTAACCGGTAACCAAAACGTCAGTTGGATAGAAATAATCCAAATCTTCGGTTTTATCGGGATACCCTAACGTTGAAAACGGCCACAATGCAGACGAGAACCAAGTATCCAAAACGTCTTCGTCTTGCTTAATATTTGTGCTAGCACATTTGGTACAAACCTTAACGTCTTCCTTGCTGATAATCATTTCACCGCAATCTTGACAGTAATACGCGGGAATCCTATGCCCCCACCAAAGTTGACGTGAAATACACCAGTCCTTAACGTTTTCCATCCAGTTGAAATAAATTTTAGAAAATCTGTCGGGCGTAAATTTAACGCTCTTCTTTCTAACTACGTCAATCGCAGGCTTAGCAAGCGGTTCCATTTTAACGAACCATTGCTTACTTACGATAGGCTCAACCGTGTGGTTGCATCTATAACAATGCCCTACGCTGTGGTGGAGCGGTTCTATCTTTTCTAAAACACCGAGCGCTTTGAGTTCTTCAACGATTTGCTTTCTGCATTCTAAAGCGGGCATTCCGCAGTATTTACCTGCAAGTTCGTTCATCGTGCCGTCGTCTGCGATAACCTTAACGACCTCAAGTTTATGGCGAAGACCGACTTCAAAGTCGTTGGGGTCGTGCGCAGGCGTAATTTTAACCGCACCCGTACCGAATTCTAGTTCAACGTATTCGTCGTAAACGATAGGAATTTCCTTATTAACAATCGGTAAAATAAGAGTTTTACCTTCCATTCCTGCGTAGCGTTTATCTTTGGGGTTAACTGCAACCGCAGTATCGCCAAGCATCGTTTCAGGACGAGAAGTTGCAACCGTAACGAAACGGTCGCTATCCTTAACTTGATACTTTATGTACCAAAGATTGCTATCTTCTTCAACGTATTCAACTTCCGCGTCTGAAAGCGCCGTTTTACAGTCGGGACACCAGTTAATAATTCTATCCCCACGGTAAATTAGCCCTTTTTCGTAAAGGTTTACGAAAACTTCCTTTACGGCACGAGAGCACTTTTCGTCCATAGTGAACGCCAAACGCGACCAGTCGCAAGACGAACCCAAAGTTTTTAATTGTTCAATAATACGACCGCCGTATTTTTCTTTCCAAGCCCACGCTCTTTCCAAGAAACCTTCACGGCCGATATCGTTTTTAGTTACACCTTCTTTAGCCATTTGCTCAACGATTTTAACTTCGGTGGCGATTGATGCATGGTCAGTCCCCGGCAACCACAAAGCGCTGTAACCTTGCATACGCTTAAATCTAATAAGCGTGTCTTGCAAAGTTTCGTCGAGTGCGTGTCCCATGTGTAACTGCCCCGTGATGTTGGGCGGCGGTATAACTATTGTAAACGGAAGTTTGTTAGCGTCAACTTTTGCTTCAAAATATCCGTTTTTCTCCCATTCTTCGTATATTTCCTTCTCAAATTCCGAAGGATTATAAGTTTTTGCCATATCCATAACTTGGCTTTCTCCTTTTTGCAATGCTTAATTATTATACTTAAAAAATAACGTAAAGTCAACAGTTATTTTACCAACAATAGCAAATATAAAAATTATTTCATAAAATGAATTATTAAAAAAAACTTAAACGGAGATAAAAATGAAAAAAATTACAGCAATTTTTACGTGCCTTCTTTTAATCGTCATTCCCTTTTCAGGGTGCAAAGACAAAAAAGAAGGCAACGTTATAAGATTAAACGAAGTTACACACTCGGTATTTTACGCACCGCTATACCTTGCTATTGAAAACGGTTACTTTGAAGAAAACGGGCTCAAAATCGAATTGACTAACGGCGGTGGCGCTGACAATTCTATGACCGCACTTCTTTCAGGTAGCGCGGATATCGGTTTAATGGGCCCTGAAACGGTTATTTACGTTCAAAACCAAGGAAAAAGCGACGCACCGAAAGTAATCGGTCAACTGACGCAAAAAGACGGCTCTTTCTTAGTTTCAAGAGTTAGCGAACCTGATTTCGACTGGAAAAACCTTAAAGGCAAAGAAATTCTTGCCGGTAGAAAAGGCGGTGTGCCCGCAATGACTTTTGAATACGTACTCAACCAACTAGAAATGACCAATAACGTTGATTTTGAATTAAACTTTGACGTGCAATTTAATTTGATGACTAGCGCGTTTTTAGGCGGAACTGCTGATTATTGCACGGTTTTTGAACCTACAGCGTCGGAATATCAAGCGCTTGGTTACTGGCATATCGTTGCAAGCGTTGGCGAAAAAAGCGGAGAAATCCCCTACACTTCTTTTATTGCCCTTGACAGTTATATCAAAAACAATTCCGATACGATAAAATCTTTCTTAAAGGCAATAAAAAAGGCGCACGAATTTATGGCTCAAAACAGCGAATACGCAGTTGCAGAAGCCATTGTAAAACAATTCCCGTCAACTTCAATTAAATCTATCGAAACTTCAATTAAAAACTATAAAGCAATCGACGCTTGGAAAATAGATTTACAAGCGACCGAAGAAAGTTTTAATAGGCTTCAAAGCGTTATGGAAAACGCAGGCGAACTTTCTACTCGTGTTCCTTTTAATAAGTTAGTTGATAATTCGTTCGCAAAAGAAGTTTTCGGCTAAAAAAATATTTCTACGGCGGAAAAAATTATGAATAAGATGCTTGAATTAAAAAACGTTTCTTTGACCTACCATACGTTAACAGACGAAATAGAAGCGGTTAAAAACTTAAGTTTTAATTGCGTGGAAGGTGAATTTTTATCCATCATAGGTCCGTCAGGCTGTGGCAAATCAACCATTCTTTCGCTAATTGCCGGTTTAATTCAACCGACGAGCGGTAGCATTATCATTGACGGAAACAAAAAACCGTCGTGCGATAACCTTGGGTATATGTTGCAAAAAGACCAACTTTTCACTTGGCGTACGATAGAAAAAAACGTTTACCTTCCGCTTGAAATAAAAAAAATCAATACTGATGAAAATAAAAAATTTGCATCATATTTACTAGAAAAATACGGACTGAAAGATTTTATAAAAAAATACCCCGACCAACTTTCGGGCGGTATGCGTCAACGGGTTGCGCTCATTAGAACCTTGGTTGCAAAACCTAAACTTTTATTACTTGACGAACCCTTTTCCGCATTAGATTCACAAACGCGACTAAACGTTTCTGACGACGTTTATAAAATCATAAAACAAGAGAAAAAAACTGCCGTTTTGGTAACGCACGACATATCGGAATCAATCTCTATGTCAGACAAAATAATCGTGCTTTCCGATAGACCTGCAATGGTTAAATCAATATTTAGACCAAACCTTATCGGCGACACGCCTTTGAGAAAAAGAGAGTGCAAAGATTTTGCTTTTTGGTTTGAAAAAATTTGGAAGGAGTTACACTAATGAAAAAAGAAAACAACTTCTCTCCCCAACACTTATTATTCGTTAAAAAAGTTAAGAAGGAAAACTTCATAGTAAGTGCTTTAAGGGTTGCAATTCTACTTTTTGGTTTAGGTATTTGGGAACTTTTAGCCAGTGTTGGAATTATAGATTCTTTCATAACTAGTTCGCCTTCTAAAATACTAAAAACCTTAAAAAGTTTGTTTGTTGAAAACAATCTTACCTACCATATTTTAATAACTTTATACGAAACGGTTTTAGGTTTTTTAATCGCCGTTGGGTTAGGCTACGCAATTGCACTTGCGCTTTGGTGGTCGGAAAGATTACGCCGGATTTTAGATCCTTATATCGTGGTTTTAAACAGTTTGCCTAAAATCGCGCTCGGCCCTATCATTATCGTTTGGTGCGGTAGCGGTAGTAAAAGTATTATATTTATGGCAATTTTAATCTCTATTATCGTAGCGATTATTACCCTACTCAACGGGTTCCTTTCTACCGATAAAGCAAAAATACTGCTACTTCGCTCAATGGGCGCAACTAAATTTCAAATTCTAACAAAACTTGTTATCCCCGGAAGTTTACCTTCTCTTATTAGCACGCTTAAAATAAGCGTCGGCATGGCTTGGGTTGGCTCTATTATGGGCGAATATCTAGTTTCTCGTGCAGGTTTAGGCTATTTAATCGTGTACGGCGGGCAAGTTTTTAAGTTGGATTTAGTAATGTCCGCAACCGTAGTGTTGTGTTTACTAGCGGCGCTAATGTATTTTTCGATAATCTTAATAGAAAAACTAGTAATAAAACACGATAAAAATTGAAACGTAAAAAAACAAGTAGTCGCAACGAAATTATTGCGACTACTTGTTTTCACTTTTAGTTAATTAAATCTTTATATGAAAAACTTAAAAGCATTACTACTAACATATTAGCGAGCATACTTAAGAATTGAAACCCTAAATATCCGCTTGGATTTATTATAGACAAGCAAATAAACGCTAATGCAGATATTATATTTATTATTAGTGGTAATATTTTAAGGCTAAACGTTCTTTTCCCTATCGAATATTTAAACGCATAAATCCAAACGAAAAAGCATTGCAAACAAGCGGTTATTATCATCTCGCCATATCTTATCGTATCGTAATCATTGCTCTGAATAGTCCTTTGAAAAGAGCATATTTGTATAATTAAATACGCTAAAATAACTAATAACGCAAATATTGAAAATTTAATACTTTGACTTTTTTTCAACACCAAACAAACAAAATAGAATATGAACGGCAAGACACCAAACAGTAAATACAAATCCTTTTTGTTTACGCGATTAACTGG
Source organism: Christensenellaceae bacterium (assembly GCA_045648045.1). GTDB lineage: Bacteria > Bacillota > Clostridia > Christensenellales > Borkfalkiaceae > UBA1259. The sequence continues at coordinate 47,669 of JAZRNE010000013.1, forward strand.
GTTATCATTCACAAAGTCAGCATTAGGCACGAACGTTATAAAAACAAAAAGCGCAATGATAACGACTTTCAAGAAAGTACCGCCCAAAACGTGCGACAACTTTAATTTAACTTCTAAACCCTTTTCCGTTTCTAAAGGCTCACTATTTTGAGATACTAAATCATATTTAGAAGTGGTTGTTCCATAAAAATTGTATGGAATTTCAACAGTTTTGTCTTTCTTTATCAAATATGCTAGCACGAAAGAAATGACGTAAAACAAAGTAAATGATTCTTGCAAAACAAAAAACACTAAAAGGCTTAACGTACAACAAACCAAATAAGCAATCTCTAAACGCAAAATTTCTTTATCCCTAAACTTGCTTTCAAATGCAAACAAAAACGATACGCTTGCCCCAAAAAAACATATATTATCCAAGTAATACAAAAGTTTTTGTTCTGCAACAAGGTTATTTAATTGTGAATTTGTTATTTTTGAGCCGTAAATATTGTAAAGTTGGATTATTTTATTAGATAGAACACTTAACGTAATAATCACTAAAACGACGTATAAAGCAACCGAACAATAAAATAATAATATAAAAATTTTCTTTTCAGAATATTTCTTCCCTATTAAAAAACAAACGAATGCGCCTAGCGTTGATATAAAATAACTAACGTTTGCTAGCAACGATAAGAACGAAACTAGCACCGTCTTTTTTATCGACGTTGCAGAAAAAACTGAGCTAAAGAAATACGAAACAATCATTATGCAAACTAGCACCCCGAGCAACCTTGCTACTTTTGATTTTTCCGTGAAAGTCTGGCTAATTAACCGTTCTTTTTTTGTTTCTTTATAATCGCTTTTATTGCAACCTATCAACTCGTCTGAAGTAATAGTAAAAATTTCACATAGTTTTTTGATTGAATCAATATCAGGAACGCTTACGTCACGCTCCCAATTAGAAACGGTTTGATATGTTACGCACAATTTTTCCGCCAACTGCGCCTGCGTTATATTAAGTTTTTTTCTAAATTTTGCAATATTTTGCCCTAACGTACTGTTCATATTTTTATTTTAGCAACACCCCACGCAATTTGTCAAGCGCTATAAAAAAAACGCACTCAAAGAATATTTGAGTACGCTTTCATCTTAAATAATAAGCAATATTTTAATAAAAAACTACAACAAAATGCAAATTACTCCGCCACGATTTTCGTTTACGATTCTAGTCAAAGTTTTGCGCATTTTTCCCTGTGCGTCTTTTGGCATTGAATTCAATTTCCCGTTAAGCCCTTCATTAACCAAATCGTGCAAAGAACGACCAAACATATTAGTTTCCCAAATGCCAGCGGGGTTATCTTCAAATTTATTCATAATAAAATTGATTAAGTCTTCACCTTGCTTTTCCGTGCCAACGATAGGCGCAACTTCAGTTGAAACGTCTACTTTCATAATATGTAAACTCGGTGCAGACGCCTTTAATTTCACCCCGTAACTTCCACCGTTCTTCACCAAAACTGGCTCTTCTAAATTCATTTCGTCAACACTAGGCAAAACTACGCCGTACCCGTTTTCTTCGGCTTCAAACAACGCATTTTTAATTTTTTCATATTTCTTGCGCTCGTTAGAAAATCCCTTTATATAACTCATTAATTCGTAGTCGTCGGATATATCTTCTTTACATTCGTTTGATAATACTTTATAAAACAAATCTTGTTTCGTATTGAGCGCATATTCACACGTGCCAGAGCCTAAATCAAGTTGATTAAGTGAAACGCCTTCAAAACTATCGCTGTCTTCAAAAACGCCGTCGAGAGCGGAAAAATCGCGCATTTTAACTATATCTTTAGAGCCGTCTTTTAACTTATCTATCATTTCGGAAATGATTTCACTATCGGGCGGTAACGCTCGCATCCAACCTGGTAATTGAACGTTAAATGCCGACATAGGAAATTCAAGCAAGACTTTTTCCATTATAACGCTTAAATCTTCAGAAGACAACTCTTGCGCATTTACGCAAATTACCGAAACACCGTGTTTTTCTTCTATTCCATTTGCAATTTTTAAAGTTTCGGGGGCTGTGGGCGTCTTACTATTAACAACTACTACGAACGGTTTTTTAAGACTTTTTAGTTCGTTAATAACTCTATCTTCCGCCGAAACGTAATTCGTTCTTGGAATTTCACCGATACTGCCGTCAGTCGTAACCACAACGCCTATCGTCGAATATTCTTCAATCACTTTTTTAGTACCGATTTCAGCAGCCTTTTCAAAAGGAATATCTTCATCGCTCCAAGGCGTTTTTACAAGGCGCGGTTTATCGCCTTCTTCGTGCCCAACAGCGCCGTCTACAAAATATCCAACGCAATCTACGAGTTTGATATTTGCAGTTGATTTATTCTTAAATTTTACCTTAACACCGTTTGCAGGAATAAATTTTGGTTGCGTCGTCATTATAGTTTTTCCGTCCGCCGATTGTGGCATTTCATCAGTAGCAATCTGCTTTTGCAATTTATCGCTAATATTAGGAATTACTAATTTTTCCATAAATTTTGTTATAAACGTTGACTTTCCCGTTCTAACAGGCCCTACAACACCGATATAAATATCCCCACCGGTTCTTGACGAAATATCTTTATAAATATCGTATTTTTCCATAAAAAAACCTCCCATGCATTACAAAAGTAATATATGAGAGATTTTTTATTATTATGAAATTTTTTCTTAAAATTAGCACAATTTTACTCTTTTCATTTAGTTTTTGCCTTCAATCTTCTTTTCTTCGTTAAGTTTTGCTTGCGCCTTTTTAAGTTTTGCGTTAACAACCATTTGTTTTATAGACGTTGGGTGTTCTTCGCCCGCAAGCATTCTTTTAATATTAAATCTATGCGCGTACCAAGTGAAAAAGCATATTGCAAATATAAATAGCGTAGCCACGAAATAAAAATTAGTATCTACTAAACTCGTTACTGCGTTGTATTCAATAAATAGTCTTATTGCATTGCCGATTGCAGGTGGCGTTATTGCTATAAACGAGCCCATTGCACCAAATTCGGTAAAGTAAATAAACACGCCAGCACCAACTAACGCCATAATTGCAACGATTGCCCATTCCCAACCAAAAACCGAAGAACAAGTAAGGAAAACGCCTATCGTAGTTGCTATTCCTTTCCCGCCCTTGAATTTTAAGAAAACGGGAAAAATATGCCCTAAAACTGCACATAGCCCACAAAGATAAACGGCAAAATCCGCAACTACGTAGTTCGAGCCTTCAAAAACACGATTTTTTGTTACAAAAAAAACTGTCAGCACGGGAATAACGCCTTTCATAATATCTAAAAAGAAAGTTAAAAGCCCCGCTTTAAGCCCAAGATTTCTACTCATATTAAGCGTTCCCGGATTACCGCTACCAAGTTTTCTTATATCGGTTTTTTTAATCTTTGAAATTATAAGCGCCCAGTTTATATTACCTATAAAATAACTACAAAGCGCAAAAATAAACAACAACCAAAAATTACTCATCTTCGCTATTTTCCCTAACCATAATCTTTATAGGCGTTCCCGAAAAATCGTATGCTTTACGCAAGCAATTTTCAAGGTATCTTTTGTAAGAAAAATGCATTAATGCGGTTTCGTTAACGAACAAAATAAACGACGGTGGGTTTGTGCCAAGTTGAGTTGCGTACTTAATCTTGAGCCTTTTACCGTTAACCGACGGCGGTTCGTTTGCCATAACGCAATCGAGAATAAGGTCGTTAAGTTGCCCCGTTGATACTCTTCGGTTTGCGTTATTTAGCACCTTCATTGCCATATCTAAAATTTTGTCAGTTCTTTGCCCAGTCTTTGCCGAAACGTAAATAGGTTGAAAATAATCCATAAACTTTAACGCTTCGCCCAAATCATAATTAAACCTATTAATGGTGTTAGTATCTTTTTCAACCAAATCCCACTTATTCATAACGATTACCGACGGCTTGCCTTGTTCGTGAATATACCCACAAATCTTAACGTCTTGTTCGGTAATACCTTCGTTAGCGTCAATCATCATAATACAAACGTCGGCACGCCTAATTGCCCCCAAAGCACGCAAAACGCTATAATATTCCAAATCTTCTTCAACGCTCTTTTTCTTTCTAATACCCGCAGTATCTATAAGCGTGTAATTTTGACCGTTATAAGCGAACAAAGTGTCGATTGCGTCCCTTGTAGTGCCTGCTATGTCAGACACAATAGTTCTATCAAACCCTAGTAATTTATTACATAAACTTGATTTACCCGCATTCGGTTTACCAACTACTGCAAGTTTGATTGAATCATCTTCTTCTTTCTCCCCTAAATCGGAAAGTTTTGCCACGACGTCGTCAAGCAAATCGCCTATACCCGTGCCGTGCTCCGCGGAAATTCCATAAGGTTCGCCCAAACCAAGATTGTAAAATTCGTAAAGTTTTTCAGGGTCGTAGTTATCTAATTTATTGACTGCAAGAACGACGGGCTTACCACTTTTACGAAGTTTCATTGCAACGTCTTCATCAGAAGAATTAAGCCCCGTTTTTGCATCGGTAAACAAAATAATAACGTCTGCCGTTTCTATTGCGATTTCGGCTTGCTTTTGAATATGACGCCACATTTGGTCGGTAGATTTCAATTCTAACCCACCGGTATCAACTAAAGTAAAATAACGCCCGCACCATTCTGCGTCCGCATAAAGTCTATCCCTAGTTACCCCGGGGAAATTTTCAACTATTGAAATTTTTTTACCAACAACCTTGTTGAAAAAGGTTGATTTGCCAACGTTAGGTCTACCAACTATGGCAACTAAAGGTTTAGCCACTTAAATCACATCCTTTCGTATATATAATTCACTTAATTTTTCTTTAATATAACTGCTTGACCATTTTCTCCGTCAAAAGAAACCGAAACGATTTCTTCACGAGAAGTTGGCACGTTTTTTCCGACGTAATCGGCGCGTATAGGCAATTCCCTATGCCCCCTATCTATAAGAACGGCAAATTGAATACTGCGCGGTCTACCACAACTGATAACCGCTTCTATTGCCGCGCGCACCGTTCTACCCGTAAACAAAACGTCGTCACACAAAATAACGTCCTTATCAATAATCGGAAAGTCTATTTTACAACTAGCCGACTTTTTATCGACAACGTCGTCTCTAAAATCCTTAACGCTAATATTTGCAGTTGGGACTTCAACGCCTTCAATTTCGCTTATATTTTTAACTAGGCGCTCACAAATCGGAACTCCGCCACGCGCTATTCCTAGTAAAACCAAATTTAAAACGCCTTTGTTGTTTTCTACGATTTCGTGCGAAATACGCTTTAACGCCCTTTTTACCGCTAACTCGTCTAATAAAACGGTTTTTATTTCCATGCTACTTTCTAACTCTTTTTAATATTTTTTCAAAATAATCGGGCAACGGCGCACTAAAACTAACCGTTTTTCCGCTCGTTGGATGCACGAACTTCAACTGCTGAGCATGCAACAACTGCCCGTCCAAATTAAATTTTTGATTTTTATAGCCGTATTCTTTATCCCCGACAATCGGGTGTCCTATATGTTTTGCGTGCACTCTTATTTGGTGCGTTCTACCCGTTTTTAAGGAAAATTCACATAAAGTATACCCTTCAAAACGCTCCAAAACCTTAAAATCGGTTATTGCTTCACGTCCAAAATCAACAACCGCCATTTTTGTTCTATCCTTGGGATTTCTTCCGATAAAAGTAGAAATTCTACCCTTATCTTCTTTAACTACGCCTTCTAACAACGCAACGTAAATTCTACTGCAAGTTTTGTCTTCAAGTTGTTTAGCAAGCGCAACGTGCGCATCGTCGTTTTTAGCAACGACGAGTAGCCCCGAAGTGTTTTTATCAATTCTATGCACTATTCCCGGTCTAATCACGCCGTTTATACCAGAAAGATTATCTAAATGATAAAGTAAAGCGTTAACTAGCGTGCTACCGTTAGTGCCGTTACCTGCGTGAACGGTCATTCCTTGCGGTTTATTAATTACAGCCACGTCGTTATCTTGATAAACGATATCTAACGCAATGTTTTCAGGCGTTAAGTCTAAATTTTTATTTTCAGGCAAGGTAAGTTTTACAACTTCGCCTAACTTCAAAATTTTATTGCTTTTGGTAATTTTTCCATCAACCGACAAAAAGCCGTCGTCACACAACTTTTTTACACGAGAACGCGTAAACGATAATTTTTCAGCAAGAAAAACGTCAACACGAACGCCGGCATTTTCAGTTATCAGAAACTCTTTTACTTCCATCTTCTTGCTCCAACAGCTCAACGTCTTCATTGTTTAACGGCTCAACGTTATCATTTTCAAACAACGCATCATCTGCTTTCGCCGACGGCGTTTCCGTTTCCTTTTTTAACAACGCACCGTCATCTAAAAACAAAAAGTGCGCCATTAACATAATAACGCCAACAACCAAAAACGAATCGGCTAAATTAAACACGGGGAAATAATAAGAGCCGAATATAAAGCCTAGAAAATCGGTTACACCGCTAACGGCAATCCTATCAATAAAGTTACCTACCGTGCCACCCACCATAAAAGCAAGTGCGTATTTGAGCCAAGTATATTTCTTTTGACAAGCATAAATATAGAAAAAAACAAAAAGCAAAAGAGCGACCGAAGTTAGAACCTTAAAGAAGGTTTGTGCCCACGAAACGTTTGCCAAAAAACTCCAAGCAGCACCCGTATTCACCACGTATGTCAGATAGAAAAACCCGTCAATTACCCAGATATCACCTTGCGATTCTATTAATTCACGAAAATAGACTTTAGTCAGTTGGTCTAATATTACGGTTAAAGCCATAAGCAATATAGGGATTGCTTCGATTATTATTCTTTTCCATCCAAGAGCCCTAATTCTTTGCATATATCCTCCAACTGCAATTCACCGGGATTTAACACTTCGTCAAGATTAAATCCGTTATCCCCCGTAGCCGCTATGTAATCACGAATTTTGCGTTTAGGGTTAAAATCTTCGTTACTTATTTCTTTTGGTATAGACGCTTCTAGTTTTGCAACGACTGCTTTGGGGTTAGCAGTATTTGACGCCTTGTCTATTTTCCCCTTAAATTCAAGCGCTTTTTTAACGGGCGCATACATAGGATATTTTTCTTTAAGTTCATTAAAATACCCGTTCCAACACGCGCTAAATTTTTTAATCTTTTCCACTTCAAATTTGTATTGAAGTTCGGTTTTAGCCTTTAAATCCGCTGCCGTTTGCTCTGCCCTAATAAGCGTTGACGCAATAATATCTTTCTTCGCATTAGCCTGTTCAACAACTTGTTTAAGTTGATTGATTTCTTCCGTTAAGCGAGAAATTGTTTCTTGTTTCTCATTGAGTTCTTTTTCGTACTCACGCCTATATACTTTCAAAATTTCAATAACTTCGTTTTGTGTATATTTCTTTTTGACTAAATCCAAAAGTCATCCCCCCAAAAAATTAGTTTACCTTTGCACTTCTAATTTTTTCTATCATACTCGTTTTTAACTCAAATAATTTATCAGACAAGTCAACTTTATAAATGTGCGGTCTATCCAAACGCTTGTACTCATCCCAAAAACTTTCAAGTTCTTTTTGAGCGTAAGCCTTAATTTCTTCAAGTTTAGGCAATTTATAAACGAGTTTACCATCTTTAATAACGTCAACGTGCAACGAACGCAATTCGTAATTTTCAAAAGTAATCTTTTTCCAACGCTCGAACGGGTGCGTAAGAACCAACGGTTCGTTTTCGTTATATTGTTCGCCACGCAAACAAATAAAATCCGCTTCCGCCTTATTAGTTTTCTTATCGTAAACCCTATAAATCCCCTTAAATCCGGGATTAGTTATCTTTGCAGTATTGTTTGAAAGTTTAATTTTCGGGGTAACGTTGCCGTCTTTATCAATAATTGCAGCAAGTTTATAAACCCCACCGAGCGCAGGCATATCAGCACTAGTAATTAGCCTTGTACCAACACCCCAAAGATTAATTTTTGCACCTTGGTTTTTAAGCGAAGTAATAGAATACTCGTCCAAATCACCCGAAGCGCAAATGATAGTATCTTCGTGCCCCGCCGCGTCAAGCATTTCCCTTGCTTTTTTAGATAAATATGCAAGGTCGCCTGAATCTAGCCTTATCCCCCTAGGCTTATAACCTTGCGCTTTAAGTTCGTCAAACACTTTAATTGCGTTGGGAACACCTTGATTAAGCGTGTCGTAAGTATCTACGAGTAAAAGCGTGTTTTCAGGATAAACTTTTGAATATTCCTTAAAAGCGGTATACTCGTCCTTAAAATTCATAACCCAACTGTGTGCGTGCGTGCCCGAAACGGGAATATCAAACATTTTGCCTGCAAGAACGTTTGACGTGCATCCGCAACCGCCTATAACCGCCGCCCTTGCCCCGTAAATACCTGCGTCGGGTGCTTGTGCACGGCGCAAACCGAATTCCATAACCAAATCGTTTTTAGCAGCGTAACAAATTTTTGCCGCTTTTGTTGCGATAAGCGTTTGGAAATTCATCATATTTAGTATTGCAGTTTCAATTAATTGCGCTTGTAATATCGGTGCTTTTACCGTAAGAATAGGCTCGCCCGGAAAAACTACCGTGCCTTCGGGAACGGCGTAAACGTCGCCGGTAAACTTAAAATCTTTTAAGAAAGTTAAAAATTCTTCTGAAAATAAATTTAACGAACGCAAATAGTCAATTTCTTCTTTGCCAAAATTAAGATTAAGTATATAGTCGACAACCTGCTCTAATCCGCAAGCCAACGAATAGGTAATCATATCGTTTTGCCTAAAGAACACGTCGAATACGGCAATTTCATCTTTTTTATCCTTAAAATAGCCGTTCATCATTGTTAATTGATATAAATCAGTAAGTAAGGTTAAATTTCTCGTTTCCATAATACACCTTCTTCTTAAAGTTTATCTTTGCTTAAGTTTTATACTTAACGGTATAAAAAGCCATTATCAATTAGTATACCACATTAAATTCTATTTGTAAATATTTTTTTCAATCGCCACCGTAGATAATTTAGTCTTTTTTTGCAAAATGAAGTAGACTAAAAAATACCACTCGGTAGATTTGCTACGAATGGTATATTCTTTTTTACGCTTTATTAAACTTCTGCGTCTATTCTTTTAACAAGCCCTACGACTGCGCTTGCAATTCTTTCGTTTTTATCCGCGTCTTCACTTTCAACCATAACCCTTATTTTAGGCTCTGTGCCCGACGCCCTTATCATAAGCCTACCTTTACCGTTAAATTCGGCGTTATATTTTGAAATTGCCATTGATAAGTCTTCGTTATTCATAATTCTTAACTTATCTTCAACGACCACGTTTTTGTTCGCTTGCGGGTATAAATTTATATCAAACGCTTTTGACATAGAAACCTTTTCTTTTACTAGCATATTCGCTATTACGATTGCCGTCAAAATACCGTCGCCAGTGGTTGCCAAATCTTTAATTATAACGTGCCCGCTTTGTTCACCGCCAAGCGAAAGATTTTTTTCTAAAAGTTTTGCAAGAACGTATTTATCACCTATATCGGTTCTGATTAGTTCAATATTTTGTGCACGCAAATCTTCTTCAATCGCCATATTAGTATGGCTAGTTCCCACTACTATATTTTGGTTTAGTTTGCCTTGCTTTTTGAAATACTTTGCTAAGGCGTAAATTATCATATCGCCGTCTACGATTCCGCCCTTTTCATCAACGGCAATTAATCTATCCGAATCCCCGTCAAAAGCAAACCCCATATCCGCTTTGTATCTAAAAATCTTTTTTACTAGATTTTCAGGGTAAAGCGCACCGCAATTTTCGTTTATCTTCGCACCGTCTAAAACACAGTTTGACGCAATTACGTTTGCACCTAGTTTACGAAAAATTTCAGGCGCAATTCTATGCGACGCGCCGTAAGCCCCGTCTAAAACGATTGTTAAACCTTCAAGCGAACACTCGCTTACACCAAGCAAAAAATCCCTATACAACTTATACAAATTCAAATCTTGTACGTAACTACCTATTTCGGGATACGCGCATACTTTTTCTCTAATAAAACAGCGTTCAATTCGCTCTTCTTCTTTATCCGATAACTTATAACCGTTACTGTCAAAAACTTTTATCCCGTTGTATTCTCCGCTATTATGCGACGCACTTATAACTATCCCGTAATCGGCTTTAAGCGTTTTAGTTAAATACGCCACGCCTGCGGTAGGTAGCACGCCGACGTCTATTACCTTTGCACCACCGCTCATTGCGCCACTTGCTACGCCAAGCGTTAAATACGAATTTGAAATACGAGTATCGCTACCTATAATTACGGTAGGTTTTTCTTTCAAAATAGAAAGCGCGTTACCTATTTTATAGGCAACGTCAAAGGTTAAGTCTTCGTTAACCTTGCCCCTTATTCCGTCCGTACCAAAAAATAAACCCATTCTATTTTCTCTCCTTTAAGTATTCGTGCGCCCTATTGCGCTTGACTTCTTGCCTTACTCTGCCTATAACGAAATCGTCCGTTTCAACGTTATCGGTTATCGTAGTCCCTGCGCAAATATATGAATTAGACGCAATATTAACCGGCGCTATTATATTGCAGTTACTTCCTATAAAACAACCGTCACCTACGGTAGTTCTGTTTTTGGTTTTTCCGTTATAATTAACGAAAATTGCCCCGCAACCTATATTGCAATCTTCCCCTAAATCAGCGTCGCCAACGTACGCAAGATGGCTAACTTTTGTGTTTTTGCCTATTTTTGCGTTTTTTATTTCAACGAAGTTGCCTATCTTTACCCCGTCAGATAAATGAGCCTTTGGTCTTAACCTAGCAAAAGGACCTACCGAACAATTTTTTCCGATAACGCATTCTTCGCATTGACTACTGTTCACGATGGCATTTTCACCTATAAAAGCGTTTTTTATATAACAATTAGGCATAATCACTGCACCGTCACAAATAACCGTGTTGCCTTCTATACGATTATTCTCGTAAATAGTAACGTTTTCGCCTATCGTAACCGTTTTATCAATAAAGAGCGAACGTTTATCTTTAATATGTAAATTTTTTCCACTTTTTATTTTCATAATCCCCCCTTGCATTATTATATGAACGCAAAAACGATTAGGTTACACGTTTTTGTTATTTTAGGGTATTTTTGACTACTTGTCAAGCAAAAATAATTTAATTCAACCCGAAAAACGGCACTTTTTAACCAAAACATTACCAAAAAAGGCGTTTTTTTGATTTTCACGATTTTAAAATTTGGGGGTTGTTTTTTATTTTTTTACGCCGTTTTCGAATATCAAGCACCGCATTATTAAATCGTGTTAAACAAAACTAGCCGATAAAAAAAATAAAAAAATAATTTTTAAAAACTCTATTTTTCCCTTAATTGACTATTATTTTATTATATGATATACTTTATGAGTTAGGAGATAATTATGATAGGAATTGTTATTGCGCTTCCTTCCGAAGCCGAAAGATTACTAAAAACCGTTGAACGACTAGAAAGCATTAAACTTGCCGATAAGCCTGCCTACTCTTGCAAAATCTGTGGGCGCGACGCTGTTATTGCAATAAGCGGTATAGGCAAAGTTAGCGCAGCACTCACAACCCAACTTCTTATCGACAAGTTTTCACCCGATTTTATACTTAATTTCGGCACTTGTGGTGGAATTAATAATAGCGTTAAAATTCTCAATTATTATATCGTTGAAAAATGCTGTCAATACGACTTTGACTTGACCGAACTTGAAGACGTGCCACTTGGCTATATTCAAGAATACAAAACGGTTTTCTTCAACGCTTGCACGGACGGAATTAGCCTTGAAAAATCAGTCCTTGCTAGTGCTGATAGATTTACTAACAAGCAAGTTGATATTGACAATATCAATAAAATGGGCGGTAGTTTATGTGATATGGAAGGCGGTGCAATTGCACAAGTATGCACTTCAAACAACACCCCGCTTTATATCGTAAAAGGCATTACCGACGTTAACGGTAGCGGAACTGCACCCGAACAATTTTTCAGCAACCTTAAACAAGTTAGTGCAGGTTTCCCCGCTGTCATTATACGCACGATTGAAGAAATTTGTAAAACGCTAAATATTTAACCTTAAAAAAACGCAAAAGACTAACGAAAATTTTTCGTTAGTCTTTTTTACTCTTTTATATCATTTTATTCTTTAATTTCATCAAAACAAGCGTATTTTTTTACAAAATATTCAACAATATCCCAAGTTTTGGGGTAGTCGTCTAGCCCCGTAAACTCTAAACTTTCATTTTCAAAAAGCAGTTCTATCTTCCACGCATTTTCTAAAATAGGTTTTTCATTTCCGTTATATTTACTTTTCCAAGCTGGAAAACAAAATAATGAAAGTTCTTTAATAATTTCTTTTTTACTTGGCGTAAACTCAATTCTATTTCCACTATTTGCTTTTAATTTAAGTTCGCCATCAAATATGATTGCAAATTTTTTAATTCCACCAAAAGCGTTGCCAAAATTAAAGGTGAAACGCTTAATCCCACTTAACTTTTTATCAAACTCGGCCATTTCTTTCATTAAAGCAACCCTTTCTTTAAGGCTATCCCTAAACGCTCTAACGCCAAAATTATATATAACTTTTGTCAGTTCCATTTTGCCTGTTGAACTATAAAAGTAATCGCCCTTTTCATCATAGTCAAAAGAGCAAAAATACACTTCTTTTATATTTTGCCGGGCAAGATTTAACACGTGGTTAATATCGCTTTTAAATTCTTGTTCGGTTTTGTTTACACAAACAACACCGCCAAAATAAATCTCATAATTATCAGTTTTATTATCAAAATTTAGTTTTGCTGTTTTTGTTTTGCTCATTTTTAGCGCTTGACTAATAACGTAAACGGCACTTTTTGTTTTAGCGTTAAAAACTAATTTATCGTTTAAAACTTCAATGCGATTTGGAAAGGTAACTATATTACTTTCTTTATCTATTAAAATTTGTTCACTTTCGCTTATTTTTAACATTTCGCTAAATACTTGCATATATACTACCTTCCATTTTAATCGTTAAAAGAAAAAACAAACGAAACCTCTAGTAGTTTTATAAGTCAGCAACTTCAATTTCAATCTTATAATCGTGTTCTTCTTGTGCTTTGATTTTTACCTTGTTAAAACCACCATCAAGCGTGGTTGTGCTTGGCTCTATACCCAAAGCGTAATCGCCACTAGCCATACTCTTCCATTCAATAAAATATGGCAAACGCTCAGCATCGTATTTAAAGGTCATAACCTTTTTAATTTTTTCGTTGACAACCTTTACGTAACCTTCTTTTACCTTATGGAAAAACACTTGTTCTTCCATACCCGCTTTCGGCGCTTGTATTTCTAAACAATTTTCTATTTGCGACTTTGCAAATTCCGTTCTAGGCTCGGTTTCTACGATATCCGCAAGGATTTTTACACCTTCGTCAAGCATAGGATAACCTATATTCATGTGGAATAATACGCAATAATCGGCGTCAACGTAGCCTTGATTAATAATTTTATTGTCAATGGTTATTTTACCCGAGCCGTATTCACAATATATTTTGCGTTTTAACACTAGGTTTTGAGCCAAAATAGCACAGTCTTTTATTGTAGCGTTGATTTCAACGAACTTTTCGTTTGAGATGATACTATCAATTTGAGCAGGCAAATTATGATATTTACCGTGCACGGGTAAAGCCCTTCCCCCGACCGTGTCTAACCCACAAGTATAAACCATTCCACCATTAAAACGCCTACCAAAATCCGCGTCGTATCCCAAAAGCCCACCTTTAGTGATATACGCCATATTTACGCCCTTATACCTAAAATCGTGAATATCTAAACCATTATCTTGAAGCAAAGTAAAAGATAAACAACCGTTGTCAACGACGATTATTCTTTCATCGCCTTCTCTACCGTCGTAAAATTTTAATTTTCTAACTGAACAAGTTTGATTTAAATTGCTAATTTTTTCATTCATATAATCACCTTGAAAACTTGATATGTTTAATTTACAACAACCAAAAGCCAATGTCAAGTTGTTTGATAAATTTTAATAAACTATTTGATTTTTCAAAAGTAAAAAAGAAAAAACCCTTGCTACTGCAAGGGTTTATGGAGCTGATAACCGGAATCGAACCGGTGACCTCATCCTTACCAAGGATGTGCTCTACCATCTGAGCCATATCAGCAAAAGTTCTCTCAAACGCTTATCTATTATATAAAATAAATTACTGTTTGTCAATATAAAAAACCGTTTTTAACAAAATTTTTATTATAATTTTAAAAAAAATTTTACAGCCGACCGCTATATTTGCAGTCGGCTGTATAGAATTTGATTAAAAATGGCTGTGTCACAGAAAATGGTTGATTAATACAAAAATTTATTTTTGGTGTTTTGACGAGAAATAATGTAAGATAGTCAAGGCAAACGTCAGAAGTTAAGAGTATACATCTTATCAAGGACTTTAACGAATAATATAGTAGCATTTTTCCGCACAAAAAATCAACCAAGTGATGTGCCAGAACCTTAAAAACTATTCTTCGGCGATTGTTTCTTCTTCGCCTTCGTCTTCACTCTTTGGCGAAATTGCTATGTTTGAAACGGTAGTTCCGTCGTCAATACGCATTATTCTTACGCCTTGCGTATCTCTACCTATCATACTGATATCGTCGGCAGAAACCCTAATTATAGTTCCGTTACTCGTTATAATCATGATATCTTCTTCGGCAGAAACGAGTTTAAGATTTACGAGTTTACCCGTCTTGGCGTTGAATACGCCCGCTTTTACGCCTTTACCGCCACGCGTTTGCAATCTATAATCTTCCGTGCTAGAACGCTTACCGTAACCGTTTTCAGTCATCGTAATAACTTCATAACCTTCTCTAACGATTGCCATATCCACAACGTAGTCGCCGTCGTTCAAGGTCATACTCTTAACGCCTTGCGTATCACGACCCATTGCGCGCACGTCTTGCTCGCTAAATCTTATACACTTACCTTCGTGTGATGCTAAAATCAACTCGTCGTTACCCGAAGTCAACTGTACGGAAATAAGCGCGTCGCCTTCAACGATATTAATTGCAATCTTACCAACCTTTCTAATATTAGCAAACTCACTAATAGCCGTCTTTTTAATAAGACCGTTCTTGGTTGCAATCATAATATAGCCTTCGGTGTTTTGCTTAACCTGAATCATTGCGTGTACTTTTTCGTTTTCAGCAAGTTGAAGAATGTTTACGATTGCCCTGCCCCTTGCCGTCCTTGAACCGATAGGCAAATGATAACCTTTTAGGCTATAAACCTTACCAAGATTCGTAAAGAACAAAATATCGTCGTGCGTTGATGCAATAAACATATTATCAACGAAATCTTCTTCCTTGGGCTTATGCGCCGTAACGCCTTTGCCACCGCGATGTTGCGTTTTGTATTCGGCAACGGGAACGCGCTTGATGTAGCCTTGGTGGGTTAAACTTACAACGATATCTTCAACGGGAATCATATCCGCTTCGTCAATATCGCCGTAGTCGTATGAGAGTTCAGTTTTTCTTGGCGACGGATATTTTTCCTTAATAACTTCCATATCGCTTCTAATAATCGCTTTAACCCTTGCGTTATTTGCAAGAATATCCTTTAAGTCGGCAACGATTGATTGAAGTTCAACCAACTCTTCTTTAAGTTTTTCAACTTCCATACTTGTCAAGCGTTGTAAACGCATTTCCAAAATAGCGTTTGCTTGCTTGTCTGAAAGCATAAATTCTTCAATAAGTGCGGCACAAGCAGAGTTTTTATCAGCAGATTGACGGATAATTTCAATAACCCTATCAATATTTGCAAGTGCAATAACCAAACCTTGAACGATATGTTCGCGCTCTTCGGTTTTTGCAAGGTCGTATTTCGTTCTACGAACGATAACTTCTTCTTGGTGTTTAATGTAATGCTCTAAAATTTCCTTTAAGCCCAAAATTTTGGGTTCGCCGTCAACGAGCGCAAGAAGTATAATTCCGTCTTTAACTTGCAAGTTGGTATGCTTATACAAAGTGTTGAGCACTACTTGTGAATTAACATCCTTTTTAAGGTCGATAACTATTCTTAAACCGTGGCGGTCAGATTCATCCCTAATATCGCTAATCCCTTCAATACGCTTATCTTTTACCATATCCGCTATGGTTTTAATAAGCATTGCTTTATTTACTTGGTAAGGAAGTTCGGTTGCAACGATTCTTTCCCTACCGTTAGCAGTTTCTTCAATTTCGCATTTTGCTCTTAAAACGAAACCGCCTTTACCGGTGCGGTAGGCTTGTCTAATACCCGCTCTACCCATCAAAACGCCACCCGTAGGATAATCGGGCGCAGGTACGAATTCCATAAGTTCTTCAACGGTAATTTCGGGGTTATCCATAAGCGCGATACACGCGTTGATGCATTCAGCAAGGTTGTGTGGCGGAATGTTTGTTGCCATACCTACCGCAATACCGTCAGCACCGTTAACTAAAATGTTGGGTATTCTTGACGGCAACACTTCGGGTTGCATTTCAGTATCGTCAAAGTTAGGATAGAAGTTTACCGTGTCTTTTTCAATTTCACGGAGCATTTCGTTAGCAAGTTTACTGAGCCTTGCTTCGGTATATCTATACGCTGCCGCCTTGTCGCCATCAACAGAACCGAAGTTGCCGTGCCCGTCAACGAGCGGGAAATTGATTGCAAAGTTTTGTGCAAGACGAACTAACGCGTCGTAAACAGAACTATCGCCGTGTGGATGGTATTTACCTAAAACTTCACCGACGATTTTAGCACATTTCTTAAAGCCTTTATCCGAAGTTAACCCCATATCGTGCATAGCGTAAAGAATACGCCTATGAACGGGCTTTAACCCGTCGCGCACGTCGGGAATTGCACGCGAAACGTTAACCGCCATTGCGTACGCAATAAAGGATTTTTTTACTTCGTTATTAACTTCAACGTTGATTAATTTAGTTTTTTCAAGCGTCGCTTTAAATTCCGCAGAAAGTTCTGCACTAATTTCTTTTTTAGCCATTATAAAATCCCCCTATTAAACGTCCAAATCGGTTACGAGTTTAGCGTTTTGTTCAATAAACGCACGGCGAAGTTCAGGGTCGTCCCCCATAAGCGTTGTAAACGTTTCGTTTGCTTCGAGCGCGTCTTCTACGCTTACTCTTAAAAGCGTTCTTGTTTCAGGGTTCATAGTGGTTTCCCAAAGTTGTTCGGGGTCCATTTCACCAAGACCTTTATAACGCTGAACGTCGCACTTACCGACTTCGGCAAGGTAATCGTTAAGTTCTTTATCTGAATAAAAATATTTATCAACCTTATTTTTCGTCGCTTTGTAAAGCGGTGGTTGCGCAATATATACGTGCCCGTTTTCTACTAACGGACGCATAAAGCGATAGAAGAACGTCAACAACAAAATTCTAATGTGGCTACCGTCAACGTCCGCGTCGGTCATACAAATGATACGGTCGTAACGCAACTTACTTTCATCAAAATCGTCGTGTATACCACCGCCGAATGCGGTTATCATACTGCGGATTTCTTCATTTTCTAAAACTCTATTAAGCCTTGCTTTTTCTACGTTAAGAATTTTACCGCGAAGTGGCAAAATTGCTTGGAAACGCCTATCTCTGCCTTGTTTTGCGCTACCGCCTGCCGAATCCCCTTCGACTATGAAAATTTCACAAAATTGTGGGTTTTTATCAGAACAGTCTGCAAGTTTACCGGGTAGAGTGGTTGATTCGAGCGCGCCTTTTCTTCTAGTGTTTTCCCTTGCGAGCCTTGCCGCTTCCCTTGCTCTTTGTGCGGTTATACATTTCGCAAGAACTTCTTTCGCCTTTGCGGGGTTTTCTTCCATAAACGTACCAAAGTATTCGTTCATAGCCTTGGTAACGAAGTTACGCATTTCACTATTACCGAGTTTGGTTTTGGTTTGCCCTTCAAACTGCGGGTCTGTAAGTTTAACCGAAACGACCGCTACGATACCTTCACGGCAATCGTCGGAAGAAACTTTTTCATCCCCCTTAAACACGTTGAGTTTTTTACCAAAATCATTGATAATTCTACTTAAAGTATTCTTAAACCCTTCAAGGTGCGTACCGCCTTCTTCGGTGTTAATGTTGTTTGCAAACGCATAAATTACTTCGTTATAAGTTTCGGTGTATTGAAGAGCAACTTCAACTTCAGTATCACCGTAAAACACGTCGAAATAAACGGGCTTATCAAACATAGGCTTTTTGTTTTTACTTAAATCGTCAACGAAGTGCGCTATACCG
Organism: Christensenellaceae bacterium; assembly: GCA_045648045.1. Classification (GTDB taxonomy): domain Bacteria; phylum Bacillota; class Clostridia; order Christensenellales; family Borkfalkiaceae; genus UBA1259. Next base: position 65,970 of record JAZRNE010000013.1, read on the forward strand.
CCTTCATAGAAGAAAGTGTCTTCTTGTTCGCGACCTTCTCTAAAATCCGCCATTTTAATGGTGAGCCCTTTATTTAAGTAAGCAAGTTCTCTCAAACGGGTTTTTACCGTATCATAGTTAAAATCGGTAGTTTCAAAAATTTCGTAGTCAGGCATAAAGGTTACCCAAGTACCCGTAAAGTCAGCGTCGCCAACAACCTTTAAGGCAGTTTGCGGAACGCCCCTATTGTAGGTTTGCTTGTGGTGTTTGCCGTTTTGATAAACTTCGACTTCAAGCCATTCGGAAAGCGCGTTAACTACCGAAAGACCTACGCCGTGAAGACCGCCCGAAATTTTATATCCGCCACCGCCGAATTTACCGCCGGCGTGAAGTTTAGTTAAAACGACTTCTACCGCAGAAATCCCTTCGGTGTGGTGAATTGCCGTAGGTATACCACGACCGTTGTCTTTTACCGTACAAGAACCGTCTTTATTGAATTGAACGATAATCGTATCGCAATGCCCGTTGTTGGCCTCATCAACAGAGTTGTCAACGATTTCTTGAACGAGATGGTGCAACCCCCTAACGTCGGTAGAACCGATATACATACCCGGCCTTTTACGAACGGGGTCAAGACCTTCTAGGACTTGAATTTGACTTTCACCATAATTAACTTCTTGCTTAATTTTTTCTTCCATTTTACACCCACAAAAGTTTATTTTTATGACGAAAATATTGTACCATATTTTGAGATTTTTTTCAAGCGTTTTTTGATATTATTAAAACTATTTATAGTTTTAAACAGAAAAAACACCATTTTTTTGTTCTTATATTTTCAGACGTATAAAAGTTGTGAAAATACACATAAAAATATTAAACGACAAAGGACTATTTTTTATGAAAAATTGCAACGATTGCGCACGCAGTTTTGGTGAAAGTTATTACCTTGCTTGCCCAAACTGCGGTATGAGTTTTTGCCCAAACTGCGCGGATAAAACGAAAGGAATTTGCCCCAACTGCTACGCCAGCCTTGAATTAAGATAACAAAAAAACGAAAGGTGTTAGGGCGTTCCTATAAGGGAATTTTCATTTAAAACAAAAGTATAGCCCACTACACTTCGCAAAAAGCGAAATATGGTGGGCTTTTCTTAACCACAAAAGATTAAGTTAGTAAAGTTATATTTTTAGCCTTGTGGCTAAAAGTTATATTGCTTATTTTTACAAGCAGTTATATTTTAGCAACGTCAAAGTTGTATTAAATAAATCCTTAACTTACCATAAGGCAAATATCACTGCCGATAGGCAATATCACTCGCCATTTGGCGAATATCACAAATCCGTTCACGGATTTATTTAGTTGCCGAATCCCTTGCAGGGACTCGGCTTTCAAGCCTTTCGTTTTTAAATTTGTCAATGATTTTTCTTGTTTTTTAAGCGTCTTTTTCAAAATCTGCTTTCATTAAGTCGAACAATTTGAGTTCAAACGCCGTAATCCCCTTAATTTGGCATTTCTTGGCTTCTTTTACACCTTTCTTGTAAAAGATATCGAAAGCGTCTTTTTCGCCTTTTACGTACATCAAATAAGCCAGTTTTGCACGCACGGTGCTAGCCGTATTTACAGAATTTAAGTATTTTTCATAATCTTCAGTAATTTCGTCGGCAAGTTTTTCGTTGAAATCAAAGGTACAAGCGTTATAAAGTGCATCGACCATTATAGGCGCAATGAATGCTTTTGGCACGTCGTCAGCGAGCCCAACCAAGCGGTCAGTCACCATTTTTGCTTTCTCATAATCGCCCTTGTCAAGATAGTATAGATATCTTGCGTTTAGTAGCATTATAAAGTTGACGTCGTCTTCGGGTAATTGCGGTAAATCAAAATACAAATTTTCATCTACTTCACTAGGGGTTTTGCCATTATAAAGTTGAGCTTGAATAGAGAGAAGATTTATCATAACTTTACTTGCGTCGTCGCCTTTTTTGATGCCGTAAACGACAGCGCCGTCGTTGCGCATTCCTTCGTTGCACGCCGGCAAAACGCTACCTAAAAAGAAATACGCGCCGATAGGCAAAAACATTGCCCAAATACAAAAAATCCATATTGGTAAAGTTTTAATAAATAGTGCAGGAACACCCAAAAGCATCATAAAAAACGAAACGATAAACCCTGCCGACGCCATTTTTTTGAATTTTTCGCCAAGATTTTCAGTATCGGTCGGTATCATTTCGGTATATCCCGCTTCATCGCCAAACATAACGAAACTAAATTTGATTTTATTTTTTACCTTTTTCCACCTAAAAAACCAAATAGTAATAGAAGAAAAATCAAACCCGTTTTTCTTACCTACAAAATAATGCCCTAATTCGTGCGCAAGTGTGTTGACAAAGCCCGCAACGATAGCACCAACGGTTATTTTAATAACCGCCATGACCATTTCTTCTGAATACCTTTCGTTACATATCGCAATAACCGCAAGCAACGCACCCATCGTTACCGCCATAGATACGACGAAATTTATTATATTAGCCTTTCTGCTCATAATTATCTATCTTCCTTATAATATATCCTTCTAAATTATCTTTCTCGCTAACAACGAAACTATCAACGCCGATTTTGTCAATTATTTTCAGTAAAATCAGCGCACCGCACGCAATCACTTCGGCGCGTTGCGGTTGTAAGCCTTTTAACTTTTTGCGTTCTTCTACGCTCATATTAAAAAGTTTATCAGTTAAACTGGCTAGCGCTTGTCTATTAACCACGTAGCCGTCAATTTTATTAGGGTCGTAAACTTCAAGTTCTTGCAAAATTGCACCCACGCTAGTTGCCGTGCCACCTATTGCGTAATAAGTGTTTTTAGGAATTTTACCAAAATCATCAATCTTTTCCGTAACGAATTTTTCAGCGATTTTTCTATCTTGACCGCAAGTGTCTTTCGCCTTTACCGCACCTATATTTATGCTCTTTGAAAATGCAAGTTCGCCATTTAAAACCGATATAACTTCCGAACTTGCACCGCCCACGTCAATCACGCCACCGTCTTTACCGCTAAGCGCGCCAGTATAGCCTAAAAGCGCTTCTTCTTCGCCAGAAACAACGTCCACGTCAACACCGCATTTCTTCTTTATTTCACTAACGAATTTACTTCCGTTACTCGCTTGTCTAACAGCGGCGGTCGCAAACATGAAAATTTCGTCAACTTTTTCTTTTTTTGCCTGCTCTATAAAAAAATAAACGGCGTTAACCGTGCGCTCAACAGCGGTATCGGTAAGCATTTTATCTTGCCCCATACCTTCTGAAAGCCTTGTGGTTTTAACCGTTTTATAAATAGCCGAAACCCCGTCGCTTATCATAAGCCTAACGGAATTTGAGCCCACGTCAATTACGCCGTATTTCATTAGTTTGCCTTATCAGGATATACCAACCCTAATTTCCTTGCTTCGCTCTCAATCCATAAGCGCTTTTTATATATCTCTTCAATCTCTCCAGCTTCATCAACAAGCCTTTCATATTCCGCAATCGCTTGGTCATATCTTTCTATGCGTTTGTTGTACACCGACATTGCTATCAACTGATACACTAACACCATAACCAAGATTACCGCGAGTAGAACTGCCCCTACCGTGCTTGCGACTATTAACCTTTTTGCTTTTTCTTCTGACATTTACAAATTCCTTTATAGAGTTATGTATAACATTATAAAACTTTTTTACAAATTTTGCAAGTATTATATGAAAACTTTTAAAATATAAGTAAATTCCACAAAAAACACCAAAAATCATATAAACTCTAAAATCAGGAAATTTCAATGCGTATCCGTAAAAAATATAGAAAATTGCTAGCGGAATTGACACAAATACAAATGGTATTTCTCTAACGACCTTATTTTTGATATGCGAACAAATTACGCTTACAAACGAATAAATAGCACCTGAAACACACCCAAACGCTACGCAAGCGATAAAAATAAATATTTGGTTTTTAGTTACAAACATTACTTGAACAGTTTTTTTACGAACGGAACTTTTTTGCCGTTATACTTAATATCCGAAAAAACGCCTTCTGCCGTCAAATTGCCCGTAGCCTTATTAAACGCCGTAATTTTTATACCTTCACCCGTTACAGAAACGGTTTTACCCGCCACCGTTAAATTTAGGCGTTGCTCGGTAAACCCGTCAACCGTTTCAACACAGGTCATCGTCAATTTTTTACACATTTCTATAATAACTTTTTCACTTTCTATCAATCCGTGTTGTTGTTCCATAAACCCTCCGTTTATATATGTTTATGCCCTATTTTATAATATTAAAACGCTAAAATAAAAAAAGGCGAGAATTTTCTCGCCTTTTTATCCTTTTTTATATTAATCGGGCAATTTCATATCGCCAAACTTAATCCAACCTTTCTTTCTCATAAATTCGCTAATTACGATATTCAGTACGGCGGGAAGAACAATCATTAATAAAATTATTCCCACAACGCCAATCGCACCGCTTGTATTTGCGAACAAGTCAAACACGCCAACAAGCCCACTCGTTCCCATTCCGCCACCAGATGCGCCACAAAGAAGTTTAAATACGCAAGTAGAAAGCGGTCCTAAAATTGCGCTTGAAATTATCATCGGTAACATAATTATCGGCTTTTTCATTATATTTGGAATTTGCAACATACTCGTTCCCAAACCTTGCGCAACAAGTCCACCAAAACCATTTTCACGATAAGACGCAACGGCAAAACCTACCATATGGCAAGCGCAACCAACCGTCGCCGCTCCACCTGCAAGCAAAATTGCACTTTTTTGCTCAACGCTACCACTTGCTAACACGGGAGATGCTACTGCAATCCAAATCGCCGCAGAAGAAGTAGGCATTGTCAACAAAATACCCATAATCACCGAAACGACCACACCCATTACGAATGGAACTGCTTTGGTTGCAACTGCTATTAAATCGCCTAATTTATTTACCAACCAAATAAACGGATACGCCACGAATACGCCTGCAAGCGAAAGAAACAACGCCCCTAAAGGAATTAAAATTATGTCTAACTTTGTTTTTCCTGCATAAAGCCCCACGATTTCAACCACGAGCATTGTTACCACGTATGCGCCGATAGGATTACCCGGAGCGCCAAAAGCAAGCGAAACGAACGGCGCTTCAACGCTGATAATTAACTTGTCCGCAAATGCGCCAACCATTCCTGCCACCGCTGAAGAAAAAACTAAAAGTTTATTTTTACCGAGAGCGTGCGCAATACCAACGCCGATACCTGCGCCCATTAACGATTTGGCAATATTCGCAATATAGAGAAGTGTTTTTCCGATATAATTATCGCCTATCCACCCTGCAATTTGCGCCAAAATAGTGCCTGCAATAAGGGTCACGAAAAGCCCTTGCGCCATACCCGAAAACGCCGTAATAAAATAGCGTTTAGGCAAAGCCTTTAAGTAGTTAGCCACTTTTTGTTTACAACTGATTTTTTTATTAGTCATAACGATATCTCCGTTAATTTATTATCTACTTGGTCGCAAGAAGTAAGGTAATACTTCACGCCGTTTTTAACAACTATCTTATCAGAACGCACTGTTTTGCCGTGTAAATGCCCGTAAATAACGCTATCCACACAGTTTTGCTCAAAAATATCCGTAAATAGCGTATTTTCCCTACGAACGTTAAAGGGCGGATAATGAACTAGCGCTATAAGTTTATCGTTTTCTTGCTTTAATTTAGACGCTGACGATAAAGACAATTTTAAGCGCTCGGTTTCACGAAGATAAATTTTCATATCTTGCTCTTTAAAATCGGGCGAACCGGGAACACTCCAACAGCGTGAACCACAAATTACCACGCCGTCAAACCGAATACTGTCGTTTTGTAGAGCGTAAAAACCTTCGGGCAACATGTCCCTTACCTTTCCTATACCGCTCCACCAGTAATCGTGATTGCCTTTTATAAAGATTTTTTTGCCGTTCAACTCTATTAGGGTTTCAATATCTTTTTTTGCATCTTCAATATTCATTGCCCAACTGATATCGCCACCGATTAAAACCAAGTCGTCTTTACCGACCTTTTGTTGCCAGTCGGCTTTGATTTTATCTAAATAACCTACCCAGTTTCCACCAAAAACGTCCATCGGTTTATCTGTATTAGTTGAAATGTGCAAATCGCTTATTGCAAATATTTTCATAGCCTTATAATAACACAACGAAAACAAATTTACAAGCATTTTTTCTATTTAAAGCGCAAAAAGCGCGGGAAAATTATCCACGCGCTTAAAGGGAATTTCCGCCTTTATTATCTGGGAAATATCGGCAATTCAAAAAATCCTGCACATACTTCTTGCGTATAATCTTGACACGGCGGTATTGCGGCATATCCGTATGACGGCACTAGCAATTCTACTTCCATAACTACTTTCAAAATAATTGACGCGCAGGCGTCTATCGTAAACTGATTTTCGCCCGTAGTAGTGCCTTGCGTAGAAACAAGTGACACTATTGCTTCAACGTTATACGGCATAATAGACGCAGACGGAATACTTAATATTACGTCTTTAGTAACCGTTACGCTTGACGTTGCAGCGCCTTCAACACCGTTGGCGTCAACGAATGCAACCGAAACGGGTATCGTAACGTCTGCTTTTACCCTTGCGCACCCTTGCCTTTCCGGTAACGGTTCAATTAAAAGGTTACTTATAACGCCTTGCGACGTAATACTTTTCGCACTAATAAACGTCAGCGGATATGTAGGATTTGCGGGCGTAATATTCGTTAAATCAAGTACCACACCGTTAAGTTGCGTTTGTTGCATACACGCGTCAAACACCTTCTTAACTTGCACGCAAACTTTTTCGCATAAGCCGTTTAGCGGATTTCCGTTTATTTGCCCAGGACATCTGTCTGATTGAAAATTACAAAAAAACGACATTTTTTCCTCCTTGTTAAACTTTTCTATATCAATATATGCAAAAAGGTTTTTAATATGATACAGTTAAGCCTTGCGCCACAGAACGCAATTTAAAATAAAAATAGCAAGGATTTAATATACCCTTGCTATTTATTGATTGTTTTTTTAAGAATATTAATAATTATAACCTAATTCTATTGCCTTAATATTCTTTTCTAAAAGTTCTGCTTTTTTAGCGGGAACCATTTGCGCTAAACAAGTTTTTACTTGCTCAAGCGTAAGAACGTTAGTTTCTTTGATAACTTTACCCAAAATTATCATATTTGCAAGACCTTCAAGCGAATTATCGCTTGCAAGTTTTGTTGCGGGAATGCCGATGGTTGAAAGGTCGTTTCTAACTTCTTCTTTTACGATTAAAGAACTATCGAAAATTACATATCCGCCCTTTTCGGTATCGTTATAGAACTTTTCAAGCGACGGTAAGTTCATTGCAATAAGTACGTCGGGCTTATCAACAATCGGTGAGCCGATAGGCGTATCACTTAAAGTTACGCTACAATTTGCCGTACCACCACGCATTTCAGGACCGTAAGACGGCAACCAACTAACTTCCATACCTGCTTTAAGCCCCGTATATGCTAAAGCCTTACCCGTAAACAAAACGCCTTGTCCGCCAAAACCTGCAATAAGGATTTTAGTAGTTTTACTCATTTACTTTTCCTCCTTATACTTATCTTTATAAACGCCGAGCGGATAATACGTTTCCAAGTTTTCGTCAAGCCATTTGAGCGCTGCCTTTGGCGTTAAACCCCAGTTGGTAGGACAAGTTGAAAGAACTTCAATCAACGAGAAACCTTTACCGTCAATTTGGTTTTGGAACGCTTTTTTAATTGCTTGTTTTGCCTTTTTAACGTTTTTAACGTTGTTAACGGCAACTCTTTCAAGATAAGTTGCACCGTCAACTTGTGAAAGCATTTCACATACTTTTACGGGATAACCTACGACGGTAACGTCTCTACCGTAAGGTGAAGTTTGCGTTACTTGGCTAGGTAAAGTAGTGGGTGCCATTTGACCACCCGTCATACCGTAAATAGCGTTGTTTACGAAAATTACCGTAATATTTTCACCCCTTGCGGCAGAGTGCACGGTTTCAGCCGTACCGATAGCGGCAAGGTCGCCGTCCCCTTGATAAGTGAACACGACGTTATCGGGGTTTGCACGCTTTGCGCCCGTTGCAACTGCGGGTGCTCTTCCGTGCGGTGCTTGAATCATATCACAGTTAAAGTAATTATAAGAGAATACCGAACAACCAACTGACGCAATACCAACGGTCTTGCCCGTTACGCCGAGTTCTTCTAAACATTCGGCAACTAAACGGTGAATAATACCGTGCGTACAACCTGGGCAGTAATGCAACTCGTTTTCAGTTAAACCTTTGGTTTTTTCAAATACTACCATTGTTTTGCTTCTCCTTTTTGAATTTTTGTTAATTCGTTAACGATTTCGTCCGGCGACATAAGCACACCACCCGTTCTTCCGTAGAAATATACGGGCTTTTTACATTCAATCGCAAGTTTAACGTCGTCAACCATTTGCCCCATGTTAAGTTCAACCGTAAGGAACGATTTAACTTTTTCAGCAGCCTTTTTAAGAGCGTCTTTGGGGAACGGATAAAGAGTTATAGGACGGAGCATACCAACCTTAATCCCCTTCTTTCTTGCGTCCATAATTGCATTTTTAGCAATACGAGCGGCAATACCGAAAGCAACTACGCAATAATCAGCGTCGTCCATCATAAATTCTTCGTACATAACTTCGTCGCGTTCGATAATTTTATAACGTTCGTATCTGTTGATATTCCATTCTTCAAGTTGAGTTGCGTTGAGCGACAAAGAGTTTACGACGTTTCTACCTTCGTGAGTGCTTGTACCCGTAGTTGCCCAAGGTTTAGCGTACTCTTTTACTTCGCCAAGTTCAAGACTAACCGGTTCCATCATTTGCCCCATCGTGCCGTCTGCAAGCAACATTGCAGGCATTCTATACTTATCAGCAAGGTCAAAGCCCTTGAAAGTAAGGTCAACCATTTCTTGAATTGACGCAGGTGCTAAAACTATAAGTTTATAGTCGCCGTGTCCACCGCCTTTAAGCGCTTGGAAATAGTCTGATTGTGAAGGTTGAATACCACCAAGACCAGGACCGCCACGTTGAACGTTGACGATAAGCGCGGGAAGTTCAGAGCCTGCAAGGTAAGAAATACCTTCGCTCTTTAAAGAAATCCCCGGGCTTGACGAACTTGTCATAACCCTTTTACGGCAAGCGGCAACGCCTAAAACCATGTTGATAGCGGCAACTTCAGATTCCGCTTGAAGGAAAGTCCCGCCAACTTTAGGCATACGTTTTGCCATATAAGCAGCAACTTCGGTTTGCGGAGTAATAGGATAGCCGAAATAATATTTACAGCCTGCCATTATAGCCGCTTCCGCAAGTGCTTCATT
>JAZRNE010000014.1:0-62404 GCA_045648045.1 Christensenellaceae bacterium
CCTGTATCTGCATATTGTTTACAACGTTTCATTACTCTTTGATTATCTTCATCTGCGAAGTAACCTTTAGAGGAATTTTGATTATATATCTCAATTCCTTTCTTAAATCCTTGCTTGTAACTGAAAGTGTTTTTGTTCATAAATTTTTTACTCCTTGTTTTATTTTTTTCTTTCGACGGTCTAGTCTAACTACACTACGAAATTGGGGATATTAGTTTGGTATTTGGGTGAGCCAGACAAGGATAAGTAAAACGACGAAATCACTTTTTTGTTTAAAAGTGAAAAAGCCAGCCTATAAAAGACCGACTAAAAAAGTTATTTCGCCTTGTCTGACTCGCTGTAGTGTAGTAGACTAAAGACCTAGAAAGAAAACATGGAGCTAGCTTGCAGAGAAAAAAATACTAAAAATATTCATTTATATTTAATGAGTTTATCAAGCGTTTTTGCAGAAATCTGTACACGAATTTGTAGAAAAATTAAAAAACATAAATTTTCACTTTTTCAAAAACAAGTAAAAAAATTTGACCTTCGCTCCCTATTTGTAGAAAAAAACGGGCTTAAATTATGCATTTTGTCTAGGAATTAAAATTATCAAAAAGAGCGATTTGTAGAAAAATTGAAAAAATTTGTAGAAAAAAACAAAAAAAGAAAACACCTAAAATCGTTAGTGATTTACAGGTGTTTTTTGGCGCACCATAAGCGGCTCGAACGCCTAACCTTCGGTTCCGTAGACCGACGCTCTATCCAATTGAGCTAATGGTGCATTGATTATTAAAACGGTGCTTGTTTTTAGCAAAACTTGATTAAAAACTCAATAGCCTAAATATTATATGATAAATTTTTTACTTTGTCAAACAAATATCACTGAAAATTATACTTTCTATTGACAAAGTTTTATCCGTATTGTAAACTTGTTTTGTAAAATTTATTTAAACTATTAAAAATGGAGAATTTGCTATGAAGAAAATTGCAGTTTTATTTAGTAACGGCACGGAAGAAATTGAAGCCTTAACACCCGTTGACGTTTTAAGGCGCGCAGGGGTAGTGTGCGATATTGTATCCGTTTGTGGGCAGTTCCCCGTTGGTTCGCACGCAATAACCGTAAAAGCGGATAGGTTAATTGAAGATATCAAAGACAATGATTACGACGGGGTAATTATCCCCGGTGGGTTACCAGGTGCGCAAATTATTGCTGATAACGAGTGTGCGGAAAAAATGATAAAGTCGTTTGTTGATAATGCAAAACTAGTTGCTGCAATATGCGCTGCGCCTGCTTTGGCGCTTGGCGCGAAAGGTTTAGTTGATGGTAAAAACGTGACTTGTTATCCTTCAGACGCGTTTATTGAATTGCTCAAAACTGCACGCTACACGGGTGTGGATGTTGAAGTGGACGGAAATATTATAACGGCAAACGGCCCACGTTCAGCGTTTGCATTTTCTTTCGCTATATGCGACTTTTTAGGTGTAACCGCAAAGTTTTAATAAAAATTATAATTTCAACGCCCTTAACGGAAAATGCTCGTTAAGGGCGTTCTTTTAATTTTTATCTTCAATCAGTAATGAATTTCGGAAATTTTGCGGGGATACGCCTATTACGCTCTTGAATTTTCTTGAAAAGTAAATGTAATCTTCAAAGCCGCAGCGCTCTGCAATTTCGGATAAAGGGATAGAGTTTTGATATATATTTATAAGTGTTTCGGCGTGTTTAATGCGTATTTCGTTAAGAAGTTCTACGGGGGGTTTTCCCGTTATTTTTTTAAAGTGGGCTCTTATATAGTCTTCAGCGTATCCGCTATCATTTAAAATGTCGGTTACGTTAAAGTTGCTATCGTGAAACTCTGTTGAAATTTTTTGCTTTATTGCGTTTACCGTTTTTTCTATCGGATTGCTGAAATTAATATTTTTTAGAACGAAGTGTATATATGCAATGCATAGGGCGTTAAGGTAATCTGCGTTCCCGAATCGGTTTAAAAGTAGCATTTCAGTTAAGTGAAAGCCTTCTTTCTTTTCGTTATCGGTGAGTAGCGTAGGTCTATCCAAATGTATAAGGTCATCTTTATTCACTAAAACCGAAATAAAACTTAAATTATCGTATGAAAGTGAGCCGTGTGGAGTATTCGGCGGAACGATAAGGATAGTATTTTTCTTAACGGGGTTTAATCGCCCTTCAAAGTTGTTGTAACCCGTTCCCGTTGGGTAGTATATTATCTCATAATCCTTATGCGTGTGAATACTACAGTAATCTTTTCGGATAGTCCCGCTTAAAATTTTATAATTCATAAAACTTCTCCCTTAACCTTATTATATATCAAATCTATCTTTTGTGCAACTTAATTTATGGTAAAAGATAACTTATAAGTTTATTGTTGTGATAAAATTATCATAATGATATTTATAGTGTAGGAAAGATAAATGCGAAAAAAAGAAGTTAATATGTTATCCGGCTCAATTATGAAAGGCTTATTCGCTATCGCAATGCCTATAATGATTATGAACGTGTTGCAAAACGTTTTCAACATAATTGATATGACAATTTTGAAAATGTTTGACACCGACGGCGGTTATTCGGTTGGCGCAGTTGGCGCAAGCGGAACGCTTATTTCTTTGATAACGGGCTTGCTTACGGGTGTGGCTGCGGGCGCTAACGTCGTTATTGCAAGATATATCGGCAAAGGGGATAAAGACGGCGTTGATAAGGCGGTTGGAACGGCCGTTGTTTTTTCTGTTATAGGTGGCGTAACTTTGCTTATCATAGGTGTTATTTTCGCTAAAGTTTTCTTAAAGTTGAGCAACTGTCCTGACCAACTGTTAAGTTCAGCTACGTTATATTTTAGGCTTTACTTTTTTGGTGTGCCTATTTTGATGATTTATAACTTTATCGCTGCAATTTTAAGGTCTTCTGGTGATTCAAAACGACCTATGATTTTTTTGACGATAGGCGGAATATTGAAAGTAATATTTACTTTTTTGTTTGTTGGCGTGTTTAATATGCAAATCACGGGCGTTGCTCTTGCCACAATCGTTTCGTGGACGGTCAGCGCAGTTCTTGGCGCAAGGGCGTTGATTTTTGACGGCGGTATTGTTAAACTTAATTTTTCTAGGCTTAAACTTTACAAGAAACAGTTGTTAGAAATTTTGAAAATCGGCATACCGACGGGTATGCAACAAGCGCTTTACTCTGTAGCAAACGTAATTATTACCGCAACGGTTAATTCTTTCGGGCCAGACGCCACCACGGGTATTTCTATCGCTAACCAGTTTGACGGAATATTGTATCAAGTGGCAGTTGCGCCGTCGCTTGCAGTTATGCCGTACGTAAGCCAAAACGTGGGCGCGCGCAATATTAAAAGAGCAAAATCCGCAATCTTAAAAGGTATGTTTATAACGGTGGCGATAGGTGCGTTTTTCGGTGCGCTTTCGGCAATATTCTCAACGCAACTGTCGTCAATTATGGCAAGCAATCCTAAAGTTTTAGAGTATTCTAGGCAGAAAATGGTAATTATTTCTAGCACTTATTTCATTTGTGGCATAAACGAAATTATGGGCGCAGCGTTGAAAGGTATGGGCAGACCTATTATACCTATGGTTTGCACAATGATTTATATGTGCGCTATAAGATTCGTTTGGGTATATTTAATTTTCCCGTTGTTGCCAAGTTTAACTTTCCTTTATTTAATTTGGCCGATAGGTTGGATTCTTTCAATTTTAACAATACTTATTTTCTATTTCCCGACCGCAAAAAAATTAAAAAATAAATTTGAACAAGTTGAAGATTGATAAAATTAAAAAACCGCGCTCTTGCAAAAAAAGAGCGCGGTGTTTTTTTATGTTTTGTTTTATAATTTAATCGTTACTTTTCCGTCATCAGAATAATCAATTCTGTCGCCTTTGCTTTCTAATTTATCAAGAAAAGATAAGTAATCGTCTTTGCTGTTAAATAACGGCTTAAATTCGCTGATAATTTTCTTTGCGCGTTCGGCATAGTCTTTAAGCAGCAAGTAAAGCATTCCAACTTGCCATTTTGCGCTGTCAACGCACGCCCTTATCGGGTCAACGATATAATAATCGTTTCCGTGTCCAGTCCCTTTTGCGCCGGGGGCGTAGGGGTGAATTACTGGCATAATAGTCGAAAGGTCGCCCATATCCGTACTGCCAGTGTTGATATTTTCTGAAATTTCAAAAGGTTGGTCTGGGAAGACCTTTTCAAAAGCGTCCTTTATAAGGTTAACCATATTTGCGTCGTTTTTAAGTGGTGCATAGCCAGGCTTGTCAATAATTTCAATATTATTATCAAGCGATAATGCTGCACCGCAAAGCGCTTGGTTTATGCGTTTGTTTATTTTAAGCATGCCTTCAAAACTGTTGCTACGAATATAGGTTTCTATTTCCGCTCTTTCGGGAATGGCGTTTACCATAGAGCCACCGTGAGTCATAATAGGGTGGAAACGTATAAGGTCTTTTTCTTCAAAAGTTTCTCTCAAAGCGTTGCAAGCGTTAATACCGCAAGTTGCAGCGTAAAATGCGTTTTTCCCCATGTGTGGTGAACCACCGGCGTGAGCGGCAAAGCCTTTGTAAATGATGCGCTTTGCAAAACAACCTATCGCGCCCTTGGTTAAAACCTTGAATACGTCGGCGGTGTTTGTATGTACCATAAACGCAATATCAGTTGTGTCAAAATATCCACGGCTTAAAAATTCGGGTTTTCCGCCGTAGTATTTAATAACGCCTTTATCCATAAGTTCGTTGCGGTATTCAATTTCTAAAAGTTCTTCGGCGGGTACGGCGCAAAGTTTAATTTTCCCGCACATACCGTCAAGTGCGTTTGGTTCTTTAAGCGCGGCTGCAACCCCTAGTAGCGCTGCGCATTGAGCGTTGTGTCCGCAAGAATGAACTGCGCCCGTTTCCTTGTCTGATTCGGGGTGGGAAGGGCAAATAATAGAGTCAAGTTCGCCTAAAATTAAAATTTCGGGACCGGGAATTCCTGTGTCCAACACGGTGTAAAACCCTGTTATACCGTCCGCGCGAACGATATCGTAGCCGAGTTCAATAAACTTGTCTTCCATATATTTAGAAGTTTTTACTTCTTTATAACCCGTTTCGGGGTTAGCCCAAATGTACCTTTCAGCGTCAAGGATTAATTGTTTGTGTTTTTCAACGGCGTTCAATAAGTTTTGCATATTTTTACCCCTTAATTTTTATCGGTGTTTAGCGATATTATATTTTTAGTGTTTTCATCTACTTTAATTTTTTCCGAAATTGCCGAACCGAAAATAGCCAAAATATCATTTCCGTCCGCAAGTACGGCAAGGCTATCACGCACGCGTAAAGGTATTTTTTTGTCGGTCAAGTAGTCGTTTAGTTTTTTTGTGCCACCGCCGAATTTTGTAAATTTATCACCGTCGCGTTTGGTGCGAATGATTGCGCTTTTTGGAATTTTGTCAGCATCCGCATAAAGCCCGTCTTTAAGCGAGTTAACGTTATCGACTTTTGAAACGCTTAACGTAACGCCGTTAAATTGCATGCAACCCAAGGTAAAAGGGGTTTCTTTTTCTGTTTTCGGTTGGTTTTTATATATTGTGATTTTGTCGTACTCTTTAACGGCGATTAGATTGTTTTTAAGATTGATTTTAGTGCCGTTAGCGGAGAGTACAAGGGAGTTTATAGCGTCAACGTGCACCTTTTCCCAGTCCTTAATCGTGCCGAGCGCTTGCATTGCCTTGATTGCACACCTTGAAATTAATGCAGGGTGCAGGGGTAGAGTAATTTCAGCGTGGTTAGCGGACAGTTTAAGGGCGCTTTGCGCTTGTTTATCCATATAATCGTTTTCAATTTTTGCGATTGCGCAAAAACGGGAAACACTCTTTTCAACTTCGGGGAAACTTTTTTTGATTTCGTTTATAACGTTTAAACGAATGTGGTTGCGCGTAAAACTGTCGTCAAAGTTGCTTTGGTCGGTAACGTAAGCAAGGTTGTTTTTCGTTACGTAATCGTTTATTTGCGCTTTATCAACGCACAAGAAAGGGCGTATGATTTTTTGCTCGAAATTTTCTTCAATACCCGTAACGCCGTTTATACCCGTGCCACGGAAAAGGTTGAATAATACCGATTCAACGTTGTCTAAAGAATGGTGCGCGGTGGCAACCTTGTTGCATTTATTTGAATTTATTGCATCAAAAAAGCAGTCGTAGCGCAACGCACGCGCCGCTTGCTCAAGCGTTAACTTTTGCTCTTTGGCGTAGGTTGGGCTGTCAACTTCATATTGTAAAAGTGGAACGTTAAGTTGTTTGCATAACTCAATAACGAATTGCGTGTCGTGTTTAGATGCTATTCCGCGAATGCCGTGTTCAACGTTTAATGCAACAATATTTACCGAGTATAAATCTTTAACGGAAAGTAAATAATGTAAAAGTGCAACTGAATCTGCACCACCAGATAAAGCAACGGCAATGGTTTCGTTGGGATTGAGTAATTTTTCTAAATTAACTTGCATAAGCATATTTTAACAAAGAATAAAAAAAAATTCAAGTTAAAAGAAGATAATATTAAATTTTTTGCTTTATAACAGTTGACAAAAGAAAAATAATAGTATATTATAGATAAGCGTTAAGAAAAGCGCGTTAAATATCGCGGGATGGAGCAGCTTGGTAGCTCGTCGGGCTCATAACCCGAAGGTCGTGAGGTTCAAATCCCACTCCCGCAACCAAAATACGGAAAAACAGTCGAGTTCGGCTGTTTTTTTGCTTTTAAAGTATTTTTTAATGCTGATAAAGGGGGCGTTTGCCCACCAAACTCCCCTAAAAAGTGAGTTTTTGGGGAGCGAGTGGGGAGTAAAAAGTTTTTAATACACTACTTTTTTTGCTTGTTCAAGCATATATTTTGGGGGAAAGTGCGTATAAACGTTATCTGTTATTCTATCTGTTTTGTGACCTAGCCACCGTGCGACCACTTCTTGAGAAACGCCACACTCTTGGCAACGCGTTGCAAAAGTATGGCGCAAATCATAAAGTCTATATCCCGGCACTAATTTTGCAAAAAGTTTTCCCAGTTCTGTGCTAGTTTTCAGGGGAAGACTTTTTTTAATTCTATCAGCGTATGGCGCTAGCATTGGGGTTATAGGAATATCTTTGTAAACAACAGCATTTTTCTTCTGCTTGCGGTTTCTGAAAGTTATAAAGCCATCTTTTTCAAAGACGGCGCTTTCAAGTTCGCAAGGACGACAACCAGTATATAAAAATAGAATAAACGTCAGTTCGTATTTATTGCCGGCAATATTATTTACGAAAGTTTTTTCAACGTCTAGCGGTAAAGCCTTACCGTTCTCTCGTTCGTGAAGTGGAATTTTTACTGCCATAAGTGGGTTTTTATTTAAGTGGTCAGTATTGACGGCATAATCTAAAATTGATTTTAGTATGTAATAAAGCGCTTCAGCGGTTCTCTTCTTCCCGTCATCAAGAACGCCGTTTAAGAACTTCTGTAAAAACATTGCGTTAACGTCGCGCAGTTTAAGATTTTTAAATGCCGGGATAATATAATTTTCAAACCGGTTGTAGTCGTTAAAAAAAGTTTTTTCACTTACGTTACGTTGTTTAATATTTTTTAGGTACTCAATTGCAAAAAAATTAAATGCAACGTCTTTGTCTAAAATGGTTGATTCTTTCGCATTAAGTTGCTTACAAAAATCTAACGCTTTTTGTTTTGCAATTTTTAAATTTCTGCTAGAAAATGATTTGTCAATTCCGTTGCGACGGTAACGAAATTCGTGAATACAGTCGTCTTGTTTGTATCTATAAGATAAATCTTTTAATTTTGGCATAGTTTTTAACTCCTTTTCTGTAAAAATTTTGTCTATGCCAAGTTCTACCTTACTTGCTCTATTAAGTTGTAAAGCATCAATGCTGCGCGGCGGCGCAGGAAAATTCTTTGAATTAGTATTCAAAGAATTAGAAAAACCGTCAAGATATCTCTCAACGGTTTCACTAATGGCTGTATCAGAACGGTTTTCGGCTGCTCTGAATTTGACTTCAGATAAGAATGCGGAAATTTCCGCCAAATATCCAAGTAGTCTGTCAATTCTTTCGTTTGTCATAGGTAGTACCCCCAAAAATAAATTTTGGGTTAATTGTATACCGAAAACACCGTTTTTTCTTAATACCATATTTAACTCACTTTTTCAGTAGTTATTTGTATTTTCAAGTAATAGAGAAAAAGTGAGTTATTATTTTATTATTATTTTTTAATCAAATTTTTATTTTTCATTTTTGCAAGGGCTTTTACTTGAACTAAAATTCCGTCACGTTCAAACGGACCCAAAAGATTAAATGCATCAAGCAACTCTTTTTCTTGTGTAGTAAGTTGGTCAGTTAACTGACCAGGGGAAACTGTTATGTTTCCAAAATCGTCTTCGTTGCCGATTAAATAACCTACAGATACTTCAAATATTGTTGAAAGTTTTTTAAGTGTTTCAATATTTGGTTCTAATTGCCCACGTTCATATTTACCTACAGCAGTTTGATTGCAACCGAGTAAATTTGCAAGTTCGCTTTGTGATAATTGTTTGGAAAGTCTTAATTCTTTTAATTTGACCATTTCTTCACCTTTTTAGCCCATTTTAGAATAATTTTATCAAAAATACTTGACAAAGCCCAAAAGGGGCTATATAATATAGAAAAATAGCCCAAAAAAGGCTATTAAAAATCTCTTCCAAAAACAACTGTTAATAACGCATAAAGTCGTTAATAAAAAAAGACGGTTTACGAAAGGAAGAGCGTAAACTGTCTTTTGTTTTTGGAAGATAAAGGAGAATTATGAGAGTTCATATACACGAATATTACGAAGAAAAACGTATTCACTATGATTTTTTTAATGTGAAATCTGTTGCTACGGAAAAGGATTGTTTATTAATCAAGACATATAGTGACGAAGAATATACGTTTAATTTGAATACTTGCAAGTTGCATATTTTTTCTAGTTAGAAATAAAAGGAGATAAGTATGGTACATATACGAATTGAGGGGATGCCGGAAGAAGTGGAAAAGGCGCAGGAATATTTATATAAGTGTTGCAACGTTGTATCTGCATCCGGAAAGCAGTATCGCAACCGTGCGCCAAGTCAAGACGTTCGCGTGTATATGACGATAAAAATTCCTGAAGACAAGCCCGGTCAGTTAACTGACCAAAATTTAGTTGCGGATATGAAAACCGCTTACGAAAAAAGCAAAAAAGAAAATTTGATATAAAGGGAGAAAAACAAATGCAAGAAATGGCAGTAAAAGAAGTCAATATGAGCCTGTCGTTTGCGCAAGATTTTATAAAATATACAAATCTTGAACTTGGCGACATAAAACGAAAGTTTTTCAAAATCGGTTTTAGACTTAACGAGGCGAACGAATTTGAATATTACAAGCAGTTAGGCTATTCGGATATTTATGCGTTAGCAGAGGCGGAGTTCGGGTTTAAGCCGACGACTACGAAAAACTTGATGGAAGTGAACAGAGTTTACAGCGACCACATAATGTCGTCAAATAAGTTAGCCGGAAGTTCCATTCACTACAGAAAGTACACGATGGATATTGACCCGCGCTACGATAAGTATACGCAAACGCAACTTGTTGAAATGCTGCCGTTATCTGAAGAGCAACGCGTACACGTTCCGACAGACTTTAAAACACAAGACTTGCGCGATTATAAAAAGGCGGTTGGCGGTAGATATCAATACGGTATCGGTTATAGTGAGGCGATAGAGAATCCGCGCAAGGCGGTTGAAGAATACCGCCGGGTTATGGAAAAGAGCGCGGAATACTT
This sequence comes from Christensenellaceae bacterium, assembly GCA_045648045.1. GTDB lineage: Bacteria > Bacillota > Clostridia > Christensenellales > Borkfalkiaceae > UBA1259. Next base: position 9,802 of record JAZRNE010000014.1, read on the forward strand.
GTCGCAAAAAGAAAAAGACAAGATGATTTCTGATTCGCTTAAAGCGATAGACAAACTTATTAAACCGAAAGAAAAACGTGAGGACGTTCCACCCGGGCAGTTGTATTTGGATGAAGAAGAGAACGTTACCGAATTTCACCAAAGCAAAGACGAGAGCGACAGTCAGTTAACTGACCAAACCGAAAAAACTGATTTAAGCAAGTATATTCTTTCAAAAGAAGACTTTGCAAGTCAGAGCGCAGAGTATCTAAAGAAAGAATTGCCGGCACGACCAACCGTACATAAATTTAAGAATAGAAAAGAGCGTGAAGAGTTTATCCGGGAAGAGAAAAATTATCCCATTTTAGTTTTACAAAATGAAGAATTAGGGATAACGGTGCGCAGGCTTGACTTTAAGAACGGCATACGCGTTTATCGCTCTACGTTCCGCGAGTATATAACGTGGAAAGACGAGTCAGTAGAAGTTGTAAGATTTCATCTTATAGATACCGATAAACAAAGAGAACGTCCGCAAGCATCAGCGTGTTGCACCGATTATACTTGCAGGCACTATACGCTCGACGGTACGGCTATCGGCTATATAGTTGACTATATGACTAAATATAAAGATGAAATTTGAGGTGGAATTATGGCGATTGTAGTGTGGGCTAGCATTGCTTTGGCTGTATTTGCGCTGACGGTAGTTTTAACGTTAGCGGAAGAAAGAACTAGTATTTATTATGATATGTACAAAAAAGATAAGTGAAAAGGAGAAAAGATAAATGGCAGAAATTATCGTATCTGGCAGCAAAGAAGAATTAGCAAAAGTTTCCAACGTGCTCAAAGGGTGTTTTCCCGTATTTAGTAAAAGGGCGGTCGTTCAGAACGTGAACGGCGTTACGGCAATAATTGAAACGCATACGGAAGAGGGGCTTAAAGAAGAACTTACTGACGAGCGCATACTTGAGTCTTTAACGACGTGTAGTAATCGTACACGCAACTGCGCTGCGTGCGCCTATTTAGGGGTGGAAAATTGCGTGAAGAAACTTTCTATTGATGCTGCGGTAGTGGTTGCGCGTATGTGCGCTAGTGCTTGTAAGCCTGCAAGTGATGAAGATGACGAAATATAGAGGCGCGCAATGAAAGGTTACGTTAAAGTTAAGTTGTATTATCAAGATATGCCGGGGGATATATTCGAGGCGATAAAAAAGGTAATGGCTAACTTGCATCCTTTATCAGATGATGAACGGCTAGAGCGCAAGGAATACATAGAAAGTGTTCTATTAGATGAAGTAAATAAAACTTTTTATGAAACTTTTGTAAAAATAGCGGATAACATTGATTTGCTAGATAAAAAAGTTTTTGAAGAGTTTTGTTAAAACAACGTTGAGATAATCACATTGCGTTGCAAAATTTGCTTTCTGAAGAAATGATATGCGGGGAAAGTGTCACAACGTGGCGTGATAAAGTAAACGTTAAAAATAAAATTGGAGGTGTTAAAGGCAAATTATATAAATAGTAGGTTTGTAGCAAAACTTTACGGCGACAAGGTTTGCCGTAGCAACAGCGTTACGTTTGAAATTCTTTAACAAACGAAAAACGCAAAAATAAAAATTTTTAATAATAGGAGAAAAAATGAAAAAATTAGTATCAATGTGTTTAGTATTATTGATTGCCATTACGGCATCAATGTCAACGTTAGCAATCACCGGGTGCAACAAAGCGCCAGAAAAGGAAACAGGGGCAATTACAAACGGCAGCTTTGAAATAAGCGAATTTAGAGGGAACGGGATTAGTCTTATGAGTGTAACGCCTATGACGGTGGCAGAAAATTCGACTTATGCTGAACAAACGTTAAAAGCAACAGTAATGCCCGAAAATGCAACAAACAAGGAAGTGGATTGGTCTGTTGCGTGGGCTGACGGGCAAGAAGGAACTGTAACTGATTATGTTACAGTTACGGCAACCGTAAATGATAGCACAACTGCAAGTGTAAAATGTTATCAAGCGTTTACAGGAAACATTGTTATTACGGTAACTACTAGAGAGAATAAGTATGTTGCAAACTGTATTGTAACATTTGTTGGCGTGCCTACAGATATTAATGTAACAGGAACTATTGTTGAGTCAAGTGATGGTTTTTATTATTTAGGTGTAGGTGGAGATTATTCGTATGAAGTTAATCTAAATAATATATTTGGAATTGTTAGTGATGACTACAAAAATGTAGAAGTTGCAATGGGTATGTATGGAAGTATAGAGGTAGGCAGTTATGAGGTTTATAAAAGTGGAGGAGATAACTGGTTTGGGGTTAAAACCATATTTTTAGAAACTATTCAAGACAAGCTTATGACTGTATCATATGACAATGGAATACTTACCATAACAACAATTAGAACTATAGAAAGTTATTATAGTTCAACTCAAACGCTTGATGGTGGACGTACAACCGTGTACAACAATAGATTTAAAGATTACGCATCAGATGAAGCATATTTCTTTATTGTTATAAAAGAAAACAACAGTGGTCTACAGAAGATTATGAAAATCAAGTATGATGAAAATGTCGTAACTGGCGTTAATGTGTCTTCTTCACAAATTAATTTCTAACATAGTGCGCTTATAGAAGAGGTGTCAATATGAAATGGAAGATTGTAGGATTGTTGGCTGTTGCGATAATTTTGGCGGCGGTATCCGTATTCTTTGCGTATCATACGGCAGGATTTAAGCAAGAATTTAAAAGATTTTACGTCGTTTGCGAAAGTAATACTATAACGACGAGCGCGAGCGGGTACGATATGTCTATGAACGAGCCTTTAGACGTTGCCATTAGATACGTACTAAAAAGCGATAAAAGTGGGTATTCGGTTAAAGTAGTTCCTAATCATATATCTGAAAAGGATTTTTATTTTTCTGTAGACGGAAATGATTACGTTTATTCAGAAGTTAGTGATTTAACCAAAGGTTTTGATTTAGAATACGGCGAAGAATCGTTTTCAATTAGACCAAAGGGCGGTATATCTGACGTGCTTAAAGCCGTTTACGAAGGAAACGAAGTTGAAGATTGCACGCTAAAAGCATATAAGGATATGTGTTCGCTTGTCATAACTTCTAACGACGGCAAACAAAGCGTAAAAATAAACTTTACTTTATCTGAAGAAGTCGCAGGAATTGTGTTAGATAGAGAGGAGATAATTTTCTAATGAAAACAACAAGTAAAAGAGTAGTATCTTTTTTGTTTTTCTTTATTTTTTTGTTGTCGTGGATGTTAAGCGCGGGTGGAATTGCGACCGCCCGCGCGGATGCATCCGCGTATACAAACGTTTTAGACGATTTGAGAAAAGATGAAACATTTAAGGCAAGTGAATTTAAAAGGAACGATAACGATTATTCGTTGCAAGTAATACAAATTGCAGAAAGTACGGATAAGGAACTATTTATATATGTATTTAATCCGTCTTTTGAAGTAACGCCATTGACGGCGACGTCTATATCTCTTGCAACTGAAACTGGAGTAAATTATAACCCGAATAAATATCGTTTATCTTTAATTGATAAGGCAAACGGTTTTCAAAAATACATAGTCAGAGATTTTAAGGTAAAAGCCGATACCGTGCGATATTACGATATCCCTATGATAATGCGTGCGTGGAATAAAGATATTGACAAAGCGCCCGCTGAAGGGGAAATTAATGAAGTAGGTATAAACGTTGCGCAACGTTGGGGTGCGACTAATGTAGACGGACAAGTTAAGTATTATTGTACCAAAAGCGAAGTGATAGAGATAACTGGATTAGTTCCCGGATTAATTCGTTATCAGGACGGATACCCTAAATTTCAATTTTCGGATTTTACCGAATGTCATTACGTGGCGTTCAATACTGATAAAAAAATTGATGAACTATATGAGGCAGACGTTAACTTCGTTAAAAGAGATAAAGTTTCATATTGGACTGTTATAAACGGTTTACTTCACGAAGATGAAGGTTCTGTAGAGTATGGCGATTCCGTTTCTAAAAAAGTTACCATAACTGGCGAGCAAGTTGTAGAAAGAGAACCGACCAGTCCATTATATGAATTTTTTCATAAAAAATGGTCGTGGACGCGTATTCAAACGGTTGAAGAATTTATTACTACAGAACGATTAACAGACGAGGCAAGAGAAGACCTTAAAGGGATGCAATGGGTTTTAAGATTTTACGAGTCAGATTATACTATATTTAATCACAGTTTAGGATATGTCATAAACGGCGAAGAAGTGTCGGAAATAACAATACTTCGCTTAAAATTTGAAACAGCAGGCAAGGTTTATAATCTTGGGGTTGTTACTAATTCGGTAACCGGCGATGGAATACCGGATAACATTTTATTTCCGCAAAGTGCTGGCGATAGAATTTTAGCGTGGGTAATTTTTATAGGGGCAATTATTTTAGGTTTGCTTATAGTTAAATATTCGGTTCAATTACTCATTTCAATAGCATCTGGAAATATGCATTTAATAATAAAAATTATCGGTTATATAATTGTGCTGTCGGTAGTTGTCATATATGGCGTTGTGCTAATAAAGATGATTGTGCCGTTAATCTTAAATTTAGGCTGTTTGGGCGTGGATGCAATAGATAAAGTCTTATATAAAATGCTTAAATTAAGGTAAACGAAAATGGTTTGTGGTAATTGTGAATACGCCGAATTTTGCAAGTGTATTGACTGCTTAAATAATAAAGATTGCGGCGCTACGTGTGTTGATTGTATTAAACAAAATAACGATTAAGGAGAAGAAAATGGCTACTAAAGCGATAACTAAAACGGAAAAGCAACAACTTTCAGATGCGAAAGTTAAAATGAAAGATAGAATTAAGGCGGCTAAAGAAAAATACCGTCAAGAAAGAGAAAGTATAAAGGCGGCAAAGCGTATTGGCTACAGTTCCGGTTCGTTTGATTATGCTAAAATTGCGCCTATTCCAAAAGCAAAAAACGCAGCGAAAAAGAGCTACGGTCAAGCGCTTGATGACGGGGATAAAATACATAAACTGCAAAACAAGTTTTATCAAGGCAGAATGAATGAAAATGCGGGTAAAAAAACAAAGTAAAAAATCAGGGAAACAAGTTAAGTCGTCAAAAAGAAAAAACGTTTCAAAAAACATTTCTAATGGCACGCTAATAATTACGAATGATAAATTTTTTGCTGGTACTGACGGGAAAAGTGAAAAAACTAGAATGGCGGGGGTTGTTGACTCTAATAGAAATGATGAACTTGCCCTAGTAAAATATACTACGTCAACAAAGCACGGAAGAAAATTTAAAAATGACAAAGGATTTGAGGCTCATTCGGATATGATATATACAAAAGACAATGACGGACAGCCGATAAAAATTGAAAATCGTAAGTTCATAAAAGGCTCTGACAAAAGAAAAATTTCAGAAAAACAAGCTAACGAAATAAAACGTAGAAATGTAAAAGAGAGTAAGTTTCGTGGGATAAATTTGAAACGTTTAAAGAGATTAAAGAAGAGATAAAAAAAGCGCCCGACGTACGGGCGCAAGGAATATATAAATATTCCAGCAATCCTAACTTATGTTAGTAATAATATTATATACAAAAGAATTAAAAAAGTCAACATTTTTAGGGGAAAACTTGTGATTACTATTATTTTCGGTGGGAACGGTAAAGGGAAGTCAAGTCTTATGACGTTTTTTTTGAACGAGTCCGCCTTTGATGCTGCGCGTATTCGTAATGGGTATAAAGAGATTGATTTTCTAAATGAGGAATACGGAATAAGTATGCCAAAGCCGAAACACTTAACTTATGTAAATGGTTCGGCAGTTTTTCGTAAGTTTAGATATAACCCGCGCGCGAACTTGGAACTCGACCCAGCGAGAATAGGTATTCAATCGGAGGCGCCGGAAGGTGTAAAATGCCAACATATATTGCCGTATGCAACGCTAGGCATAGATGAGGCGCAAACTTGGTTTTCTTCTAGAGATAGTGAAACTAAAGGAAACTACGTTTTTTCTTTTTTTGAAAAACATAGGCATAATAACTTAAATATATATATGAGTACAACGCGCGCGAAACTTATTGATAAGCGCATCAGGGAACTTGCGTGTGGTATTTATATAAACGAACGTAAGATTTTAATTGATAGATACGGCGGTATGCATATAAAGTGGTATGTTGATTTTATCAACGTTGGAGAAATTGATGCGTATCTAGATGCTGCGCCGAAAGAAAGAAAATATTATTATAACCGACAAAAGATAACGTGCGACTATAACGTGTTTAATATATATGACCACGAAAGCCAAAAATCGTTGTTCTATACTGGTTATGAAAAAGAAGATTTTAATGTTAAATATGGGATAGAATAGGGGGATATTATGTTGAAGAAAGTTAAATTTGACCCAAAATTTGTAAAGCAAGAGTTAATGTCAATTACTATCCGCGAGAATATGGCGGTATATGAAGAATTGAAAGAAAAAGGCGAAGTTGTAGATGCGAAAAGTTTGAATAGATTAAGTAAACGTATTGATAAAGCAATGAATGCATCTATATCAGATGCGGATAAGCAGGTTAGACGCTATGATGTAGCGCGCTATAAATTATCTAAATTAAAACGGCATCAAAAGAAACGTAGGGGTAAAATGCTAGAATGGCTTAAAAACTACGTTAAAAAAATTGAAGAGAAAGAAGAAAAGTTATTTTTAGATAAGTACGGAGATGATATTAACGTTATGGGATTGTTTGAACTTCCAGAAACTGGTTTTACTGAAGAAGAAGTTTTGTTTGCTGGCTTGTCTGAAGATATTGATGAACAAGCGCATACAAACGAGCAAACAGTAATTGAAGAGCAATTAGAAGACGACAATGAACAAGAGAATGCGATAGAAGAAGACGTGTCGGATATTGCTTTGGTAGCGCCCGAAGGGCAGGAAGAACCAAAAGAAGAGAAAGAAGAAACGGGAAAAGAGAAGATACAAGCGTATCTGTCAGAAAAGGCGTAGCGAACGTTAAAAACCGTAAATGGAGATAAATTAACGTACGAAGATAGGCGCACGGACAAGCAAGGTAAGCGAAAGCGTTGCTGTCCGTTCGGTTTCGCAGTTAGTTAATTTGTCGTAAAGGTTTTTAACGGGTGTACGGGTGTAGAAAAATAGATACCGCTTTCGTGAGTTGGCTCACGAAAAAAAGTATAAGTGCGCACCGTAAAGATAAATTTTTGCAGAGCGTAGCGGAGCAAAAATTTTTAACACCTAAAAATTTTTCCGTATTTTCTAACCAAATTTTTAACACATTTGAATAAAGGGGGATTTATGAACGTAAAGGCAGTAAAAAATTTTAACACTCTAGATTTGGGCATACGGCTGTTGTTTTTGATAATTTTGGGGTTAGATGATGCTAACAAAATAACGCTTAAAAAAGCGGATATGACCGAATTTTTGAACGTGTCAAGACAAACAGCAGGGCGATATATTAAGACCTTTGTAGGGTGTGGGATGCTCAAATATAAGCATTCTGGCTTAACGTTTGTAAATCCCGATTTTTATTATATCGGCAAAGAGAGTGAACGGGAACGGATTAAAGAAGAGTATAACCGTTTTAATTCAGATATGTAACGCTAAAATTAGATGAGATAATATGAAAAAAGGAGAAACGAAATATGCCGAGAAGAGCAGAGCCACAATATGGTATTAAGTATACATTTCGTTTTAGAAACGAAAAAGGAACACATTTTACAACATTATTATACGAAGGGGTAAACGATAAAGGGCGTTTAGTCTTTTATAACTACACAAGCAAAGCTTATACCACAATGCCTAAAGAACGATTTTCATACATACATAGATTTAATTTTGTAAAAGAAGAGCCAGTTGAAAGAAAAATAACAACGATTAATCCTAATAGCATTGTTGATGAGCCGATAACGAACATAAAAGATGATGAAGAATTAACTTCTAAAGGGAAAGAGCTTATATTAAAAATGCGGTCACTAAATAAAGGTGAGCGTGAAAAGATTCGTGTCGTTATAGGGAGAGAAGTTGGAGAGTTTATAAAAGATTTAGAGTTCTATTTTAGAGATGGTGTCGTTTTGTCTGATAAATCTTATAGCAGAATTACGAGTGATTTGCTTAAAGCAGGTGCAGTTATAGGTATTAGATTTTGATAATGTACAAATAAAGCCGCACATAAGACGGCTAAGACGTAATAAAAAGAAAGCGCGTTCCGGAACGCGCTTATAAAAAAAATTTTCAAAATAAAGGCTCGTTGAAGTCTATTTTAGCGTACGAAAAATTATTTTTTTTGCTTGGGAACAGGGTAACCCGCCAAAGGCGGGTATTATCTCTCACTTGAGAGTAATCTTTCTTACCCGTACTTTAGTACGTTAACAACCTTACACAGTAAGGTTTAATTATAGAGTATTGTATTAAAAATAGATTATTGCTTATCAAAAAAGCGACTTTTAATTTTTAATCTCAACTATCGACAATATAGTCCAACGATAATGCATTGATATGCTAATGTAACAGCAAAAATTAAATATAACTAAAGTGAGTTTTTGGGGAGCAATAGGGGAGAAACTTGGCAAAAACAAGTGAAATACTGATGATAATCGGGGCTCATAACCCGAAGGTCGTGAGGTTCAAATCCCACTCCCGCAACCAAATGAGACACTGTTGAACCTCATCAGGTTCAACGGTGTTTTTTATTTGTAAAAATCTAATCGTTTTAAAAAGCAAAAACTGTAAAAAGTTTTCGCTTTTTTATTTTGTTGCAATAATTTATGTAAAATGCTATAATTATAAAAGAAAAAACGAAAGGAAAGAATTTATGGGAAGAGTTTCAACGAAAGAAAATAAAACACCGTATCAACTTGCAAGGGAAGAACTTGGTTTTAGTAGAGAAAAAGCTGCTGAAATAACAGGCATTGAACCTTTTAAGATTGAGAGAATAGAAAATGAAAAAATTCAAGCAGACCCGTGGGACGTAAAAACTATGGCTGAAGCATATAGAGAACCACAACTTTGTAATTATTACTGTGCGAACGAATGCCCTTTGGGTATTAATAAAGTTCCTGAGTTAAAAGTGAAAGATTTATCACAAGTAATTCTTGAAATATTAGCATCCTTAAACTCTATGAAAAAAAGCCAAGAGAGATTAATAGAAATAACTGCAGATGGTATAATTGACGACGATGAGTTAAAAGATTTTGTTTTTATTCAAAATGAGTTGAAACGTATTTCTGTAACAGTAGAAACATTAAAATTATGGACGGAAGAAATGCTTGCAGAAGGCAAAATAGACACGAAGAAATATAATGAATTAACTAAAAAGAAGTAATTTTATAATAAGAAGACGTTATTTAAAATAGCGTCTTTTATTTTTACTAAAAAGTTGAAATAACTATGTCTATTATAAACGAACAGTTATTTTTTTATTTTAAGAAATATGCGATAATAAAATTACAAAGAAACAAACGAACATGGTAGGTGAAAATGAAAACATTAAAATTTTTAGGGGAAATAAGTCTGTTGGTTTTAGAGTGTATATTTTATCTCATAGGTGTTTGTTTCGGTATATCATTTTTATTAGAAATTATAGATAAAAAATCATAACGGAGAAAAAACATGAAAAACACAATAATTAGAGAATTAATGAAACGATTAGCAAATGCTCCAAAAATTGTTGCAAAACAATATCTAGCACATTTGACAAATGTAGAAGATAAAAACGACTGTAAACGATTGCTAAAAGCCTTAAATATTTATACAGAAGAAGAAAATTTTACTAATTTAGAAATTATAGAAAAATTTGAGGAGAAAACATATGAAAGCAAATATTAATCAATGCATTCAAACAGGTGAGAATTACATATTTATAGATACGGAAACGGCAAACAAAAATCACGATATTTGTCAGGTTGGTGCAATAATTATTTCAAACGGTATTGTAGAAGATATAGTAGAATTATTCATAAAACCTTGCGAAAGTTTTGAATCTATTAATATTAAGAAAAATAATATTTATCCCAACATGGTAGAAAATGCTGAAACTTTTGACGCTATTTGGTATAGAATTTTTGATAAATATGTTTCGACACATATTTTCGTTGCGCACGGAGCTGTTTTTGATTTAACTGCCATTAGAAAAACTTTGCAGTTTTATAATAAAAACTTGCCTGACATTCATTATATTTGCACGCAGTTAATGGCAAAGGAATTGGGTTTGCCGTGTGAGAGCCGAGAAGATTTATGTAAACATTTTAACTTATGTATAGAAACAAGCCACAACGCTTTTTCAGACGTAAAAGATTGTTATAATATTTTTCTGAAATTGCATGATTTGTGTGGGGGGAAAATAGAAAATTTTATCCAAGTTCACACAAATCAAAATTACAGCCGCAGCGAGATTACGGAAGATATAAGTCTATTTTTGCAGAGAGAAGCGAGTAAATTTAGCACGAAAAAAGTTAATTGTCTATGTTTTAATGATGAGCTAGATTTAGATTTTAAATGCCAAAAAATAACTATAACAGGAGATTTTAAAAAATATCCTAGAGAAAAAAGAGAAGAACTAGCAAACGAACTGCATAAAAGAGGGGCGACTGTGTTGTCGTCAGGCAATTTGGCGAAAAGCACAACAATGCTAATTACAGGTAATGGCGCAGGACCATCTAAAATAAAAAAAGCGAAAGAATATGGAATAAGAATAATTGATGAAGAGACTTTGTATAGAATGTTAGAAGATAACAATGCGATAGAATAAAAGGAGAAAACAAATGAGTAAAACAAAGTTATTAAACGAGTTATTAAGTATATTAGAAAATATTTGTAAAGACGGAATAGTTTCACCCAACGAAGTTAGTAAATTGCAAGATTGGGTTGATGAAAATTCAGTTGAATTTGTTGGAGAAGAATATAACACTTTAATTTGTTCTTTGCAAGACTTTCTTGACAATGGCGAATTTTGTGGCGAAGAACAAAGTGAATTAATAAAAATAATAAATAGTATAGAAGGGGAATAAAAAGAAAAATGGAAACAAGTATTTTACAAGATAACTTAGAAGTTTTGACATCGGGCGTTATAATTTCAAATAAAGAAACAAAAACGAAGATAGTTTTAGAGAAAGAATTTGAAATACATATTTCGTTTGAAGATTCGATAAAAGATGAGATTATTACAGAAACTTTGGGGGGAATTATAGGTGTCAAATTAATACTAAAGGGTTTTAATAACTCATTAGGAACATCAACATCTAAACCTTTGCCCATAGCAAAAAGAGAAGACAAAAAAGTATTCATTTCTTTTTGTGTACATGCTATTAAAGACACTAAGATTCTTACGTATAATATTTTAGGAGAGGTGTAGCATGGCTAAAAAAACTAATGATAAGTTAACAGCAATAGTTGGGAGCAGTCAAAAAATTATTGTTTCTAATTCAAATGAAAAATATGTCGTTACAACCGAAGATAAATTACATTTGGCTTATAATGAAGCTGTTGCTGAAAGAAAATATGTTCAAAGAATCTTTACCTTTTTCTCTATTATGCTGGCATTTCTTATTCCTGTTTTGACCACAAGATTTGAGGATATATTGTTTTTTTCAGGAGAAACGATATGTGGATTTTTTGGGGCAATAGTATTTGTTTGTGTTATCATAATTATTTATAACGCAATATTAGCTTTTAAGAATAGAAAAGACTATAGTTTTGATTTTTTTGTTAAAAAGGTTGCAGACAAAACAGAATTAGTTCAACAAGAGCAGAGTGATGTGGATTAATAAATTTGTTAATAACTAAAACTCAGAAAGCGTTAGAAAATTTCTAACGCTTTTAATATTACGGCTCTGCTGGTTGACCACCCGTGCAACCAAATAAATAAAGGTAATCCAAAAGGGTTGCCTTTATTTATTTGTACTGACGGAAAGTTAAGTGGGATTTGAATTAGGAGAAAATTTGCTTTTGCAAATTTCCCTTTAGGGTAAACAGTGGACACCCACTGTTTATCGGGAGGCTCGAGAGAAGCAAATCCCACTTCCGCAACCACTAGATACTCGTTTGAACTTTCGTTCAGACGAGTTTTCTTTTATTTCTTCTAGATTTTTGCCGTTTATTATTTCTAAACACTCTTTTTTGTTTAATCGTTTGGTTTCTCTCTTGTTGGTGTTATAGAGAATAATAACCTTATCATCAAATAGAAATACACGATTTATAAACGAGTTAAAAAACTCGTTTTTTTCTTGCTCATTTTCGTATTCCTTCCTTGCATAATAGTTAAGAAAAGTTTTTGCGTCGTGTAATTCTAACTGCTAAATTTGCTTTTAACTTAACAATGCCCCCCCCTACAACCAAACAAATAAGAGCAAATTTTTGATTGCCTTTATTTGCCCTATATTTGGGAACTGGACCTTTAATGTGAGTACGGACAGCCAAATATTGAATATCGAATTAAAGTATAAAATTGCAAAGTACTTGATTTATTATACATTTTATGATAAAATAAGTCGTAATTAAAACTTTTTGAGTGTGCGTTATGCAAATAAATTTTACTAACGAGTCTAATATAGCTACGTCGACTAAAGATTTTATATTTATTAGTTATTCACATTGCGATAGTGATGTGGTTTTTGATTGCCTTAAAGTATTAGATGAAAACAATATGAATTACTGGGTAGATAAAGAGTTGTTATCTGGTGACAAATGGGATGAAACAGTTCTAAACGTGATAGATAATGCAAATTGTAAGGGAGCAATTTTGTTTTTGTCACCTGATTATCTTAAAAGTGAGGCTGCAGAAAAAGAAATTGAGTATTGTTTTGAGAAAAAAAAGAAAGGCGAATTTACAATTGGTATTATATCACTCAATAATAGAAGCGTTTTAGGAAACGTTTGTTTAGTTTTTAATTCCTTACAAAATGTTAGTGATAAAGAAATTCAAAGTATTTTCCCACAAGAAAGAGTTTACACTATAACAAAATATTTAGAAAAAAATATTATATATACCCCTAATTTAAAATGTTGCGACAGTGATGCTAAAAAGAAGTTTTTTGACAATTTTAATCAATATGCAAGTTCAGTTTTTGACAATAGCAAATTGTATCATAAGATGTTGGCGGAAAAAATGAGTGCAAGAAACGTAGACGGAATTAATGAAATACAGTTTGGGATTTGTCCGATGGTTAGGACGGATGCCGGTGGGATTTTATTGTGCGAAGGCTATAATTTTATAGATGGGAAATACGTTTACAAGAGAAGAGAGCAAACTTATCTAGCACAAAGCATAAATTGGAAAGTAGTAGACGCAAATGAAAACGAAGTAGTGTTATTGTCTGATAAGGCGTTATTTCACGTTCAACCAAGCGTATTAAGTAGGGGGGTAAGCGAACACGTTCCTATAAAATTCGAAGACAAATATTTGCCGGCAGTTAAAGAAATTAAATTATTTAATATTGAAGACGAAGAACGGCTAAATTTATTATTCAAAAACTGCTTTGAGTATACGGAATTTGCTCAGGACAGTAAAAATAAACCTTTCCCAGACGTGTTTATATTTGACGGGATAAAAAAGGTTGCATACAACAAAATGCTTAAAAAATTGCAATTTCCTATAATGGAAACGAATTTTGGATATATTTATCCATGTTTGAAATTAGAAACAAAAAAACTATTAAGTTTGGAGGATTAAAGTGGATAGTTTGCAAGAAATAAAAAAAGAGATAAAAAATAACGGTAGGGTTGGAATTTTTGAACAATATCGTGATAAGTCAGAAATAGGCGAAATGATTTTGAAAGAAATATTGTCCAAGAAATATTCTTTTTCGCAAAAGGGTAAGAAAGGATTCTTTATGGCTGAAAATGAAAGAGGTAAAATAGGTGTTTTATCTCAATGTTTAGGTTTAGAATCAGTTGCTTTATTAAGAAACTATAACGTTAATTATTTTAATGGGTCAGAAGATTTAGAAAAGAGAATTGATATTATCCAAGATACTCTTTCCAATATATTTTCAAAGCTTGAATTAACGCAAGAAAAAGTTGACGCTATTTTAACAGGAAGTGTAGATGACGTTAAACTCGTTTACGACTGTACTCCGTTTTTCGACAATGATGACGTAGACGATGAATTTATTAAAATTACCGACTATGTAGATACGATGGCAAAAGTTTTAGAAACGTTTTGTGAATTTAGAAGTTTTTATAAACAAGCGTTAAATTCCGAAGTAAAAATCGAAGTAGAAGGGTTTGTAGATTTAGCTAAAACGATAGATGCGTTAATAATTAAATCGATAGCTGATATTAATATTTCTGCGTTAAAGTTTAAAGAGCCGATGCCTTATTATATTGGCTCAAACGTAATTAAAGACGTGTATAATCAAGATATGATTTATAAAGGCTGGAGTTATTGTAATATGCTTGGCGCAAAGGCAGAGCCGTCGTTATATTACACTTATTCCGTATGTTCTGCGTATATGGCCTTTTGGTCGGAGTTCAGAGAAATTATTAGAGAGATAAGAAAAAAAGAAAAAACTTTATCTGTAAGAGACAAGAGAACTTGTCCTACAATCGATTGTGAAAACAACAAAGAGTTAGAATCCGACTACGTTTTCTTTAAAAAGGCTTATAAAGAATACGTTACTTTTAATAAGGCGTGTGTTGACGCTGGGCATTTTGTAGACACTCAAATTCGTGCTAATAATTTGGATATATCAAAAGACTTTATAGGTTTTGGTTTCTCTAGAATTACTTTTGAAGAAATTGCCAATTCAACGACTAACGACGCAATGATTAACAACTTGTTTGCAATCTTAATTTATTTGTATTCCGGTACGGATTTCGACTACGAAACTCAGGGTAAACTTGAAGAATTAAACAACTTGTTGTTTTACGGCACTCAAAACGTACTTAGGTCTTATAAAGTGTTAGAAAAGAGCAATAAAGCGTTTATCGTTGACCAATACGTGCTTAACTTCAATGAAGAAATGACCGAAGACCGCTATGAGCAAGTTAGACTTTTAAGAAAGCAAAGAATTTATACTATATCGTTAATGCCATTATTAATTAAAACTTATACGTCTATTGCTAAATACGTTATAATGTATCCTCAAAAAGAAATGAAAGATTATTTGAAAATCATTTTAGATAATCGTTGTTTGGATAAAAAATCTAACAAAAAGTTATGGATTTGGGATAAAGACGGCTATAACTTAATGGTTAACTTGTATTATATACTTGATTTATTGGATTTCTATTCTTACTATGAAACTTATGAATTCCCATATACGGGCGATGAGGACTCATTCAATCAAAGAATTGAAAAAATAAACGAAAATCACAAACAAATTTTAGATAGCACAAGTTTAGAATACGAAGAAAAGATAAAACACCTTCAAAGCACTATTGACGGTTTGCTTAAAAACCAAAACGCATTAAAACCTATTGAAAACGAAGTTATTAACGTCGTGGATAATTATTTAGAAAAGAATTTATCATCTATTTTTTCTAAAATGCTTAAAGAAGCAAGAGAAAAGAATTTGGAAAATTCTTCTAGCGACGTTGCCAAAGCGTTTAAGAAATTGTTTATGAGTTATTTCCATGAGGAAATCAGTAGCAAAATTGATGTTGGTGACGTTGCCGGTGGCAAAGTTGAAGATTCTAATAGATATGAAGAATATGAAAAAGTAATGTTCCAACGTTTTGCAATGTGGATGGACTCTAACTTGTCAAAAGAACTAGGTTTATAATTAAGGAGTGATACAAATGAAAAAAATTGCATATTTCTCTTACAAGGGTGGTGCTGGAAGAAGCTCGCTTGCATACAATACTATTCCGCTTTTAGCTGAAAAATTAGGTGCTACAGCCGAGCAACCAATTATCTTACTTGATTTAGATGTTGATAGTGCAGGCATGACTTTCTTGTTGCAGTGTAATGATATTGAAAAAGACGCTTATTGCGTGCAAGATTTGGTTGCAGGCAAAATCCCTGGTTTGACGAGAACGCCTGACGATACTCCATTAAAAAATCATCCGCTATTTAGCAACCTTATTCCAGTTGGTAAAAAATTCGGTTTACGTGGCGACAAGGATGATTCTATTTTATTTCTTCCTGTAAAAACTGGCGCAGAAATTTCTTTTGAGGCAAGTTATGACCAGGCGGACAACTATTTGCATGATTTAGCAAAATTATGCAATAAGTATAACTGTAAAGCGTTGATTTTAGATACCCCGACAGGTGACCAGTTGACGGCTAAATGGGCGTTAGAAGTATCTACCGATATTTTAACCGTTATGAAAATCACCTTTCAATTCCGTCGTGGCACCATAGATTTTTTGACAAGAAAAGATAAAGAATATTGTTTAAAAAACTTTATAATAGTGCCAAACGTTGTTCCTAACGAAGACATAATTATAGATGGTGTGCCTTATAATTATGAGGCGGTAAAGGGTGAGATTGTCAATAATATCACTAGCAAAGTAACTAGAAATAGAGTTAATTTAGACATGCTAAAAGACGACAAGTTTGGTGTGCCAGAAGTTAAAAGGTTTAAATTAAAAGAAGGTATTTTATATACCTTAAACGAACTCACGGAAGATGAAAGCAAAGCTTTTAACGAATACAAAAAAATCGTTGATATAATTTTCAATAGTTAAATGGTATAATTATGACAAGAGAGGAATGTATTAGTAAAATTAAAAAACTTATTCCAGATGAAAACGTAAGAGATTGTATTTTTTGTGGCGATAATCGAGATGAAGAAGGGTTTTTAACCGTTCGACCAATTATATTAAAATATTTTTCTAACGTATTTAATTTGGCGTTTGTTTTTATATACTCAAGATATAAGATTTGGAAAGTGGTAGACGGGGTATGCGATGAAACAACTCCAACTAACTTTTTACGCGTTTTTAACGAATTAGAAAAAATATATATTGAGAGTCCGTTAAACTTTGACATTGTAGAGAACTTGTTGGTAGATATTCAGCTTGACATTGCAACTCAAGGTGCTATTTGTAAAGAATTAAGGCTAACTAATAAAATTTTAAAAAGCAATAATTTTGCTAAATACGCCTACAAAGCTAAAAAAGCAAGGAAAAGTTCACGAGTTTCAGAAGACATTTCTATAGAAGAAAGATACGATGAGCTTGTAGAATTATTAAGTGCTTTTCCATTTATTAGAGATTTAACCTTTGAAAAGAACAAAATTGAAAACGTTAGTCTATGTGCTGATAACGAATTCATAAATTTAAGTAACGTTTACAGTATATCGATGACACTTGATTCTTTTTACGGCAATGATATAGAAGATTTCAATAAGAATTTAGACACCAACTACACTATAATATGTAGGGGGGGTATGTATTACTGTTTAGAAAGGATTGATTATAGTCAAGCCGTAGAAAATTCTAACGGATATATTTCATTAAACTATTGGTTGATTGGCAGTTTTAATGAAACTTTAGAATTGAAAATTGTAAATGATGTTAAACAATTATCTCCGAGCGTAAACGACTGTTTAGTTATTGCATACGATACTGCTTTTGAGGATTATTCTTATAGATTTTTAACGAATTTGGAAGAAAACTCTAATGATGATGAATATCGCATTAGTAATTTTTATGCCATTAATTACAAGTATATTAAAAATCTTGCCTTGGCTATTTCTGACGTAATGCAAGAAAGTGGTAGAGAGGGTATAACGGATTTTTACGGGCAAAAACATAATTTTACAAAAACGGCAAGTGGTGTTAATTTTAAATGTAACGATAGAGAAATTTTTTATAGTTGGAGTGAAATTATATCTGTTCTAATGATAGAAGAGGGAACGACAAACGTCTTAACCTTTTTATTAAAAAGAGATAGAGATATAAAAGATAGACTTCTACATAACTTGGAATTTCGTTTTGGTAAAGAGTTATTCTCAAAAGAAAGTATAAATTTAAAAATAACAAATGCTTATCAAAAATTTTGTGAAGAACAAAACAAAGAAATGTTAAACGGTGGAGCACATTTATTAAAAAGAGAGTTAAACGATAAATATGCTGAAATGTGTGCAAGAATTATTATCGTTGCAAGTTCACATGCTATAAATGGTAACGATTTAACTGAATATAAACCGTCATTCCCGCTTTCTATACGTTCTAAAAAGCTTGTTTTGGATGAAATTAAAAATGCAGAAATAGATATAAAAACTAAAATAAATATGCTAAAACAAATAGTTTTACAAACTTTTAGAACGCTTTATTGTTTTTATTATGGTTTCTTTGGGTATTCTAATATTAGAAGAGATTTTGACAATGAATCATTTTATAGAAGTATGACTATTAAAGAAATCGGTGCATATCAAAAGAAAGCAGAGGATACTTTTCAAGATAGAGTTAATAACAAGTTAAAAGAATTTGCTACCGAGGAAGGTGGGTCATACAAGGGTTTGCTTTTATCTTTTAAGAATTTCTGTTTAAGGTGTGAAACTAATACCAAAGAGAATTATTCAAGGATGCTCAAAGACTCTTTAGGTAAAAGTAAAATTATGGATATAAGTGACATAGATTATCTCTTAAGATGTTTTGATGGCAATATTGATGAAGATGCTTTAGAGGAAATTATCGATAATATAAAAGGCATTTTTAATTATTTGCAAACAGGCAAGAAGAGGAGAAATGCAACATCGCTTGGCGTAATTTTTCCCTATGTTGCGACTTGTGAATACACAGACGTTTCTAGAGATGGTAACGAAATCTATCATTTTACTATAATTTCCAAAACGGGACAAGAATTAAATATAAGAGTTTTAAGTGAATTTCAATACAAATTGAATGAAAAATATTACTTCTTGCCTAATAAGACAAGTTCAGATGAAAGGCTTAATCTTTGGATAGAGCCAGTTTTAATAAACTACAATAATTTTGAATCTAAAAAAGATGAAAGACATTAAGTTAAGAAAAATTGAGACAAGCGATGATTTAAAAACTTTAACAGACTTGATTTACGACACAGACCCTTATATTTATAAAGATTTGTTTGGCGATAAAAAAAACGCATTAAAGTTGTTTAAAATCTTACTCAATGATAAAAAATCTTTATTTTACCGTGACCACTTTTATGGGGCATTTAAAGACAATAATATTGTTGGCATTATGTCTATAATTCCCAGTAACTACGAATGGGATCCGGATTCTATACGTTTAGCATATATGGAGTTGGGTATAAAAATGCCAAATTCTGCTAAAGCAGCAAATGAGTATTTATCTCAATCCTTTTATAAAATAGGCGCAAAATCCGTGGCTTGTAATATTTGTGTTAATGCTAATTATAGACATATGGGAATAGGAGATTTTTTGGTTAAGAAAATTATTTCTATTGCAGGAAGAAATCCTATTGAGTTGAGCGTTATAGCAGATAATATTCCTGCAGTTAAATTGTATAAAAAAAACGGCTTTAAAATTATTGATGAAAAATTAGAATATGGTGGATACGGTCAAGAAGAAGTTTTGTGTTATTCTATGGTTCGCTTGCCATAAATATTAAATGAATTAATATGGTATATAGTATTGTTTCTATTATTTGAATGGTGCTTATGCTCGCAATAATAAGTACTATAGTTGGCAAACTGTTAACTTTTAATAAAACTGAAAGAATTGAATATATAAGGAATTTCAAAAGGGAAAATGCGCTATAATTTATATTATCGCTATCCCTTTATTCTTTATTGTAAGCGTTTATGTAAATGAGCCCGTAATTTTATCTTTTTAGCGTTATTTCGAGTGCCCTACAGTTAGTTGTGTTAAAATTATTGAACACCATAATGAAATCTGTTTCTTTATTGCATCAAAGGATGTGGAATTACTTTGCTAATCTTAAATTTAAGAATTCTAATGGAGAAAAATGTATAATCATTGGTTTTAACTAGAGAAGCGAATCAACATGATTCCTGCGAGATTAGCAAAATTATATTATAGAATTTAGTAGTTTATTAAATAGTCGTGATAGTGGAGATGTTTTCATAGGAACAAAACTTTCTATCAAAGATGACTGTATTATCTACACAGATGGTAGTGAAAAGATATTAGTTGGATATGTTGGCACAGAAACTGAAATAATTTTACCTTCTTATATTACACAAATCAATGATTATGCGTTCGCTTATTGTGACAACTTAAAGAGTGTAGTAATTTCAGACAGTGTAACGAGCATAGGTTCTTATGCATTCATTGAGTGTTCTGCATTAACAAACGTAACAATAGGAAAGAATGTGAAAAGAATAGAACAGAATGCGTTCTTCTGTCTTATGTCGACATTATCAAATGTTACATTTAGTGATGATTCTAGCTGGTTTGTAACGGAGAATTATAGTGATTTTGAAAATGAAATAGGTGGAACAAAAATAAGTGTAACAAATTCTTCAACTAACGCAAGATATTTCAAGGCAACTTATACTAGTTATTATTGGTACAAAAAATAAGGTTGGCAAGTTTAATTTTGGACTTGACTTTTATTACGTGGCAATATATAATTACACGGAAGGTTGAAATCATGAAGATTAAACATTTTGTGTTGATTTTAATATTGTTAGCGGTGTGTTTCGGGGCGGTGTTTTTTTCATTTTGGGAAATTCCTATTGAAAATATACGGATTAGAAATTTGTTGAAACAAATTTTGCCATTGTGTTTTTGCACGCCACTAGTATTATTTTATTTAGTGAAAAATCAAAAGAAAATATTTTATAGCGCTAAAAATTTTGCGTACATATTGCCGTGTCTTTTGGTAGCGATTAACAATTTGCCGTTTATTCCTTGGATAAAAGGTAGGTGCGGGTTTGCAGAAGTTAGCATTGTTGAATTTTTGCTCTTTGTTTTATATTGTGCATTAGTGAGTGCTTTTGAAGAATTCGTATTCAGGGGTGTGCTTTTTTCAAGTTTGCTTGGCGCTTTTAAGAAGAGTAAAAAAGGCTTGCTTAAAGCAATGGTTTTTTCATCTTTAATATTTGGGTTTATGCATATACTGAATTTGTTTAACGGTGCAGGTGTGGTGGAAACAATCCTGCAAGTTGGTTATTCAACTTTAATAGGTGGGCTGTGCGTATTCGTTTTTGTTAAAACTTGCAATATTTTGTGCAGTGTTTTAATACATGGCGCGTATAATTTTTGCGGATTGATTTTTGACTCTACCATAGGATTAGGAAACGGTGTGTTTTTTGATACGGCAACGATAATTATTACGATTATTATAGGTTTTGCGGTTGCTGTTTTCGTGCTTATATCGCTAAAAAATTATTCGGATAGAGAAAGATATTGCTTATATAAAACGTTAGAAATTTGACCTACAAGGTAAAAGGAAATTTAATGAATGGATTTTCCTTTTTTAGTAGCAAAAACTCACAAATAATATAGCGTGTGGATAAATTTTAGAAATTTTAAATTATTATTTTCTTATAAATTGTGTGGCAAGGAGAAAAATGAAAAGTTTTTTTACTAACGACGTTGCGTTCGGAGACTTCGTTTACGAATGTCTTTTTGATGATAAGAAAAGTTATCAAACGCAAGGCGAAAAAGATTATATTTTAAGCTTGCCGATTGCGCACGTTTATACCTTGTCTATACCAGAAAACTATACTTTTAAGCCCCTTTATCCTAGCGCAAGGCAAAGTGAAATAGAAAGCATATCTAATCGAAAGGTAAAAGAAGAAAAATACTTTTCTTGGCGACTTTTAGAATACGCGCTATCGCGCACTTTTGGGTATAAGATAAATGAATTAAACTTTACGAAAACAGAGAACGGGAAATGGCTTTTAGATAACTGTTATATTTCGCTATCACACAGCCACGGGGTTGTAGCGGTTGCCGTGTCGAAAAAGCCTATCGGCGTTGACGTTGAACTTATAAAAAAACCTAAAAATAACGCAGTTGAAAGGGCGCTAAACGGGTGTGAAAAAAAGGCGTTAAAGAGCGTTTGCCAGCAAGAAAAGGATAAGTTCTTAATAACAACTTGGTCTAAAAAAGAAAGCGCTTATAAAAGAAAAGCTGAAGGCAAGTTTATGCCGTCGAAAATAGATAGCACAAAACAGAATTTTTTTGAAAAAATTTTTGAAGAAAACGGCAAAGAATATATATTAACGGTGTGTAGTGAATATTCTAATTCCGTTAGGCATTTTGAAAAAATTAATTTGGATTAATTTGATTAAAAATAATATTCAAT
This sequence comes from Christensenellaceae bacterium, assembly GCA_045648045.1. GTDB lineage: Bacteria > Bacillota > Clostridia > Christensenellales > Borkfalkiaceae > UBA1259. The sequence continues at coordinate 31,964 of JAZRNE010000014.1, forward strand.
ACTTGAAACTTCTATTTCCTTTTTTAAAAGGCAGGCATATTCTATTTATTCAATACAATTTTTATTAAGCGTAGGAATAAGCGGCTATGAATGGCGACAAAATTTATAAATACGAAATGCATCTACATACTCGCCCTTGCAGTGGCGGTGGCGCGGATATACGCGAGCATATTGACGCCTTAATCGAAAAGGGGTATAGTGGTGCGGTTGTTACGAATCACTTTTACAACGGTGATAATAGAATTGACAAAAATTTGACTTGGGTGCAATTTGTAGATGCTTATAGGCAAGATTATTTGTATGGTCTTTCGTACGCAAAGCAAGTTGGGTTTGATTTGCTTTTCGGTTTAGAAGAACACGTTGGGGGTGGGCAAGAGATACTTATATACGGGATAACCCCCGATTTAATAGCGTTGCACCCCGAACTAAAATCCGGCGAAGTAGAAAGGTATATTGAAGTCGTGCACTCTTTCGGTGGGCTAGTTTATCAATCGCACCCGTATAGGGCTAGAGCGTACATTAGGCGCCCCGTACCGCTAGATTGTATAAGGTTGCTTGACGGCATAGAAGTTTATAATGCGTGTAATCTTCAAGAATGGAATGAACGCGCACAACGTTTTGCCGATGAGTTGGGACTTAAATGCATAGGTGGTTCAGACGGGCATAGCGTTCAATCTGCGGGGCTTTCAGGCATAGCAAGTAAACAAAGAATAAAGAATAACCAAGACCTTGTGCGCATATTAAAAAGTGGTGAGTACACTATTATAAAGTAAAATCTTATACGGTTATTTAATAGGCGTGGTGTTTAAATTTTTATTGCATTAAAATTTAACTTTAATATTGACCAAGTATTATTTATGTGTTAAGATTATCGTAATGTTTTTTTGAGGAGTATGATTATGGCAACTTTTAAGGAAGAAGCGTTATTGATAACTAACGCTGACGTTCAAAAATACGTTTCGATAGAAGACGTTATTGATATCGTTGAAAAAACTTGGACGTGGTTTGGTAATGACGAAATTATTATGCCACCGAAAATTACTACGGATATGTCAAGTGCAGGGGTTGACGGTTGGTTTAACTCTATGCCTAACTATATTAAACCGCTTGATATCGCGGGTATAAAAATCGTTGGCGGATATAACGGCAACAAAAAGAAAGGTATGCCGTATATCAAAGCGAACGTGGTGCTTACAGACCCCCATAGCGGAATGTTAAAGGCACTTGTAGCAGGTGACTGGATTTCTGATATGAGAACGGGTGCACAACCTGCAATTATGTGCAAGAAACTTGCGTATAAGACGGATACGGTTACCATTATCGGCGCAGGTTTGCAAGGTTATACGAGTTTACTTTGTATGACCAAACTTTTGACTATTAAGAAAGTTTACGTTTGTGATTTAAGTGAACAAGCAAGGCTTAACTTTATTTCAAAGTTTGAAGGTTCGGATATTGAATTCGTTTCTTGCGACAATAATCAAGTTGCTTGTGAAGATAGCGATATTATTATCACCGTAACCACGGCGGACGCTGAACTCGTTAAGGCGTCTTGGGTAAAAGAAGGCGCAATGGTTATCACCATGGGTTCGTTTAAGGAAGTTGAGTTTGACGTGGTGCTTAAAGCGGACGTTATTGCAGTTGACCACGTTGCGCAAGCGTTGCATAGGGGGAACTTAAAGCCACTTGCCGAACTTGGCAAGGTTAACGAAGACTCTTTCGATATTGAAATCGGTCTATTGCTTGCGGGCAAACAAACGTATACACCCGACCCCAAAAAGCGTGTTTACGCTCAAATCGTCGGTATGGGTTGTCCTGACGTTGCTGTTGCAGAAACGGCAAGAATACGTGCGGAAAAAGACAAGGCGAATATAAAAGTATTTGACGTGCAAGGTTAATAAAAAAGAATTTATACGACAGTTATAAAAAAGAAGAGTTGATAAGAATATCAATTCTTCTTTTTTTATCGTTTAACACTACGCATAAAATGGCGAAGCGCATAAAAAAGTACAGTCAAAAATGTTGCAATTAGACGTGAAACTTTTTAGACAAAGCATCTTTTGTAGAAACGAGGAAAAATGTAATAAAATATTATGTTATTATCGTAAGATAAAATAGAAAATTTTTAGGATAAACACGAAAAATAATTAATTATTAAAAAACGCGTTATTTATTAATAACCACATATTGTGTTGGAAAAAATTTTCAATAACAATTTTTAAAAATGTAAAATAAATTACTTGCGTTTAAAAAAGAAAAGTGTTAAAATTTGTGTCCCTTATAAAATACGCGCGTGCGTATGGGCAAAAATGCAAAAATCGATTATAAAATATTGTTTTTTTTAGATAGGAGAAGTATAAAGTAATGACAAAAAGTTTAAGAAATGGCATTTTGATTTTACTAAGTTCGCTGTTAGTTTTTTCGGTGTGCGCTTTTTTCATGCCAAATACAGTAAACGCTCAAACGGGGCACGACCACTGTATTTGCGGTGCAATACATAATTCGGTTGGGGACCATACTGACGAACAAAACATACAGTGGCAAGAGTTTCCTAAGACGTATTACGATAGTGGAAGTTGGTCATATAACTTAACTGACCTTCCAAGTGGATACTATTACCTTACCAAAGATATGGAAGTAGGGCATACATTATACATAGGTAGCAGTGTTAATAGAAACGCACAGGTAACTATTTGTTTGAACGGTCATTCTATGCGAAAATCTGTTACACACTCAAGTGCTTCTACTTTTGACGTATTAAATATTGAAGTTGCTTACAGTTCTAGTTTGACTATAACTGACTGTCAAGAAGACTGTGGTAAGATTTACGCTGGTAAAGGCGAAACAATCCTTTATAAAGAAAATGGTGGCGCAGAATTTAACATTAAAACTATGGCGGCGGATACGCCTGTAAAAGCAGTTGCTAAAGGTGGCGCTATCTACGTCGCTGGCGGAAGTAAATTCGTTATGTATAACGGCGCTATCAAAGACAATTTCGTTGATGGTAGAAGGGAAGAATTTGTATCAAGAAACCCTTCCGCTAATATAGTTTCATACGACATGATGGGCGGGGCAATATATCTTAATGGTTCTGCTGAGTTCGAAATGTACGGCGGTGAAATTAGTGGAAACAAAGCGATGGCACTTGATATAGGTATGGATAGCACTGCACCCACTAGTTATTCTCAAGGTGTTGGCTCTGCAATTTACGCTAACGGAGATGCAAATATCTCTATCTACGGTGGCGAAATAAAGAATAATATTGCCGGTGGTGTTGCTTCTGGAATTTTAACGCCGTCAACTTACGGTAGCGTTATTAGCGCGCACGGTGGAACGGTTAATATTTCTGGTGGTAAGATATACGATAATATTATTAACGATTATAATTCGGGTGAGTATTATCAAACGGCAACCGTTTACGCAAAGGACGTTAACATTACGGGTGGTCAGATAACCGATAATACGACTAACTTTGCTGTTGCGGCATCTGGAACGGCTGTTATCGGTGGCGGTATTATAGAAGGTAAAAATAGCGATTATTTTTCAGGCGCTGTTTTGGTTTCAGGCGATGCAAATTATACGTCTAATAGTATTGAAAGCAACTTGTATCTTTACGGCTCGCCTAAGATTTCAGGCGTTAATACTGACGTTGCGTTAGTTCACTTTACGCAACAAGCATACGAATTCTTTTCTTACGTGCACGCATCTTATAATGGAAGCGCTTACGTTGGCGAAACTATAAGATTAGACTTTGCTTATGGCGTTAACGACAACGGTGGTATGGTTTTCGGATTGCAAAGTGAAGAGGATATAAGCAAATTCGTGCCTGCAAATCCGAGCGAGTTTTACTTGGTACCTTATGAGAATTCTACGGATGGATTGTTCTTGAGTTCTCAAAAAACTCAAAATACAATTACCTGGCTTGATGAGAATGGCAACGTTCTTTCAGGTGAAGATTTTATAACTACTATATATCACAAAGGAATAATTAATGAATTTCCTACTATAACCCCTGAAGATGAGAACGTTAAATTTGCGGGTTGGTATTATAAATATGACGGGGATATCGGATATAAAGGCGATTTAGCACAGGCGGGAAAAACAAAGTTTTCTTCTTCGCCAACCTTTAAGGCTGCTACTTACTACGATTTTGTTGAACAAACGGATGAGAGTGGAAACAAGTATTACCCTATTACGTCTGCACAAGATTTACACAACTTAGCGTTAATTTTTAACGGTAAAGTAGACACTGCTAAATATGCTAATAAGGAATTTCGCTTAACTAATAACGTTGACCTTTCTACTTTGTGTGGCGAAACGGTTGGCAGTTGGATGCCTATCGGCGCAAACAGTAGCGCCTTTAGCGGAACTTTTGACGGGCAGAACTATACTATAAGTAATTTATATTTTAACGATAGCGAATGGGCAAATGCGGGGCTTTTCGGCTCTGCTAGCGGCACCATTAAGAACGTAAACGTAGACACTGCTTACATTGTGGCGAGCGATTACGTCGGTTCAATAGCAGGTTTGATAAACGGCGAAGCGTTAAATTGCACGCTATCAGGCTCTACAAGCAACTCTTTAATCAAAGGCAAACAAGACGTTGGTGGGCTTTTCGGTGCTACTATCGGATATATTTGTAACTGTTCAAATTTGGGCGTGCCGGTTGACGGTAATTTTTACGTTGGCGGTGTTGTTGGTGCGCACGATGGCTATTCGATAATCACGGGTTGTAACAACTCTGGCTCGGTAACTGGTGATTTCGTTGTTGGCGGAATCGTTGGTGAAGAAAGAAAGAGTATTGAAAACTGCAAGAATACTGGCAGTGTAACCGCTGGGCAAATGGTTGGCGGTATTTGTGGCGCAATTCAAAAAACAAATTCAGGCAATAGCATTACGAATTGTGTTAACAACGCTCAAGTTATAGGTAATGCTTTGGTTGGCGGTATTTGTGGTGTCTCTGGCGCACCTATGGAAAAATGTACTACCATGGGATTAGTGCAAGAAGCAGGTCAAGAAAAAACTACAGTAAGCGGATATTCAAAGTCAACTATTACGGATAGCAATGCGTTTGCAAAAAATACGTTTACCATTACGTACGTAAATGTTTACGATGAGTTTATCGCTGAACAAATCGTTGATGCAGAAACGTTAGTAAATGGTGGCTTTTTAACCCCTGTTGAATTCGATATAGGCGAAAACAACGTTATCGTGGGTTATTACTATATACCTGAAGAGTACGGTATTGACGAGTTCTATCTTTCAGATGTTGAAGAATGGGATGTCGATGAATCTATCGTTCAAGGCGATATGAAAATGTACGTACTTATTGAGGGTAAAAACCTAGAATTAACTGCAAATGGGCAAACAAAGTATTACGGTAAATTGAGCACGGCATTCCATTATGCAAGGATTTATTCGGATGAAGGGTATTATTCGGAAATTAAAGTTATAAGCGACTATACTGAAGACCCTGTACTTTCTCTTTGGGGTACCGATAACCTTATTACCGTTGACTTGAATGGTAAAACTATAAGTTTCCCCGACATTGAATTTGGGTTTAGTGATGAATACTACAATTATTCAACTATAGCAGGCGTTGGTTACGTATTGCTTGAGAGTGGATATATTCACCTAACTGATAGTAGTAGCGAGCAAACGGGTAGATTAAACGCCATAGTTATTAATAATCAGAGCAGAGGATTACTCGTTAGCGGTGGTAACTACGTGTCGGTTGTAAGTTTGTTTTCACCGGCGTATTTTGCGGGTGGAACGTTTAGCGGTTTAACCCAAGAACAATATTATGAAATTATTAGCATTAACGATTCTGAAAGTTTGCTTGGCTCTGTCGTTTTTGCTTTGGGTACTAACAGTATAGGCTTAACAGTTTCGCCTATTACGCAAGATGACGTTGATAACGCTTATGAGAATAATTACCAAGACCTTGGAGACCTTTATCAGTACATTGTTAGCGCGGGCTATGTTAACAGTGTAAAAAATGCTACCGTAGAAGGTAAGGCTTTTGATAAAGATTTAGGTATGCTCAATTACTATTATGATGGTCAGTTTATACAGCTCGAAACAATTGACGTTTCTAGTTTAGCAGGCCTTCCAGATGGACTTTTCTTTATTGAAGTAATGCCCGCTGGGACTTCGGTGGTCGATTCGTTTACCGTTAAGTTTAATACGTTTAATGAAGTTGACGTTGAAACGCAAAACGTTATTGACGGTGGTAATGCTATTCGACCTGATGGAATAGAAAAAGGCGACTATGAAATAGTCGGTTGGTGCTTAGACGAATACCTTTTGCAAGAATTTGATTTCAATACGCCTATTACTGAAAATATTGAATTATACGCCGTTTGGTCTGTAAAACAAGAGATTGCTTATTTTAGAGTTGGTGATATCTACTATAATGATGTTCCGAAGGCTTTAGAAAGGGCGATAATTACTGGGCAACCGCTGTGTCTGGTTAGTGGTAGGAACGTGGAATTTTCCGACCCTACAACTATTCCAGAAGGAATAACTTTAACGTTGTGCGTTGAAGAAAATAGTTCGCTTAGATTTGTTGGGGATAGCGAAAATGCGGCGCTTATAGTTGATGGTAATTTAACTATCCAAGGTGAAGGAGACATATGGATAAAAGGTAACGGCATACAAGTTAACGGCACGTTGAACATTGAAAGCGGTAATTTTGTTTATGACGAAGAAATTAACGTTATAACTGTTGACGACCATGGTAACGTTAGTGTTTATGGCGGAACGTTCAGTAGTGAAATCCCATCAGAATGTATAGCAGACGGATACGTTGTAACGACAAGTGACAATCAAGCATTCGAAGTTGTTAGTTTACAAGATTATCGCGGTATCGCTAAGGAAGGTTTGTTGTCTGCGTATGTTGATTACGTAAATGACGACGGTTACAACGATTACGCAAAAATTGCTTTTGGCGAAATTTTGGCATTTGCAAATACTGAAATTGATAACGCTCAATCTAAAACAGAAGTTGATATCGCAGTGCAAACGTGCTTGCAAAAATTTGGTAAAATTTTAACTTCTGAACAACAAGCGATTGCTGTTGCTGAAGCAATGCTTGAAATAGAGCAATACGCACAAGAAAATGATATTAGTTTAGAAGAAGAAACTCTTTCTCAACAAATTGAACTTTTTGAAACCAAAATAACGAACGAAGATATTTTGGCTCAAAAACAAGTTGTTTTAGATGAAATTGATAGATTAGTAGAAGAAAGAGAACAAAATCAAACCCCACCCGATATAGATGAGCCGAATAACGGTGCTGGTTCAGGTGGCACAGGCGAAGACACCGAACAAGGTGGTACGGGCGAAGACCCTGAACAAGGCGGTACGGGTGAAGACCCCGAACAAGGTGGTACAGGCGAAGACCCTGAACAAGGTGGCACGGGTGAAGACCCTGAACAAGGTGAGGCAAGTGGAAATCCTGATTCAGAATACTCACCGAATGAAGACAATTCAGAAAAAGAAGAACAAAACAATCAAAAAGAAAAATCGTTGTTTGAACAAATTATCGAATTGCTATTGAAATTAATTGATTTGTTTAAGCAGATGTTCGGTGAGGTTTTTGAAATTCTTTCTAGTAAAGCGAAACAAGGGTTAGGGCTTGTTTAAGAATAAAACGAACATTGTATTAGCCCACAACTTTCTGTTGTGGGCTGAGTTTTGGAACACCAAAAAGCCTTTTTATGGTTAGAATAATTAAAAGAGGAACGTTCTATTAAATAACACACAAAAATTTATATGATTTTTAACAAAAAATTTTTATTAAATATACTAAATTGAAATAAAACGTTGAAAAAAAATAAATTTATGTTATAATTAATAGGAAGAAAAAAGGAGAAATAAAAATGAAAGTAGCAATTCTTGGTTCAGGAAACGGTGCGCTTGCTATGGCTTTTGAATGGGCTAGAGCAGGGCATGATATTTACATGTTTGACTTTCCGCAGTTTGATAAGCAAATTAAAGCCATCAATGCGGCGGGTGGTATTTATAGTGAAGGGCAAATGCAAGGTTTTCAACCTGTAAAATACGCAGGTCACGATATTGAAGTTTGCCTCAAAGACGCTGAGTTGATTTTTGCGGTTGGCCCTGCATACGCAACCGAACCGTTTGGTAAGGCTTGTGCGCCTTACGCTAAAGCTGGTCAAATTTTCGTGGTTTGCCCAAGTTCGTGCATGGGTGCTATATTATTCAAAAACGCACTCGGATTAAAGATTGAAGATAACTCTATTATCGTTGCGGATACTTCAACACTTCCTTACGCAGTTCGTATTATTGACGATGGTAAAATTGCAATTTACAACAGATTAGGTGGTGGCGTGTTGTTGGCAACCTTACCTAGCACTAAAAACGATATGGTTTACGATTTGTTGAAACCCGTTCACGAATGCGTTGAAAAGGCTAAAAACATTTTCCAAACTTGTTTGCAAAATGCAAACCCCATGTTGCACCCTTGTATTACGACCTTAAATGCAGCGCGTATTGAAGGTCCAAACGATTTCTTTTTCTATGAAGAAGGTGTTACACCTGGCGTTGGCAGATTGCTTAAAGCCATTGACGACGAACGTATTGCGCTTGGTAAAGCACTCGGCTTGACCATAGAAGACGACCCCCATATCAGCATTAGGCAAGGATATATGACCGAAGAAACTTACGATAATGGGTATGCTACTGCACCTGGTTTTACGGGTATTAAGGCGCAAACTCAACTTGATTATCGTTATTATAATGAAGACGCAGGTTTCGGTTTGGTATTGTGGGTTGACCTTGCAGATAGGTTAGGTTTAGAATTGCCTACCGTTCGCGCAATGTTGCAAATCGTTTCTGCGATTATGGGTAGGGACTACAAGGCTGAAAAGGCGCGTACGTTAGACACGCTCGGCTTGGCTGATTATAGTATGGACGAGTTGCTTAAAATTTTATAATTTATAAAAAATTCAAGATAACTTAATGTAATGTTAAAAAAATATCCAACAGGCTAACTGTTGGATATTTTTTAATAGTAAGGTTTTTTAACCGTCATAATGCTTTAATTTTCTTTTTTACGGCAACACGATATTTGAAACAATACCTTGGCTATAAATGCCTGCTGCGGTTGTGGTAACGTCTAAAATAATTAAATCGAAAGATTCGCTTGCCCAACCCGAAGTGAATGCGGTGCTGGTTGTAAACGTTTTATATCCGTTTTCACCGTCAACGCCTGCGCTAAAAGTCTTTTCACCACTATAAGTATCTTCGCTATTTCTAAGAATAACTTTGTTTAAATTAACGCCCCTTGCGGTTACTGATATATTGCCGGAACTAAACGAAACGGTTTCAGAAAGTTTAATAACTATTCTCAAAGTGGTTATGCCTTTTTGTGCTTGGTCAGTTCTCATATAGAATCTGATTGCACCGTTCACGTAGTAGGGAACAACGTCTGATGCTTGGTTGAATATATCTCCGTTTGTAGACCAAAGTGCCGTGCCAACGCTTACTTGTGTACCGCCAACTTTCGTGTATGAGAAAGCTTTGCCGTTTTCGGTAGTTGCATAAGCACCGCCCACACAATCTAATTCTGCAAAGGTGTAAGTCGTTTCGCTATCCGTGGTCGCAATATCTATAACTTCATTTTCCGCAATCGCTTTGGCTTCGCCTAAATACAACGCTCCGTTCATGCGTACGTTGGGGTATATATAGAAGTTGCCTGCTAGAGCACTTGCCGGAACTAGAACTTGCGCCCAACCACCGTTATGTACGGTCGTGCCGTAAGATTCAACGCCACCGGTAAATCTAAAGTTTACGAATTTTGCGGAATCGGCAGTTTCTTCGGGCGTTTCAGTTACGTCTAAATTTATATCGAAAACAACGTAATCGCCACCGTTAAAGAGATAGCCTTTCAAGTCGTAAGAAACAACCGCTGCTAATTGCTTAATTTCTTCGCTTAAAAGGTTAAGGTCAAGTTTGGTCATTGATTTCGTAGTGTCAAAGGTTATGCCTTCTTCCTTTACGTTGCCACCGGCAACGGTTGAAAGTTGTTCTTTGCCTAATTCTTTATTAAAGAAGAATACCGACGTGGGGGAATTTGCACGGTTTAATGCAAACAAGTCTTGTTCATCGCAATACGCGCAATTAAATTCGTCTTCGGGGTCAAAGTAGTGGTCGCCCAAATCACCGTATTCAAAACTTTCAGTATCGCTTATCGCGCCACAATCACAAGACTTGTAGTAGGTAGCCACGTTTGCACAAGTTGCTGCGCTTGCAAGCGTGTCTTCGCTAACCGTTTCTTTGTTATAAACGTGTGGCAAGGTTTCGCCAACTTCAAAAGTTTCCGACCCCTTTTCGCCACAAGAACATGAATAGTAATACGTTGCTTTTTGCGTACATGTTGCGCCTGAAACGAAATAATCTTCAGTTTCTACTTGCTTAACGTATGCGTGTTTGTGTAAAAATGGCAATACTGACGATATTTTGTCGTTTAACCCTTGCGTTGCGTTACAAGCGGTTAAACCCATCGTGCAAACTAACAGTATTGCTGTCAAAATAGAGATGATAGATTTTTTCATAAATCCTCCTAAAATATAATTGTTAAAACTATTAACCTTTACTCGGTTAACGTAGTACTTAATTATAATTACATAATTAATACTATACGGCAACACTATTTTTAAACAATGTTTTACGTTTTTTAACAATTACGTTTATATGTCGAAAATCAAATAAAGTAAACTTAAAAAAAAATTTGCACTTTTTTATTTAATACACTTTATTTTTTGATACTACTGTGTTACAATATACGAGTAGATAAAATTAATTAAGAAGGCTATTTTATGTTTGAACAGTTCAAAAACGAGAAGTTTGACGTGATTATTATGGCTGGTCAGTCTAACGCTAGTGGCTCTGGTTTGGGGCATGCCGAAGATGCGTATACGCCCGTAGCGGACGTTTTTATGCTATCTAATCCATACGACGCGAAGATTGCGGAAGGGGCTTACGGCAATCAATATTTAGATTTAAGTTATTCCGATAAATTTAATATTGAACAAGCGTATGAGGACGAGAAAGACGATACGTTTGGCGCTAAAGGTTGTTTGGCTTATTCGTTTAGTGAAGAATATATAAAGAATAGATTAAAAGGCGGAAGAAAGGTTTTAATTATTAAGGCCGCTATCGGCGGAACGGGCTTTTCTAAAAATCACTGGGGCGTTGGCGACGAATTATACCAAAGAATGGTTAAAATGACTAAAATGGCGCTCGATATTAATCCCGAAAACAAACTCGTTGCCGTTTTGTGGCATCAAGGCGAACACGATACTTTTGAGAACGCTCAATTAAACGACGCTGAAAGGTTTGATTTTTATTATGAAAAACTTTCTACTATGCTCAAAACGTTTAGAAAAGAGTTTGGCATAGTGCCGTTTATCGGTGCGGGCTTTACAAAAAAATGGTACGCTGATTACAAAAATCAATGCGACGCAGTTTACGGCGCAACTGAAAAAGTGGTTAGCGAAAACGCTCAATGCGCTTTCTTAAAAGAAACTTTTGACTTGCAAAGCAATCACGATATTTTTGGAAACAACGATATCGTTCACTTCTGTAAAAAAGGTTTGTACGAACTAGGTAGAAGATATTATAAGGCTTACGAAAATATTTTAAACAAATAATAAAGGAGTATATTATGGCAAAAATTAAGATGGGTTGGGCGGAAGTTGATATCACCCCAAAGAAAGGACAAAAAATCGGGCTTGCAGGTCAGTTTTTTGAAAGAATTACCGACGAAGTTGAAAGCCCCGTAACGCTTACGGCACTTACCATTGATAACGGCGAAGATTACGTTATTATGTGCGCGTGCGACCTTGTTTGTGTTGGCGACAATCTTAACGATATCGTTAAAAACAAATTGAAAGAAGAACACAAAGAAATTAATGTCGATAAGGTTATTTTGAGTGCAATACACTCTCATACTTCTTACGTTTATACTAGGGAAACAAATATTACCAAGGGGCAAGCAGGGTCTTTTGACTATTTGAAAACTGCCGTTCCCGAAGATATGAAGTACGAAGTGCTTGCGTCTAGCGAAGAAAGTATGGACCCGGACGTTGCGTTAGAATTTATCGCAAACAAAATCGTTGAAGCAGTCGTTGCTTCTTGGAATAATAGAAAAGACGGCTATTACAGAAACGCTTTCGGTAGAGTTGTAGTTGGTATGTGCCGTCGCGTGTGCTACGATGATGATAGCGCACTTATGTGGGGGAACGTTAACCATCCGAACTTCACTGAATTAGAAGCAGGTAACGATAGCGGTATGGAACTTATCTTTACCTATGACGAAAACAAAAAACTTACCGGTGTAATTTCAAACATTGCTTGTCCTGCACAAGTCGTTGAACATAGAAGTTATATTTCTTCTGACTACTGGGGTAAGGTAAAAGAAAATTTAAGAAAAGAATACGGAAACGATATTTTCGTGTTAGGGCTTTGTTCTGCGGCTGGCGACCAATGTCCGAGAGATATGATTCGTTGGGTTCAACCCGAAAGTTATATTGACGACCCCAACATTAAGAGAGAAAACGTTGTTGAAAGAAGGGCTGACCCGTCAATGTTTGACGTTTCGGGGCTTAAAGTAGTAGGTAGAAGAATTTCAAACGAAATTATCGCAGTTCACGAAGAACTTACCGAAGAATATAAAAACGAAGCGATTTTGATTCACCAAACGCCTACCGTTATTTTGCCGTTAAGAAAGGTAACCAAATCAGAATATCAAAACGCAGTTGAAATGATTGATAAATTTATCGAAAAGAATCGCGGTAAAAGAATTAACTTTGACGATAACGCTAGAATGCACGTTTATTCGGGCATTATCGCAAGATACGAATTGCAAAAAACCGTTAACTCTTTCCCGTGTGAAGTGCATTTCGTTCGTTTTGGCGACGTTGCTTTTGCTACGAATCCGTTTGAATTATTCCTTAATTACGGTAACCAAATCAGGGCAAGAAGTAAGGCGAAACAAACGTTCCTTATTCAACTTGCTTGTGGTTCTAAAGGATATTTGCCAACCGAAAAAGCCGAAAAAGGTAGCCACTATTCAGCATACGTATCTTCCGGCTATACCGGACACGTTGGTGGCGATATTTTAGTTCGCGAAACGCTTGAAAGCATCAACGATATGTTTGAATAAAATAAATACTAAATAAAAACAAAGCCTACTAATTCTAGTAGGCTTTGATTATTTGTTGAGAATTTCTATTCGATATTTAAAGACATAAGTTCTTGTAAACTCGTCGTGCCATTTAATACTAATTTTTTACAAGAATCAAACAATGGCGTCATACCGTTTTGAATTGCAAGATTTTTTAACACTTCCAAGTTCTTCTCAGTAAGTATAACATTGCGCATTGCTTCGTTAATATACATAATTTCGTGAATTGCAGTTCTACCTTTATATCCAGTGTGGTTACAGAATTGACAGCCTTGCGGATTAGGTCTAGAAATTGTAACAGGTTCGTCAAGTCCCAAAATTTCCATTTCGCGCTTATTGGTTTTGCCTTTTTTCTTGCAAGCAGGGCAAAGCCTTTTTACAAGCCTTTGTGCTATAACGCCAACCAAAGCGTCGGCAACAAGGTAATCTTCTACACCCATATCTTCTAAACGCAAAATCGCGCCTGGGGCGTCGTTAGTGTGTAGCGTGCTGAATACAATGTGCCCCGTTATAGCCGAGCGTACGGCGATTTCTGCTGTTTCTTCGTCACGAATTTCACCAATCATTATAATGTCGGGGTCTTGACGGAGAATTGACCTTAACGCTACGGCAAAAGTCATGTTTGCTTTTGTGTTTACTTGCGTTTGGTTTACGCCGTGCATAGTGTATTCTACAGGGTCTTCAACCGTAACGATATTTACTAACGGATTGTTAACTTCTTTTAAGAAAGAGTAAAGAGTGGTTGATTTACCGCAACCGGTTGGTCCTGTTAATAAGATTATGCCGTGCGGGCGTTTCAACATTTTATCGACTACGTGATTTTCGTCTTCAGTAAAGCCTATATCTTGTCGTGTAAAATTAAACGTGGTTTTATCAAGAATACGGATAACGAATTTTTCCCCAAAAACCGTAGGAAGAGTAGAAACACGGAAGTCGTATTCTTTTCCGCCGATAACAAGGTTAAGTCTGCCGTCTTGTGGTATTCTTCTTTCGGCAATATTTAACCCCGAAATGATTTTAAGCCTTGCGCAGATTGCCGAATAGGCTTCAATAGGGAATTCAGCGCGGTTTTGCAAGTCGCCGTCAATACGGTAACGAACTTTAACGTTTTTTTCAAAAGGTTCAATGTGAATATCACTGGCGCGGTAAGGTATGGCTTCTTTAATAATAGAGTCAACCAACCTAACGGCAGGGTTATTAATAACGTCGTCTTCTTTAGATACGGTTGATTCATCTTGTTTTGCTAAATTATCTGAAAGTTGTTGTCCAAGTTTGTCCGAGTTAAGGTCGTTTAGAGCCATTGACGTTGAGATAACTGCTGAAATTGAGTCAACGTAACGGTCGATTTGAGAAGGTGGAACTAAAACGTAGTCGTATTTACAACTGAATTTAGTTGATAACGCGGAAATTGTGTGGATGTTTAAGGGTTTACCCGTGGCAACTAAAAGAACGCCGTCTTTATCAAAGCAAACGGGGATAATTTTGTGTTTTTTCATAAACCCAAAAGAGAATAAATCAAAAAGCGACTTGTCAATGTCAATCATGTCAATTTCTACGTATGGCATTGAATAATAATCGGCAATAGCGGGAAGCTCGTTCGTGTCGTTGATATATTCTTTTGCAATTAAGTAGTCTCGCACGGAAACGTTAAGTTTTTCGCATTCTTCTAAAATTGCGTCTTTTTCCTTGCGAGAAACTAATTTTTTATAAATATAGTAATTTAAGAGTTCGTGATTAATGTTCATGCTTTACCTTCTTTTTACGTTAAGGAATTCATAATGCTGAGCATAGGCGAGTAAACGGCAACGAAAAGAGTGCCGATAATACCGCCCATAATAATAAGCATAGCTGGTTGTATTTTTGAGACGAGAGAATTGAGTGAAGTTTCTACCAAAGAGTCAAAATATTCACAAGAGCGAATTAAAACTTCGTCAAGTTCTGCGGTTTTTTCGCCGATTTCAATCATCTGTAGCATCATTTGAGGAAAAAGTTTGTAAGATTCGAAAGCGACTGTTAGTGAAGTGCCGTGGCGAACGTTTTCCGCCGCTAAATGAAATCTTTGCTTAAAATATCTATTGTTTAGGATAATTTCGATAGTGCTTAGTGCTTCGTTAAGGTCTAAACCGCTTGAAAGAAGAAGCCCAAACCCCCTTGCGAAACGTGCGGAAATGATGTTGAGTTGAATGGTTTTAATAAACGGTAGTTTTAGTTTAAGGTAATCAAATGCGTATTTGCCTTTTTCCGTGCAAAGAGCGCCGAAAATGGATATGCCGATAAGCATAATGCCCAAAACTAACAAGCGCCAGTATAGCGTTAAGAAATCAGCAAAGTCAAAAACCGACTTTGTAAGACCTGAAAGGGTAACGTCAAGTTTAGAAAGCGAATCTTTAAAAGTTGGCACGACCATAGCGAACATTAAGATTAAAATGCCGACGGTCATAAAAAGAAGGACAAGCGGATAACTTAAAGCGCTTTTAACCTTTCTTTTTAGAGTAGAGTCTTTTTCGTAATAGTCAGCGAGCGAAGTAAAAACGCGGTCAAGTTTACCGCTGACTTCGCCAACTCGAACCATACTTCTGAAGAAGTCGGGGAAGACTTTAGCGTGTTTTTCAAGTGCTTCGGAGAGAACCAAACCGCCCTTAACGTCGTCGTAAACAACTTGCAAAATCTTTTTAAAGAAAGAAGAAAAGGATTGATTTTTCAAGATGTCTAAGCAGTCAAGGATAGGAATGTGGGTATTTTGCATAATAGAAAATTGACGGCAAAAGGTGGTTAACTCGTTAAGGTTAACCTTGCCCGTGCCGAGCGTAAAGAACGCCGAAGGAGTTTTATCCGAATAAGGCGAAGAAGACACGAGATAAAGCCCCTGTTTAGCGAGTTCAGAAGCCAAGTCTTTTTCATCTTTTGCGATAAAAGTGCCTTTAATTTTTTGTTTTTGCAAATTAACTGCAACGTATTTAAATTTTTGCATTAAAATGCTCCTTAGAGATTAGAAAGTGAGTAAACTGATATACCAAGAGATAATTTTAGCGCCGAAAAGAAGAGCGACAAGCACGCCGAAAGCGATAAACGGGCCGAAAGGGTATTCGGTGTGTTTAGAGTGATTTTTGGCGTATTTAATAGGGATAAGCACAAGGCAGGCAAGGATTGAAGCGAGCAAGATAGCGAGCAAAAATTTTTGCCAACCCAAGAGCAAGCCGGTGGCGAAAGCGAGTTTAACGTCGCCAAAGCCTAAGCCTTCTTTTTTGAGAGCGAGAATAGCGCCAAAGTAAATGAGCAAAAACACGCCCCCGCCGACAAGACAACCGATAAAGTGGTCATACCAAAAGGTAAAGCCGTCAAAGAAGATTGCGACGATACCTAAAATAGCGATAAAGATATGAAATCTATCGAGAATAATAAGGTGTTCAAGGTCGATAAAGAACACGCAAATCAAGATTGAGCAAGTTAAAGCGCATAAAACGGCGTAAACGGGCGAAGATTTCCAGAAAAGGAAAGCAGATGCAAGATAGCAAAGGCAAGTAAAAATTTCAACGAGCATGTAGCGTGGAGAGATTTTTGCCTTACATTTGCGACACTTACCGCCGAGCAAAAGATAAGAGAGCACGGGGATATTGTCGTACCATTTAAGGAAATAATTGCAAGAAGTGCAATGCGAATCGGGTTTGGCAAGGCTCATACCGCGGGGTAAGCGGTAAATAACGACGTTAAGGAAACTGCCGATGCAAAGCCCAAGCACGCCGAAAAGCACGTAAGCGTAGATATCAAACATAGTTAGAAGTTATTTTTAACGTTAATTTTTTTAGCGTAGAAAGCGCCGAAGAGTTCAAGAGAAACGTGTTCGGATTGCGCGTCAGAGCGAGAAAGTGGCAAGAAGTTAACCTTATCTTGTTCAATTTCAGCAGGGAAAACAGCCGAGAAATTTTCGGGGATATTCACAAAAATTGTATCGGGCGAGCCGAAAGCGAAGATTTCAGAGTTGTTTCTAATAAGTTCAAGCGCCCACTTTTTGAAGATGCGGAAGTTTTCAACGACAAACTCGTTTTCAGATAGTGGAGTCGGGCGTTGCATAAATTTAGGCAATTTTCTGCTAGTGCGCCTAAACAAAGCGCCCGACTTAGCGGTGTCTTGGGTGTCAGCCGATAAGTCAGCGTCCAAAGAGTCGAGAGAATCTACGTCGGAAGAAACGGAAGAATCTTGACTAGCAAGGTTATTAAGAATGGTAAGATTTTTCTTTTTAGCCTTTTCTTGCGCATTGAGAACGAGCAAGTCGGCAGGGGTGTGGTCAAAGAGCGAAAGTTCGTTAACCACCTTGTCGGGTTTAAGGATATCGAACCCGAACGGAAGAGAGTAAAAGCCAACGGTTTTACCGCCGATAGCGAAAGAAAATCTTGCGAATTTATCTTTAATATCCAAAAGGATAAAGTTAGCGTTTTTAAGTTTGGGGTTTAATGCAACGCAAGCGTTGATAGCCGAGTTAGAAACGAAAGTAGAGCACGCTAAGGGGATAGAGCATTCGGTAAAGCAAGCGGTGAATTTAGATAAAATTTCTTTTCTTATAGCGGAAACGTTAAAGGTAGCGTGTTGCTTATTTTGAGCGAGTAAAAAGGAAGAAAACTTAAGAGAGTCTTCTTTGCCGTAAAGCGCGTCAAGAGCGAGCGAAAGCGATGTGTTGAGCGCGGATTTTTGGATAAAAGGCAGTTTAATGGTGTCGGTAAGGAAAAGAGAGTCGGGAAGAATGAGCGCCACTTTATCACCAAAATCGTTTTGGTGAATAGAAAGCAAGTTTTTGAGCGCGTCAAAAAACTTATCGTCAAAAGCCGAGCATTTAAGTGGCTCAGATTTAACAGAATAAGCGTTATTTTCTTTATCGAAGAAACAAAAATCAATTCTGTTTTGCGCGTCGTTGATAAAAACGGCGGAAGAAATTTGAGTATTGAAAAATTTGTCAAAGAAATTTAAGCTCATAAAAAACTCCTAATTCAAAGAATAAGTCCAAGTAACGATTTTGTTATTATCATACGGGCGAACGATAACGGTTAGTTTGTATTTGCCACCGTTTTGAGCGAAAACGAATTGTGGTTGTTCGGTGTTTTCGTATTTGGAAACGGTAACGGTGTAAGTTAAGTCATTATTATCAATAGTGTTAGTAGTATCGAAAGTATAAGTGTTGTTATCATCTAAATAAGATTTGGCGATTTGTGCAAGTTGAGTTTTTTCAGATAAAGAGTTAAGCGATTTTTTGCCTACGCTGTTAGACATAACGGCAAGGCTAACTATAAGAGCGGAAAGGGAAAAAACGATAACGAGAGCAACGACGGCAAGTTCAATCGCCACGCCCTTTTTTGGGTTAAAGATTTTATTTTTCATAGTATACCTTGTAAGGTTTATATTTTTTGGTTTAGACCCCGTAGATTGTATTCTCGAATTGTCCGTCTCGGGGTGACAAGACCCCGTAGATTGTATTCCCGAATTGTCCGTCTCGGGGTGACAAGAGACCCCGTAGATTGTATTCCCGAATTGTCCGTCTCGGGGTGACGGGGTAGTTATTCCGAGCGACAACAAAAGTAGTCATTCCGAGATGGACTTGCCTGACAGACAGTCTAGGAATCTAAAATCGAGTTATACAAATCAATCCATTCGGGATTAAGTTGATTTATAAGGTTGATTTTTTTAATTCTAGAAAAAGATTTTAGTTGTTTTTCGCGCTGAATCGCAATGCGAACGTCAGAAAATTGTTCAAAATAAATTAGTTTATTAACGTTGTATTTTTTAGTAAAACCGTCAACTAATTTTTGTTTGTGTTCGTAAGTTCGGCGTATCAAATTATTAGTAACACCAACGTATAAAACGGTGTTGTTTACGTTTGTTAAAATGTATGTGTAGAACATAAATAATTGTTTTAGACCCCGTAGATTGCATTCCCGAATTGTCCGTCTCGGGGTGACAAGACCCCGTAGATTGTATTCTCGAATTGTCCGTCTCGGGGTGACAAGAGACCCCGTAGATTGTATTCTCGAATTGTCCGTCTCGGGGTGACAAGACCCCGTAGATTGTATTCCCGAATTGTCCGTCTCGGGGTGACAAGACCCCGTAGATTGCATTCCCGAATTGTCCGTCTCGGGGTGACGGGGTAATTATTCCGAGCGACAACAAAAGTAGTCATTCCGAGATGGACTTGCCTGACAGACAGTCTAGGAATCTTTTTCGATGCAAGGGGGTTATTTGTTGTAGGTGTACGTGTATAACGAGTTGTCGTTTTTGTCGTTAGCAGTAAGGGTTAGGGTGTTGCCGTTTACGATAATTTCAAGAGTGAAAGTAGTGCGGTTGATAGAAATTTTATTTGAGTTATTTTCATCAACGGAAACGTTGCTTGCACCATAAATGGTAGAAAGGGTAGAAGAAAGGTTATCACTATCATACCTAAAACAATCAATAACCGAGTTACAAGTGAAAGAAACGTCTTGATAGGAAAGGTTTTTGCGTTGGTTTTTGATAGAAAGAGTGATGGTGGTTACAGCGCCAACGGAAATGATAGAAATAACGGCAATAGCAATAACAACTTCAGCAATAGAAAAGGCTTTTTTGAGTTTAGCAAAGAATTTAGCCATTGTTAGCCCCCCCGTTATTGATATTAACAGATTCTAAAACGAAAGGGTTGATGGCAAAAACGAAAGTGTTAGAGCCATCGTTAGCGAAATTGCCGTTAGCGGTAACCTTGCAAATTATTAAGAAATCGTTTTGTTCTTTTAAGACGGTAAAAGAAATATTTTCAATGGTGGTAAGAGTAATGGTCGTGTAATTAATAGTTAATTCTTTTGTTTGCGCGTCAAAGTGGGCAGGGTTATTATGTTCTTCTTCTGAAAGAAGGTAGTTAACCGTGGTTTGACCGTTAGTGCGATTTTCTAATATTTTATTACAACTAACGTCGTAACTAGTGTACGTTTCCAAGGCGGATTGAATCGACGAAATATCTTGCATAAAAGCAAGTTGGTTAGAGTTTTTGTTGGCGGTTTTGCTAACGAGCAAGCAAAGCGAAGTGGTAACCGTGCCGACAATAGCCACAAGCGCAATAACGATAGAAAGTTCTAACAAAGTGAAAGCCTTTTTGAGATAAAGTTTAGTCATCACGGCGCACTCCCCCCTTATAAAAATAATATACAAATCTATTATACACCAAAACGCAAATAATTTAAAGTAGTTTTATAAAAATACTTACAAAAAGGCAAGAAAAAAACACACCAAAGCGTACGCTTTGGGGTGTAAATATTAATAGTTGATTGTTTAGATTAAGCGGGAACAACATTGTACCAGTCGCCATCTTGAACAACTCTATATCCGTCTGCAACGGTAATATCATCGGTTTCAGTAGCACGATTTAATGTTTGCCCACCAACAATTGGTGAATAAGATTTCCAATCAGCGGGGTTGAACTTGTAGAAAGAACCACCTGCTACAACGATTTTACCACCCTTAGTGTTAGAGATGTTAAGCGTCCATTCAGGTGTAGAACACTTGAAGGTACCGCCGTTTATAACGATTTCACCATTGTGGCTTGCGTAAATAAGGTCATCCTGACCAACACTGTTCGTTACGCCTTCGTTGGTGTATGTACCGCCATTGATAACGATTTTGCCACCATCAGCAAAAACAGCCATGTGATATTCGCCAGCAGATTTGCCGTTTACAGTACCGTTACCATTAATTGTAAGAGTGCCAGCCTTTGCACAGAATACGCCGTCGCCTACGGAAGAGTCGTTAGGGGTAGAAACTGTACCTGAAAGGTTAATTACAAGGTTTTTAGTTGTGTACATAGCAGCGTCAAATGCAACGGTTGTCGTAATATCAACTTGACCGCCTCTGCTACCAACCAAAGCAACGTCGTCAGCGTCTTTAATAGCTACGATTGTAGAAGTACCAGCTTCTTCAATAATAACCTTTTCGTTTGCATATTCTTTAGGATATACAACTTTTTTAGATGCGTCAACAAGAACAACTTTCTTTAAAGCAGAAGAGTATGCAAGACTGTAATTTTTACTTACAGGGTTGTAATCTTCGATAGTTAAGCCAAGGGTTGTTAAGTAAGCTTCAACGCTTGAAAGGTTAGCAAGTTCTGCATCAGTAGCGCCAGCAAGTTCGTTGTTGATGGTACGAACTGCTTGTTCGTCAGCTGAAAGCTTTGCTTTTCTTGATATACCAGCAAAAGTGGGAATCAAAACTGCTGAAAGAATAGCAATAACAGCAATAACGATAACTAACTCTACAACAGTAAAGCCTTTTTTGTTATTTCTTTTCATTTTTTTCTCCTTTTTTTGCGGAATTAACCGCGATTAAAAATTTTTTTATTTTTTTCTTTTTTGTGTGTGCCGTTGATATACGGCTAGTTTTGTTTGTCATTCCGAGTTGAGACCCCTAGATTGCATTTCCGATTTGTCCGTCTCGGGGTGACAGGGTAGCCGTCAACAAACGGCGGGTAAGTATCCCAAAAGGGGAAACTGAATTGCATTAATTGATTAGCAAACTGCGATTAAAATCAAAACTAATGCGAGAATAGCTACTAGACCACCAGCTACTGAATAAGCAATAACGGGTTTAACAGGGGCAGACCATTTAACGTTCTTAAAGAACGTTACAACTGCTTTGTAACTAGCTTTGATTCCGTCCCAAGCCTTTTTGAAGAACTTTTTGATTGCTTCCATACTCTTTTTGTTTCTCCTTTTCTTTATTTTTTTGCGCTATGCGCGATTAAAGTTTTGCAAGGAATACTCCTAGCAACTTTATCATACTAAAAATTATACTCTTTTAATCGTGTTTGTCAAGAGATTTTTTAATATTTTGTCATAATTTGTTGCTTTCTATTAATAACGCAATCCTTTTTTGTAATATTTGCACACTTTATATGTATATGCTGAATATTTTTAAAGTTTCCTTTACTTAAATTTTCGTTTGCTAACTTAAAACCGCAAACAACAAAAATCGTGTTTGCGGTTTATATATATTATATATATTGTTTAATTTTTTGGTGTTTGCGGTTTATTTAATCACGCTTTGTCCGCCCATAAACGGTCTTAATACTTCGGGCACGGTGATTGAGCCGTCAGCATTTTGGTATTGTTCAATGAGTGCGGGGAATACACGGCTTGTTGCCAAACCTGAACCGTTCAAGGTGTGCAAGAATGCAGGCTTGCCCGTCTTGCTATCACGGTACTTGGTATTGTTTCTTCTTGCTTGGTAGTCGTTTGCGTTTGAAACTGAACTTACTTCTTTATAAATGCCCATGCTTGGAATCCATACTTCTATATCGTAAGTTCTTGCCATAGTTGCAGAACAGTCGCCCGCAGCAAGTTTGCTAACTCTAAAGTGCAAGCCGAGTTTTTCGATTAGGCTTGCCGCCTTGTCAACTAGTTCGTTGAACGCTTGCATGCTATGGTCGGGGTGTGCGTATTGCACCATTTCAACCTTATTGAACTGATGCCCCCTTATCATTCCGCGTTCTTCCGCTCTATAAGAGCCTGCTTCTTTACGGTAACAGGGGGTATATGCAAAAAACTTCATAGGTAATTTTGCTTCGTCAATAATTTCGCCTGCATACATATTTACTAACGCCGTTTCCGCCGTCGGCAACATAAATCTATTCTTCTTTCTGTCTTCGTCGCAATCCAACCAGTAAACTTCATCGGCAAACTTGGGGAATTGCCCTGCGCCAAATCCGCAGTTGTAGCCGAGTTGGTGGGGGGGTAATATAAATTCGTATCCGTCGTTTAAGTGTTCGCTAATAAAGAAGTTGAGTAGCGCCCATTCGAGTTTTGCTCCGTCCCCACGATACATCCAAAATCCACCACCCGAAAGTTTCGTGCCTCTCGTGTAGTCGATTATGCCGAGTTTGGTGCATAAATCTACGTGGTTTTTCATTTCAAAGTCGAATTTGGGTTGTTCGCCTACGACTTTAATTACTTGGTTTGCTTCCTTTTCGCCTGCTACTAGGTCTGCGTCGGGAATATTCGGCATTGACGCTAGCATAGTAAATACTTTTTCTTCTAATTCTTTTGCCTTTGCGTCGCCTTCTGATATCTTTTCGCCAAGCACGCGCATTTCTTCAAAAATGCCGTCTACCGGTTGACCTGCTTTCTTTAACGCAGGTATTTGCGCTGAAACTTTATTCTTTTGCGCTTTTAATTGCTCAACTTCGCCGATTACCGCGCGCCTTTGTTTGTCTAACTCTAAAAGCGTGTCAAAATCCGCGTCGTAGCCCTTACGCATTAATAATTCTTTTACTTGCTCTTTATTTTCTTGTATTCTTCTTAAATCTAGCATTACTTTACGTCTCCGTTTTTTATTACATTACATTATATATCTATTTTACCGCAAAATCAATGATTTTGCACTATTTATTTCACTTTTTATTGCCGTTTGAAATTTTTTATCGCTTATCTGTTATTTTCTTTCGTTTATTCTTGATTTTTTTTATCCTTTTGTGTAAAATGTATTCACTAAAGGAGTTTTTACTATGAAAGATAGATTGTTGCTTTTGAAAGAATTTATTGATAAAAACGGCAAGGTTTCTCTTAAAGAACTTGAATGTGCGTTCCCTAACGTTTCTTCTATGACGCTCCGTCGCGACCTTAATCGCCTAGAAGAAGATAACGCCGTTATTCGCGTTTCCGGTGGCGCTATTTCCGTTAGCACCGTTCTTCGTGCTAAAGAAGCCGATTTTTCCGAACGCATTAATTACAATACTGCCGAAAAATTAGAAATCGCTGACAAGGCTGTTAGCATAGTTGAACCCAACAGTTGCGTGTTTATCGACGGGGGCTCTACTACCACTTATTTCGCCCGCGCGCTACCTGACGATAACTTTTACGTGCTCACTAACGCCCTCGTTATCGCCGAAACTATCCTTCGTAAAGAAAAACCTACCGTCGCTTTACTCGGTGGCGATTTGAGAAAGAATAATTTTATCACCGTTGGGCAAACTTGCACCGATTACATTGATAAAATTAATATTCAAACCGCCGTTATGACGGCTACCGGCTTTATTAAGGAAACGGGGGGCTTTACTTGTGGCAATCAGTCCGAAGCAGAAGTTAAACGCGCCGTTATTAAAAAGGCTGACCTTGTTATTATGCTCCTTGATAGTTCTAAAGTTAACAAAAAAACGCCTTACACTTTCGCGTCCCTACTTGACGTCGATTGTATGGTCGTTGATTCTAACTTCTCTAAAGAACTTAAATCTATTATCGAAGAAAAAGGCGTTAAAGTCGTTTAATCGCGCGCTCTTTGCTTGCAAAATTTCTTCGTTTATTGTATCATTAACTATTATAGGTGTATTATGTTTAAAAATTTGCGCGCGGATATTCGCGCCGCTAAACTTAACGACCCTGCCGCTCGCTCTAAATTTGAAATTTGGTTAACTTATTCGGGCGTCAAGGCGCTTTCGTGGCATAGATTTGCTCACTTCTTGCATAAAATTAGGTTGCGCTTGCTTGCGCGTTGGATTAGTCAATACGCTCGTTGGCTTACCGGTATTGAAATTCACCCTGCCGCTAAAATTGCCGGCGGTGTATTCATCGACCACGGCGCAGGCGTTGTTATCGGCGAAACTGCCGAAATCGAAGAAGGCGTCGTTATCTATCAGGGCGTTACGCTCGGCGGTACGGGTAAACAAACGGGTAAACGCCACCCCACCGTTAAAAAAGGCGCTATGATTAGTGCCGGCGCTAAGGTTTTGGGCGGGTTTACCGTTGGTGAATACGCTAAAATCGGGGCGGGGGCTGTCGTGCTTAAAGAAGTCCCAGCGTACGCTACCGTGGTTGGCGTGCCGGGAAACGTCGTTAGAGTTAACGGCGAAAAGGTTACTAACCTTGAACAGGAAAAACGCGACCCTATCCACGAAGAAATTTGCAACCTTCGTGAAAAAATATTCAATCTCGAAAAAACTATTGAACAATTATTAGATAAAAAAGACCAAAATTAACGGGTGTTATTATGAAAATTTACAATACTCTTACGGGCAAAAAACAAGATTTCGTTCCTATCGAACAGGGCAAAGTTAAAATGTACGCTTGCGGTATCACCGTTTCGGGCGAAGCACATATCGGCCACGCTTATCAAGCGCTCATTTACGACATTATTAGAAAATATTTAGAAAAAATCGGCTACGACGTTACTTACGCTAGAAATTACACCGACGTCGACGATAAAATTATCGCCAAGTCTAACGAGACGGGTATCCCTGCCGACGTTTACGCTCAAATGATGATTAAAAATATTGACGAACAAATGGCTAGGCTTAACGTTGACGACCCTTCGCTTTGGCTTAAGGCTACTCAAAGTATTGACGATATTATTGAGTTCGTTAGCACGCTTATCGAAAAAGGGCACGCTTACCCAACCGAAAAAGGAGACGTTTATTTTGCAGTTGACAGTTTCCCCGGTTACGGTAAACTTTCACACAGAAATCTAGAAGATGCTATGAACGGCGTGCGCGTTGATAACGACGAAATGAAGAAAAATCCGCTTGACTTTGCGCTTTGGAAGTCTGCGAAGGCGGGTGAACCTAGTTGGGCTTCGCCGTGGGGCGAAGGTAGGCCTGGTTGGCATATCGAATGTTCAACGATGAATAAAAAGGCGTTCGGCGAACAAATTGATATTCACGGCGGTGGTAGAGATTTGATTTTCCCACACCACGAGAATGAAATCGCTCAAACCGAAGCACTTACGGGCAAACAGTTTGCTAAATTTTGGATTCACAACGGCTTGATTAAAGTTAACGGTCAAAAAATGAGTAAGTCTTTGGGCAACAGCCTTTTCCTAAAAGATTTGCTTGATAAATATTCGCACGAAACTATAAAGTTCGCATTACTTCAAACGAACTACCGTGGCGACATTAACGTTACCGACAACTTGTTCCCCGACGCGGAAAACCACCTTTACGAATTTTACAAGGTAATCAAGGCGGTTGAAGATAAGTTTGGTGGCGGTAGCGGAGCGAACGAGCAAATAGACGGCGATTTTAACCGCGCTATGGACGACGATTTTAACACCGCACTCGCTATCAGTAATCTTTTCAAAATTTTCAAAAATATCAAGTCAAAACTCGCCGTAGGCGACGCTACCGTGGCGGACGACGTAAATCAAGTTAGAAAAACCTACTCGCTTATCGGCTTATTTACTCTAAAAGCGGACGATTTTATTGCCGATTACGATAAAAAGCATCCGCAAGAAGAAATCCCTGAACAAGTGCGCGTTATTGCCGAAGAAAGATTTACGGCAAGGCAAAATAAAGACTGGGCTAAATCAGACGAACTTCGCGATAAACTTTTTGAACTCGGCTACGTCGTTAAAGACGCTAAAGACGCTTATACTTTAATTAAGAAATAAAAGAAGGACACGATTATGATTACTTCAAAAGAATTAAGAGAAAAATGGATTAAATTTTACGAAGAACGTAACCACGTTAATATCGGCGCGGTTTCGCTTATCGGCGACGGTACTACCGGCGTTATGTTTAACGTTGCAGGCATGCAACCGCTTATGCCGTATCTTCTCGGTAAAAAGCATCCTATGGGCACTAAACTTTGCAACGTTCAAGGTTGCGTTCGTACGGTTGATATTGATTCTGTTGGCGACGCAACTCACTTTACCTTTTTTGAAATGATGGGTAACTGGAGTTTGGGCGATTACTTTAAGAAAGAAAAAACTAGATGGTCTTTTGAACTTTTGACCGAAGTTTTTGGTTTTGATAAGGACAAGATTTGCTCAACCGTGTTTGAAGGTAACGACGCCGCCCCCCGTGACGAAGAAACGGCGGGTTACTTGAAAGAGTTAGGCATTAAACCTGAAAATATTTTCTATTTGGACAAGTCTAACAACTGGTGGGAATTAGAAGGTACGGTCGGCACGCCTTGCGGACCGGACAACGAATGGTTCTATCCACGCCACGATAATCCATGCTGTGATTCTTGCGACGTTAATTGTGATTGCGGACGCTACGTTGAAATCGGTAACGACGTGTATATGCAATACAAAAAATTAGAAGGGGGCAAATACGCCGAACTCGAAAACAAAAACGTTGACACAGGCTTTGGTTTAGATAGATTGCTTTTATTCCTTAACGGTCTTGACGACGGTTATAAAACCGACCTTTTCATTGACACGATTAAACTTTTAGAACAAGTTTCAGGTAAAGTTTACGGCGCTGACGAAAAAGACACCAAGGCAATGCGTATAATTGCCGACCACACTAGAACTGCGGTTATGCTTATCGGTGATAAAAACGGAATTACTCCGTCAAACACGGGCGCAGGGTATATTTTAAGAAGACTTCTTCGCCGTGCAATCAGATATTGCAAAAATCTCGGCATTGACGCGAGCGCGATGTGCGACGTTGCTAAAATCTTTATCGAAAAAATCTATAACGACGCATACCCGTTGTTGGTGGAAAAAGAAAGTTATATTCTTGACGAAATTACAAAAGAAATCAAGAAATTTGAAGCAACTCTCGCTGCGGGGTTGAAAGAATTTGATAAGTGCGTTACGGGTATGGAAAGGAAGAACGCGTTTATGAGCCAAAAAGACGCTAACTACGTTCCCGAAACGGAAATTAGCGGTAAACAAGCGTTTAGGCTTTACGATACTTTCGGTTATCCGTTAGAACTTACCGTTGAACTTGCTGAAGAACGTGGGCTTACCGTTGACCAAAAGGGTTTTGACGAAGCGTTTAAGGCACACCAAGAACTTTCTAAAGCGCAAGCGGCTGCTGCAAAGGGTGGGCTTACCGAACAAACGGATACGACTATTAAGTATCACACCGCAACGCATATTATGCTTGCAGGTTTAAGAAAAATGTTCGGCACGCAAACCGAACAAAAAGGTTCTAACATTACCGAAGAAAGGTTGCGTTTTGACTTTAATTGCGACCATAAGATGACTAGTGAAGAATTAAAAGAACTTGAAAACTTCGTTAACGATGTTATCGCTAAAAAGATTGACGTTGTTAAAACCGAAGAAAAGTATGATGACGCAGTTAAGGCTGGCGCATACGGCGTGTTTACCGCTGAAAGTGACGACCAAATCGTAAGCATTTACACGATTGACGGCGTTGATAAGCAAATTTGCGGTGGTACGCACGTTAAAAATACGGGCGACTTGGGAACTTTCGTTATTAAAAAGGAAGAAAGTTCTTCAAGCGGTGTAAGAAGAATTAAAGCAGTTTTGAGATAATTTAACAAAAAAGCGGAGCAAATTGCTCCGCTTTTTGGATTAGGCTTTGGTTTGGCGACGACAACGGCGTTGGCTTTTTTATTGCAATTTTAGGTTGGTTATGATATTATAATTATATGAAAAATATGCAACTGATACCGATTAGCGAAAAAGATTTGCAAATACTTGACTTTACCGAGTACAAGAATTTATCCGTTGAAAAAAGGAAATTACTTGTGCAAGACTCTAAAAAAGGCTCGTGCAATGGCGAGTATTTTAGATTTTATATAGTAAAAGTGGGAACGGAAGCCGTAGGCGTTATCAACACGTGTGGGCACGGGGTTGATGCAGTTAGCGTTGCACCCGAAATTTTTGAAAAATTTAGAAACCAAGGGTTTGCGACGAAAAGTTTAAATCTTGCTTACGATATTGCAAAAGATACAGGCTTTGAAACGGTGATTGCAGGTATAAGAAAAGAAAACGTTGCAAGCCAAAAATTGCATCAAAAATTAGGCTTTACGTTCGTTGAAGAATTCGTTAGCAAAAACGGAAAACCTATGATAAAGTACGTTAAAAAATTATAAATAAAAACCTAGACGAGCGACTTTGTCTAGGTTTGTTTTTTACCATTTTGGAATAAAATGCTCAAAGATTATGTTTTTTGCGTAGGGTTTGATTTTATCGGCGTCTTGTTGGGTTGTTAACGTCCACGAAATAACGGGGTAGCGTTTCGTTTTAGCCTTTGAAAGCGGTAGACAATTATAATCGTAACTGATAAAATCGGGTTTAATTAAAAAGTTTAACGGCATGTTTTTAACGATAAACTTCTTAAAATAAGGCAAAAGGTCGGTTTTTAAGTCGCTACCTAAAATACCGCGTATAAATTCGGGCGCAAGTTTTTTTACCTTTTTAATAAGCATAGGATTGAAAGACTGCAAAGCAAATTCGCCTTTATAATTTTTTAGGCGATTTACCACCGTTTCAACGTAATTTGCGTCGGGTTGATTTTTAAGTTCGATAAGCAACGGAACTTTACCGTCAACCAACTCTAACACTTCATCAAAGGTGGGTATTTGGTGTTCGCTACCCGAAAGGCGTAATTCTTTAAGTTCTTTTGCGGTTTTGTCAAAAATCTTACCGTTTGCACCCGTCATTCGCACCAAAGTTTCGTCGTGAAAAGAGAAAATCACCCCGTCGCTTGAAGAATATAGGTCAATTTCGATAGGGTAGCCGTTATCAATAGCGTTTTTATATGCGGGAAGTGAATTTTCTATTAAATCACCACCCCAAAGCCCCCTGTGCGCGATAGGTCTATTCAAAAGCCAAAAATCCTTATCAATTCTCATAAAAGTCCTTCTCTATTGCAAAGCCTTAATTTACTTGCAAAAAATCTACTAATAATATATAATATATAAGTTAGAATTTGAATTTTTATTTTATTTATTATAGCAAAAGGTATTTAATATGTCAACGAATAAAGAAAACGTACGTAATTTCTGTATAGTAGCGCACATTGACCACGGTAAAAGCACGCTTGCCGATAGGCTTATGGAAAAAACTGGGCAAGTTAGTGAGCGCGATATGGAAGAGCAACTTTTAGACTCTATGGATTTGGAGCGCGAAAGGGGGATTACCATTAAACTTACGCCCGTTAGAATGTTTTATAAGGCAAAAGACGGCAAAGAATATATTTTTAATCTTATAGACACACCGGGCCATGTTGACTTTACTTATGAAGTTTCTCGTTCACTTAAGGCTTGCGAGGGGGCAATCTTAATAGTTGATGCAACCCAAGGCGTTCAAGCCCAAACTCTTGCAAACGCATATCTTGCAATAGACAACGATTTAGAGATTATGCCAGTTATCAACAAAATGGACCTAGCGTCTGCTAGACCTGATGAAGTTGCAATAGAAATAGAAGATATTTTAGGCATTGAAGCAACTGATGCACCAAGGATTTCTGCTAAAAGTGGGCTTAATGTAGAAGATGTTTTAGAACAAATTGTTCAAAAAGTTCCAGCGCCAAAAGG
>JAZRNE010000015.1:0-8696 GCA_045648045.1 Christensenellaceae bacterium
CGGAAAATCCCAGGGAACGCAAGCACGTTGTTGATTTGGTTGGGGAAATCGCTTCTGCCCGTGCCAACAACTGCTGCCCCTGCCTTAATAGCAAGGTCGGGCATAATTTCAGGCGTGGGGTTTGCCATAGGCATAACGATAGCGTCTTTTGCCATTGTACGAACCATATCTTGCGTTAAAACGCCAGGAGAACTTACGCCTATAAATATATCCGCGCCTTTAACCGCATCTTCGAGCGTACCCCTTTTGCCTCTCTTATTAGTAAATTCCGCAATTTCTTCTTTTGCAGAATTCATACCAACTTCTCTACCCTTATAAATGATACCGTGTCTATCGCACATTACAACGTCTTTTGCGCCGAAAGAGAACATAAGTTTAGCAATAGCCTCACCAGCAGCGCCCGCGCCACTAAACACGATAGAAACGTCTTCCCACTTCTTATTAACGAACTTTAAAGCGTTAATACACGCCGCTACGCACACTACAGCCGTGCCGTGTTGGTCGTCGTGAAAAATCGGAATATCAACTTCAGGGTCTTCTTTTAATCTTTTTTCAATTTCAAAACAACGGGGCGCAGAAATGTCTTCTAAATTAACGCCACCGAAACTACCGGCTATCAATTTAACCGTTTGAACGATTTCATCAACGTTTTTGCTACGAACGCAAAGCGGAACGGCGTCGACATTGCCGAACGATTTAAACAAAACGCATTTTCCTTCCATAACGGGCATACCTGCTTCAGGACCTATATCGCCAAGCCCCAAAACCGCCGTGCCGTCAGTTATAACTGCAACGGTGTTACCACGCATCGTAAGTTCAAAAGATTTTGAATAATCTTTTTGAATTTCCAAACAAGGTTGCGCTACACCCGGAGTGTAAGCGAGCGATAAGTCTTCTTTGTTCTCAACCTTACATTTTGGAACTGTTTGTAATTTCCCCTTCCATAAACCGTGCAAACGCAACGATTCTTTTGCATAATCCATAAAACACCTCTAAATTAGTAATATATATTATGCGCAAGTGGTTTAATTTTGCCTATAATTCATATTGTTTAATAGGCAAAAAAGCCAAAAATCCCCCTAAAAAGGCGAAACTTCCCCTATAAAACACACAGCGCAAAAATTCGAATTAGTTAAACGCGTTGTAAATTGCGCGTATGCACTTTTCGTAATCGGAGTTTGCTACCCCGATAATAATGTTAAGTTCGCTTGAACCTTGGTCAATCATACGAATATTAATATTCTCATCAGCCAAAGCCTTAAATAGCGTTGCCGCCGTACCTTGACGCCTTGCCATACCGTGACCAACTGTTGCTATAAGCGAAATATTTTCGATAACGTGAATGTAGTCGGGGTTAACGTTTTCTCTAATTTCGTTAACCATATCAGTAAGCACGCCGTCTTTAATTTGATTTGACTCTAAAACAACCGAGAGCGTATCAATACCAGAAGGCAAGTGTTCTACGCAAACGTTATAATGTTCAACTACTGAAAGAACGCGACGAATAAAGCCAACTTCTGCATTCATCATAGACTTTTCTATTAATAAAACGGTAAAGTCTTTTTTACCTGCAATACCCGTAATAATAGTATTTGCCACCTTCGGGTCGTACTGTTCGTTTGGAACAATCATAGTGCCAACGTCTTCGGGCTTAAAGGTATTTTTAATATTGATAGGAATGCGCCTTTTCATAACGGGAGCGATTGCTTCTGCGTGAAGAACTGACGCACCCATATAAGAAAGTTCGCGAACTTCTTTATAAGTAATTTGCTTAATAGTTTTTGCGCCGGGCACGATTCTTGGGTCACAAACCAAAAATCCGCTAACGTCCGTCCAGTTTTCGTACAAATCAGCTTTTGTGCCACGCGCAATTATAGAACCCGTTATATCGCTACCGCCACGGCTGAAAGTTTTAACTTCGCCTTGGAAATTCTTGCCGTAGAAACCCGGAATAACTGCCTTTTCAATTTTTGCAAGACGGATTGAAACCTTATCGTCGGTATAATCTTCGTTGAGTTTTCCGTGGCTGTCAAACCTAACCATATCGGCAGCGTCAACGAACTCGTACCCCAAGAAAGAAGATACCACGATTGCACTTAAATATTCCCC
The DNA here is from genome assembly GCA_045648045.1 of Christensenellaceae bacterium. Taxonomy (GTDB): domain Bacteria; phylum Bacillota; class Clostridia; order Christensenellales; family Borkfalkiaceae; genus UBA1259. The sequence goes on from JAZRNE010000015.1 coordinate 2,110, forward strand.
GCGTGACGCAGCAAAATCAGCGCTCTTGTTTTCAACTATTTCTCGTTCGGTTTTATCAAGCACGGCGTTGATATCTAGTGAAAGATTTAAATCTTTAACTATTTCAACGAATCTTTCTCTAATAACGCCGAAACTTTTTTTGCAGTTACCAAACTCTACGACTTCATCGTAACAACGGTAAAGCATATCGGTAATTTTGATATCATCCTTAAAGCGCTTACCAGGTGCAGAAACCACAACGTATTTTCTTGAGGGGTCTGATTCTATAATATTTTTAACTTGCCTAATTGCCTTTGCGTCCGCCATTGACGTTCCGCCGAATTTACATACTTTAATCATTTCGTTATTCTTCTTCCTTCTAAATAATAGCGTTTTTCAATACCTTCGCCCATAGAGAACGTTTTTCTTGGGAACGCCCCTTTTTCGGAAACGTATTTAAACAAATCCGCCTTGTCAAGTTTTTCAAACAAAATGCCGACTGCATTTTGATTATCATCAACTAATTTCTTTATATTGCTTTCGCCGTGCACGTAATCCACGCCACCGCCGTTTTTATCAATAAATTCTTTTACGTACTTGTCAACTGCCCTAATACCGTCCGGCAAGCCGTTGTTGCCGTTTTGAGCAGTTTCCTTTCCGTCAGCGTAAACGCGCATTTTTCCGCCGTCAACGGTGCTCAAGCCTTTCAAAAATTCTTGTTTATTTATTCCGAAAACGTACCTAAAAATAGGCTCAAAATAAATGCCTTCATCATAAATATTAACTAATTCTACCAAAGCAAATCTTGCGGGATGATTTTCTTTTTCTTGCTCGGTTAAATTCTTTTTAACGTTGTTCCAGTGCGTTTTCGCAGTAGCCAAAGAGTGATTACCGTCGCCAACGGCAAACAAAAACTCGTCCTTTCTGCCGTATTTTTCTATCAATCTTTGCTCGTCTAAAAGTGCGGTGAATTTTTCAATAACTTGGTCGGCGTCTTCAACGTAATAACCTTCGATGCTACCGCCGCCCATATTGAGAGTAAAGTCGTAAATCTTTTTAAGATTTTTTCTATTCTCGTAAAGTTTTTCGGTAATTTCCCTTCTCTCATCGTCAAAAAGAACCATAACGTGTGGAAATTCAACGTCGGCGTTTTTTCTAATTTTTAGACGGGGTGGAATTCTTTCTTCAATAGTGCCTTCGGTTGCACGAATAAGCGAATCTGACTTTGCCGAATATTCGTATTGTTCAAGGTCGATTGCGACCATCAAACCTATCCTGCGTTCCACGAAAGGCGTTTTGCGCACGGTAAGCACGAACCCTTTTCCGTAAGACTTAAACACGCCGTCATCAAGATATTTTTTAATATTTTCGTTTATTTTTTCAATGCGTTTTTCAGCGTTATCTTCAAGGTAAATTTCGGGTAAAGTAAGATTTAGCGTCGTAAGTTTCCCGTCGACCGTTTTTTCTAATTCCGCCCAGTATTCCTTTTCGCTAGTGAACTGGTCGCACGCAATACAAGCCCACGCTTGCATATCTTCAACAGCGGGCAACAAAATATCGCCCTTTATAATACAATTCTTCATAATAACCCCAAATTAAAAATTCAAAACGATAACCGTTAAAACGGCAAGCCCTAACGCAAGCAAGTAAAGTCCAAAACCCTTAAAAAAAGTTTTGCCCTTGCCTTCGTTTTCTATATTATCCATAGGTTGTTGAAAATCTCTATCTTCCATAACGCACTCCTATCTTCTATCAACGTCTTGCCAATAATACGACGCAAGCGTCTTCTTCAAAATTTCAACGTCAGCGTATCTAACGATTTTGCCTTCTCTTGCAACTGAAATAATACCCGTTTCTTCTGAAACGATAAAGGTAATAACGTCAATCGTTTCGGTTACGCCTATACCTGCACGGTGACGCGTTCCAAGGTCTTTTGGAATATTGTCAACGTTTTGCGACAATGGCAAGAAACACCCTGCTGATACGATTTTTGTTCCGTTAATTATCATTGCACCATCGTGCAACGGAGTTTTGGGGAAAAACACGCTTTCTATAAGTTCGCTTGAAATATCACTATCAAGTCTAACGCCACTCTCTAAAATAGGGTTAGGAACGTTGCCTGACGACAAAACTATTATTGCACCAACGTCGTTTTTAGACATGTTTTGAAGTGCTTTAACGATTTCGGTAATACACTTTTGCACTCTATCTTCGTCGTAAGAAATTTCGCCGTTTTTAACGTCTGCAATTTTAGGTATTTTTCTTTGCCAAATAATTCTTTTTAATTCAACCGAATAAAGCACCAAAATCGCAACGAGAAACATTGCCGGAATTATTAGATATATCGTAGCACTTGACCGAATGTCCCTTATAAAAGACAAAATTGACGCACCGATAAGCATTGTAAACACAAAAAGCACCACCATCGGCCCGGAATTATTGTCAACTAAAAATTTCATCATATAATAGTAGAGTACGCTAAATACTAGCACGCTGACTGACATTGCAACCATCAATTCAGGCGAACTCATAAAACTATCCCATACGCCCCTAATTCTTTCGATCAATTCCATTTAACCACCTCTATCTATCCGTCATTATCTTAAAAATCGTAAACCACATTCTTTCGTCCGCATCGGCTAAACCGCTTTTTACTTTGTAATCAGCGTCGGTAAGCAAATCCACCGCACTTTTTAACGCGCGTTTTTTGAATAAACCCGATTGTTCTTTCGTTTTTTTAACGGCGAACTCTTTTACCGAAAACGCATCTGCAATATCAGTTAAATCCATATCGCTAATGGCGCAATGCAAAAGCCTTCTATAATAATTATATACCGCCGATAAAATCCTTTGCGAAGTTTCGCCTTTGCTCATCATATCTTTAATAACTGAAAACGCCAAATCAAACTTGCCTTTCGCTATATAATCAGTCATCTCATAAACTTTGTACTCGGTATCCCTTGCGACCATAAGTTCAACCGTTTCTTTTTGAATTTGCCCGTCAACGCCAACGTAACTGCACAACTTCTTGGTTTCATTGTCAATTCTCGTCATATCGGATAGGCAAAAATCAACTATGAGTTTTGCCGTTTCCCCGTCAATGCTTACGCCGTTTGACGAACACTCTCCCTTAACGAAACGCACCAAAGTGCCCGCGTCAAGTTTATTGCAATCAACCACGCAAAGGTTGTCGAGTTTTTTTAATTGTTCATGTGGCTTTTCATTTAATATCACCAAAACTGAAAAATCAGCCGGACTTTCAAAATACTTTGATAGTTCTTTTTTTATAGCGTCGGCTTTAGGATAATATTCCCTGATAACGACCAACCGCTTTTCACTCATAAAAGGATATGCCGACATTGAACAAACTAGTTCAGTCGCTTCACAGTCGGGTTCTAACACGGTGTAGTTAAGTTCGGGATTAGAAACCAACTTATTTTTGAGCAATTTAAGACCGCGCTCTCTAAAAAACGCATCTTCACCTTCAAACAAATATGCAGAAAAGGTTTGCCCATTTTCCAACCCATTTTTAAATTCCGTGTATTTCAAACCAAATTACCTCTTATACATTCTAGCATTTTTTATTTGGTTTTGCAACGATATTCGTTGTTTTTTATCATATTTTTTACTTCAGTAAAAGATTTATTTTTCAAGCTTGATAACTTGCGTTCCAAGCGTATCTGCACTTAAAAATTCTTCGCTATCACAATAACTTATAAATTTGGTCGGCTGATAAAAACTAAACAGTTGTTCAACCCTATCTTTTGCAATCATAATCGTGTAATTTTTGTCGAGCAACGAGTAATTTTCACCGTCTACACTTGAAAAGATGCACGCGTTTCCATCATCAACTTCAATATCCAAAGCGCGCCCGTCAATCAAGTAAGTGCAAGTCGCACCTTCTATCGGCAAAATATGGTTATCTAAATAAAATCCCACTTTTTTATCTTTGCCGAAAGATTTTTCAATTATTCTTCGTAGCGTTTCGTCTTGCTCACCGTAACAGCATACCCCGTTAAAATCGAACGCTAGGCGCATCTTGGTCAAAAATTCTTGTTCATAATAACCGAAATCGTTCAGAAATATTACTTGGTCGATAACGTCAATATCGTTTTCGTTTTTTAACCTAATTAGTCGCGCCAACGAGTACGTTCTTTTAGCATAACTAACGACTAGGACTTTTTCTTTAGTGGTGTCAATTAATGTTGCGCATAATTTATCACCACCCACAACGTAAAACTTAAAACATTTTTCATTAGCGGTATAAATCAAACAGCCACTTATGGTAAAAATAACGCAAACTAGCGAACAAATAATGCGGTTTAACAATTTTATATTAAAATATTCGCTTATAAAAAGTAGCGCCCAGTAAAAACTGAACGCCAAAATCACGGTTATTGCGCCGTTAAGAATAAAAATTTTATAATCTATTGCGGTTATGCAAAAGTTAACTAATTTTAGCACGTAATTAGGAATGAAAAGTGCAATTTTAGGCACGTTAAACACACCGCCTATAATCGTCAATAGGAACAATCCCGTAAATATTACCGATACTGCGGGAATAAATACAACGTTGAAAAACACCGCTATTAACGACACGCTTTTGAAATGAAAAAGCATTACGGGAACGCTTGCCATCTGAGCCGATAACGCAACGGAAAGCCCACTTGCCAACTTTTTCGGCATGCGTTTTACGCACAGTAAAAGGCGTTCGAAAGTGCTAGCAAAAAGCGCTATTCCAAGCACTACCGAAAAGGAAAGTTGAAAGCCGACTTCAAACAAGTTGGCGGGCGCAAAAATCAATATTAACAAGCCTGCTATTGAAATAACCGTAAGCCTATCGTAACGCAACCCTTTTAGCGTTAACAGTAATGCACCCGTGGTCATAATCGACGCACGGAGCGAAGACGAAGTAAACGAGCACACACCCGAATATGCAAAAAGAATTAACGGCAAAACGATAACTTTTATCGTGTTGTTAATCTTAAATTTCTTAAACAAAAATGATAGCGCCATAGCCAAAAAGCCTATATGCAAACCCGAAACGGCAAATACGTGCGCAACACCCGCCATTCTATACGCCGATAAAGTTTCGCTATCCATAAAATTTGAATTGCCAGTCAACAAGGCGTAGGCAATGCTAAATTCAGTTTTATCAAGCCCTGCACGCAAAGTATTGCGCATAAATAAATTTACGTGCTCAAAAATCGTTAAATTTTTACCCGTCAAGTTGATTTCATCACAAGAAACGTTTGCGATATAAAGAGTTTTATTCACAACGTTATCCGCCGAAAATTTGTTTTGATAAACGATAGGCGTTTGCTTAATTAATGCGTTAAATTCAATCAAGTCACCAACGTCAAACTCGTTATCCCCGTATACGTAAAGGCGGATTTTGTAATTCGACTTCGTTTTGCCGTTAAAAACCACCTTTGAAAGAGTTAAACTTTGCCCACTCTCGTTTTGTTTTGCGTCAACAACTTTTGCGGAAACGTCTAAATAATAACCAGAAAAAGGTTGCGAACAAAAATTTTGATAACTGTTGTTAAATACTAATCCACCCAAACTAAAAAAGAAGATTAAACAACAAACTATAACCACCTTTTCTTTTTTAGAAAATTTAAACTGCTTGATAAAAACCGTGCATAAAACAAGCAAGAAAAGGCAAGCAAAAAACACGGTTAAAAAAACCGAGCCGACAAGTAAATTTTTAACGGACGCAATACCAAAGCACGTTGAAAGCGCACAGGCAAGCACCGCCCGAAAATTAAAAAGCCTTTTCTTTTGCATAATTTCTCCAAATAAGTAAAATATTGCCAAATAAAGGCAATGATTACAAATTGTGGTTTTAATAAATAAAATTTTAATTAATTTTACAAAAAAAGTCAATCTAATCGTTGCATATTAGGCGAGTTTTTGTTACAATAAAAGTAGCCTTCATGGTGCGATAGGAACTGTTAAAAAAATCCACAGAGTATATTAAAGAAAGCCGTTCGTCTATATTGAATAGCGGCGCTCTTGACCGTCGTTTTTCCGGTCGCTAAAAAAGAGATGCAGACGCAATAAGCACGGCATTCGCCTGTTAACGTAACGGGTTATTCTTTGCAGTTCCACCGGCCAATGCAGGTCTTTTTTATTTATTACTTTCAAATAATTGCTTTTTGGTTTATATTGTGCTAGAATATTTGCGTTGAAGATTTTACTCAAATATTCTTTTGTAAGTTTGTATATAATTTTATGGTACGCCATCATGGTCAAGCGGTTTTGGCGCTCGCCCTCTCTACTAGCGGAAACCGGGGTTCGGACGCCTTTGATAAACTTTCTTTGACGGGCTAGTCCAACGGAGCGATTCTATCGCGGAGTTGCCTCCCCGTGGTCACGGGGAATCTACAATTTAATAATTTTATGGTACGCCATCATGGTCAAGCGGTCAAGACGCCGCCCTCTCACGGCGGAAACCGGGGTTCGATTCCCCGTGGTGGTGCCAAATCGGTCCGAGCCGAACTTTTTAGTTTGGTTGGGCCGATTTTTCATACAACTAGGGGAATCGAATTAAGGAGAAAATTTGCATTGCAAATTTCCCGTAGGGTAAACAGTGGACACCCACT
>JAZRNE010000016.1:0-53769 GCA_045648045.1 Christensenellaceae bacterium
GAAGATTTAACGGCAACGGGGCATATCGGCGCATTTATCGGCATGCTTACGGATAGTAGGTCTTTCTTGTCTTATCCAAGACACCATTATTTTAGGCGTATTCTCTGCAATTATTTGGGAACGCTTATGGAAAAGAACGAAATTACCGCTGATGAAAAATTAGTTGGCAAGGTTATCAAAGACGTTTGCTATAATAACTCTATTGAATATTTAAAAATGAAATAAATTAAAACTGTTGCGCAAATCGTTTTTTGGTGCTATAATAAGAAAGTTAGAATTTGCGCAAAAGGAGCATTAAGTATGGTTAAAAAAATACCCGTTGTGGTTATTAAAGAATTAAGCGAAGTTGACAAAATTTTACCTGCGCTTAAAAATGATGGAATTGAGTATGCGGAAATAACTTTTAGAACGGCGTGCGCAGAAGACGCTATTAAATACGCTGTTAAAAATTATCCCGATATGATTATCGGCGCAGGAACGGTTATCAACGCTGAACAATGCAAAAAGGCAATAGATGCAGGCGCAACCTTTATCGTTTCGCCCGGTTTATCAATAGAAGTTGCAAAAATTTGTAAAGAAAAAGGCTTGCCGTATTACCCCGGTTGCGTAACGCCAACCGAAATTATGCAAGCGTTAGAACTCGGTATTGATATCGTTAAGTTTTTCCCTGCAAACGTATACGGTGGGTTAAAGGCTATGAAAGCGTTATCTGCACCGTTCCCACAAATCAAGTTTATTCCTACGGGCGGAGTTGACAGTTCTAATATGGCTGAATACACCGCTTGGGAAAAAATTTACGGAATAGGCGGAAGTTTTTACGTAAAAGACGCACTTGCTAAAATGGAGGATAAATAAATGAAAAAGGTTGTAACTTTTGGGGAATTAATGTTAAGACTTGCCCCTGAAAATTATTTAAGATTCGTTCAAAGCGAAAAATACGAAGCAACTTTCGGTGGCGCAGAAGCCAACGTTGCGGTAAGTTTAGCAAATTACGGCGTTGACGTTGCATTCGTCTCAAAACTTCCCGACCACGAAATCGGTCAATCAGCAGTAAACTCATTGAGAAAATTCGGCGTTGACACTTCTAAAATCGTTCGTGGTGGCGAAAGAGTAGGTATTTATTACTGTGAAAAGGGCGCAAGCCAAAGACCTAGTAAGGTAATTTACGATAGAGCGTACAGTTCAATCGCAATGGCAAAGAAAGAAGACTTTGACTGGGATAAGATTTTCGACGGCGTAGAGTGGTTTCACTTTACAGGCATTACCCCTGCGCTTTCTGACGGTATGGCGGAAATTACTTTACAAGCGTTAAAGGTTGCTAAAAGTAAAAACATTACCGTATCTTGCGACCTTATCTTCCGTAAAAAATTGTGGAGTAAAGAAAAAGCAGGCAAGGTGATGGGCGAACTTTGTTCTTACGTTGATTACTGTATCGCAAACGAAGAAGACGCAAAAGACGTTTTCGGTATTGAAGCGGATAACACCGATATTTACGGTGGGAAACTTGACCGTGACGGATATATTTCAGTTGCTAAAAAGTTAACCGACCGCTTTAACTTTAAGGGCGTAGCAATTACTCTTCGTGAAAGCAAGAGTGCAAACGATAACGACTGGTCTGGTATGCTCTATACTGACGAAAAGGCAGTATTTAGTAAGAAATATTCAATCCATATCGTTGATAGAGTTGGCGGTGGCGATAGTTTTGGGGGTGGACTTATTTATTCACTCCTTAACGGTTACGACGCTCAATCAGCAATCGAATTTGCAATCGCTGCAAGTTGCTTAAAGCACAGCATTGAAGGGGACTACAATCTTGTTTCAAAGAAAGAAGTTGAAACGCTTGCCGGTGGCGACGCTAGTGGTAGAGTTCAAAGATAAATAAAAAATGCGATTAATTTACACACCCTACAAACGGGCAGTTTGTAGGGTGTGTTTTTTGTGGAATAAAAATTAGAGCAAAATATAAAAAGTCTTGCAAAAAGGCGTATCAAATGTTATAATAAAAGAGTTAAGTTACTTGTTTTGGGGTGAGTTATGGCATTAATTAATCTTAAATTCCTTTCGGAAGTTTTGGGTAGAAACGTTGATATAAACGTAGTTGTTCCGCAACGTTCAACCAACGGAGAAATAGGTATTGCGAACGCTAGTGGAAGTGAAAAATATAAAACGTTATTGCTTTTGCACGGGCTTAGTGATGATAACAGTATTTGGCTTAGACGCTCTTCTATTGAACGCTACGCCACCGAACACGGTATTGCAGTCGTTATGCCAAGCGGTGATAGGGGCTTTTATACCGATATGAAACACGGGGATAAATATTTCACTTTCATAGGCGAAGAAGTCTTGAAAATAGCGCGTGAGTTTTTACCGCTTTCTGATAAGCGTGAAGATACTTTCGTGGCGGGCAATTCTATGGGTGGATATGGTGCGTTCAAAATTGCGCTTAAGCACCCCGATAAATATTGCGCGGCGATAGGGTTATCTTCGGTTGCGGATATCAATAAGTTTATGGATACTTATACGCCTGAATTAAAGTCTAATATATTCGGCGATAAAATTCCCCAAGAAGAAGACTTGTTTTACTTGTTGAAAAATATTAAAAATAGTCCGGTTAAACCTAAACTCTATTCGTGCATAGGCAAGGGCGATTTTATGTATAGCGAGAACGTTGAACTATCGAAAGAACTTAAAAATTGCGGTTGCGAATACGCCTATTATGAAACGGAAGGAGTGCACGACTGGGATTTTTGGGATTCGGAAATTAGAAAAGCGCTCAACTGGTTACTGAAATAATTTTAGACGCAAAAATATTGTTGAATAAAACAAATGAGAATCTCTACATAACGTAGGGGTTCTTTTTGTATAGCGAAAACCCCGTGTCAACACGGGGTTCAGTAAAAGTTATACTTATGATTCTTGAATGAAAAAACTCCTTTTGATATAATAAAGTTGAGGTCTGCAAACCCAACAAAACAATCAAAAGGAGGTCATCAAAGTATGAATGACATACATAGTTTAGCACATTCGAAGTGGAATTGCAAATATCACATAGTATTTGCACCAAAATATAGTCGAGTTGCTATGCTTGGAGAAAAAGGAAGAGAAATAGGGGCAATTCTACGAGAATTGTGAAAATGGAAAGGCGTAAATATAATTGAAGCAGAAATATGTAAAGACCATATACATATGTTGCTTGAGATTCCGCCCAAAATGAGTGTATCGGCTTTCGTAGGATATTTAAAAGGTAAAAGTAGTTTGATGATATATGAACGGTGGGGGAATCTCAAGTTCAAATATCGCAATAGAGAATTTTGGTGTAAAGGATATTATGTAGATACAGTAGGAAAAAACACCAAAGCAATAAAAGAATATATAGCAGGTCTGTTAGAAGAAGATAAACTAGGCGAACAGTTGAGAATAGATTATCCCGAAAATCCGTTTAGTTAATGCAAATGGCAGACCTCGATACCCTTGCTCAAGGGTGGCTGGTAACGTAGGGTTTTACCCGTAAAAGAAAAACCCCACGTTTAACGTGGGGATAATTATTCTATAAAAAAATTTGAATGTAATTATTCAAAAAACACTAAATCTTTCCCTAGTTTTTTTCAAAAAGTCGATTTTTGCCTTTTAGAAAAAGTAAAAAAGTGGGCAAAATGATATAAAAACAAAGGTGTTTTGGTCGGCTTGACCGACTAAAACACCCTATAAAGTGGACAATCGTCCAAAATTTGGCGGAGACGGTGGGATTCGAACCCACGTGCCGGCTTATAACCGACAAAACGATTTCGAGTCGTTCTCGTTATGACCTCTTCGATACGTCTCCAAAAAAATATTTTTCCTATTTAAAAGCCTGATAACAACGCTTTTTCTAGATACTTTAACATTATACACAATATATTACTTAAAAGCAAATAAAAATTGAAAGAAAATTATTTATTAATTGACTTTTTTTGTGCTATACGATATAATGGTGAAGAATTTATATAAATTCAAAAAAAGTTATAAGGGTTGTTTTATGTTACCAGAACCGATTTTTAAGTTGTTTGGCAACGGCGTATATATGTACGGTGTATGTATTGCCGTGGGCTTGCTTGCGTGTATAGGTGTATTTTACTTGTATACCAGTAAGAAAGGGCTTTCTGAAAAATGGCAAGATTTTATTTTCTTTATTGCGATTGCAAGTATTGCCGTAGGCTTTTTGTTTGCAAAATTATATCAAGCGTTTTACGATTATCTTGAAACGGGCACGTTTGATTTTTATAATGCAGGGCTTACCGTTATGGGTGGGCTTATCGGTGGTGCTGGCTCGTTCTTGTTGATTTACTTTGCCGTTGGTAAATTTTATTTTAAGGGTAAAGAAAAGAACTTGCATCTTAAAAACTTTACTGAAATTTTAAGGGTTGCACCTATATGTATCGTGATAGCGCACGCTTTTGGGCGTATAGGGTGCTTGATGAGTGGTTGTTGCCACGGCGCACTTTTAAGCACGGAAGAATACGTTTTTGGTGGTTTATATATGCGCGCACCCGACGTTGGCGCGTGGGGTTGGTACGTTCCTACGCAACTTTACGAAGCGTTGTTCTTGTTTGCATTATTCGGTGCAATGACTTATTTGTATTTCAAAAAAGATTGCAATATAACCATGCAAATATATTTAATTGCATACGGCGTATGGAGAATATTTATTGAGTTTTTCCGTACGGATGAACGTGGGGCAATCGTTTTAGGGCTTGCACCGTCACAATGGCAATCTATTATATTTATCTTAGGTGGTCTTGCGTTGTTAGCGTTTTTCATATTTAGAAAAATACCGCTTTTTATCCCTAAGAAAAATGAAGAAGTAGAGAATGAAGATATAGTTGCTTAAATTACAAAAGTTCGCACTCGTTTTGCGAACTTTTCGTTTATTTATTGTCTTTACATTTAAATATTTTTGTGGTAAAATAAATTCGTTATGAGTAAAAAGGTTAAAATAGGAAACTTAATAATCGGTGGTGGCGAAAGAATTGCCATTCAATCAATGTCAACGCACAAGATTTCAGACGTTGAAAGGGCGGTTGAAGAATGCATTGCGCTAAAACAAGCAGGGCTTGATATAATGCGCTATTCTGTTACGGACGAAGCGGATGCAAAAGCGTTTAGCGCGGTAAAAAAGCGTGTTGACGTGCCACTCGTTGCTGATATACACTTTGACTATAAGTTGGCACTTAAAGCCATTGACGGTGGCGCTGATAAGATTAGAATTAACCCCGGAAATATCGGTGGTGAGAACAACGTAAAGGCGGTTGCCGTCGCGCTAAAGGGGGCTAATATCCCTGTTAGGGTAGGTTCGAACACGGGTAGTGTTGAAAAAGAATTTCTAAATAAATACGGAAAAAATGAAATTTCTTTGGGTGAGAGTGCTCTAAAAAATGTTGCACTTCTTGAAAAATATGGCGTTGACGATATTGTTATATCGGTAAAAGCGTCAGACGTTAATTTAGCGGTTAAGGCTTACGAATATATTGCTAAAAAAACCGACTATCCGTTGCATTTAGGCGTTACCGAAGCGGGTACGGAATATAACGGCGTTGTTAAAAACGCTATCGGAATCGGCTCTCTTTTATTACGTGGAATAGGCGACACACTCAGGGTTAGTTTGTCTGCCGACCCTATTAGGGAAGTAGTTGCAGGTCGAGCAATTTTGTCTGCGTTATCAATGATTAGCGACCAGGTTGAGATAGTTGCTTGCCCGACGTGTGGGCGTTGCGAATGGGACTGTATGAACTTTGCAAAAAAGGTTGAAGACTACGTTTCCGGCGTAAGAAAGCCCTTAAAGATTGCCGTTATGGGTTGCGTCGTTAATGGCCCTGGCGAAGCGCAAGACGCAGATTTAGGCATAGCGGGCGGTAAAGACGGTTGCGTGATTTTCGTCAAAGGCGAAATCGTAAAAAAAGTTAAGAAAGAAGACGTGGAAAAGGAATTTTTTGGAGAGATTGATAAATGTATACGGTAAAAAATAGCGCGGAATTTATTAACGACCTTCGTTCTATTGACGAATGTTTGAAAAATATCAGGCTTAGTTCAATAGAAATCGAGCGTGAAAAATGTAAAATTCGCTACAACTTTATATGCGACCAAGCGGTAAGTGCCGACCTTCAAAATAAAATTTTAGCGGAAGCCGAAAAAATTACTTTGCCTGCCTTTACTACGGTTGAAATAAGCGTTAAAAAAATCGTTAGCAACGCCGAACTTATCAACAACGAAATTTATAGATATTTAAGCGACAAGTATCCATCAATATCGATTTTTTTGAAACCCACAGACGTTGTGTCGCAAGTTGTGGGTGGGGTTGTTAAGTATATTTTACGCCTTACCAAAGACGGTGTTGATTACGTGAATAAAAACGGGGTATTGTATTCTCTAAACGAGTATTTGTCCACCCGTTTTTGCTCGGATTTTGCCGGCGGTACTGAAGAAAAAGAAGCCGACGAAAGCATAAGTCTTTTGAGCGAAGAAGTTTACGAGAGTGAATTGCAAAAAATCGAACATAGAACGATTAAGGTTAAAGGAGTAGTCGTTATCGACGATGAAAATATGGGCGACCTTGCCTTATACATAGAAGACGCAACCGTTGGCGAAGTTACCGTTTGTGGGGTAATAACCGAACTTTCTGAAAGGGAAACTAAAAACGGAAAACCATTTTTGATTATACACCTTGACGATACGACGGGCAAAACGAGCGGTGTTTATTTTTCAAAAAAGAGCACCTATCACAAGATAAAAGAACTCGCCGTAGGCGACGCTATAATAGTTCGCGGTAGTATAGGCGAGTATAACGGAAGGCGCTCGTTTACATTTGACAAGATTAATAGATGCGTGTTTCCTAGTGACTTTGTAAAGAAAGAAAAGTATAAAAAATCAACGCCAAGGGAATATAAAAACGTGTTTCCACAGGAAGCGAGCACGGTAAAAGTTAAGTCGGTTTTTGACCAAGAAGAATTTTTGCCAAGCGAACTCGTTGATAACGAATACGTCGTTTTCGATCTTGAAACTACGGGGCTTGAATTAATGAGCAACGGCATAACCGAAATCGGTGCGGTTAAAATAGTCGGTGGGAAAATTAAAGAGCAGTTTGCCACTTTAGTAAAGCCGGATTATAGAATTAGCGAAGAAAACTTTAAGATAACGGGGATATCCGAAGAAATGGTAAAAGACGCGCCGAAAATCAGCGCGGTAATTCCCGACTTTATGAAATTTATCGAAGGTGCTATTTTAGTTGCGCACAACGCGGAGTTTGACTTAAAATTCATCAAAAGGTTTGCGGGGGCTGAAGAATATGAAATAAAGAATAAAGTTCTTGATACTTTAGAACTTGCAAGAACGAATTTACCGCAACTTAGAAAGCACGATTTGGGCACTATCGCAGAGTATTTTGGGATAATTTTTCATCATCACCGCGCGCTTTCAGACGCGTATTGTACGGCTGAAGCGTTTATTGAGTTGATGAAAATAAAAAATAGTTAAAAAACGCTTGCAAAAACGAATAAAATATGCTATTATGATTATGCTGAATAGTTACTTGACTTATGAGAACGGAACTTTCCGTTCTCATAATTTTTTAAGGAGAGATATGAAAGTAAAAAGTAATGCGGAAATTGCTGAGTTTTTAAACGATATTGCCAAACCTTTGGGTATAACCGTTTGTGAAGTTGAATTTAAGCAAGGCAAGAATCCCGAACTTACCGTTTTTATTGATAAAGACGGGGGTGTGGACCTTGATACTTGCGAACTTTTACACAGGGCAATAGACGAACCGCTCGACCAGTTTGACCCAACTTTTGGTATGCCGTACAGATTGAACGTTTCAAGCCTTGGTATTGATAGACCGTTCAAGACTGATAACGACTTTAATTCACATATAGGAGAAAGGGTTGAAGTTAAACTCGTAAATTCAATAAAAGGCAAAAAATTTTACGACGGTATATTGCTTTCATACGACGGAAAGATTATAACGCTTAAAGTTGACGAAAAAAACACTTTTACTATTGACCTTAAAAATACCGTAAAAGTAAACGAATATGTCGACGTTATTTAATTATTAGAAAATTATAAACAATAAATATGCAATATTTATGAGGAGAATATTATGATTAACCAAGATTTCTTTTTGGCACTTGAGGATTTGGAAAGGGAAAAGGGTATTTCACAAGTAGAATTCATTACTGCTCTTGAAAATGCTCTCTTAATTGCTTACAAAAAAAGCACGGGCACTTCCGGTGGCGTTGAAGTAAGGCTTAACCCTGAAAAAAAATCTATCAAGATTTACAGCACACGCGCGGTGGTTGAAGAAGTTGTTGACCCCGAAAAGGAAATTAGTTTAGAAGAAGCGCGCACTATTAAAAAGACTTGCAAAGCGGGCGACGTTTTGACTACTGAAATTATTTCTAAAAATTTCGGCAGAATCGCTGCACAAACCGCAAAGCAAATTCTTATGCAAAGATTGCGCGAAATCGAACGCGACAATACCGTAAGTGAGTTTGAAGATAAAGAAGGCGAACTTATGGCTTGTACGGTTAGAAGAATTGAAGACGGCAACGTTTACGTTGAAATCGGCGGAAATCAAATCGAAGGCGTGCTTATGCCCAAAGACCAAGTTCCCGGTGAAAAATACGAACTTAACCAAAGACTTAACGTTTACGTTAAGCGCGTAAAGAGCGGTGGGAAACTTGCTCAAATCGTAGTTTCTAGAACTGCAACGGGGCTGGTTAAGCGTTTGTTTGAAAACGAAGTACCCGAAATTAAGCAAGGCGTTGTTTTGGTTAAGGGTATTGCTCGTGAAGCAGGTCAAAGAACCAAGATTGCAATTCATAGCGAAGACCCGATGGTTGACGCTGTTGGTGCTTGCGTTGGTAATAAGGGCGCAAGGGTAAACGCAATCGTTGCAGAACTCGGCGGTGAAAAGATTGATATTATTCAATGGAGCGAAAATCCTTTGGAATACATTTCAAGAGCGTTATCACCCGCACGCGTAGTTAAGGTTGTTGAAACGGGTGATGAAAGTGCAATGGCAATCGTTCCAGACGACAAATTATCACTTGCAATCGGTAGAAGCGGTCAAAACGCAAGGCTTGCAGTTAGACTTACAGGTTGGAAGATTGACGTTAAGAGCGAAAGCGCCGTTGGTGCTGATTTTGGCGAAAGCGTTTCTCAACCCGAAATTGACGCTGAATAATTTTTAATTGTAATTATGGAAAAGAAGATACCTATGCGCACTTGTATAGCGTGCAGAACTGAAAAAAGCAAGCGTGAACTTATTAGAGTTGTAAAGTTTGGCGAAGAAATCAAACTTGATTTAACGGGTAAGGCAAACGGAAGAGGTGCTTACGTTTGCAACGATAAAGAGTGTATTGCAAAATTAAAAAAAGGTAAAATGCTCAATCGTGCTTTTTCTTGTCAGGTATCGGAAGAAACTTACGATTGCATTATGGAGGCTTTCCTTGAACAACAAAAGTAAAGCGTTAACGTTTATCGGCTTTGCAATGCGTACGGGGAAGTTTCGTATAGGTGCAAACGCTGCGGCAACGCTTAAAAGGGCGGATTTGGTTATCGTTTGCAAAACGGCGAGTGATAACACGAAAAAAGAAGCCGATAAACTTGCCCGCAAGTTTCATTGTCCGATAATAGAAACGAAAGAGATTACTCTTGAAGACGTTACACATAGAGAAAACGCTAAAGTTATGGCGATAGCGGATAAATCGCTTTCGCGTGCTATTTTAAGCAATTTAGATGACGATTTTATTGCGAGAAATTAGGAGAATATAAATGGCTGAAAAGAAAGAAATGCGTACTGAAAACATTAAAAAAACCGGTGAAATTATTAAAGACGGCAAACTAGACCTATTTATTAAGTCTACAAGCAAGTTTGAAAGTAATCTTAAAGGTGTTAAAGCGACTTTGGAAGAAAAACTTAGGGCGCTTGAACTTGCGCGCAAAGAAAAAGAAGCGACGCAAGTAAACGCTGACCAAGAAGTAGCGCCCGTTCAACAAGAAACGGTTGCGCCCGTAGTAGAAGAAGTTAAAACTGCTCCGGTTAAGGAAAGTAAAGCCAAGAAAGAAAAAACGGTTGAAAAGAAAGAAAAAACCGAAGAAATTAAACCTGCCCCCGTAGAAGTGGTTGAAAAACCGCAAGAAAAGGTAGAAGAAAAACAGGTTGAAAAGGCGGAAGAAGTTAAGCAAGTGGCGTCCGAAGTTAAGGAATTTACGCCCCCTGCTAGACCTTCGTTTATCGTAAGAAGAGAAGGTCCTATTCAACGCCCCGAAAAACCTGCAAGAGAAGAGCGCCGTCCAAGGCAAGAATTCCGTCCGCAAGAAGGCGGGCGTGATGGTGCGCACCGTCAAAACAAACCCGAGTTTAATCGTGGCGAAAAGGGTGCTAAACCCGAATTTAACCGTACGGGCTCTAATAAAAAACCGCAAGGTGGCGCAAGCACTTACGTTGCTCCGCCCGTTATAACGCCTAGCAACGACAAGCGTTCTTTCAATAATAAGAAAAAACAAGGTAACGAAAAGCAATACGAAGAAAAGCACGTTATCAACAAGCGCGCTCTTATCAAAAATCAAGTTGACGTTGACGATTTTGATGAAAATAAGAGCGGTTATAGAAAATTCCGCCCTGCCAAAAAGGCAAAAGAGCGTGAAGAAAGCCAAGTTATCAAGATTGAAAAGGCAGTTATTACTACCGAGATTATTCCCTTGAAAGTTTTGAGTGAAAAAATCGGTATTACCGCTGCTGAAATTACCAAGAGATTGTTCAAAGAAGGCATAATGAAGACGATAAACGACTCTATTGACTTTGATACTGCTGCGTTTATTGCTGACGATATCGGCGTTGAACTTGAACTTAAACTTGACAAGACTGCCGAAGACGTTTTGACCGAAGACTTTGACGGTGCAGAAGAAGATGCCGGCAAGTTGATTAAACGTCCCCCCGTAGTAACCGTTATGGGGCACGTTGACCACGGTAAAACTTCACTTCTTGATAGAATTAGAAAGACCAACGTAACCGCAGGCGAAGCGGGTGGTATTACTCAACATATCGGTGCTTACCAAGTTACCGTTGGTGGCGAAACTATTACCTTCCTTGATACGCCTGGTCACGCAGCGTTTACGGCAATGCGTGCTCGTGGTGCACAAGCAACGGATATTGCAGTATTAGTAGTTGCTGCTGACGACGGTATAATGCCACAAACTATTGAAGCAATTAACCACGCAAAAGCGGCTGACGTTCCGATTTTAGTTGCGATTAACAAGATTGATAAGCCCGAAGCAAATCAAGAAAGAATTAAAACGCAACTCACCGAACACGGGCTTCTTCCCGAAGAATGGGGTGGCGACGCGATTATTTGTCCCGTATCTGCAAAGACGGGTGAAGGTTTTGATAACCTTTTAGAAAATATCAACCTTTTAGCCGAAATTAAAGACTTAAAGGCAAACCCCGATAGAAAAGCAAAGGGTGTAGTTATCGAAGCAAAACTTGACCAAAGCAAAGGTCCGATTGCAACTATACTAGTTCAAAACGGCACGCTACGCGTATCTGACAGCGTTGTCGTTGGCACGGTAACGGGTAAAATTAGAGCAATGGTTGACGATAAGGGTAGGCGCGTAACTAGCGCAGGTCCTTCAACCCCCGTATCTATTATGGGTCTTGACGAAGTTCCAAATTCAGGCGATATCTTGTTCGCGGTTGATGAAAAACTCACCAAGAAAGTTGCCGAAGAAAGAAGAAACAAAGAAAAAGAAAATATGCTCAAAGCGTCGCAAAAAGTTACGCTTGACGACGTGTTTAATAAGATTGCCGAAGGCGAAATGAAAGTATTGCCGATTATCGTTAAGGCTGACGTTCAAGGTTCAGTTGAAGCGGTTAAAGCGTCGCTCGAAAAACTTTCTAACGCAGAAGTAAGGGTTAACGTTATCCACGCTGCTGCGGGTGCAATTAAGGAATCTGACATTATGCTTGCCGAATCTTCGAATGCAATCATAATCGGTTTCAACGTTCGTCCTGATTCAAACGCAAAACAAATTGCGGAAAAGAGTGGTGTAGATATTAAACTTTACAGAATTATTTACGAAGCGATTGAAGACGTTGAACGTGCGCTTAAAGGTATGCTTGCTCCTAAATTCAAAGAAATTTATATGGGTAAAGCAGAAGTTAGAGAAGTGTTTAAGATTTCCGGCGTAGGTCAAGTTGCAGGTTGTTACGTTACTGAAGGTAAGATTATCAGAAACGGTAAACTCCGTATTTATCGTGACGACGTTATGATTTGTGAAGGTAACGTTTTACAACTTAAGAGATTTAAGGACGACGTTAAAGAAGTTGCACAAGGTTTCGAATGCGGTATGTCGATTGAAAAATTCAACGATATCAAGGTTGGCGACTTTATAGAAAGTTATCAAGTTGAAGAGAATAAAGAATAATGAGAAGAACATCTAAAGTAAGCAGAAACGAAAGATTAAACGGCGAATTTCAAAAAGAAATATATGAAATTATTACAAGGCGTCTCAAAAACCCGTTGATTACAGAAATGTTTTCAATAATGAGCGTAGATTGTAGCCGTGATTTATCGTATGCAAAGGTGTACGTTAGCGTATATTCTAAAAACGAAGAAAAGAAGAAGATTACTTTTGACGCAATCAAAGCGGATGCTAAAAAAATCCGCTTTGAACTTGCGAAAGTTATTCGTGCGCGCACCGTTCCCGAACTGAATTTCGTGCTAGACGATTCTATGGAATACGGCGATAAAATGGATAAACTTTTTAAAAGTATTAGCGAAGGAGAAAAGCGTGATTAGTTTAACTGAACTGTCAGCAAAAATCAAAGGCGAACGAAGCGTAGCGTTGTTTTGCCATATCCGTCCCGACGGTGATGCGTTAGGGGCGGCTTTAGCGTTTAAGTTAGCCCTTAAATATCTCGGCATTAAAGCGGACGTTTTTTGTGAAGACCCCGTTCCGCCGAGATTTTTATTTTTGAAAGAAACTGCAACTGTTAAAAAATCAATAGACGGCGATTATACTGCGTTTATTGCTATTGACTGCGCGGATATTACAAGGCTTGGCGAATTTGCTGAAAAGTTTTTAGCGCATAAAAACACCTACATTATCGACCACCATATTTCAAACACGAGATTTGCAAAAACGAATTTCGTTAGAGAGACTTCAAGTAATTGCGAAAATGTTTTGGATTTGATTAATGAATTGCAAGTGCCTATTGATGAGCAAACGGCGAATTTGCTTGCAATGGGTATTATGACCGATACGGGTAATTTTAGGCACAAGAACGTTACGCCTAAAACCTTATATTCGGCAGGGCTTATGGTAGAAAAAGGCGCTGACCTAAACACTATTTATTACCACATGTTCCAAGCGCAAACTAAACAAAGGGCAAAACTTTTCGGGCGCGTTATGGATAAAATTCGCTACTTCTTCGACGGGCGGTTTGCCCTTGCTACCGTGCGATTAGAAGACTTTTCAGCGTGCGAAGCGGAACAAAACGAAACTGAGGGTTTTATTGATTTCGTTATGGGTGTAATAGGCGTAGAAGTAGGCGCTTGCGTTATGGAAACTCAAAAAAACAAATTTAAGGTTAGTTTTCGTTCAAAGGGAACGGACGTTAATGCCGTTGCCGGCACGTTTGGCGGGGGTGGACATACTCTTGCAAGCGGTTGCCAAATTCAAGGCGAGTATGAAGAAGTTGTTGATAAAATATGCTTTGCCGTTAAGAGAGAACTTCCCGATTGCTTATAATATTTAATAGGAAATGAGATGAAAGGGTTTATCAACTTAATTAAGCCTAAAGATATGAGTTCGGCTCGTGCCGTAACCGCAGTTAAAAAGAAACTTAATTCGCCGTGCGGACACATGGGCACGCTTGACCCGATGGCGTCAGGGGTGTTGCCAGTTGGCATAGGTAAAGCGTCTAGGCTATTTGATTATCTTCTTGATAAAGAAAAAGTTTATCTTGCAAAATTTAAGTTCGGTTTTACTACCGATACGCTTGACGTTACGGGGCAGGTTGAAGATAGGTGTAATTTTATTCCGTCGATTGACGATATTCAAGCGGTTATGAGAGAGTTTGTTGGTGAAATCGAGCAAATTCCCCCCAAATATTCTGCAAAATGTATTGACGGTAAGCGTGGCTATCAACTTGCGAGAAAAGGTGTTGAATTTGAATTGCCACCTAAAATAGTTACCGTTTTATCGGCAGAGTGTTTAAGACAAACTGGCGAAGACGAGTTTGAGTTTAAGTTTAGTTGTAAAGGCGGAACTTATATTCGTTCGCTTGCAAGAGATATAGGATTAAAAGTTGGTTCGCTTGGCGTTATGAGTGCGCTTGATAGAACTGTTGCAGGCATTTTTAATTATGAAAACGGCGTTGACGTTGACGAGTTTTACAATTCTGACAATCCCGAAAAATATTTAATTCCCGCTGAAAACGCAGTTAGTTTTGAAAAACTTATACTTACCTACAAGCAAGCTACGAAAATTCTAAACGGTGTTTACGAAAATTACGGATTTCCCGACGGGACTTACCGCGTGTATAACGAGAGTGATTTTTGGGGCGTTGGCGAAAGTAAAGACGGTGTTTTAAGGATAAAATCTTATGTTAGATAGTATAAAAAAAACTGCCGTAATTGCACTCGGATACTTCGATAGCGTGCATTTAGGGCATCAAAAGGTTATATCTCGCGCTGTAAGCGAAGCGAAAAAGTTGGGCGCTATTAGCGTTGTGTTTACTTTTAAGGGTAACCTTCGCGCAATTCTTTCAGGGAAAGAAGATAGCGTAGTATATACTGCGACCGAGCGTGAAGAATTAATTAAGGAACTCGGCGTTGACGAAGTGTTTTTTGCACCCACTACGCAAAAGTTTTTGTCGTTAGGAAAGCGCGCTTTTCTTAATTATCTTAATAAATTGTATAACGTTGTTTGTTACGTTTCAGGCGAAGATTACCGTTTTGGCAAAATGGGCAAAGGAAACGTTGATTATTTAAGTAGTTATGCAAGAAACAACGGTCAAGAAATAATAACCGTAGATACGCAAAATTTTGGGGATAAAAAGATTTCAACGACAGCGATAAAAGAATTGCTTTTAAGCGGTATGGTCGATAAGGCAAATTTGATTTTAGGTAGAAAACATTTCGTACGTGGTACGGTTTTTAGAGATAGAAACGTTGGTTCAAAACTTGGATTTCCTACGATTAACGTTAAACCTGACAAGGAAAAACAGCCGTTAAAATACGGTGTATATGCAGGTAGCGTTGCGTTTAACGGCGTTAAGTATAAAGCGCTGATAAATTACGGCGCGCGCCCTACGTTCAATATGAACGAGCCGTTAGTTGAAGCGCATATACTAAATTTTTCGGGCGAACTCTACGGCGTAGAAGTAACCGTGTTTTTCGAACGTTTTATAAGAAACGTTATTAAATTTGATAACGCAGAACAATTAAAAAAACAAATAGAAGAAGATTTGATAAGGGTAAAAGAAAATGATTAAGTTTGGACCAAGCGGAAACTCGACTGCTTTTTCATTAAGCGGAAAAACCAAGAGCGAAGAATCCGCTGTTTGGGTTAAAGAAATGGGGTTAACCTGTTTTGAATATTCATTTGGTAGGGGTGTTAGTTTGTCTTCTGAACGCGCCGTTTCTATCGGCAACGCTTTTAAGGAAAACGGCGTTGAAATTAGCGTGCACGCACCTTATTACATAAATTTTGCAAACCCTGACGACGAAATGGCTGAGAAGTCGTATACGTATATTTTGCAATCGGCTGAGAAGTTGAGATTGATGCAAGGTAATAGAGTGGTTTTTCACCCTGCAAGTCAAGGCAAAATGAAAAGAGAAGAAGCGGTTGACCTTACGGAAAAACGCTTAAAAATTCTTCGTGATAAAATTTACGAGCAAGGCTACTCGGACTTGATTTTTTGTCCTGAAACGATGGGCAAAATCGGGCAAATAGGCACTATTGAAGAAGTAGTTAGATTTTGCAAGATTGATAAAATTTATATTCCCGCAGTGGATTTCGGGCACGTTAACGCGCGTGAGTGCGGAAGTTTAAAGACTGAAAAAGATTACGAAGACAGATTGCAATATATGGTTGACGAGTTGGGCTATGAAAAAATGAAGAACTTTCACATCCACTTTTCAAAGATAGAATACTCTGCAAAAGGCGAAGTAAAACACTTAACTTTTGAAGATAATCATTACGGGCCGGACTTTACGCCACTTGCAAAAGTGCTCAAAAAATTAAAGTTAGAGCCCTACGTAATTTGCGAATCGGCAGGAACGCAAGATATTGATGCGTTAAATATGCAAAAAATGTATTACTGTAATTGACTTTAATTCATTTTTTTGGTAAAATATAAAAGTTGATGAAGAACTTTGTTTTAAAAGACGGTAGCGCGTTGCTCGTTACCGATAGGCTTAGCCGAAAATATTTTAGTGGTGTTGACGTTGCCGAAGGCGTGGTTGTCGTTAAGGATGGAGTAACGGTGTTTGCCGACGCAAGGTATTTTTACGCGGTGGAAAAATCGTGCAAAAAAGTGGGCGTTAACTCTAAATTGTATAGTGGGCTTGAAAGTGTTAAAGACTTTTTGGCGAAGTTAAACGTTGACGAGTTGTTTATCGATTATAGAGTAACTACTTTAAGAGAATACGAAGGCTATAAAACTTTTGGCGTAAAACTTTCTGACGGCGCAAGTATTATTGAAAATGCAAGAGCGCTTAAAACCGAGCAAGAGTTGAAAAGTATTCTTTCGGCTTGTCAAATTATAGAAAAAGCGTATTACTCGGCAATAAAACAAGTTAGGCTTGGAATGAGCGAACTTGAACTTAAAAACATAGTTGATAATTATGCGGTAGAATTTGGGGCGGAAGGCGCGTCGTTTGACACGATAGTTGCTTTTGGTGAAAATTCTGCAGTTCCGCACCACGAAACTGGCGAAACTCGCCTTACTGAAAATTCGGTAATTCTGATTGATACGGGGTGTAAGGTTAACGGCTATTGTTCGGATTTAACGAGAACGGCGTTTTACGGTAAGCCTAGTAAAAAGTTTACCGATTGTTATAATGCGGTGCTAAACGCAAATATTATTGCAGAAGAAAATATTAAAGACGGCGTAACTTGCAAAAAAGCGGACGCTTTTGCAAGGGAATACTTAAAAGAACAAAATTTAGATAAATATTTCACTCATTCGTTGGGGCACGGGTTAGGGCTTGAAGTTCACGAATACCCAATACTTTCACCCAAGAGCGATGGAGTGTTAAAAAACAATATGGCGTTTACGGTAGAGCCGGGCGTATATTTTAACGGCGAATTCGGTATAAGAATAGAAGATACCGTCGCGCTAATTGACGGGAAAGTTGAAAGATTATTTTCCGACGATAAAAAATTGATAATTTTATAAAAAATTAAATAAACAACACAATTTAAGGAGAAAAAATTATGATATCAGCAGGCGATTTCAGAAAAGGCGTTACCTTTGAATATGAAAGCGGAATTTGGACGATAGTTGACTTCCAACACGTTAAACCCGGTAAGGGCGCAGCGTTCGTTAGAACTACTATGAAAAACGTTGTAACCGGTAAGGTTTTGGAAAAAACTTGGAACCCCACCGAAAAAATTCAAGAAGCACAAATTGAAACCAGAAATATGACTTATTCGTATACTGACGGTGAACTTTACTACTTTATGGACCAAGATTTCAACCTTACACCGCTTAACTACGACCAAGTTGAAGACGCTCTTAAATACATTAAAGAACACGACCCCGTTATCGTTAGGTCGTATAAGGGTGCTGCATTCTCAGTAGAATGTGAAAACTTCGTAGTTCTTCGCGTTACCCAAGCAGACCCGTCTGTTAAAGGTAACACCGCTACTAACGCAACCAAAGAAGCAATCCTTGAAACAGGCGTTAGCATTCAAGTACCTATGTTCGTTGAAGAAGGCGAACTCATTAGAGTTGACACCAGAACGGGCGAATATATGGAACGTGTTAAAGGTTAATCTTTTAACGAACAAAAACTATAATTTAATAACTAAAATACCCGCAAAAATTTTGCGGGTATTTGGATAATAGGTGATTTTTTTGAAAAAGGCACTAATTACGGGCGCAAGTGGTGGAATAGGTTTTGCCACGGCACTAAAACTGTATAAAGAAGGCTACTATATAATTGCACAGTATAATAAAAACGCTCGTGCAATAGATGAACTTTACCGTCAAGTCGACGGTAATTTGCTAGCCGTGCAAGCCGATTTAAGCCGTGCTGACGGGGTTAAAAATTTTGTTGAAACGGTTAAGAAAAGTTTTAAACAAGTTGACCTTATCGTTAACAACGCGGGGGCAGGGCTATATAAACTTATAACTCAAACCACCGAGAGGGAGTGGGATGAGTTGTTTTCGCTTAATATGAAAAGTGCGTTTATGATAACTAATGCATTTTTGCCCGAAATGATTAATAATAAGCATGGCAAAATAATAAACGTTTCGTCTATTTGGGGGCAAGTTGGCGCTAGTATGGAAGTGTGTTATTCGGCAAGTAAGGCGTCGCTTATCGGTTACACAAAAGCGCTCGCAAAAGAACTTGCACCGAGCAATATCAACGTTAATTGCGTTTGCCCGGGCGTTATTGATACGCCTATAAACAATAGATTTTCTATAACTGAAATGCAAGATTTGGCGCAAGAAACTCCGCTTGGACGCATAGGAAAGGCGGAAGAAGTTGCCGAACTCATTGCATTTTTAGTAAGTGAAAAGTCGGATTTTATTACCGGACAGGTTATCACTTGCGACGGTGGTTTTACGTTATAAATTTAGCAAGGAAGTGAGTGAATTGACCACGAAAAAAAATCAAAGAATTAGCGGAATATTAATGCCGATGTTCAGTTTACCGAATAAATACGGGATAGGCAGTTTTGGTAAAGAAAGTTACGATTTTGTTGACTTTTTAAGTGAAAGTGGACAAAAATTGTGGCAAATTCTACCGTTAGTGCAAACGGGGTACGGCA
Source organism: Christensenellaceae bacterium (assembly GCA_045648045.1). Taxonomy (GTDB): domain Bacteria; phylum Bacillota; class Clostridia; order Christensenellales; family Borkfalkiaceae; genus UBA1259. The sequence continues at coordinate 19,039 of JAZRNE010000016.1, forward strand.
ATTCGCCTTATTCAAGCGTTTCATCAGAATCGTTTAATCCGTATTATATCAGCGTTGACGGTCTTAAAGAAAAAGGCTTAATCACCGCGACCGAAGCAAAGTTCGCTTTGTGTGAAGAAGGGTTGATTGATTACGGTAATTTATACGCAGTTCGTTATCCACTTTTAAGAAAAGCCTTTTCGCGCTTTGATAAAAACGATTTAGAGTTTAAAAAATTCTTAAAGAGCAAACAAGCGCTAGACTACGCGCTATTTATGTCTATTAAGTATGCGTCCGGTCAAAAACATTTTTACGAGTGGGACGACGGTTTGCGCCGTAGAGAAGAAAAGGCGTTAAAACTGTTCAAAAAAGAGTATGCCGATGAAATTTTATTTTGGCAATTCGTTCAGTTTATCGCAAAAAACGAATGGCTAAAATTAAAGGCTTACGCAAATTTTAAGGGCGTTTCAATAATGGGCGATATGCCGATTTACGTTGCGCTAGACAGCGTTGACGTGTGGAAAAATCCCGAATTATTTAAACTAGATAGTGACTTTAAGCCTAAAAAAGTTGCAGGCGTTCCGCCTGATTATTTTTCAAAAACCGGTCAACTTTGGGGCAATCCCGTATACGATTACGAAGTGCATCAAAAAGACGGCTACGCTTGGTGGATTAAAAGAATTGAAAAGGCGCTTTCGGTTTACGATTACGTTAGAATTGACCATTTTAGGGCGTTCGATAGGTATTACGAAATTAATTCGGACGCAGAAGACGCAATCGTTGGCGAATGGATTAAAGTTCCTTCTGAAGAACTTTTTGATGCGCTACATAAAAAAATTGATAAATCTAGAATTATCGCAGAAGATTTGGGCATAATTGACGACGGCGTTAGGGAACTTTTAAGTAAAGTTGGATATCCGGGGATGAAGATACTTTCTTTTGCGTTTAACGGCGAAGAAAATAATTTATATTTACCGCAAAACGTAGGCGAAAATTCTATTTGCTACACGGGCACGCACGATAACGATACGCTTATGGGCCTAATCACAAACGCAACAGAGTGGGATAAAAACAACCTTATTAACGGCGTTAAAAGTAGCCTTAAAAAAGTAGGTTTAAGTGGCTCTACCGCAACGGAACAGACACTTGCAACGTCAATTATCAAACTTGGTTTTAGTTGTAAATCTAAGATTTTTATTCTTCCTATGCACGATATTTTGTATAAGAATACCGATTATAGAATAAACGAACCGGGCACGGTAAAAAATCAAAACTGGGCAGTCCGCTATAGTAAAAAAGATTTTAAGAAAAGTACGGCGACGAAACTTAAAAAACTTTGTGAAAAGTACGATAGATAATATATTAAAATACCGCTTAAATTTTGGCGGTATTTTTTGTATATTTAATTTTTGTTGGGCAATAATACTCGTATAAAATTTTATAGAGGAGTTAGTATGAATCCATTTAAAGAATTGCCCAAAGAAGGCAAAATCAACTATTCCAACTGGAATAGCATTGCAGTGAAACCTTACGACAAGAACGAAACCGGACCCTATACGAAAACGCGCGTTATATTGATGAACGGCACGGAATTTGAGTCAAACTGGTTTTTGCACCATTTTAACAGACATTGTTTGAATAACGATGTGCGTAGAGTTATAGCAGGCGTTAGAAGACAAGAGCAACAGCAACAAAAACGCATTAGTGCGTTGAAACCTATTGATGAAAGTATTTTAGAACACACTATAGGTTATGAGCAACTTGCCGTTGACCTTACTGCGGAAATGGCACAAAAAGAGCCAAACCCGTTCGTGAAAGAACAACTTGATTTTGCATTACTTGAAGACTTTGACCATTTATACAGGTACGCAAACTTGTTGGATATGGATGAAGGCGTGCACGCTGAAAGACTAGTTGGCGGTTATACCGAAATTACGCCTGCACGTCCGACGATTACCGAGCATCGTCACCCAAACGACGACGTGCGCCACTATATTAATTGTTGGCAAGACGCGCTTATTACTAGACTGCATACGGGCATAATTACCGCGGCGGAACAACAAACGATGAACTATTATATGAACGTTGCAGGTTTTTATCATAACGACGCCGGTAGAAAACTGTTTTCTGAAATCGCAATGATAGAAGAACAACACGTAACCGGTTACGGCAGTCTTATGGACCCGTCTTGCACTATGTTTGAAGGTTGGGTAATGCACGAATATACCGAATGCTATCTTTACTATTCGTGTTACGAAGACGAAAGCGACGAGCGCATAAAAAAGATTTGGCTTGAACATTTTGAGCAAGAGTTAAATCACTTAAAAATAGCGTCTGATATGCTTTATAAATACGAAGGGCGTGACTGGGAGCAGTTGTTCGTTGGCGGAGCAGACTTTCCGTCGCTTATCAAATTAAAATCAAATATTCCCTACGTTAGAGAAGTAATTAACACGGTTAGAAAAACGGGGTATAAAGAAAGCACGGTAGATATTGACGATATGCCCGATTCTGCCGATTACTTTAAGTATCAAAAGCAAGTAAATTCAAGCGTATCGCAAGTAGCGTCGCATAACGTAATAGAGAATTATATAAAGCAAAACGGGCAAGATTATCGCTTTGAAACAAAACCAAATCCCGAAAAAACTCTGCGTGATAGAAAAGTGGATAACACAGAACTAGGTAGAGTGAAAGGCGTTTAATAGTAAAACAAACGTTTTTCGTGGTATAGAAAAAACTTTAAAAAGGTGCGTAAAAAATTCCCAGTTGAAAAGGGGATGAATACGCGCCTTTTATAACGTTTTATTTTTAAATAAAAAGTAATATTTTCTTGACAAACGAGTATTTAAATGTTATTCTATACGAGATAAATCTTTAATTCGGTACTGAGAGACCGGCAAGGTTTGAATTGAATTAGCGGGGCTACCCGTAATTTTAGTCGTTTTAGCCTTGCGAAAAGCATGGCTTTTTTTCTTGCTAAGGGGTTATTTATGGACTATTTGTTGAAAAACGGTATGGTATATGCTGGTGGAGCGTTTGTGAAACAAGACCTTCTTATTTCAGGGGGTAAAGTTTCCTTTTTTAAATCCACTTGTTCTGATAATTCTTGTGCTACTACTATTGATTGTGATAATTCGTTTATTTTTCCCGGTTTCGTTGACGTGCATACGCACCTTCGCGAGCCGGGTTTTTCTTATAAAGAGACTGTTGCAACGGGCACTAACGCAGCCGCGCACGCAGGATACACGGCAATATTTACGATGCCAAACCTTAATCCCGTTCCCGATAGCGTTGAAAACTTAAACGTTCAACAAGACGTTATTGATAAGGACGCTATGATAAACGTTTATCCTTTCTGCTCGATTTCTAAGGGCGAAAAGGGAGAAAAACTTGCTGATTTAGAGCAATTAGCACCGTTAGTAAAAGGTTTTTCTGACGACGGGAAAGGCGTTCAAAGTCAAGAGATGATGGTTGACGCAATGCGTATTGCAAAGGCAAACGATAAAATTATCGTAGCGCATTGTGAAGATGAAAGTTTGCTTAACGGCGGATATATTCACGACGGTGAGTACGCGCGCTTACACGGGCACAAAGGTATTTGTTCGGCAAGTGAATCAAATCAAGTTGAAAGAGATATTGAACTCGTCAAAGAAATAGACGTAAAATACCACGTTTGCCACGTTTCGGCAAAAGAAAGCGTTTACGCAATTAGAAAGGCAAGAGCGCAAGGCGTTGACGTTACTGCTGAAACCGGACCGCACTACCTTGTTCTTAACGATATGATGCTAAAAGAAGACGGTGGGTTTAAGATGAATCCGCCTATTCGTGCAGAAGAAGATAGGCTAGCGCTTATCGAAGGTATTAAAGACGGAACGATAGGTATGATTGCAACCGATCACGCACCGCATTCAAAAGAAGAAAAGAGCAAAGGGCTTTTGAGCCTTAACGGAATAGTCGGTTTAGAAACCGCTTTCCCGATTTTATATACCGAACTCGTTGAAAAGGGAATTATAACGCTTGAAAAACTTATTGAAATAATGAGTATTAATCCCGCAAAGCGTTTTGGTTTGCCCGTAGGTATAGTTGACGGGGAATGCGCAAACTTAACCGTGTTCAATTTAAGCGATGAATATGAAGTTAATCCCGAGAACTTCTTGTCGAAGGGGAAGAGTACGCCGTTTAAGGGATATAAAGTTAAAGGAAAGTGTTTAGCAAATTTCTGTAACGGGAAGTTGTTATTCAACGATATTAAATAGTTAAAAATTTTTTACACATAAATGAGAAATTAAGGAGAAGATTATATGCCAAAAAGAACTGACGTTAAAAAGGTTTTAGTTATCGGTAGCGGTCCTATCGTAATCGGTCAAGCAGCGGAATTTGACTATGCGGGCACGCAAGCCTGCCTTGCACTTAAAGAAGAAGGTTATGAAGTTATCTTGGTTAACAGTAACCCTGCAACCATTATGACGGATACGACCATTGCCGATAAAGTTTATATGGAGCCTTTAACGCTTGAATACGTTGCGAAGATTCTTCGTTATGAACGCCCTGACGCAATTATCCCAGGTTTAGGTGGACAAACGGGGCTTAACCTTGCAATGCAATTAGCAAAGAAGGGCGTGCTTGAAGAATGTCAAGTTAAACTTTTAGGAACGAATGCAAAAAGTATCGAACGCGCTGAAGATAGAGAACTCTTTAAGGAAATGTGCGAATCTATCGGTCAACCGGTTATTCAGTCTGAAATTACTTACAGCATAGAAGAAGCAAGAACGGCTGCACGTAAAATCGGTTACCCAGTAGTATTGCGTCCTGCGTTCACTCTCGGTGGCACGGGCGGCGGATTTGCTGATAACGACGAAGAATTAGAGCAAATTATGAAGAACGCTCTCAAACTTTCTCCAACCCACCAAGTTCTCGTCGAAAAGAGCGTTAAGGGGTATAAGGAAATTGAGTTCGAAGTTATGCGTGACTCAAAGGATAACGCTATTACCATTTGTGGTATGGAAAATATTGACCCCGTTGGCGTTCATACGGGCGACTCAATAGTAGTTGCACCGATTTTGTCGCTTAACGAACACGACCTTAAAATGCTTAACGATGCGGCTATTAAAATTATCCGCGAACTTAAAATTGAAGGTGGCTGTAACGTTCAATTTGCGTTGCACCCAACTACAAGCGAATATTATCTCATAGAAGTTAACCCAAGGGTTTCACGTTCGTCAGCACTTGCAAGTAAGGCGAGTGGTTATCCGATTGCAAAAGTTACCGCAAAAGTTGCAGTTGGTATGACTCTTGATGAAATTTTCGTGTCTGGCACTTACGCTATAAACGAACCCGTTTTAGATTACGTAGTTGCAAAATTCCCAAGATTCCCGTTTGATAAATTCACATCTGCGTCTAACGTTTTAGGCACGCAAATGAAAGCGACGGGCGAAGTTATGGGTATCGGTACGACTCTTTCAGAATGTATGCTTAAATCAGTTCGTTCACTCGAAACGGGTGTAAATCACTTCTACCTTGCAAAGTTTGATAGTTATACTGATGAACAATTATTTGATTATCTTAAAGAATTTAAGGCAGACAATATCTTTGCCGTTACCGAACTTATCCGTCGTAACGCTACGATCGACGAACTTTATAAGATAACCAAGATTACACCGCTTTTCCTTGAATGCTTAAAACAAATCGTCGAAATGGAAAATATCCTTAAAGATAAAAAGGGTGACGTTAAAGCACTTTACGCTGCAAAGCATATAGGGTTTGGCGATGCGTACATTGCAAAACTTTGGGGAATGAAAGAAATCGAAGTTAACGCTTTGAGAAAAGAAAACGGTATTAAACCCGTTTATAAAATGGTTGACACCTTAAAGAGCGGAGCTTATATACCTTATTTCTATTCAACCTATTACGGCGAAGGCGATTCAATCGTAACCGATAAAGAAAAGGCTGTCGTTTTAGGTAGTGGACCTATTCGTATCGGTCAAGGCGTTGAGTTTGACTATTCAACAGTTCACGCTGTTAAAACTATTAAAGAAAGCGGTTACGAAGCAATTATCATTAATAACAACCCTGAAACAGTTTCAACCGACTATACCGTAAGTGATAAACTTTATTTTGAACCGCTTACCGTTGAAGACGTTATGAACGTTATCGAGTTTGAAAATCCGATGGGCGTCGTTGCGTCGCTCGGCGGTCAAACGGCAATCAATCTTGCCGAACCTATTAGAGCGCGCGGTGCAAAGATTATCGGTACGGACTGTGAAGCAATTAATAACGCGGAAGATAGAGATGCGTTTGAAAAAATTATGGTTAAATTAGGTATTCCGCAACCAAAAGGGCAAGCAGTTTTCAATATTGAAGACGGCGTTAAGGTTGCTGAAGAAATCGGTTATCCCGTGCTCGTTCGTCCGTCGTACGTATTAGGCGGTAGGGCAATGCAAATCGTTGGTAACGAAGGCGCGCTCAGAGAATATCTTAAAAACGCAGTTGATATCAGCGAAGACCATCCTATTCTCGTTGACAAATATATCGTAGGTAAAGAACTTGAAATCGACGCAGTTTGCGACGGTAAAGACGTGTTTATTCCGGGCATTATGGAACTTATCGAAAGAACGGGTATTCACTCGGGTGACTCGATTAGCGTTTATCCCACTTTCTCGGTTTCTGAAAAAGCAAAACAAACCATTATTGAATACGGTAAAAAACTCGGTCTTGGTATCGGTATCGTAGGGCTTTACAACATTCAATTTATCGTTGATAAAAATGAAGACGTTTACGTTATCGAAGTTAACCCAAGGTCGTCAAGAACCGTTCCGTTCCTTTCAAAATCAACGGGCTACTCACTCGCCGATATCGGTACTAGAGTTATTTTAGGCAAGAGCCTTAAAGAACAAGGCATTACCGAAGTTTACCCACATGAAAAGAAACGTTGGTACGTTAAAGCACCTGCATTCTCATTCTCAAAACTTCGTGGTATAGACGCATATCTTTCACCTGAAATGAAATCAACGGGCGAAGCAATCGGTTACGATGATAGACTTACCCGCGCATTGTATAAAGCACTTCAAGCGTCAGGCATGAACGTTATGAATTACGGCACGCTATTCGTATCCGTTGCCGATTGTGATAAGGCTGAAGCGTTACCGTTAGTAAGGCGTTTCTATAACCTTGGCTTTAACATTGAAGCGACCGTTGGTACGGCTAAATTCTTAAAAGAAAACGGAATTAGAACAAGGGTAAAGAAAAAAATTAGCGAAGGCAACGAAGAAATACTCGATGCAATCCGTCGCGGTTACGTAACTTACGTTATCAGCACTAGAGACGTTAATTCGTTGGGCGAAGCAAGCGATGGTTTCCAAATCCGTCGTGCCGCCGTTGAAAATAACGTAACGATGTTTACTGCACTCGATACGGTTAGAGTTCTTCTTGACGTGTTGGAAGAGACTACTCTTTGTATTTCGACTATCGACGCTTAAATGGTTATATGCTACGCAATACTGCGTTAACTGCTTTGCATTTTGACTTCGATAACCAAAAAAGTTTATCTCATCCAAAACGCGTCGCGAGCCTTGTCTTGCTTGCATCTAACGCATTTACATGACAACGGTTTATATGCTACGCAATACTGCGTTAACTGCTTTGCATTTTGACTTCGATAACCAAAAAGGTTTATCTCATCCAAAATGCATTGCGAGCCTTGTCTTGCTTGCATCTAATCCGTTTTAGAGAGCGAAAGCAAAGGCAAAAGTGGCATAGCCACCTTGCATCTAACCCGTCTAAAATATAAAGCGAGCCTACTGCAACTTGTTTATTAAAGGCTACGTTTTTACTATTTAACATAACGAATAAAGGAGAAATTGTTTTGAAACAAGGTTTTTTTACAATTTTATCAAATGAAAAACTTACCGATTTGGTGTATAAAATGACTTTGTCGGGTGATACGTCGGCGATAGAACGTCCCGGTCAGTTCGTTAATATTAAGATTGACGGGTTGTTTTTGCGCCGTCCGATTTCCGTGTGTGATTTTGAAGAAGGAAAACTTACCATTATCTATAAAGTCGTTGGTAAAGGCACGGAAATTATGGCTGGTATGGATAAAGGGCAATGCCTTGACGTTTTAACAGGATTAGGTAACGGATATTTTACTGATTTTTCAGGTGATAAGCCTTTGCTTATCGGCGGTGGGGTTGGTGTTCCGCCATTATACAATCTTGCAAAAATTTTGCTTAAAGAAGGTAAAAAGCCTACCGTAATAATCGGCTTTAATACCGCAAGCGAAATTTTTTATAAAAACGAGTTTGAAGCGCTCGGCGTAAAAGTTTTAGTTGCTACCGCCGACGGCAGTTGTGGCATTAAAGGGTTCGTAACCGACGCAATTAAAGAAGTTGACGATTACACTTTCGTTTACACTTGCGGTCCAGAACCTATGCTTAAAGCAATTTACAATACAACTACGACTAGCGGTGCATATTCTTTTGAAGAAAGAATGGGCTGTGGGTTTGGTGCTTGTATGGGTTGCAGTTGTAAAACCAAATACGGTAACAAGAGAATTTGTAAGGATGGCCCCGTTCTTATTAAGGAGGAAATTATATGGTAAAAACACAAGTAGACCTTTGTGGCGTAACGTTAAAGAACCCTGTAATTCCCGCTAGCGGTACGTTTGGGTTTGGGTATGAGTTCAACGAAATTTACGATATAAATTGCCTTGGTGCAATTTCAATAAAAGGCACTACAAAAGAAGCAAGGTTTGGTAATCCCACACCCCGTATAGCGGAGTGTCCTGCGGGGTTAATTAATTCCGTTGGTTTGCAAAATCCTGGCGTTGATGCGGTTATTGAAAAGGAAATACCACGCCTTCGTTCCGTATATAAAAACGTTATTATATCAAATATTAGCGGTTTTTCTATCGACGAATACGTTGAATGTTGCGAAAAGATTAACGCCGTTGACGACGTGGATATAATAGAAGTTAACGTAAGTTGTCCTAACGTTCATAACGGCGGTATGAGTTTTGGCACGTTGCCTGAAAACGTTGAAGCGGTTACCAAGGCAGTAAAAAAGGTAACGACTAAACCCGTGTTTATAAAATTGACGCCAAACGTAACCGATATCGTTTCAATCGCAAAAGCGTGTGAGCAAGGTGGTGCGGACGGTGTAAGTTTGATAAACACCGTTCAAGGTTTAAGGCTAAACCTTAATAAAAGAAAACCCGTTATCGCTAATAAAATCGGTGGTTTTTCAGGTAGAGCAATATTCCCGATTGCAATGAGAATGATTTGGCAAGTTTACGAATCGGTTAAACTTCCTATTATCGGTATCGGTGGCGTTGCAACGGCTGGAGGCGTTATTGAAATGATGATGGCGGGCGCAACAGCCGTTCAAGTAGGTGCGGAAAATTTGGTTAATCCCTACGCGTGCAGAGATATCGTTAACAATCTACCACGCGTTATGGAAAAATATAAAATCGACGATTTAAAAGAAATTATAGGAGTGGCACATAATGAATAAAGACGTAATTATCGCTTGTGATTTTAACGGCAAAGAACAACTTTTTGACTTTCTTGATAAGTTCAAAGAAGAAAAGCCTTTCTTAAAGGTTGGTATGGAACTTTTTTATGCCGGTGGTGCGGAAATCGTAAAAGAAATTAAGCGTCGTGGTCATAAAATCTTTTTGGACTTAAAACTCCACGATATTCCCAACACAGTTAAAAAATCAATGGCTGTGCTTTCGGCTATTGACGTTGATATGGTTAACTTACACGCAGCGGGCGGTAGTGCGATGATGAAAGGCGCAATCGAAGGTTTAACGCGTGCGGATGGCACTCGTCCTTTACTTATTGCAGTTACTCAACTGACTTCAACTTCGCAAGAAATGATGGAAAAAGAACTTCTTATCGAAAAACCTATTGACGAAGTAGTTATGAGTTATGCGCTAAACGCTAAAGAAAGCGGTCTTGACGGCGTTGTTTGTTCACCTTTAGAAGCAGGCAAGGTTCACGGTGTATGTGGTGAAAACTTTGTAACCGTAACGCCGGGTATTAGACTTGCAGGCGACGCTGTTGGCGACCAAAAGCGCGTTACTACGCCTGCGCTCGCAAAAGAAATCGGTTCAGACTTTATCGTGGTTGGCCGTTCAATTACCGGTGCCGACGACCCCGTTAAAGCGTATAGACAATGCGTAAAAGAATTTTTAGGATAAAACACGAAAGGAGAAAAATTATGAGCATAGCAAAAAAAGTTGCAGAAAATTTACTTAAAATTAAGGCAGTATTTTTACGCCCCGACCAACCCTTTACTTGGGCTAGCGGTATAAAAAGCCCTATTTATTGTGACAATAGATTAATCCTTACTTCACCCGAAGCGAGAGACGTTGTTGAAAATGCAATCGCTGAAACCGTTAAAAAAGAATATCCCGATGCTGAAGCGCTTTTCGGCACTAGCACGGCAGGTATTGCGCACGCAGCAATCGCAGGTCATATCCTAAATATGCCTATGGGTTACGTTCGTGGTAGCAGTAAAGACCACGGCAGAAACAATAAAATCGAAGGCAAATTAGAACCCGGTACGAAAGTCGTAGTTATCGAAGACCTTATTTCTACCGGTGGAAGTTGTATCGACGTAGTTGAGTCTTTGAGAGAAGCGGGCGCTGAAGTTTTGGGTATCGTAAGCATTTATACTTACGTAATGAAAAAAGGTCTTGAAAGATTAAAAGAAGCAAATGTTAAAAACGTAAGTTTGACCGATTTTGACACGACGATTGCCGTTGCTACTGAAACGGGTTATATTAAAGAAAGCGACGTTCAAAGGTTAAAGGCGTTTAGAGATAATCCGTCGGATGAAAGTTGGATTAACGCCTAATATTTAAACAACCATTTTTAAGGAGATTTTATGAAAAATTTACTTGCGATTACAGATTTTTCCGTTAGCGAAGTGAACGAAGTTTTACAAATCGCTTCGGACATAATCAAAAATCCTGATAAATATTCGGAAAAATGTAAGAATAAAATCCTTGCTACGTTGTTTTTTGAACCGTCTACGAGGACAAGGCTCAGTTTTGAATCGGCAATGCTTTCTTTGGGTGGAAAAACTTTGGGCTTTTCGGATGCTAATAGCAGTTCTTCAAGCAAGGGCGAAAGTGTTTCAGATACTATCCGAGTAGTTAGTTGCTATTCTGATATTATCGCAATGCGCCACCCCAAAGAAGGCGCTCCGTTAGTTGCGTCTTACGTTTCGGAAGTTCCAATTATCAATGCGGGTGATGGTGGACATAACCACCCTACGCAAACGCTTACTGACCTACTCACTATCAAAACCGAAAAGGGTAGGCTTGATGATTTAACTGTTGGTTTTTGTGGGGACCTAAAGTTTGGTAGAACGGTGCATTCACTTATTCAAGCGCTTTCAAGGCAAACGGGAATTAAAATCGTGTTGATTTCACCCGAAGAACTTATGTTGCCCGATTACGTTAAACAAGACGTTTTGGATAAAAACGGAATGGAATACGTTGAAACTAGAAGTTTAGAACAAGCAATGCCCGAACTTGACGTTCTCTATATGACTAGAGTTCAACAAGAAAGATTTTTTAACGAAGACGACTATTTGAGATTGCGCGACAGTTACATTTTAACTGCCGAAAAAATGCAATTAGCAAAGAAAGATATGTGCGTTCTCCATCCGCTACCAAGGGTTAACGAAATTTCTATTGAAGTTGATAACGACCCGCGCGCTTGCTATTTTAAGCAAGTTAAAAACGGCAGATACGTTAGAATGGCGCTCATCTTAAAACTTTTAGGTATAAAGTAGGTGGAATTATGAAGATTGACCCTATAAAAAATGGCATCGTTATTGACCACATTGAAGCGGGTAAAGGAATGGACGTTTACAATTTGTTAAACCTTTCCGAACTTGACTGCACGGTTGCGCTCATCAAAAACGTTAACAGCAAAAAGAGTGGCAAAAAAGATATTATTAAGATTGACGCTGCAATAGAACTTAATCTTGACGTTTTAGGGTATTTTTCACCCGAAATTACCGTTAACGTAATTGAAAACGGCGTTATCGTAAAAAAGAGCAAAGTATCACTTCCTAAAACGCTTAAAAACGTTATTAAATGCAAAAACCCAAGGTGTATAACTAGCGTTGAACAAGGCATTGACCAAGTGTTTAATTTGGTTGACGAAGATAAAAGAGTTTATCGTTGCATATATTGCGAATCAAAAGCGAACGATTAATAATTTGGTGTTTTTTGTTGACATTAATTACTATTAATGTTATACTTTCACTGTGATACAACAAAGTACTGAAAATGAGGTTTAACAATGCAAAAACAAACGCTTGAAGCGGTTAAAAACGCATATAAAATTGAAGCAGAATGTATAAACACTATGCTCGATTATTTGGATGAAAATGAATTTTCAAAAGCAGTTGAACTTTTGAAAAACGCCCCCCGTATCGGCACTTGCGGTTGCGGACACTCAGGCATAATTTGTCAACATTTAGCACACCTTTTGTGTTGTATTGAACAACCTGCAAGATTTATTTCACCCGCAGAAGCAGTTCACGGCGCAACGGGCTTTTTACAAGAAGGCGACGTTATGGTTTTTGCGTCGCGTGGTGGGAAAACCAAAGAACTTCTTCCTATAATTGATATTTGTAAAGCAAAAGGTGTAAAAATTATTTCTATAACTGAAAATATGGAATCACCGTTAGCGGTTTCTGCAGACGCAGTTCTTAAACAATATGTTAATAGAGAAACTGACAAATATAATTCACAAGGCACAACTTCAACTACCGCACTTTGTATGATTTGCCACGCACTTCAAACGGCACTCATAGAAGAAACGGGCTTTAAGAACGAGCAATTCGCGCTTATTCACCCGGGTGGGGCAGTAGGCGAAAGACTTAATAAAAAATAATTAGGAGTTAATTATGGTTAAAGATTATAAGATAAGCGAACCCTTTTTTGAATACGGGCCTAAATGCTATATGTATGGCGAAACGTTGCTAAATATGGCAATCGGTCTTGATAAACTTGCTGAAAAGTACGATATGGATATCGTTTTAGATATTCCCGATACTGAAATTTATAACGTTGCAAAGCACGTTAAAAGAGTTCACGTTTATTCGCAACACATGGACAGCATTCCCGTAGGTAGGGGGATGGGTAGAACGTTACCCGAAGCGGTTAAGGCTGCAGGCGCTGTTGGCGTTATGCTTAACCACGCGGAAAGAAAACTTACTTTGGAAGAAATTGAATTAGCAATTAAACGTGCAGACGAACTTGGTCTAGCAACTATGGTTTGTGCTGATTCTATTGAAGAAGTTAAGGCTATTGCTAAACTTGGCCCAAATATTTTGGTTGCTGAACCCACCGAACTTATCGGCACGGGTAAACCCGCTGATAAAGAATACGTTGACGAAGTTATTAAGGTTATCAGAGAAATTAACCCCGATATCAAACCTTTCCCGTCAGCAGGTATTTCAAAAGGCGAAGATTGTTATAACATTATCAAAGCCGGCTCGTCAGCGTCAGGCTGTTCATCAGCAATCGCAAAGGCTGCTGACCCGTTGGCTCTTGCTGAAGAAATGATAGCGGCGGTTAGAAAGGCTTACGACGAACGTCAAGGCAAATAAACGGCATTATCCGTCGTTTGCTCAAAAGCGTTTGTAACGAACAAAAAAATTAAAAAATTAAAAATATATAAATTTTAAGGAGTAACTACTATGGAATTTAAAGTATTTCAAAAAGAAATCGAACTTCAATCAAGAGGCTGGATTCCCACTTTCCACGACATCAGAAAGGAAATCCTTGATATCGTAGAAGCATCTGGCGTTAAAAACGGTACGGTTGCAATCGTATCACACCACACCACCTGTTCTGTAATGGTTCAAGAATGTTCACACGATATCGACTCTTTCGACCTTGAATATCTTCAACACGATCTTCTCGATATCATGAGAAAAATGATTCCTGACTTTGCTGAAGAACATCAATATCGTCACCCCGGTCCTATCCACGCTCAATACGGCAGACACGTTAACGAACCTGGTGACTATTCTTCAATGAACACCGACGGTCACCTTCGTTCAGTATTCTTTGGTAGAAGCGAAACTTTAACCATTAAAGACGGTAAACTTGACCTTGGTTTGTTTGCACATATTTACTTTATTGACTGGGACCACGTTATTGCTCGTCGTCGTCAAGTTAACGTAACCGTTATGGGTACTACGGATGACGTTGCTGATAGAAAGATTAACGACGGTAAGGTTATCGACACCCGTCGTAAATTCACTGAAGAAGAAAAAGCATACGACATTCACTACGATTTACAACAAATGAGATAATCATTATTGCTAAAAAATTTCTCTGTCGATTTTGGCAGAGAATTTTTTTGGTAAAAGGAGAAAGTAATGTTATTCACTACTACGTTGCAACAAGTTTCAATATTGTTGACATTCATATTTATAGGTTACTTTTTTAAGAAAAAGAATATAATTAACGATAGTGGAAGAAAGGTTTTGGCGGCTCTTTTGGTAAATCTTTTTGCACCGGCGTATTCAATTGTAAGTTTATCGTCTACCGTTAGTGTAGAAAACATAAGCGAATATTTAATCTTGTTTTTGGCTGGGGTATTTGTTTCAATTAGTGTCGTTTTCATTGCTATTCCGTTTGCAAAGTTGTTTGCAAAAGAAAAATTCCAACAAAACATTTTAAAGTACGCGTTTGCATTTGGCAATATAGGTTATTTTGGCTATCCGCTAGTTTACGGCGTTTTTGGCGAAGTTGCAAGGTCGCAAATGATTATGTTTTGTTTGCCGATGAGTATTCTTATTTACTCTTACGGTTATCACGTTTTGACAGCGTCTACCGATAACGTACTTTTGGTCGAAACAAAAAAAGAGAAAAAAAGTTTTTTCAAAAAAGTTTCGTTCTTATATAATCCACCTATGATAGGTGCTTATATAGGCATAGCGTTGGGCTTGTTGTCTAGTGGGTTAAAATTTGAAGTTCCCAAATTTTTTAACGATTTAGTTACCGTTGCAGGTAATTGTCAAAGTGCACCTGCAATGCTTATTACTGGTGCAGTTTTAGCAAACGTACCGTTGAAAAAACTATTTACTTCTTGGAAACCTTACGTTATAGGTTTAATTAGATTGATAGTTTTTCCCTTGATATTCGCGCTTTTGTTTGCTATTATTTACTTACTTGGATGGCGCAGTCAAACGTTTTTACAAGTTGCGTTTATCGCGATAGTAGCGGTAGGTATGCCCGTGGGAATGAACGTTGTCGTATATCCTGAATCGGTAGGGAAAGACTCAACTGAAGGTGCAAAAACTTGTTTTATATCGTACGTTTTAGCACTAATCGTGTTGCCGTTGATTTTTAGTTTGACTATTAATGTTTTAGGTATAACCTTTTAACGAGTGGGTGAAAAATGAAAAAATTAAAAAGATTGTTTAATTTATTTTTTACAATGTTTAAGATAGGCTTGTTTACTTTTGGCGGTGGTTACGCAATGATTGCCGTTTTACAACGTGAATTAGTCGAGCGAAAAAAATGGATTGAACAAGATGAATTTTTAGACCTTGTTGCTATTGCAGAATCAACGCCAGGTCCTATCGCAGTAAACAGTTCAACGTATATAGGATATAAGGTTTCAGGCGTTCTTGGGGCGATTTGCGCAACGCTAGGCATGGTTATGCCGTCGTTAATAATTATATTTTTAATATCGCTTGTGTTTGATAAATTCTTGTCGTTTAAGGTCGTTCAGTACGCCTTCCGTGGTATACAAGCGTGTGTTGCGTATTTGATTTTGTCCGCAGGGTTTAAGATGTTTAAAAGTCTTAAAAAAACGGCGTATAATCTAACAATCTTCTTTACAACCGTATGTTGTTTAGTATTGTTTAGTATTTTTGCCGTAGATTTTTCAACAATAGTTTATATTATTATCGGCGGTATACTCGGCTTGGTTGGCTATTTTATTTCGTTAATAAAAGATAAAAAACAAAAAAAATCAAATAAAAGCGACTTAGGGGGGTAATGAGTAATGGATATTATTCTCAAGTTGTTTTTAACTTTTTTGAAAATCGGTGCGTTTACTTTTGGCGGTGGATACGCAATGATACCGCTCGTTACTGACGAAGTTGTTTCAAACGGTTGGTTAACGAGCGAAGAAGTTATAAATTTTATAGCCGTAGCAGAATCAACGCCAGGTCCTATAGCGATAAATATGGCAACTTTCGTAGGTGCGTCGCAAGCAGGAATTTTAGGGGCTATCGTTGCCACTTTAGGCGTTGTGTTACCGTCGTTTATAATAATTTTATTAATTGCGTCTTTGATGCACGGCTTAATGAAATTCGCTGGCGTTCAAGCGTTTTTGAAGGGGATTCGTCCGGTAGTAGTCGGGTTAATCACGGGGACTGCAATTACAATTTTTTTAACGGTTATTTTATCGTTAAAAACCATTGAAAGTTCGATAGCGCTCGATTTTAAGGCTTTAATAATATTCGTTTTAGTCAGCGCTACTAGCGTTTTATACAAAAAAATTAAGAAGAAAAATCTTTCAGTAATTTTACTTATACTGTTGTCTGCTCTACTTGGTATAGTATTTTACGGTCTTTTATAATTAAAGGAGATAAAGAATATGTGCAATTATAAGCGCTTTGGCGTAATGCTAGATTGTTCAAGAAATGCTGTTGCGACCGTTGAACAGGTCAAAAAGTTTATGGATACAATCAAGAAGTTCGGGTATAACGCTTTGGGGTTATATCTTGAAGATACTTACGAAATAAAAGACGAGCCGTATTTTGGATACTTGCGTGGTAGGTATACAACCGCCGAATTAAAAGAAATTGACGCTTACGGCATAAAAATAGGCGTTGAAGTTATACCGTATATACAAACGCTTGCGCACGTTAATGGCTTGTTAAAACATTCTAATTACGACGATATAATTGATATTGACGACGTTCTTTTGATTGACGAGCCAAAAACGTACGAATTGATAGAAAAAATGTTAAAGTCGTGCGCGGAAAGTTTTACTACTCGTACGATAAATATCGGTATGGACGAAGCGTTTAATATCGGTGGGGGAAAATATCTTAAAAAACACGGTTGCTTTGATAAATACGAAATTTTGTTGCGCCACTTAAATAAAGTTGTTGACATTGCTAAAAAGTATGGCTTTAAGCCAAATATGTGGAGCGATATGTTTTTCCGTATCGCAAGTGGCGACTATTATATTCCTACTAATTTTTCCGAAGAAGTTAAGAAATTAGTTCCCGAAAGCGTAGGGCTTGAATACTGGGATTATTATCATAAAGATAAAGAAATTTACGATAAAATGTTCAAGTCGCACAAAGAATTTAACAATGAAATTAGTTTTGCCGGCGGTGCATGGTGTTGGCACGGTTTTGCACCACTTTCAAGTTTTTCTTTGCAAACTATGTTGCCCGCAATGAAAAGCGTTATTGAAAACGGCGTTGAAAACGTTATGATTACTATGTGGGGCGACGCGGGGCACGAATGTTCGGTATATTCATTGTTGCACGTTTTGTACGCTATTAGGCAGTATGCTGACGGAAATTTTGACGAAAATAATATTAAGCGTGGTTTTAAGGCTTTAACGGGGCTTGATTACGACGATTTTATGCTATTAGATTTGCCTAATCTTTTCGACGAAAACGAAGTTTTAGAAGAACCGCATAATCCTTGCAGAACCCTACTTTATTCAGATATATTTATGGGGCGTTTTGATAAGAATTTAGAAAACAACGGGCATATAAAATATCAAGAATACGCTGAAAAAATTAAAAAAGTAAAAGAAAGTGCAGGGGATTACGCCTACGTATTTGACTTTATTGAAAAGTTGTGCTTAGCACTTGAATTAAAAGCCGAAATGGGTTTAAAACTACGTAGGGCTTATAAGTCAAACGATAAAGCAAAGTTAAAAGAGTTGCGCCTACAAATTATTGAAACTATCGAAAGGGTAAAAGATTTCCACAAATCCTTTTCGTATTTGTGGCACAAGGAAAATAAGCCGTACGGGTTTGAAATACACGACGCTCGTTTGGGTGGACTAATAATGCGTTTAACGACTTGTGACGAAAGACTAGAAGATTATATAAATGGAAAAGTTTTAAGCATTCCTGAACTTGAAGAAGAAATTTTAGACTTTGACGATGGAAAACTTTTAAGACACCATGATTACGGCAGTATAATTTCACTTTCGAGAATGTAAGAATAAAAACTTTTATAAAAGAAAAAGGTTAGAACAAACAACGTTCTAACCTTAAATTTTTTTATCGAGTTATTGTTTTGCACCGCATTCAGGGCAAAATTTTGCATTTGGCTCAATTTCTTTTCCGCAATTCGTGCAGAATTTAGCAAAAGCGAACTTACCACCGCATTCAGGGCAAAACTTTGCGTTAGCATTTACGTTAGCGCCACAAGACGGGCATTTTTTAGTATCGTTTTGCTGTGCTACTTGTTGAGCGGGTTGGGGAGTGGGTGAAGAAGGTTTCATTGCGTCTGCAAAAATTCCACCGATACCTGCGCCTGCACCTATTCCAACGCCTGCGCCCAAGAAAGTACCGCCCATTCCTTCGTTTTTAGCGGCGTCCTTTAATGCTTCGGCAGCCGCGATTTTCATCATAACGTCAGTCTTGTCGCCAAGTATACCGAGTTTAGAGCGTTCGTCAATCGCTTTTTCAACTTCCGACGGAACGGACATGTTTTCGATGAACAAGTTGGTCAAGCAAAGACCGATTTGAGCAAAAGCGTCTTGTATAGCGTTTTTAACCATTTGGTTGAATTCTAAAGTATTTGCAGCAAGGTCTAACGCAGAAACTTTACTTTCGCCAAGAATGTCCGAAAGCGCAGATAAAACCATTGATTTAAGCCAGTCGGTAATATCGTGAGTTTTAAACGAAGAATTCGTGCCGAAAAGTTCGTTTAAGAAAACTCTTACGTCGTCAACCTTAAATGAATAAGAGCCGAAACCTTTAACTCTAATTGCACCGAATTCACTATCGCGCATAAGAATAGGGTTAGCCGTGCCCCATTTATAACCGGTAAATTGTTTGATATTAACAAAGTAAATATCAACTTTTATAGGCGTTTGAAAACCGTATTTCCAACCAGCAAGTTTAGAAAGAATAGGGAATATGTCTGTATTCAAATCGTAAGTACCAGCGGAGAAAATATCGCAAATTTGCCCTTTATGAACGAAAACTGCTTGTTGAGATTCTCTAACGATAAGTTTACTCTTATGGTTTATTTCACTACCGCCCCTTTTTAAGGGAAGTTTATACACTAATGTATCTTTAGAGTCGTCAGCCCATTCAAGTATTCGTAAAAATAATGCCATTATGTAGCTCCTTAAACTTTTTTTATTATTTTATCACATATTTTTAAATTAATCAATATTTTAGGCAAAATTCCGTTTGCAATATAGAAAATTTTATGCTAAAATAATAATAAAGAAAGATGGATAGCAAAAGTAAAATGCGGGTGTAGTTTAGTGGCAAAACAACAGCTTCCCAAGCTGTGGTTGTGAGTTCGATTCTCATCACCCGCTCCAAAAGAAAAAGGGCACTAAAAAGTGCCCTTTTTCTTTTGGAATGGATTTAGTTAGAACAAACAAAGTTCGGCTTCGCCATCGTAGTATATATTATAAAATTTTTTTTGATTTGTTTTTTAGGGGTAGCGTAAATTTTTTAGGCGGATTTTCTTTTGAATATTCTTACGGCAAGGGCGGTCATATCGTCCTTTTTTTGATTAAGATTTTTGCTTATTGCCGTTTCTAAAATTTGGTCGGCAAGTGATTGTGGATTCTTTGCGGGTAGCGTTCGCAAGTAATCTATTATTTCACCCGTTGAAGAAAAGGCGTCTGAAATACCGTCCGATAAAAGCAAGATAACGTCGCCGTCGTTAAGGGTAGCGGAGCATACGGAAGGTTTTAGTTCGTCAATTATACCCAGCGGAAGTGAGTTTCCTTCAACAATTTTTATGCCTTCGCTACTCACGATAAAGCCGTATGGACTGCCGTATTTTATAAAATCCGCTGAACAAGTTTTTAAGTCGAGTACACACAAGTCTAGCGCGGTAAAACTGTCTTCTGTATTGATTGATAAAAGTTTATTAACGGTATTCAATATTGTTTTAGAAGAAAGACCTGCTTTATAAAAACTTTCAATAAGAGATAGGGCGGTTGAAGAAACGTTTTTAGCGTCTTGTCCGCTACCCATGCCGTCGGAAAGAGCAACGAGTAATCTATCACCTTCAATGCGGGTAACCGAGTGCGTGTCGCCACTTGCGTCCGACCCGTCTTTAATCGCCCGTGCAATTCCGTAAACAACGTCGTAATCAGTTGCCATCTTAAATGATAAAAAGCATTTATCTTCTAATATATCCGTCCTTTCAGAAATAATCATAAGAGAGCCAACGGTATCGCTAACAATCTTTTGCATTGCTTGTAAGGGAATGGACTTGGTTAAGACGATTAAGTTTACGGTAAGCCTTTCGTCTTCACCGTATATTAAAACTTCGTTAACTATAAAGCCTGATTTGAAAAGGTTGTTGCAAAGTGTTCGTTCAAGCCTATTTTGATATTTTAATTGAGTGCCCGTTTCGAGTGCTAGACTACAAAGGACTTCGGCAACGCCGTTTGCTTGAGACGCTATTAATTCTCTACCGCTGTTGTGGTTAGCGTTTTCAACGGCGTAAGCCCTAAAATCGGCTAGCAGTTTATTAGTGCAAAACAAAATATCGTTAGGGCGCAAGCAAACGCTAGAAAATTCTTTTGAAAAATCAATCAATGAAAGTTTGCCTTTTGCAAAGCCGATATCAAGCATTTTGGAAAGTCCAACAGTTACCGAACGTTCGTGGCGTTTGCAACGAATTCGGTGCTCGCATTCCGCGCATACGCTAGACGAAATTTGTTTTTGAATAATCTTTTTTGCGTTCTCTTCGTTCATTGCTTGTTTTTTGAAGTTTTCAAACGCGCTAGCCATTTCAGAAAAAACGGTAGAACATTCGTAAAGCCTATTTGAGATTTTTTGTCTACAACGGTTAATCGTTTGTCTAATTAAATGTTTTTCTCTAAAAGAGTAAAGCCTTTCTTTAACGGTTGATAAAATTCTTTCAGGAATAACGCAAAAAAGAACTGCGCCTACGAGTATGGATAAAAAGTCGACGGTAGTGTACGCCCCGTAAACGCCAAAAATCAACTGAATTAAATAATCAGCCATAATAATTCCGATTGCCGAAAGATATCTAGATAAATGGGAAAGGCATTCGGCAACGACGCTTAAAATCAAGAAGACGGAAACAAAAATGATATCACTATAATATAAAGAAAAACTAACGCCTAAAATGCAAGAAACTAGCGTGCTCGTTCCCGTTTTGTATAGATAACACAGGGTAAGAATTAAAAAAGCGCAAATTGCTCGCCAAAAGTAAGGCGAAATGAGATTGCACGCCCCCGTTCCAAAAAGCGCCAATAGAATTGCAATAGATAGATATTCTTCGTAATCTAGCTTAAATTTTAACCCCTTATTAATAATAGTGTTACTTGCAATTATGCTAAAAAAAGATAAAACGCCAGTCAAAAGTGCCGTTAAAATGCGTTTTTCGATAGAGAAAAAAACGGCGGTGTCGCCTAAAAAAATGAACGAAAGCATAGAAATTACGCTGAAAATAGCAAATCCTAAATTAATTTTAGTTGTCGTATTTCGATAAATTAGCGTAATAATTGCCATAATTATTGCAAAAATAGCCTGCGAACCTAAAAGCCCAACCGCACCCAAACATAAAAACGAAAGAAGATATAAGAGAAAGCACGGAATTATGGATGCACCGCAAGTTAATGCGGACACGAATATTGCCCCTGAATAGGGTAAAATAGAACTTTCAAGACGGGCAAAAATTAAAAAACAAAAAAATAAGAAAGCATATTTAATTACTGAAGAATAATCGACTGTTTTTGATGGTTTTTTCAAAGCAATTTACTCCTTTGGTGTTGACTAATTAAGACAAATATTATATAATTTATCGTAAGTTAATTAATTGTTTGTGACAATAATGATATAATAAGTAATATCAAAAATTTTGTATGAAATTGATTTATTTTGCTTAAAAAAGGACTTAATCAATTTTAATAATCGCTATAAACAAATCTTTTGATAAATCGGTTGCTAAAATCGGGAATAAAATAGTAAAATAATAAAAAACGAATAGGTGATTTTATGATAAACGTAGGTATAGTTGGGTACGGAAATTTAGGTAGGGGCGTAACGCTAGCGGTTAGTAAAACAAGCGATATGAAATGCGTTGGCATATTTACTAGAAGAGCGCCCGAAAGCGTAAAGCCGGCAGTTGATTTCCCCGTGTATTCAATGGAAAAACTTATTGAATTTAAGGGTAAAATTGACGTTTTGTTGTTATGTGGCGGTAGTGCTACTGATTTACCCAACAATACATCGGAAATTTTAAAAAATTTCAACACGGTTGACTCTTTTGATACGCACGCTAAAATTCCCGAATACTTTAATAAACTTGATAAGGTTGCAAAAGAAAACGGCACTCTTTCTGCAATAAGTATCGGTTGGGACCCAGGTGTTTTCTCTATCGCTAGAATGCTTTTCGGCGCAGTATTGCCCGACGGTAACGATTATACTTTTTGGGGTAAAGGCGTTTCGCAAGGTCATAGTGACGCAATAAGAAGAATTGACGGCGTAAAAAACGCAATTCAGTATACTATTCCCAAAGAAGACGCGTTAAGCGCTGTAAGAAGTGGCGTTAATCCCGACTTAAAAACAAGGGATAAACATTTAAGAGAATGTTTCGTTGCGGTAGAAGACGGCGCGGATAAAAATTTGATTGAAAAAACTATAAAGGAAATGCCGAATTATTTTGCCGATTACGATACTATCGTTAACTTCGTTTCGGAAGAGCAAGTTAAAGATATGCAAAGGAAACTTTCGCACGGTGGTTTCGTGTTCCGTTCGGGCAACACCACGAATGAAAACGCGCATCTTTTAGAGTTATCGCTAAAACTTGACTCTAACCCTGAATTTACGGGAAGTGTGCTCACAGCGTACGGTAGGGCGGTTGCAAGGCTTGTAAAAGAAGGGGTAACGGGGTGCTTAACCGTTTACGATATTCCGCTCAAATATCTTTCACCTATGACTAACGAACAGTTGAGAGAACGTTTACTATAAAATAATAAAGTATAATTTTTTACTAAATATTAGGGATTGAAAAAGAGTAGCATGGCAAGAAGAAAATATAAAAAGAAAAAACTATCTATAAAGAGCGTGTTGCTATCAATTACCTTTTTGATTGTTAGTTATGCGGGCTATTACATTTATACTAATTATATAATTAAACCTGAATATATTGCGCCGACGGGCGAATTAGAGTTTCATTTTTTAACGCTTGGTAACGGCGCCTCAGGTGATTGTATATTTATAAAGGCTGGCGAAAACGATATTTTGATTGACGGTGGTAGCGATACCGATAGTTTAGACGATATTAAAAACTACGTTGACGCAAGAATTACCGATAATAAACTTGAATACGTTATTCTAACGCACGCCGATAACGACCATATCGCGTGTTTTGGTGGCGAAGCAGGTCAAAATAGCTTGTTTGACTTGTACGAAGTAGAAACGATAATAGATTTTCCACAAACCGAAAAAAATACGCAAATTTATCAAAGATACGTTTCGGAGCGCACGGATGAAATTAATGCTGGGGCAAAACACTTTACAGCGCTTGAATGCTATAACGAAAGTAAAGACGGTGCGAAGAGAGTTTTCGAGTTGTCTAATGACGGAAATATAAAGATTGAAATTCTTTACAATTATTATTATGAAAACGACGCTTCGGTCGAAAATGATTATTCGGTGTGCGTGCTCTTTCATCACGGAAGCCGTCAGTTCTTATTTACGGGGGATTTGGAAGAAAAAGGTGAAGAGAAACTCGCCGCAAAGTATGATTTTACACAGGTAGAGTTGTTCAAGGCTGGACATCACGGTTCTTCAACGTCTTCAAACGAGAGTTTGCTTAAAGAAATTAAACCTAAAATTTGTGTGGTAACTTGCGCTATCGGCGATAAATACGATTTTCCTACTCAAGATTTTTTAGAAAGGATTTCAGTATATACTTCGCAAGTTTACGTAACTACGATATGCACCGAAACGGGTAATGGTTATGCTGATATGAACGGTAATATAGTTGTAATATCAAGCGCGGATAGGGACGTTTACGTGCAATGTTCAAATAACCAAACGTTATTAAAAGACACGACTTGGATTGATGAATTTAGGCAAATGCCAACGGCGTGGAAATAAAAATTTTATTGTTTGCATAAAATCCGAAAAGCAATACATACTATTCTTGACGGAGGAATTATGCAAGATAGAGGCATTGTTAGAAGAATTGACGAGTTGGGCAGACTGGTTATCCCTAAAGAATTGCGCAAAACTTTGCGCATACGCGAGGGAGACCCACTTGAAATTTATGCAAGTAAAGACGAATTAGTGTTGAAAAAATATTCACCGATGTGTGGACTAGACCAGTCGGCACAAAGTGTAGCCGACGGGCTCAATATGCTTACTGAAAAAACTTGTCTTATAACCGATTGTGATTCGATTATTTACGTTTCGGATTCAAAATATAAAGAAGCAATGGGCAAGAATATTTCAGAACAAATGGTGAACGTTTTACAAGATAGAAAAAGCGTTGTGCTATCACGTTCGGACGGCGGTTCAATAGTTCCTGTTACCTTTGGTAATGATTTTGACGCGGAAAATCAAATAATCGTGCCTATGATTTCGGGCGGTGATTGTTTTGGTTCTATCGTGCTTTTTGATAAAGATAAATCGGCGCGCTTCTCGTCTGCAGACGTTAAACTCGTTCAACTAGGCAGTTCATTTTTGTCATATCAAGTAGAATAAAATCTTTCGTTAAAGACCTCCGTTTTCGGCGGTCTTTACATATGTCTAAAAATAAGAAAAGTTTAATTCGCGGTGCAATATTTTTAGGCGCAGGTGCTTTTTTGTCAAAAGCGTTAGGCGCAATTTATAGAGTTCCGCTAACCAACCTTTTAGGTGGTTACGGGCTAGGACTATATCAAATAGTTTTTCCCGTGTATTCACTCTTGCTTGATTTTTCGGGCGCAGGCGTTCCTAGCGCGCTATCGGGGCTTATAGCAAAAAAAGACGATAAGGAAAGCGTTGCACACGCGTACTTAAAAACGACCATAAAAATGCTATTGTTAATAGGCGTAATCGGCACGCTATCGATGTTAATTTTTTCAAAACCTATATCAAAGTTTCAAGGCAACGGTCAAGCGTATTTAGCGTATTTATATTTAGCGCCCGCAGTATTTGCGGTGGCGTTAATTTGTGCTTTTAGGGGATATTTTCAAGGATTAATGAATATGAAACCCACCGCCGTTTCGCAAGTGATTGAGCAAGCAGTAAAAGTTGTTTTCGGCATATTGCTTGTAAAAACTTTTTTACCAAACGTAGAAAAAGCCGTTGCAGGCGCAACTTTTGCTATAACCATTTCTGAATTTTTAGCGCTTGCATATTTGACGGTCGTATATTTTATGGATAAAAAAAGAAAAAAATTAAACGATTTTGTCGGTGCAGTAAACGAAAGAGAAATGCAAAAAGAAGTTATTAAAAAAGCCGTTCCTATAACTCTTATCAGTATGGTTATACCGTTTTCGCATTTTATAGACAGTTTTTTAATCGTAAATTTACTTTCAACGTATAGGCAGGACGCAACGGCACTTTACGGCGTATTGAGTGGGGCGTGCTTAACTGTAATTAATCTGCCCGTATCATTATGTTACGGTTTTTCTACCGTAGCAATACCGTCGGTGTCATCATTAAAAACTGAACGAGAAAAACAGGAAAGGGCAAAAAAGGTTATATTTTTTACCGTCGTTTTTTCTTTGCCGTGTGCATTGTTTTGCTGTTTTTTCTCTCCGTTTATAGTGAATTTGCTATTCAAAGGACTTTCCTTAAATGAAAAAGAAATCGCTATTTCTCTTTTACGTTTTTTAAGTCCAAGCATAATTTTATTGTCTGTCGTGCAAACGCAAAACGCCGTGCTTATCGGAAAAGATAGAGCCTACAAACCTATTATTTCACTTTCTTTTGGCGTCGTCGTTAAGATTTTTCTAAACGTAGTGTTGTTAAAAAATCCAAGAATTAATATTTACGGTAGTGCGGTGGCTTTAATCGCTTGCTATTTTGTTTCATGTTTGATAAACTTAATAATGATATTCGGTGTGAAGGTGAAAAATGCAAACACGAGCGCTCGTCGTAGGGAATACGCAAGTTAAAAACAACATATTTTTAGCGCCTATGGCGGGGTATACTGATTACGCTTTTAGAAAGTTGGCGCTCTCTTTGGGCGCAGGGTTAGCATTTACCGAACTCGTAAGCGCAAAAGGCTTAATGTACGGTGGCAACGGCTCAAAAGAACTTTTATTTAGCGGAAGCGATATAAACAACACCGCCGTGCAAATTTTCGGGGCGGACGCTTACTATATGAGAAGTGCGTGCGAAAGCGAATACTTAAAGGATTTCAAAATAGTTGATATAAATATGGGTTGTCCCGTGCCTAAAGTCTTTAAGAACGGTGAAGGGAGTGCTTTATTAACCGATATTAAAAAAGCCGAAAGCATTATTAAAGAGTGTGTTAAAAGCGGTAAAAACGTAACCGCAAAAATACGAACGGGGCAAAAGGCTGGCGACGATATTGCGTCTGAATTTGCAAAGATGGCTGAAAATGCAGGTGCGTGTTTGATAACCGTACACGGTAGAGTTCGTGAAACGTACTATTCGGGTGAACCTGATTACAACGCTATTGAAAAAGCAAAGAATGCGGTAAAAATCCCAGTAATTGCAAATGGCGGATTGTTCACGATTGAAGATTGCGAAAAAATGATATCGTTAACGGGTGCTGACGGCGTGATGCTTGCGCGTGGCGCTATTGCTAACCCCTTCTTATTTTGCGCGCTATCGGGGTGTAGCGCACCTATAACGAAAAAGCAATTCATCATAGAACATATCTCTCTTATGGCGGAAAGGATGGGCGAAAAACGCTCGGCACTTGAATTTAGAAAATTTACCCCCTACTATTTTAAGGGAGTGATAGGAATAAAAGATATAAAAACGGCAATTCAAACGAGTGAAAGCGCTAAAGAAATTATTGAACTGATAAATAAAAATCTTTAACAAAACCAACCCCTATAAAAATAAAATGAATTATAGGCTTTTGGGGGTTGATATGCAAATTTGTTTCGTTACGGGTGGTTCTTTTGACTGGGCTTGGCAAGAAAAACTTGACGCGATTAGTGGAAGTCAGTTGATTGTGTTTGGCTTTAACGGGTTAGGGCTGGTTAGTTACAAAAAAGAATTAGCGGGCGAAACTGAATATTTTCAAGACGTTGCAAAACTTTCAAAACAGTTGGGTTCGGTCGTGATTAGCGGTTGCGATACCGATACTTTCGGTGTGTTTAGGCATTCAGCCGTTATTGCTGATAAAGGTAAAATTTTAGGCGTGAGCGATATGGTGCACGCGATAGACCAAAGTGAATACGCTCCGGGTGGCAACTTTCGCGTTTACGACACAAGCGTAGGGAAGATAGGCGTTTTAGTGGCGGAAGATTTATTTTTTCCGGAATCGGCAAGGGTGCTTACACTTTGCGACGCGGATATTATCGTGTGCGTGTTCAAGAAGTTAGAAAACACTATGGCACAAATAACCTTGCGTAGCGGAGCGTTTTGCAATGGTATAGCGATGGCGTTGTGCGCAAAAAACTATGCGTGCGTTTCGGATATTCGAGGAAATATTGCGCTTGCAAGTAGCGCTGATATAATAAAAACAAACGTAAAAATAGAAAAGGATTATCATTTGGTAAGTTCGCGTAGGCGCGGGCTTTACCGAGATTTTAATTCGGGATACTAGGAGAAAAATTATGACCTTAAATATCGTGTTGGTTGAACCTGAAATTCCGCAAAACGCGGGCAATATTGCAAGAACTTGCGCCGTAACGGGCAGTAAACTTCATTTGGTAAGACCGCTTGGTTTTGAAGTTTCTGATAAATACCTAAAAAGGGCGGGGCTTGATTACTGGAATTTGGTTGAAATTTTTTATTACGACAGTATTGAAGAAGTTATGGACAAGTTTTATAACGGCAAAAATTTCCACTTTTTTTCCACAAAATCAAAACTAATTCACTCGGACGCTAAATATAAAGACGGCGATTTTTTGGTTTTTGGTAAAGAAACGAAAGGCTTACCCGAAAGTCTTTTAGAAAAACATTACGACGAGTGCGTGCGTATACCTATGATGGGTGAAACCCGTTCGCTTAACCTATCAAATTCAGTTTGCGTGGGCGTTTACGAAGCGTTAAGGCAAAGTGGTTACGAAGGTTTTAAGACTGAAGGCGAAATCCCTAACAAATAAGTGAATATTGATAAGCGTTCGGCGGTTTTCTCGTTGAACGCTTTTGTTTACTTTATTTGTATGTGCATTTACTTTATTTGTATGTGCATTTACTTTTTTTGATAATTGTAAATAAAATCGTTTGACAAAGACTTTGGTAATAAGTTATATTAAAATAAACATATAATTTTTTTTGTTTTATTTTTTACACATTAGACAAAGTTATAGGAAGGCTTAATTTATGGACGTTTTGTGGAACGTGTTTTTCATGTTTGGCGGTGTTGCGGCAATGATGCTGGGCATGAAAGTTATGGGTAGTGCGCTAGAACAAGTTGCCGGCGGTGGAATGAAAAAACTTTTAGGTAAAGTTACATCTAATCGCTTTGCAGGCGTTGGCGTAGGCGTTGCGGTAACAAGCATAATTCAAAGTTCAACTGCAACGACCGTTATGTTGGTTGGTTTCGTTAATATCGGACTGATGAATTTGGTGCAAGCAACCAACGTAATAATGGGCGCGAACATAGGAACGACCGTTACTGCGCATATCGTTTCTCTTTCAGGGGTAGGTGCAGTAGATGTCGGTGCAATCGCAGCGATGACAGGTTGTATCGGGATATTGACTTCAATGCTTGCTAAAAACGAAAGGACGGTAAGCATCGGTAATATTTTAGCAGGGCTTGGCATGATTTTCGTAGGGCTTGAATTTATTTCAACCTATGCAAAAGAAATTATGTTTTACAAGGAAATAGTTGACGGGGTTACCGTAACGCTACCTTATACTTGGGTGGAAACGATTTTCCGTGGCGAGCATTTTCCCTTGCTTTTGGTTTTAATCGGTATAGTTTTAACTGCGCTCGTGCACAGTTCATCAACTATAACGAGTTTAATGGTAATTTTGGCAAGTATCGACGTATTATCATTTGAAAACGCACTCTTTTTAGCGCTAGGTTCAAATATCGGTACTTGTATAACTTCAATAATGTCTTCTGCTGGCACTAGCGTAAACGCAAAAAGAACTGCGGTAGTACACTTATTGTTTAATACTTTCGGCTGCGTTCTATTTATAGTTCCTATTTGGATTTTGAAAGATAAGGTTGCAAGCATATTTGCAAGCATGGCAAGTAACGTTGGTCAACAAATAGCAATATTCCACACTCTCTTTAACGTGTTGACGACGCTCGTATTATTGCCGTTTACTAAATACGTTGTTAAACTTGCTTGCCTTATTATTCCCGAAACAAAACAACAAGTTGACGAAAGATTTAAGTTTAAGTTCCTTGATGATAGATTGCTTTCAACTCCGCCTATTGCAGTTGGCAACATAAAGAAAGAAATTATTAGAATGGCTGAAGTTTCTATGAAAAATATTGATGATTCAGTAGAAATGTTGCTTAATTCCGGCGTTAATAACGAAGAACAGTTAAGAAGTAACGAAGAAGTTATAAACCATCTCAATAAAGATATCACGGCGTTCCTTACTAAACTTATGAGTAAAGAACTCAACGAAGAAGACGAAAAGAAAGTCGGCTCTTATTATCACGTCGTTTCGTCTGTTGAAAGAATAGGTGACTACGCTGAAAACATTTTAGAATTTGCGTTGCGTCTTCGTGAAGAAGAAGTGTGCATTTCAGAAGAAGCAAAAGAAGAACTTAAACAACTTACTGATGAAATTAAGTTGCTTTACGAATATTCAATTATCGCGTTTGACGATAGAAACGTTAACATTCTTCCGCAAGTTGACCAAATTGAAGAAAGAATTGACAATCTTAGCAAAGAACTTGAAAATAGACACATTGAAAGGGTTAAAAAAGGCGCGTGCAACGCTCAACTCGGTTCAGTTTATTTGCAAACGGTTTCGCATCTTGAAAGGGTTGGCGACCACATAACTAACCTTGCGTTCAGTATTTATCAATATCGTGCGCAAAAACAAACATAAAAACAACTAAAACAAAGCATATCCGCCGTTAAATGTTTGACAAACGGCGGATTTCTTTATATAATGGATAGGATATTAAAATAGGGCAGTTTGAGGCGTAATAACTCAAACTAACTTTAAGGAGTAAATATTATGAATAAAAAATCAATCAAAGACGTAGAAGTTAAGGGTAAAAAATGTCTTGTTAGGGTTGACTTTAACGTACCTATGAAAGACGGCAAAATTACTGATGAAACGCGTATTAACGGCGCACTTCCTACAATCAAATATTTGGTAGATAACGGTGCAAAAGTTATTCTTTGTTCACACATGGGCAAACCCCACAACATTTTCACCGAAGGCTTTTCTTTAACCAAGAAAGAAAAGAAGGCTGTTGAAGCACTTCCCGTAGAAGAACAAGCAGCGGCAAAGGCTGAATATCTTAAAAAAGCCGCAAAAGATAAAGAAAAATTTACTCTTCGTCCGGTTGCTGAAAAACTTTCTGAAAAACTCGGTCAAAAAGTTGTTTTTGCTGAAGACGTTGTTGGTGCAAGTGCTGACGCAGCAGTTGCAAACGTTAAAGAAGGCGAAGTAGTTCTTCTTGAAAACACCCGTTTTGAACAAGGCGAAGAAAAGAGAGACGAAGCGCTTTGCAAAAAACTCGCGTCTTACTGCGATATTTACGTAAACGACGCTTTCGGTACTGCACACCGTTCACACGCAACCACCGCTGCTATTGCAGAATACGGTTTCGTTGATACTGCTGTATGCGGTTTCCTTATTGAAAAAGAACTTTCAGTTATGGCTGACGCTCTTGAAAACCCCGTTAATCCTTTCGTTGCAATTCTCGGTGGCGCAAAGGTTGCTGATAAACTCAAAGTTATTTCAAACCTTCTTGAAAAGTGCGATACTTTGATTATCGGTGGCGGTATGTCTTACACTTTCTTAAAGGCAAAAGGTTATGAAGTTGGCACATCACTCGTTGACGACGAACAAATCGGTTACTGCACCGATATGATGAAAAAGGCTGAAGAACTCGGCAAGAAAATTCTTCTTCCTATCGACGTTAACGCAACCAAAGAATTCCCCAACCCGATTGACGCTGAAGTTGCTTGCGCTACTTATGAAGTTGGCGAAATCCCCGCAGACCTTATGGGGCTTGATATCGGTCCAAAATCTGCTGAACTATTTGCAAACGAAGTTAAGAGTGCAAAGACGGTTATTTGGAACGGACCTATGGGCGTGTTTGAAAATCCTATTTTTGCAAAAGGTACTATTGCAGTAGCAAAGGCGCTTGCTGAAACCGAAGCAACCACTATTATCGGTGGTGGCGATTCTGCTGCGGCAGTAACACAACTTGGCTTTGCTGATAAAATGAGCCATATTTCAACCGGTGGCGGTGCATCACTCGAACTTTTCGAAGGTAAAAAACTTCCCGGTATTGAATGCTTAAACAATAAATAATTTTTATATCTAGATTTTTAAGGAGCACACATTATGAGAAAACCTATTATTGCTGGTAACTGGAAAATGAACAAAACTGCTGCTGAAGCAGTTGCGCTTATCAACGACCTTAAACCTTTGGTTGCTAAATCTAAGCCCGAAGTTGTAATTTGCGTACCTTACACCGATTTGTGGGTAGCAAAGGACGCTATTGCAGGTTCTAAAATTAAACTTGGTGCAGAAAACGTTGCTTGGGCAGATAGCGGTGCTTTCACCGGTGAAATTTCTGCGGCAATGCTTAAAGAAATCGGCGTTGAATACGTTATTATCGGTCATAGCGAACGTCGTCAATATTTCGGCGAAACTGATGAAACCGTAAATATGCGTTTAACCCAAGCGCTTAAAAACGACCTTAAACCTATCGTTTGCGTAGGCGAAACTTTGGTTGAAAGAGAAAAGAACAAAACTAAGAAAGTTTTGAAGAAACAAGTTCTTGAAGGTCTTAAAGGCGTAACCGATTTTTCTAATATCGTTATTGCTTACGAACCCGTTTGGGCAATCGGCACGGGTAAAACCGCTACTGCAGAAGACGCGAACAAAACTATCGGCTATATCAGAAGTTTGGTTAAAAAGACTTGGGGCGCAGAAGTTGCAAAGAGCCTTCGTATTCAATACGGCGGAAGCATGAAACCTGGCAACGCAAAAGAACTTATGGCTATGAGAAATATCGACGGTGGTCTTATAGGTGGTGCAGCACTCAAAGCAGAAGATTTTGCAGGTATCGTAAATTACAAAGACTAATTTTATTCTAAATTAAAATATAGGCACAATCGCAAGGTTGTGCCTATTAAATAAGGATTTTATTATGAAAAATAGACCTAATTGTATAATTATTATGGACGGTTACGGCGTTAACTGTGAAAAAAAGGGTAACGCAATTAAGTGTGCTGGTAGTGCAAACGTTAATCGTTTAATGGAAAAATATCCGGCAACCCTTATCGGTGCAAGCGGAATGGACGTTGGGCTTCCCGAAGGTCAAATGGGTAATAGTGAAGTTGGGCATCTCAATATGGGGGCAGGTAGAATCGTTTACCAAGAACTTACCCGTATTACCAAGTCGATTAAGGACGGCGATTTTTTTGCTAACGAAGAATTTCTTTCAGCGATTAAAAACGCAAAAGAAAACGGCAAAAAATTGCATCTTTACGGGCTTTTATCCGACGGTGGCGTGCATAGCCATATAACGCACCTTTACGCACTTATTGAGCTTGCGAAGAAAGAAGGGCTTGACGACGTGTTCGTGCATTGTTTCCTTGACGGAAGAGACGTTTCGCCCACGAGCGGTGCTGATTATATTAAATCGCTTAAAGATGAAATGCAAAAACTTTCTTTCGGCACGATTGCGTCAGTTGGCGGTAGATATTACGTTATGGATAGAGATAATCGCTGGGAAAGGGTTGAAAAGGCTTACGATATGATGACGATTGCATCTGGCGAAACTACCGAAAACCCTGAACAATACGTTCGCGATTCTTACGCTAACGGCGTTACCGACGAGTTCGTTATTCCCGCGCACGTTGTAAAAGACGGCAAGCCCGTTGGTTTGATTGAACAAGGCGATAGCATTATCTTCTTCAATTTCCGTCCTGATAGGGCGCGCCAAATTACTCGCGCAATGAGCGAAAAGAATTTTGACGGTTTTGAAAGAAAGTCTGGTTTTATCGACCCTGTTTACGTATGTTTTACTAGATACGACGCAAGTTTTACCAACGTAAAAATTGCATTCAAACCACAAGTTTTAACTAATACTTTAGGTGAATATATTGCAAGTCTCGGATTAAAACAACTTCGTATTGCGGAAACTGAAAAGTACGCGCACGTAACTTTCTTCTTTAACGGTGGTATTGAAGCACCGAACAAGAACGAATATAGAGAACTTATTGCATCACCAAAGGTAGCAACTTACGATTTGCAACCCGAAATGAGCGCTTACGAAGTTACTGAAAAAGTAATTGAAAAGATTGACAGCGACGAATACGACGTTATAATTCTCAACTACGCAAACTGCGATATGGTTGGGCATACGGGCGTGTTCGACGCTGCCGTTAAGGCTGTTTTAACCGTTGACGAATGTATGGGTAAAGTTATTGATAAAATTCTTGAAAAAGGTGGCAATGCAATAGTTACCGCAGACCACGGCAACGCTGATAAGATGCTTGCTGAGGACGGTTCACCGTTTACTGCGCATACCACTAACTTAGTTCCGTTTATCGTAGTTGGCGAAGATTTTAAGAATGCAAAACTTCGTGACGGTGGTATTCTTGCAGACGTTGCACCCACGCTTCTTGATATGATGGACGTGGCTGTTCCTGCTGAAATGAGCGGTAAAAGTTTATTAATCAAATAAAAAACACTAAAAAATACTTGTAAAAAACGTTTTCGTGTGATATAATTACTGTCGTTAACGTTTAAGTTTTACGTTTAAGGAGATAATTATGAATAATATGTTAAATATGCTTATGGCAAGCGGTGGTTTTTGGAACGTGTGGCCTTACATTAAAGTCGTTGCTTTAATCGTTATGGCAGTATGTGCTATTTTCATTATTTTGGTCGTTTTGTTTCAACCCGGCAACACGTCAGGTATCGGCGCACTCGGTGGACAAACTGAAACTTTTTTAAGCAAAAACAAAGGGAAAACGTTTGAACACAAAATGAAGAAACTTACTGTTGTAAGTGGTATCATTTTTGCGGTTTTAAGTATTGTTTTTGCAATCGTTGCATATCTTGCAACGCTTTAATAAGCAAAAAGTTTTGGCGGTTCTACAAGTGTAGAACCGCCTTTTGTTTTTAGTAACGAATATTTTTAAGGATTTTTATGGCAAGAAGAGAAATTGTTGAAGGTAAACTTCAAGGCAACGAACG
>JAZRNE010000017.1:0-34070 GCA_045648045.1 Christensenellaceae bacterium
CTAGGGGAATCGAATTAAGGAGAAAATTTGCATTGCAAATTTCCCGTAGGGTAAACAGTGGACACCCACTGTTTATCGGGTATGGTCGCACAGGCGAGATTCCCCGTGGTGGTGCCAAAAACTTTTTATCAACTATTTTACATATTTGACACGTGCTTGTAGCGTGGCGTAAACGCCACTTATATGTTTAAAACAAAAAAAGTTCGGTTACCCGAACTTTTTTTATTTTTCTTATTATGCTTTGGTTTTATTTTTAAGATACTTTTGTGAATAAAGCCTAAAAGTTATAATGTTAAGCGGTTGAATTTTTGCTATAATCTTCGTGTTTTCATCAAGCGTTGCTGAAAGTTCAACGTTTATAGCGCTTAACCATTTATTATATTTTGACGCCAATCTACCATCAACCCTAAGAGTGTGCCTGAAATAACCTGCGTAAACGGAAATGATTTTATCGTTGTAATTATATTCTTTGCAACGAACTTGAAATGCAAGCCATACCCAAATTACAGAAATTAAAACACAAGCGCCAGCTAAAACAACTTGAGCAATAGCATTCAAACCGCTAGCACCGTCAATCACGGCAAGTAGAGATATTGCAAAAAACAAGCAACTTGCAACTACTGCTATGATAGCAATTATTTTATGTAATATTACCATAATTTTTTCAAACATAACGACCTCGTATACTTTTAAACTATCTTGTTTTATTATTATAATAATAAATTAACACAACTGTCAAGTGTTTTTCTAATTTTTATCTCTTGCAATGCTAAATTTTCGATTATCCTTAAAGTACGTTATTTAAAAATTAATAAACTAGACTTCAACTAGCCCCCTTACGCCTTTCGGTTGACTTTTTTTCATTTTTTTAATATAATTATATGCACTAACGTTATTGACAAAAGGATTTTTATGACATTAAATGACATCATTTCAAAAATTAACGACGCACTATACAGTTACATTCTGATAATTTTACTTATTGCTTGTGGTTTATATTTTACAATTCGAAGCAAATTTGCACAATTCCGCTCGTTGCCCGACCAAATCAAAGGGCTTAACGACAAACCTAAAGACGGTAAAGGCGTTTCGTCTTTCCACGCGTTAATCGTTTCAACGGCGTCAAGAGTTGGTACGGGAAACATTATCGGCGTTTCAACCGCACTATGCCTAGGTGGATTCGGTTCGGTTTTTTGGATGTGGATTATTGCAATAATCGGTGGGGCGTCTGCCTTTATTGAAAGCACGCTTGCTCAAATTTATAAAAGAAAAGGCAAAGACGGCAGTTACGGTGGCCCTGCTTATTACATCGAATCGGCGTTAAAGTGCAGACCGCTTGCAATTATATTTTCGGTACTTTTGATTGCAACTTACGGCGTGGGCTTTAATATGCTAGCATCATACAACCTGCAATCAACCTTTTCTGTTTATTCTTTTTATAACGAAAATATTACGCCTTGGATTATCGGCGCAATAATTGCATTGTTAGTTGGCTATTGCCTTTTCGGTGGTGGGGCAAAAATTATTAAAGTTACAACCCTTATCGTTCCCTTTATGGGAATAGGTTACGTTTTAGTTTCTTTAATAGTCGTTTTGCTAAACCTAACTACCTTGCCGTCGATATTTACTCGCATATTCGTAGAGGCGTTTGACTTTAACGCTATATTCGGTGGATTTAGCGGTTCGTGCGTAATGTACGGAATTAAGCGTGGCTTATTCTCAAACGAAGCAGGCGTAGGCTCTGCCCCCAACGCGTCGGCATCCGCAGAAGTTTCTCACCCCGTTAAACAAGGGCTTGTTCAAATACTATCAGTTTTTATTGATACCCTGCTAGTATGCTCCGCTACTGCGTTTATGTGCATGTGTTCAGGCGTTGAACCGTCACCCGAAATTTCAGGTGCACCGTATATTCAACTTGCGTTAACTAAAACTTTCGGTGCGTTTGGTCCTATCTTTATAACGGTTGCAATGTTGCTTTTCGCTTTCACAACCTTACTCGGCAATCTTTATTACGTCAATCAGTCGCTAACGCATATATTAAAACGCGAAGCGGATAAAAAAATCAACACTACCTATTATATAATTGCGTCCTTATTAATATTCGTTGGCTCGGGGTTAAACGCAGACTTGCTTTGGGACATTGCCGACGTAACTATGGGGCTTATGGCTTTAATCAACGTTCCGGTTATAGTTTATCTAAGCAAGTACGCGTTCCGTGCGTTAAAAGACTATTATAAACAGAAAAAACAAGGTAAGGACCCTGTTTTCCACGCAAAAGATATCGGACTTTTTATTGACGACGGATTTCAATCAAAAAATAATAAAATTTCAAACCAAATGGATTTTTGGAATTAAATTTCAACGTAAATCGCCTAGATTAAAAAAGAGCAAACGGGTTTTAACGTTTGCTCTTTTTGTTTTTATTGCACTTCTATATTTTCTGTTTTAACTTTTTTCCTTAACAATTTTTTAGGTAAACAAATGATAACGCCGATAAGCATTAACGCCGTCCACACCAGAACCAAATTTCCCCAACCGATTGCACTTGACGCATCGGCAAACAAAATATTTGCAACCGCAGCCGCCGCATAACTTAAAAAATCTAGATAGCCCGTTGCCGAAGAAACCAAACCCGTTTCACGCAAACTTAAACAATATTCCGTCCACATCATTGACGACGCGCTACACGCCATAAATATTGCAAGCCCTATCATCATTACGTTAATTATAGGTATTTTCACCAAATAAGTTAACAAAAAAAACAAGGTTGAAAGCCCAAAAGTCAAAAGTTCAGTTTTTTCTAAACTTCTCTTAAACCTTTCAAACACGAACACTGCAAAAAATGCGTTGAGTGAAATCACCAAGGTGATAACCGAGTAAATTGAAATAGAAACTTCTTTACCATATTCAAGATAATTTGCAATATATGTCGGCAACCAAAAAACGACTGACGTTCTTACTATCCCCGTAAGGATTGACACGAAAGAATATCTTACTATTTGATGTTTTAATAAAACTTTTACGCCGTCAACAAGTTTTTCGCCCTTTTCTTTTTTAGTGCCGATTCCGTATTTAACGTATTTTTGCCTTTCAAGTAATCCAAAAATAACGAAAACCATAACCGCCATTGCCGCCAAGATGCCACCACTAACCGCAAACGCGCTTTGCCAAGTGAACATTAGCGCCAACGCACCTGCCACGGGCGAACCGAATGCTGCCGCAAAACTGTACGCTACTGCGCATCTAGTACCGTGCGTGGGCAACATACTTTCCGAAACGACCTTGGTCATCGGTGCGTAAATCATAGAAAGAAAAAAGCCGGTCAGTCCGTAAATTAATATTGCACCGAAACTATTTGCTATTACGAATGGAAAAACCGTATTCGTTACGCCTGCAAATAATAGCCCCAAACACATCATATATTTGGCTTTAATCTTATCGCCTATAATGCCGTTCAATAACTGCCCCACCGCGTAAAAGATAAAGAACGAAGATGAAATTCTGCCTATATAACTTTCGTTATATCCTATATCTATCAAAGACGTGGTAACCGTGCTTAAAACGTTACGGGCAACGTACACGGCAAGATACGCTATCGTACAAACCGCGCCTAATATTAAAGCCTTTTTTGTATTGTCATTAATTTTCATAATCAAACCTATACGACTAATATTAAAATTGCTAAAGTCTTTTCAAACGCTTTTTCGTGTTTTATTGAGCATACCACATTCATCATTCAAAGTCAAACAAAACCATATAATTACAAATTATTTTTGATTTGCGATTGAAATTTTTTCTTATATATGTTAATATTAATATATGTTCAAGTGAAACGACTTCGCTTAAAATCTAATGGGTGGTACAAATATGAAACTTAATTACAAAAACACCATTTTCGTGGGGATTGTTTTTTTATCCATTTCTCTATTTTGGCAGGTGTACGACAACATTGTGTCTAAAATTTTAGACACGGTTTTTGAGTTCAGCAACACAAAGCGTGGGATAATTATGGCGCTTGACAATATCGTTGCCCTATTTATGTTGCCTATATTCGGAACACTTTCCGACAAAACCGACACTAGATTTGGCAAACGCACGCCGTATATAGTTATAGGCACGATTTTATCGTCGATAACTTTCGTTTTCGTTGGGGTTGCCGCTGACACCGCTTCGCTAGCAAAATTCTTGGTTGCACTTGGGTTCGTTTTGATTTTTATGAGCGTTTACCGCTCGCCTGCCGTTGCGCTTATGCCCGACGTTACTATTAAACCTTTGCGCAGTAAAGGCAACGCAATCATAAATCTTATGGGTGCGCTCGGTGGACTTATCGCACTAGTAGCAATTCCTTTGCTATATAAAAAAGATAGTTCGTTCTTACCGCTTTTTGCAGTAATTTCAGGGCTAATGATTTTGTTTTTGGTAGTTTTCTTGTTTACCGTTAACGAACCTAATTTAGTACAAAAAATGCACAACGAAGAAAAAGAGTTATGCATTTCGGAAGAAAGTGAAGAAAAATCCGAATGCGATGAAAAGCAAACTCAACCGTTTGACAAGGCAAAATTAAAAAGTTTAATCTTTTTACTTGCGTCAGTTTTCTTGTGGTTTATGGGTTACAACGCCGTTTCTTCTTCATTCTCGGTATTCGCTACAAAAGTTTGGAATATCGAAGGCGGAAACTTTACCCTTCCGCTAATGGTTGCGCAAGTATCTGCAATCGCAATGTTCATTCCCGTGGGGCTTATCGCATCAAAAATCGGCAGAAAAAAGACCATTCTTCTCGGCATTACTATGATGTTCTTCTCGTTTATAGCGGCGTTTATAATCGGCTCAAACGTGTTTAGTTTTATTCAAGTGGATTTATCGGGTTCAGTCTTTAAGCACCCTATATTCTATTTAATGTCCTTTTTCTTTGCGCTTTGCGGTGCAGGTTGGGCAACCATAAACGTAAACTCTTACCCGATGGTAGTTGAAATGAACAAAAATTCAAATATCGGTAAATACACGGGTTATTACTACACGGCGTCAATGTCTGCGCAAATATTAACGCCTTTCCTTTCGGGCGTAATTATGGATATTCCTTGGATAACGATGAAAGGCTTGTTCGTTTATTCAGCATTCTTCTTGGGGCTCGCTTTCGTAACTATGCTTTTCGTTATGCACGGCGATAGCAAACCTATCCCTGCAAAAAACAAACTTGAAGCCTTTGACGTTGACGATTAAAACTAAACCTAAAAGTATAAACGGCGGATGATATCCGCCGTTTCGTCGTATTTAAAAGCCCTTGCGATTATTCGCAAGGGCTTTATCAATTTATATTCTAATATTTTACACTATACAAAATATCTTCGTACGACGGAAATGCAGAGAAATCTTTGCCCGTTATAAGTTCCATTTGGTCAGCGTAATTACGCAATTCGTTCATACTTTTGAGCAATACTTTTTCACAATATTTTGCCTTGTTCAAAGTTTCGCATTCACCGTTATAATTGCCAAGTTCGTCTTCTAAACGTTCAAGCGTGTAGCAGAATTTTTCGGAAAGGTCTGATAAACGCTTCAGCAAACCCTTTTCAAGCACGCAAGAAACACCGCTAATTTTTTCTTTTTCGTTTATAGCGTTTGCCAAGAACGCTTGATAATCAATAACCGTGGGTGCAATTTCTTTTCTAGCCATATCAACTGCCGTAAGCGCTTCAATATGCACGATATTGCAGTAATTTTCAAGCAAGATTTCCATTCTAGAATTAATCTCTTGCTCGGATAAAACTCTATGGCGTTTAAAGAGTTCAACGTTCTTTAATTCGTTATAATGTGGAAGTGCGTCAACGGTAGATTTTAGGTTGAGCAACCCGCGTTTTTCGGCTTCTTTTTCCCACTCTTTTGAATAGTTGTTTCCGCTAAATAAAATGCGCTTATGCTCAATTACCGTATTTCTAATCAACTCGTTAAGTTCTTTATTAAAGTCGGTTGCCTTTTCTAAAATATCGGCAAACTTTCTTAATTCTTCGGCTACGATTGTGTTAATTATAAAGTTGGGGCAAGCGATATTCGTTGACGAGCCAACCATACGGAATTCAAACTTGTTACCCGTAAACGCAAACGGAGAAGTTCTGTTTCTATCAGTAGAATCCTTTGGAATAGGCGGTAAAACTGAAACGCCAATTTTTAGTTCGCTCTTTTCTTTCGCCAAATATTCTTCGCCTTTTTCAACCGCTTTCAATATGCCTTCAAGTTCTTCGCCAAGATATATTGAAATGATTGCCGGCGGTGCTTCAGCCGCACCCAAACGATGGTCGTTACCCGCAGACGCAACGCTTATTCTAAGCAAATCTTGATACTCGTCAACCGCTTTGATAACCGCAACCAAGAAAAGTAAAAATTGAGCGTTTTCAGCAGGCGTTTCACCCGGTTCTAAAAGATTTTCACCCAAATCCGTGCCGATTGACCAGTTGTTGTGCTTACCGCTACCGTTAACCGACGCAAACGGTTTTTCGTGGAGTAAGCATACTAAGCCGTGCTTGTTTGCAACGCTCTTCATAATTTCCATCGTGAGTTGGTTTTGGTCGGACGCAATGTTAGTAGAAGTAAATACGGGCGCAAGTTCGTGTTGTGCAGGCGCAACTTCGTTATGCTTTGTCTTTGCGTAAACGCCAAGTTTCCACAACTCTTCGTCAAGTTCTTTCATGTAAGCCGACACACGCGATTTGATTGCGCCGTAATAGTGGTCTTCAAGTTCTTGACCTTTTGACGGACGCGCACCGAAAAGCGTTCTACCACAATGCACTAAATCAAGCCTTGCTTCGTACACGCTTTGGTCTATTAAAAAATATTCTTGTTCAGCGCCAACTGACGGAGTAACCTTTTTCGCCTTGTCGTTGCCAAATAATCTTAAAATTCTGAGCGCTTGCTTATTAAAAGCGTCCATTGAACGGAGCAACGGAGTTTTTTTATCAAGCGCTTCGCCACCGTACGAACAAAAAGCGGTAGGAACGTATAAACTGCCGTCTTTAACGAACGCGTAAGAAGTGGGGTCCCAAGCGGTATAACCACGCGCTTCAAAGGTCGCCCTTAATCCGCCCGACGGAAAACTTGACGCATCAGATTCGCCTTTAACCAAAGACTTTTCTGAAAACTTCATAATAACGTCGCCATCACCGAACGGCTCGATAAAACTGTCGTGCTTTTCAGCGGTAATTCCCGTCATAGGTTGAAACCAGTGGGTAAAGTGAGTTGCGCCCTTTTCAATCGCCCAGTCCTTCATAACTGACGCAACGACTTTAGCAACGGAATGCGAAAGGGGTTCGCCTGCGTCTTTTGCGCGACGAACGGCGTCGTATGCCTCTTTAGGCAAACGCTCTTTCATTACCTTATCGTTAAAAACCATACAACCGAAAAATTCGGGAATACTTTTTGCGTTCATTTTTTCTCCTGTATATCTTAAATCAAACTATTAAAATTATAAGTAATACTGTGCTTTTTGTCAATCGTTTTTTACTGCAAGTAAAAAGAATGATTATTTTAAATAAATGCCGATTAACCTAAGAATATTGTCCATAGCAAAACCAAGATTTTCCTTGCTAAAATTTCTACTTATCGAAAAATCTTGCGGTAATCTATTTATGCTAAACACCGCCGAAACGCCTTGCTCGTAAGCCTTTTGCATTTCGCCTTCCGCACCGCCAACGACGGCAAGAACGGGAACGCCTT
Organism: Christensenellaceae bacterium; assembly: GCA_045648045.1. Lineage (GTDB taxonomy): Bacteria > Bacillota > Clostridia > Christensenellales > Borkfalkiaceae > UBA1259. The sequence continues at coordinate 7,705 of JAZRNE010000017.1, forward strand.
GTTTTTTTGCGCGCCTAGAAACCCCGATAACAACTTTACCGCTTAACGACTGACCGTCGATTTTGCCTTCGCCAGTAAACACCATATCAGCACCTTTTATTAAACTATCAAAGCCTACCGTATCAAGAACGGTATCTATGCCCATTTTAAGTTTAGCATTAAAAAAGGCAACCATACCCGCGCCCATAGCACCTGCAGCGCCACCGCCTTTTAAGGTTGATAAATCTATATTAAACTCGTCTTTAATCAATGCGCATATATGCTTAACACCGTCGTCTAACAGTTTAACTTGCTGCTCGTTTGCTCCCTTTTGAGGTGCGAAAACGCACGCTGCGCCGTTGTAGCCGTACGGCGGATTGTCAATATCACACATAACTTCAATAGCGATATCGTCAAACTCTTTTAACCTTTTAGATATATCAACTGTGCATATATTGCTTAAAGTTCCACCCGTCGGGATAAATTCTTCGCCGTTTTCGTCATAGAATTTAACGCCACAAGCACTTGCAAGCCCACAGCCAAAATCGTTAGTACAAGAACCGCCTAGCCCTAGAATTATCTTTTTTGCACCGCGTTTTATTGCGTCAAGCATTAATTCCCCTACGCCGTAAGTGGTCGTTAAAAGTGGATTTTTATTATTTTCGACGAGCGGTAACCCAGCCGTAGCAGACATTTCAATCACGGCAGTATTGCCGTCGTCAATCAACCCGTAAAACGATTGCATTTTTTCGCCGTAAGGTCCGCTACAACTAAGCGTTATTTTTTGACCGCCAAGCGCGGTTAAAAAACAATCAACACTACCTTCGCCACCGTCGGCAACGGGAATTGAAAGAACTTTTGCGTCGGGAAAATATGCAGTAATTTTTTCCGCCATTACGTTGCAAATTTCTTTTGATGAAAGCGTGCCCTTAAAAGAATCGGGGATTAAAACAAATTTTTTCATAATACTTTAATTTCGCTTTTATAAATTAAAAATAATTATGGCGTGGCGAAAAGTATTTATCGCCACGCCACTAAATTTTACCTAAAATTATTTTGCAAATTCGGTTGCACGCCATTCTCTAATAACGTTAACCTTAATTTGACCGGGATATTCCATTTCTTGCTCAATCTTTTTAGCGATTTCTTTTGCAAGGAACAAGGTTTGAGCGTCGTTAACTTGTTCAGGTTTAACCATAACGCGCACTTCTCTACCCGCTTGAATTGCATAGCATTTTTCAACGCCCTTAAATCCGCTTGAAATTTCTTCAAGTTTTTGCAATCTCTTGATATAATTCGTGGTAGTTTCACGCCTTGCACCAGGTCTTGCGCCCGAAATAGCATCCGCTGCTTGGACTAACACCGCTTCCAAAGTTTTGGGTTCAACGTCGCCGTGGTGCGCCAAAATAGCGTTAACGATATTGTTGTTTTCCCTATACTTCTTAGCAAGGTCGCCACCGATTTGCATGTGCGTGCCTTCAATTTCAAAGTCAACTGCCTTACCCAAGTCGTGCAAAAGCCCTGCACGTTTTGCAAGCGTTTCGTCAACGCCGAGTTCAGCAGCCATAACGCCTGCTAGGTGTGCAACTTCGATTGAGTGTTTAAGCACGTTTTGACCGTAACTCGTACGGAATTTCAACCTACCGAGAAGTTTAACGATTTCAGGGTGCAACCCGAAAATCTTACATTCGTACATTGCCGCTTCGCCCGCTTCTTTAATTTGTTGGTCAAGTTCTTTTTTAACTTTTTCAACAGTTTCTTCAATTCTTGCGGGGTGAATTCTACCGTCTTGAATAAGTTTTTCAAGTGCGATTCTTGCAACTTCTCTTCTAACGGGGTCAAAGCCCGAAACGATAACGACTTCGGGTGTGTCGTCGATAATAAGTTCAATACCCGTAGCGTTTTCAAGCGTTCTAATGTTTCTACCTTCACGACCGATAATTCTTGCCTTCATATCGTCGCTAGGTAACGGAACGACTGAAACGGTAATTTCAGTAGCCTGTTCGGTAGAACACTTTTGAATTGCAAGGCTAACTATTTCTTTAGCCTTTCTTTCGCCGTTTTCTTTTGCTTCGGCTTCGATATTTTTAACCAAGCCGGCAGCGTCGCGTTTTGCTTCGTCAGTAATAGCGAGAATAAGTTCTTGTTTTGCTTCTTCTCTACTCATTTGAGATATTTTTTCAAACTCTTGAATCATTTTGTCGTGTTGAGCGGCAACGTCTTCGAGTTTCTTTTCAACCTCAATTTCTTTTGCTTTCAAAGCGTTTTGTTGTCTAGTAGTTTCGTCGTTTCTTTTCGCTAAATTTTCTTCCTTTTTCTCCAAAGTCTCTTCTTTTTGATTAAGTCTGTTTTCAAGCCTTTGAAGTTCGGCGCGTTTCTCTTTAGATTCGCGTTCAAATTCATTGCGAAGTTTGATTTCCTGTTCTTTCGCCTCTAAAATGGCTTCTTTTTTAATAGCTTTGCTTTCTTCCCTAACGTCGTCTAGCATTCTATTGCGTTGAGCCTCAATGTTACCTTGTTCTTTTTCAAACTTTTTGGTAACGGCTTTTGCACTTAAAATCCAGCATACGACAGCCGCAGTGATTGCAAGTATAGCCACAACGGCAACGATTATCCAAGGAATAATGCCGTCGTTTGCCAAGAACAGGGAGCCGTAGTTAAATTTCTGCATAATATTATGCCCTCCTGTTTTTATATACACGCAAATTATACTTTGCGCATTTAACCATATATATTGTATAACAATTTAAACTAAATGTCAATACTTTGTATTTATTTTGTATTTTTATTATTAAAGGCTTCCATAATCTTATCTTTTACTTCTTTAGCCACTTCGGGGTTAGATTCAAGATAATCAACGGCCTTTTCTCTACCTTGAGCAATCTTGTCCCCGTTATACGAGAACCAAGAACCGCTCTTTTGAATAATATCGTATTGAAGCCCTAAATCAATTAGGCAACTTCCGTTTGAAATACCCTTTCCGAATATAATATCGAACTCTGCCGTCTTAAAGGGTGGCGCAACTTTATTCTTAACGATTTTTGCTTTGGTATGGCTGCCGTACGCTCCGCTAGCGTCCTTTAACGCGTCTGATTTACGCACGTCAATACGAACGCTTGCATAGAATTTAAGCGCCTTACCACCCGCGGTAACTTCGGGGTTACCGAACATAACGCCAACCTTTTCACGAAGTTGGTTAATGAATATAATAACCGTTTTACTCTTGTTCGTAATTGCAGTTAACTTTCTAAGCGCTTGGCTCATAAGTCTTGCTTGAAGACCAACGTGCGAGTCGCCCATTTCCCCTTCGATTTCCGCCTTGGGGGTAAGTGCAGCAACAGAGTCAACTACGATAACGTCGATAGACTTACTTTCAACTAACGCTTGCGTGATATCGAGTGCTTGTTCGCCCGTATCGGGTTGAGAAACGTAAAGTTCATCAAGGTTTACGCCAAGTGCCTTTGCGTAAGTGGGGTCAAGCGCGTGCTCCGCGTCAACGAAAGCGGCAATACCACCGAGTTTTTGCGCTTCTGCAATAACGTGCAACGCAACGGTAGTTTTACCCGAAGATTCAGGTCCGTAAATTTCAATAATTCTACCACGGGGCAATCCGCCGATACCGATTGCAAGGTCAAGTGATAAACAGCCGGTAGGCAACGCTTCAACGGTTGCATCCCCAGCGGCTTGACCTAAACGCATAATTGCACCTTTACCATATTGTTTTTCAATTTGCGCCATAACGCCGTCTAGCGCTTTAATTTTTGCTTCATCCATTATTTTTTTCCTCTATAAGTTTTTTAATTTTTTTATCGCCAAAAACAGCGCCGTATTCTTTGCCGTTTCTGTAATTTCTTCCCTACTGCCCGAAAGGTTTAACTTGTAAGTATGAACCCCGTTTTTCATACCTACGGCAATATAACAAAGCCCTACGGGTTTTTGCGTGTCGTCGCTTTTAGGGCCTGCAATACCGGTTGTTGCAATAGCAATATCACAATTTCCACCACGAAGTAACCCCGCAGCCATTTGATAGGCAACGACTGAACTAACTGCACCGTGTTTAATAAGGTCGGCTTTTTCAACGCCTAGCCTTTTCATTTTACTTTCGTTTGAATAACAAACGACGCCTTCGCTAACGAAACTTGACGCGCCCGGATTTTTAATAACTTCGCTTACTACCCTGCCACCCGTAAACGATTCGGCAACGGCAAGGCGCATATTTCTAACCTTTAACACGTCGAAAAGTCTTTCGCCAAGCGTGGTGTCAAACTCCGCGTAAATATCGTCCTTCAACTGCCCGACGATATATCTAACCACTTGCGCGCGCGACTCGTCGTCTTTTTCACCGTCAAACAAAAAGTCAACCGTAACGTCCCCGTTCTTTTGGTAAACGTTGCACTTTAACCCTTCGTAAATACTTTCCGCTTGACAAAGCACGTCGTCAAGTGCGGGAATATCACCAAAATATTTTAACACCAACTTTTTGCTTTTAATACCGAACTTGTTTTCAAGATAAGGCAAAACGTACTTATCGCACATAGGTTTTAATTGCGTAAACTCTTCAGGCAAACAAACGATTGTAAAATTGCCTTTATCTACGATAAAACCTTGAAAAGCGCCCTTAAGGTTTGGGATAGCCGTCGCTTCAATCGGCATCAACGCAAAAGAATCAGCGTATTCAACACCGTCGTTTTTAGAAACGGCGTCAAGAAACACCCTTGCGTTTTCATTTTCAGCAAGCACGGTTTCTAAACTTTCGGCAATTATTTCTTTTAAATCAAAAGAAAGTTCTTCGCCACCGATAATTACAAGGTTATCTACCGTGTCTTTTAAGTCTTGATATCGTATGCGAAAAGCGTGGTCGTCCGTTCGTGATAAAACTTCAACGGTATCAACCGAAATGCCACCGCTCTTAAACGTGCCGACAACTCGTCCGTAATATTCTCCATCATAAGAACGCTCAACCGTTCTGAAAAATATTAACGCAGTTTTCATTAGTTATCTTTTAAAACCGCCTTGTTTTTTACGATACATTCAACGCCCGAAACGATTGTAAGAATAGTTGCAATCGCCAACAAGATTAAACCTATTAAGTTGATAGCCGAATAAGTTTTGGGCATAAATTGTGCGCCAACTAATAAAACCGCAATAGCAACGTCTTGAACGAAAGTTTTAATTTTGCCGGATTTATCCGCAGCGATAACTGCACCCTTGGACGCCGCTACCATACGGAAACCGCTTACTACGAGTTCTCTTGCAAGAATAATTGCAACTGCGATTGAACCGTAAAAAGGAACGACTAAAACGCCGTTAACGGGAACGAGCATTATGATAAGCGCGGTAGATACCAACACTTTGTCGGCAATCGGGTCTAAAAACTTGCCAAGGTTTGTAACTAAGTTATATTTACGCGCGATATATCCGTCTAAAAAATCGGTTGCTGCGGCAAGCACGAATATGATTGACGCAATCAAAAAATTAAACGGAATTTGATAGATAAAATAAACTGCCGTAAAAACGGGAATTAAAAGTAATCTTAAAATGGTTAATTTGTTTGGTAAATTCATAATCTTTCTCCGTATAAATCATAGCCTTCGGCTTTAACGATTTCAACTTGATAATATTTTCCGTATTCAACTTCGTCAGCGGAAAAGAAGAACACTTTGCCGTCTATATCGGGTGCGTTAAAATAAGCCCTTCCGTAATAAACCAACTGTTCGCAATCAAACCCTTCGGCAAGCACTTCAAAGGTTTTGCCAACCAAAGCGGCGTTGTTCTTTTTTACCACTTTCTTTTGAACGGAATACAACTTTTTAAGCCTTGAATTTTTAACTTTTTCTTCAATTTGCCCGTCTAAACGCGCCGCCGCCGTGCCGTCTTCCTTACTATACTTAAAAAATCCTGCGTTGAAAAGTTTTGCCTTTTGCAAGAATTCAACTAAATTTTCAAACGCTTCTTCGCTCTCTTTTGGAAAGCCCGTAATAAAAGTAGAACGTAAGGCAATTCCGTCGATTTCAGATTTTAACTTATTAATCAAGTCAAGATAAAACTGCCCCGTGCCCTTTCTATTCATAAGTTTAAGCACTTTGTCATCCGCGTGTTGCAAGGGCATATCCAAATACTTAATGAGTTTTGGGTTAACCTTAAACTCGTCGATAAGTTCTTTTGTTATATTTTCGGGATAGCAATATAAAAGCCTGATATTTTTGATATTTTCTAGCGCCGAAAGTTTTTGTATTAAGCCAACGAGCGAAGTTTTAGGGGTTAAATCACGCCCGTACTGCGCAGTATCTTGGGCAACCAACACTAACTCGTTAACTTCCCCAAGCATCTTTGCTTCTTCTATAAGGTCGCTTATAGGAACTGAACGGAACTTTCCACGAATATACGGAATTAAGCAATAAGTGCAATGATTAGAGCATCCGTCGGCAATCTTCAAATAAGCGTATCCGTCGGTGGTTAGCACGCGTTTTTTTCCGCACTCGCCACGGGGCGCGCCAACCGCGTTTACCCTTTGCCCGCTATAAACTTGCTCGATAACCTTATTAATGCTTTGGTAATCGGAAACGCCCATAAACGCGTCCACTTCGATAAGTTCACTAAAAAGGTCTTCTATAAACTTTTGTGGCAAACAACCCGTAACGATAATTTTTTCCGCACTACCAGACTTTTTATATTCGTTAGCCGAAAAAATTTCCGAGATTGCTTCTTCTCTAGCACTTTCTAAAAATGCGCAAGTGTTGATGATGATAATTTCAGCGTCTTCTAAATTAGACACCAAACTATGTTTTTGTGAAATAATTGCGAGCATTTTTTCCGTATCAACACGGTTTTTATCACAACCGAGCGATATCACGCCCACTCTCTTTTTATCGGTCATAGTAACTCTAATTAATTCGTATTATTCAGCCATCGGTCCAAAGCGTTCTTCAAACTGCTCTCTACTCAAAAGAACTCTACGGGCTTTACTGCCTTCGTTTGCCGACACGAAGCCCATTCTTTCCATTTTATCAACCAGTCCGCCCGCTCTAGAATAGCCTATTTGGAAACGCCTTTGTAATTGCGATATAGACACGGTTTCAGTATTAACCGCAAGCCAAAGCGCCTTTAAGAAAAATTGGTCAACTTCGTTGGGGTCGCTACCGCCACCGTTATCGCCACCGTCGGAAACGCTCTCTTCTTGTTTGGGGCGTGTTTCCCTATCAAGGAATTCTTTGAGTTCGTCGTCAAAGTACGCTTTGTTTTTCTCTTTAATATATCCTACGATATTGTTAACTTCTCTACCGCAAATGTACGCGCCTTGATATCTTTCAACCGACGACATACGAGTATTTTTGTAAAGCATATCTCCGTTACCCAAAAGTTTTTCAGCACCTGCTTCACTCAAAATGGTTTGAGAATCGTTAAAGTTCATTACCTTAAACGCTATACGCGACGGCAAGTTAGCCTTAATCGTACCCGTAATAATATCAACTGACGGACGCTGCGTTGCAAGAACTAAATGAATGCCTGCGGCACGCGCCTTTTGCGCAATCGCACGGATTCTAGATTCAAGGTCTTTTTTGCAAGTTTCCATTAGGTCGGCAAGTTCGTCTATGATAATTACTATTCTCGGCATCTTTGCAACCGTGTCGCTTGCAACGACGGAATTGTAATCGTCGATATTAACTACTAACCCACCACCGTTTTCACGGAATACCGCAAATCTTCTTTCCATTTCGTTATACGCCCAAGAAAGAACTGCAAGCGCTTTTTTAGGTTCGGTTATAATTTCATCTATCATTAGATGCGGAATATGCTCGTAATTGATAAATTCAACGCCTTTGGGGTCAACTAAAATAAGCCTTAAATCTTCGGGACTATAACGCATAATCAAACTTACAATCATAAGGTTTAAGCACACGCTCTTACCCGAACCCGTTGCACCTGCAACCAAGTAGTGCGGTCCTTTTGAAAGGTCGTCTAAAATAGGCTTACCAACAAGGTCTTTACCAAGCGCGAACATAAGCGCGCCTTCCTTGTTGTTTTGCGCCGCATACGCTTCTAAAATTTCACGCAAGCCAACGGTAGTTTTTATACTATTTGCAACTTCGATACCAACCAAGTTTTTGCCTGGAATAGGCGCTTCGATACGTACGCCGTCTTTGGCTGCAAGGCGCATTTTAAGGTCATCGTCGTAAGCAAGAACTTTCTTAACCGAAACCCCTGCCGGCATCATAACTTCATACCTTGTAATTGACGGCCCGTGCACGTAACTTTGTGGAACTGCATTTATATGAAACTCTTCAAGAGTTTTTTGTATAATTTCCATTCGTTCTTCGTGATTTTCTTTTGGTGCGTCAACAGGCGGAGTATATTTTTCAAGCAAGTCTAACGGCGGTCTATAATACTTTCTATTAATAGGCGGTTGCTCTTTTTTAGGCTTTTCAGGCTCAATGGGAGCAGGCCGTTCGGAAATTATTCGCCTTGAAGAAAGATTGTTATCCGCACTAACTCTACTCGTAAAACCAAGCGATTGTTCATTTTCAGTTTTTTCTTGCTCTACCCCGCGCCCTTCGCCTAGAATATCTTTTATTCTACGGTCGGTGCTAATCGTCGATTGCACGGGCGGTTGTTCTATAATCGGTTCAGGCTCAACGCTTTCTTCTTTAACCAAACTTTCTTCAACGAAAGGAATATCTTGGTCAACGACTTCTTGATTATTAGAACTTTCAATTTCTTGTATCTCTTCAATTCTTCCTTCACGAACGGCACGGAAAACAACGTCGTCGGAAACGGGCGCAATAGGCTCGTCTTTAACTTCGGGCGCTTGCGCGTAAAGTCTATCGTAAGTGTTACTTCTTTCAATAACGCTGTCCCCACTAACGGTAACACCGCTTTCGTGTTCGATAAACGGTATTTCTTCTTGCACTTGTGGCGTTACTTCGCTAACCTGTGGTTTTACTTGGTTAACGTAATCGGAAATGGTAGTTTCGCCCTTCACGAAAGAATTTTCATTAGGTTCGGGTTTTGAGTAGTAAGGCTTTTGAACGGGCATTCCGTTGTTTTTCACAGTTTCAATATTCGGAACTAACGGCGTTTTAACGTAATCGAGTTTTTGCTTGTAATTTTCAATACTCGGTTGATTTTGTTGAACGTGCGAACTAACAACGCCCAAGCCGTTTTCAGCATAGCCTATTTTTAATCCACTATAATTTGCGTCGTTATTGATTTCTTTTTTATTCTTAAAAGCAAAAGATTGCGGATTGTTAATGAATAGTCTTTGCTTATTTTCAGATTGAACGCTATCCCCGTTGGTTACGTATTCTGGTTGGGGGTTACCGTCGGATTGAGCGGTTTTTTCATCGTCTTTAACGAAAGAGCCCCTAAACTTATTTACAGTTTGAACTCGGCTCGCTTTCGTATCGCCCATAAAATCTTTAACAAGACAATACGCGATTACCGCCATGCAAATGCCCGCAACAACGTAACACCCGGCGTCGGTCAATAATTTGCTGACGGGTTGCGCGATAAGTGCAGTAAAAAAACCACCGCCGGACGCAGTTTTAAGCCCACCTTCAGCCATTTTATAAGAAGTGATAATATATTCTGAAAATTCAAGGTTTTTGCCACGCATCGAAATAACGTGCGCAACGAGAGCAGTTAAAATAAAAAAGAGTGTTATCAAAGACTTGCGCTTAAAAGAAAGACCGGTTTTTTTGTCAAAAACTAAAAGCACGCCCAAAATGAACACGCTAATATCAACGGCGTAAGCAAACACGCCGAAACAACCTAATAAAAATTGATTTACGTACTTACCGGGTTCGGAAAAAACAGCGTCCCTAGTAATCAAACAAACCATACAAAGCGTAGCGAATAAAATCAAAACTACGCCCAAAGTTTCTCTGGTAAAAACGTTTTGTAAATTTTCATTTTTATTCTTATTTTTGCCCTTATTTCTACCAAGCCTTTTCAAAATTCCACCTCGCATATCTCGTCATTTTAGATTATACCAAAAACCGAAACTAATTACAATTATTTTAGAAAGTTTTTTATAATATTTTTAAATTTTTAAACTACTCGGGTGCGCGCGTTACCTAATATATGCGCATATATATTAAAAAAGCAAAATCCGTCTACTTTTTTCGATAAAATCCGCACTATATTTAACCTAATTTTGCTTATGAAAAGGCACTTTTTCATCACGACAACCTACCGCATAAAAAACAAAAAACCCAACCGTTTGGTTGGGCTAAAATTTTGATTTAATTTTATATTATTTTTCTTGGCAAATAAGTCTTCCGCACTGGTCGCAGTCAATAACTTCTCCGTTTTTGAGCCTGTTAATATCAGACATAGAAAGTTCCATAAAACAAGCACCGCAACCGTTGCCTTTCAACGCGTAAAGCACGGGGTAAATTTTATTCGCGCGCTTTTTAAGGTATCTTTCCATAAGCGCAGGGTCAACTTGCTCTTTAAGAGTTTCAAGTTCTTTTTCAACCGCTTCTTTTTCCGCCTTAACTGATTCCTTTAATTCGTTGTATTTTTTAGCGTTTTCAGCATATTGCGCTTGTGCAGCCTTCGTAGTTGCCTTAATCGTTGCGTATTCTTTCAAAATCGCTTGAATTTCTTCGGCAATTTTGCTTGCTTTTGCACCTAAGGTTTTGATTTTCGAAATCAATTCGTCTGCCTTTTTTAGTAAGAACACGATTTCCTTTTCGTCGCTTGCGCTTTCAACTGATTCGATAATTTCCGCTTCTTGTTCTTTAAGTTTAAGTTGCTCGTTAGTAGCGCTTTCATAAGCCGCCATAAGTTCGGCTGCGCGGTCGTCAAGTTTGTTTACGTTGGCTTCAACCCCTTCAAGATATTTCTTTGCGCTAACTGCTTTTTTCCTTTCGGTGCTTTCGCCCAACTTCTTTTCAATTTCGTTGAGTTTTGCATCGGCAACCTGATAATTCAATAATGCTTTTATCATATCAATTCTCCTTTATATGAATCTTTGGTCTAAATAATAACAATTTTGCATACGGCCTTGTGTTTTTTGGCGTACGCTATTATAAAACTGATTAAACCCGTATTGTTCTGAAACGTAATGCGGAATTATAACCACTTTTTTACCCTTTTCAATAAGACTGAGCAACAAATGGTGTGGAATATCCGAAGTAACCACCGTGTCTGCGTCGGTTAACCCACTCTTAATAAATTTATCGGCGTGCGACGCCCCACTACCACAAAAGGACGAAACTTTTTCAACAACACCGTTTCCGTAACCGAAAATTTTATCACTACCAAATTCAGCCTTAATTTTATCTATGAACTCGTTTAAGTTTATCTGCTCAACCTTTCCTTCCCTACCGTAACCGCAATTTCCGCTTATAAGGCCAAGCACCCGCGCGTTTTCGACGCCTAAACCCTTTGCAAGATAAGCGTCTATTCCGCTCTCAGCAATATCCAAATTAAGGTGCATAGAAATAACGTTAAGTCCGCTTGCCGTTGCGTTAAGTAGGGCTTTGGTATCACCGTCAAACGCTAATTCCTTAACGGGGGCGTATATTGCAGGGTGATGCGTAACGATAGTATCACAACCGTTTTTAACGGCAACTTCAACCGCCTGTTCGGTAAGGTCTAAACTAAAAAGCGCCTTTTCTACGATATCGTGGTGTTTTACGATAATACCGCTATTATCGTAATCGCCGAGTTCAATCATTTTTTTACTGAGTTCAAGGGGTGCAATTTCTTCAAGCACCGCCATAAATTCTTTCAAATTAAACATATTTTTCTATTTTTTTCAATTTTTCATCAATTTGTGCGCAAGCGCTTTGATTATCCGAACAGTTTTGTTTTGCAATTTTAAGTTTTTGAACTTCTATCGCCATCATTTCTCTAAAATCTTCGGGCAATTCTTTAACGTTATCTCTACCGAACGCAATTTCTTCTTCGGTCAAACTATCTATGCCAAAGTTGAGAACGATTAAATTATAAAATTTGCCACCGCTTTTAAAAACTTTATCGCTAATCACTTTATACCCCGCCGTAACGGCGCATAAACGCACTTTATCACAATTTTTCATAGGTTGCAAAATCAACCTTTCGGGCAGTTTTTCTTGCGTCTTTGCACTTTCGATAATGCCGACGATTTCTTCACCGCCCATTCCCGCAATAAGCGCTTGGTCGCACCGACCTAGGTTGCTAAACCCGTCTGAAACGACGCTTTCAGCCCTACAGCAAGAAATATATTCAGCAAGCAAATCTTCCGCCTTTTTTAAGCACTTTGCGCTGATGTCGGAAATTATAACCTTTTCACACACGCCGTTATCAAGCATTGCCTTTGCGATATATCCGTGGTCGCAACCGATATCGGCAAAAACTTTACAAGGCGCAAGCGCGTTGAAAATTTTTTCTAGCCTGTCCGTCATTGTTTATCTATATAATCTTTAAGCCTTTTTGAACGACTTGGGTGACGGAGTTTTCTAAGCGCTTTTGCTTCAATTTGACGAATACGCTCACGGGTAACGTTAAATTCTTTACCAACTTCTTCAAGCGTTCTAGGTTTGCCGTCGTCAAGACCGTAACGAAGTCTTAACACCTTTTCTTCACGGGGGGTTAAAGTATCAAGAACGCCGATAAGTTGTTCTTTAAGCATAGTGTACGAAACGGCGTCCGTAGGTGCGGTACTTCTTTCGTCTTCAATAAAATCTGAAAGGTGGCTATCTTCTTCTTCACCGATAGGCGTTTCAAGCGAAACGGGGTCTTGTGCAATTTTTTGAATTTCAATAACTCTTTCAACGCTGATTTCCATTTCCTTAGCGATTTCTTCGGGTTGCGGTTCTCTACCCAACTCTTGAAGTAAACGCCTTGAAATTCTAATCAACTTATTAATGGTTTCAACCATGTGCACGGGGATACGAATGGTTCTTGCTTGGTCGGCGATAGCACGAGTAATTGCTTGGCGAATCCACCAAGTTGCGTAAGTTGAAAACTTAAAACCTTTTTGGTAATCAAACTTTTCAACCGCTTTCATCAACCCTAAATTACCTTCTTGAATAAGGTCAAGGAATTGCATACCGCGCCCCATATATCTCTTAGCGATTGAAACTACTAGCCTAAGGTTGGCTTCTGACAAAAGCCTTTTCGCAGTTTCATCACCGTCCATCATTCTCTTTGCTAATTCGGTTTCTTCATCAGGTTGAAGTAGTGGAACTTTACCGATATCTTTAAGATACATTTTAACGGGGTCGTCCATACTAACTTCTTTAAGAAGTTGGTCGTAAATATCTTTATCACGCTCAACTTCGTCGATAATTTGCACGCCCGAATCATCAAAAAGTTTATAAATTTCTTCCATTTCTTGCGGAGAAACGGTAAACTTTTCAATTCTATCTAAAAGTTGCGACGTGTTAATACTACCGCTTCTTTTATGCTCTTGAATGATATTGCCGACTTCAATATAAAGTTCAAGTGGTAAAACGTCAGCGTTAGCACTCGTGCTTTGCTTATCCGCCCCGTTTAATTCAACCTTCTTTTCTTCCATAATAATCCTCCCGTAAAAATTACGTACGTTTTTCGTTTTAGTTTTTTCGTTTTAATTAGTTAAGTTTTCTTTTTTCTAAAAGCAATCTGCTTATTTCAACCGTCAACTCTCTGCGTTTTTGCATATCAGTTTCAGCCGAACACATCGTAGTAATATTTTCTATTTTTTTATTAATCACTTCTATCTTTAGCGTTCGCACGCAATCAAAGAAGTATGCGCCTTGGTCAAAGGTTTTATTCTCTTCGGCTTCCATACCCGCAAGCCTTGAAAGTTCTTTGGCGTAATCTTCGCCAAAATATTCGTATAAATCCGAAAATTTTACGTTTCCCGTCTGCATAGCGTTCAGTATAAACGCCTGAATTTCTTTATGAACGGGCAAGGTGAACTCAATTTCTTTCAAGTTTGTTTCCCTTGCGTAAGGCTTTCCGAACAAGTACGCCGCCAAAATAAATCTTGACGCAAGCACGCTTTTATCCCCTTCGTTATCGTTAAACTGCAAAACTTCGGCTTGCTCGGTTTTGAGTTTTTCGGGCGTGCTGTAAAGTTCGCGCCTAAGCGCTTCAAAAGTTACACCCGACAAATCGCGCACCACTTTTAACAAATCTTCTTGTTCGGCGGGCGACGGGCTTTCGCTAATAACCCTAATTGCATTGCTAACGAACTTTCTCTTATCGTCAACTTTCGTTAAGTCGTAAGTTCTACGCAAAATGTCCAACTTAAAATCAATCAACGGCATAGCGTCGTTAAGTAATTTTTGATATCCGTCCGCCCCTAACTTTTTAATAACGTCGTCAGGGTCCATACCGTCGGGCAAAGAAACCACTTTAACTTCCAGCCCTTCTTCTTTTAGAATTTCTAACCCACGGATAGACGCTTTTTGACCTGCAAAGTCGCCGTCGTAACTGATAAACACCTTCTCGGTATAGCGCTTTAAAATTCTCGCTTGGTCTTTTGTAAGCGCCGTACCCATCGTGGCAACAACGTTGTTAAAACCCGCTTGTGCAAGAGAAACAACGTCTAAATGCCCTTCGACCATAATAACCGAATCAATCCCCTTTTCATTTTTAAGTTTTTTAAGATTGTTTAGGTTAAAAAAGGTTTTACCCTTAAAGAATACTTGCGTTTCTTTGGTGTTTATATATTTTTGTTCTTTACCGCCGTCGATTCTTCTACCAACGAATGCAACTACGTTGTTAAACTGGTCTATAACGGGAATAATAAGCCTACCGCCAAGCCAGTCGAAATACCTACCGTTTTTCTCACCACACGCGCCTGATAAAACCATTTCTTCATAGGTATAACCCTTTCCTTTTAAGTAAGTGGGTAAAGATGAAAAATCAAGCGACGCACCTATACCAAACCTAGTAATAGTTTCTTTATTCAACTTTCTATTTAGCGCGTATTCGTAATGTTTTTCGCCCTTTTCTCCTTTAAGATTTCCAACGTAGAATAAAGCGGTTTCCCTTAAAAGTCCCAAAAGTCGCTCTTTAATTTTTTTCTGCTCTTTAATTTTTTCATCGTCGTAACGAACTTCTGGTAAAGGAATTTTAGCACGCTCTGCTAAAAATTTAACTGCGTCGTTAAAATCAAGCGACTCGACATCCATTATAAAACTGATAACGTCGCCACTCTTATGGCAACCAAAACAATAGAAAAACTGCTCGGTAGAATTTACTGAAAAGGACGCCGTCTTTTCGTGATGAAAAGGGCACTTCCCCCAAAAGTTACTACCGCGCTGTTCTAAACGCACGTATCTGCCTATAACGTCCACAAGGTCGTTTTTGCTTTTAAGTTCGTCAAGGAACTTTGCGTCAAATCCTTTCATTTATCTAAAGTTTCCAGTTGTTGGGAATAAAAATTTCACTAAACGTTTTTACCGCGTAAATATCAGACATACCCGATATATAATCGCAAAGCACAACGTCGATATCTTCGTTATTTAGCCTGCCCTTAAAAAAGTCGGGCAAGTTTTCGGGCGACTTAAAGTAATACTCGTAAAGTGCCGTCAACATTCTATCCGCGCGCGTTTCTTCGTCGCGGAAAGTTTTATCGTTATAAACGTTCTTAAACAAAAACGTTCTCAATTCCATAGTTGCGTCGGCAACGTCTTTTTCCATTTCCACCTTGTTCTTTCCATCACTTTCCCTAGAAATTGACGAAAGCATGGTGTTTATGCGTTGCCTTGAAGTTTCGCCCAAAAGTTCCACCGCATACTTGGGTAAATCGCTTTGCGTTATAAATCCGCCGTTAATAGCGTCGTCAATATCGTGATTTATGTAAGCAATTCTATCCGCCAAACTTACCGCTTTGCCTTCGAGCGTTTTTGCCGTCGTGTTGAGTTTGTGGTTAATAATACCGTCAACAACTTCTCTAGTAAGGTTAAGCCCCTTCCCGTCGTTTTCCAAATAATCCACAACCCTACCCGACTGTTCGTTGTGCGAAAAGCCTTTGGGTGAAAGTTTGTTTAGTATTCTTTCCCCCGAATGCCCGAAAGGCGTATGCCCTAAATCGTGCCCCAAAGAAATGGCTTCGGTAAGGTCTTCGTTTAAACTCAATTCTCTTGCGATACCGCGTGCAATTTGCGACACGTTTAGCGTATGCGTCAAACGGGTTCTGTAATGATCGCCTTCTGGTGAAAAGAATACTTGCGTTTTATTTTTCAACCTTCTGAACGCTTTACAGTGTATAATTCTATCCTTATCACGCTGAAAATCCGTACGCATCGGACAAGACTCTTCTTGACGAAGCCTACCCACAGTATCGACCGATTTACACGCGTAAGGCGATAAAAACATCTCTTCTTTTTTTATGGTTTTATCTTTCATTTTTTACCCCGCAAAATTGTGCAAAAACTAACTTCCTATATTATTACGCCAAAGCGCGCCCGTTACCCTTTATTTATTTAATATAAATTTAAATATATATAATAATAACTCGTAAATCGCTAAAAAAACCCAAAAATAAAATCCGTTACGCCAAATTTTGCAATAACGGATTTTAATATTTAACTTATTTTAATATCTTTTTCAAAAACTGCCCCGTGTAACTTTCAGGGATTAAAGCAACTTGTTCAGGTGTTCCGCTTGCGATAACCGTTCCGCCGCCGTCGCCACCTTCAGGTCCTAGGTCAACGATATAATCGGCTAACTTGATTACGTCAAGATTATGTTCTATTATCACTATGGTATTGCCCGTTTGTTGCAATCTTTGTAAAACCGTGCAAAGTTTATCCACGTCGTAACTATGCAAGCCGGTAGTGGGTTCGTCAAGTATATACAAAGTTTTGCCCGTGGCGCGCTTTGCAAGTTCGGTTGCTAATTTTACCCTTTGCGCTTCGCCACCCGAAAGAGTAGTTGAACTTTGCCCGAGTTTAATATACCCAAGTCCAACGTCTTTAAGCGTTTTAATTTTGTTGTATATACTTGCAATCGGCTCGAAAAATTCACACGCTTCGTCAACCGTCATATCTAAAACGTCTGCTATGTTTTTGCCTTTGTATTTTACTTGTAAGGTTTCCCTATTATATCGCTTGCCTTCGCAAACTTCGCAAGGAACGTACATATCCGGCAAGAAGTGCATTTCAATCTTTATAATGCCGTCGCCTTCACAATTTTCACACCTTCCGCCCGCAACGTTGAATGAAAATCTACCCGACTTATATCCCCTTTCCTTTGCGTCGGGCGTCGATGCAAAAAGTTCTCTGATTTGAGAGAACACACCCGTGTAAGTTGCAGGGTTACTTCTAGGCGTTCTTCCGATAGGCGACTGGTCGATTGCAATAACCTTGTCAAAATACTCAACGCCTTGAATTTCTTTGCAGTTGCCGTCACGAAGTTTTGCACCGTTTAGCCTACTTGCCATTGCAGGGTAAAGAATTTCGTTTATAAGCGAACTTTTACCGCTACCCGAAACGCCCGTAACCGCCGTGATTAAACCTACGGGGAATGAAACGTCAATATTTTTTAAGTTGTTTTGTTTCGCACCGATAACCGTCAAAAATCTACCGTCGGGTAATTTTCTACTCTTCGGCACTTCAATTTTTCGCCTACCAGCAAGGTAATCGCCCGTAATCGAGCGTGGCTCTTTGATAATATCGTCAATCGTTCCCGACGCAACTACTTCGCCACCGTGAACGCCTGCTTTCGGACCGATATCAACTATATGGTCGGCTGAACGCATAGTATCTTCGTCGTGCTCAACGACTATGAGCGTGTTGCCCAAATCACGCAGTCTTTTAAGCGTGCCGATAAGTTTTTCATTATCGCGTTGGTGCAAGCCTATACTCGGCTCGTCAAGTATATATAATACGCCGGTAAGCCCACTTCCTATCTGCGTGGCAAGGCGAATTCTCTGCGCTTCGCCACCCGAAAGAGTGGATGCGTTTCTAGACAAAGTAAGGTATCCAAGCCCCACGTCAATCAAGAATTTTAAACGCGCTTTTATCTCTTTTACGATAGGCGTTGCTATTAGCGTTTGCGTTGCGCCGAGTTTAAGCGCGTCGATAAAATCAAATAACTTAATCACAGGCATATCGGTAAGTTCGGAAATGTTTTTATCTTGAATTTTTACAGCAAGCGCTTCGGCTTTCAATCTTTTTCCACCACAAGTATTGCAAGGGTGAACGGTCATATACCTTTCAATTTCACTCTTGGTGTAATCGCTTGTCGTTTCGCGATAACGCCTTGCAAGGTTAGGTATAATTCCTTCCCACGCGCTTTCATAACTACCGCTAAAAGTTCTAGTTTCATAGTCAACCACAACCTTTTCACCGTTAGTGCCGTAAAGCAAAATATTATAGACTTCTTTTGGTAAATCTTTTACGGGCGTGTCAAGGTCAAAGTTATACTTTTTAGCAAGCCCGTTAAAGTAAATATTCGCCATCTTTCCGTTATCAAGATTCCAACCCGTGATGGTCATTGCACCTTGTCTTAAACTCTTGTTCGGGTCGCTAACTACTAGCCTTTCGTCAATTTCGTTTCTAAAACCAAGCCCTGCACATTCGGGGCACGCACCAAAAGGATTGTTAAACGAAAACAATCTCGGCTCGATTTCTTCTATACTAATCCCGCAGTCGGGGCAAGAGTATTTCGTTGAATAAAGAGTGCTTTCACCGCCAACTACTTGTATACTGCAAAGCCCGTCCGCAAGTTTGATTGCGGTCTCTAAACTATCCGCTAGGCGCTTCTCAATGCCTTCTTTAACGACTAATCTATCAACTATTACGCTGATTGTATGTTTGATATTTTTGTCAAGTTTAATCTCTTCGCTTAAATCGTAAATAACACCGTCGACTTCAACGCGGGCAAACCCGCTCTTTTTATAACTTTCAAAGTTTTTTGAATATTCACCTTTCTTGCCACGAACGACGGGTGCGTTAACGAGTATCTTCGTGCCAACGGGTAATTCCATAACCTTATCGCTAATTTGGTCAACCGTTTGGCGAGAAATTTCCATACCGCACTTTGGACAATGCGGAACGCCTACCCTTGCAAAAAGCAAGCGGAAATAATCGTAAATTTCGGTAACCGTGCCCACCGTTGAACGGGGATTGTGCGAAGTGGTTTTTTGGTCGATAGATATTGCCGGCGACAATCCTTCGATAGACTCAACGTCAGGTTTTTCCATTTGCCCTAAAAACATACGCGCGTAACTTGAAAGACTTTCAACGTAACGGCGTTGCCCTTCGGCGTAAATAGTTTCAAACGCCAAAGTAGATTTCCCACTACCCGAAAGCCCCGTAAACACCACTAATTTATCACGGGGAATGGTCAAATCTATATTTTTAAGATTATTTTCTTTTGCACCTTTAATTTTTATATAATCCATATTACTTTCTCATTTTCATTTTAAGTTTGGCAATGGTATCCCTTATTTCTATACAACGCTCGAAATCAAGGTTAGCAGACGCAATTTTCATAAGCGCTTTTAACTTTTCTATTTCGTCGGGAATATCTTGCTTTTTAACGTCTTTCGTGCGGTCTGCCTTTTTGGTAATTTCAAGCGTGTTAACTACGTCTTTTACGATAGTTTTCGGCGTAATGTTGTGCGCCTTATTATACTCGCTTTGTACTTTTCTACGGCGTTCGGTTTCATCAATAGCGCGGCGCATACTACCCGTAATAACGTCGGCGTACATAATAACCCTGCCTTCGGCGTTTCTTGCCGCCCTACCTATCGTTTGAATAAGCGACGTTTCACTACGCAAAAAACCTTCTTTATCTGCGTCTAAAATAGCCACTAGTTTTACTTCGGGTAAATCAAGTCCTTCACGAAGTAGATTTATACCGCAAAGCACGTCAAACTCTCCGCTACGCAGGGCTGAAACGATTTCAATTCTTTCCATTGTGTCGATATCGCTATGCATATAACGCACGCGCACGCCGTTTTCTTTTAGGTATTCGGTTAAACTTTCCGCCATCTTTTTAGTGAGCGTGGTTATCAATACTCTACCGCCGTCTTTGGTAACGCTGTTAATTTCAATCAGCAAATCGTCAATTTGATTTTTGGTGGGCTTAACGGTAATTTCAGGGTCTATCAAACCCGTCGGGCGAATAAGTTGCTCAACCACCTGCCCCGCCTGTGAAAGTTCGTATTTAGCAGGGGTTGCCGAAACGCACACCATTTGCCCCACCCTTTGGTCAAATTCATCAAAAGTAAGCGGTCTATTATCAAAGGCAGATTTAAGCCTAAACCCGTACTCAACTAGATTAGTTTTTCTTGAACGGTCGCCGTTATACATTGCCCCTATTTGTGGAATGGTCATGTGCGATTCGTCGATAAAAACTATAAAATCCTTTGGAAAATAATCGAGCAAAGTAAAGGGCGGTTCACCTATACTTCTGCCGTCGAAATATCGGCTGTAATTTTCAATCCCTTTACAAAAGCCGATTTCTTTAATCATTTCAATATCGTAATCGGTGCGCTGTTTTAACCTTTGCGCTTCAATAAGTTTACCGCTTTCATTCAAAAAGCAAACTTCTTCATCACGGTCGCGCTCAATGGCTGCAACGGCTAAATTCAATTTTTCTTGTGCAACTGCATAATGGCTTGCAGGGAAAATCACCGCGTGTTTTAATTCTGAAATAATTTTACCCGAAACGAATTCAACTTCTAAAATTCTATCGATATTATCACCGAAAAATTCAACCCTAATAATAATTTCAGTATTCGACGACGGGAATATATCGACGATATCGCCACGAACTCTAAACGACGAACGGGAAAAGTCCACGTCACGGCGAGTATACTGCACCGAAACCAACCTTCTCATCAATTCGTCTCTTGAAATTTCATCGTCGGGGCGGAGCGAAATAGCCAAGCGATAATATTCTTCGGGTGCACCTAACCCGTAAATACACGAAACTGACGCCACGACGATTGTGTCCGTTCTTTCTGATAACGAACAGGTTGCCGAATGCCTTAATTTATCAATCTCATCGTTAATTGCAAGGTCTTTTTCTATGTAAGTATCCGTGCTAGGAATATACGCTTCGGGTTGATAATAGTCGTAATAAGAAACGAAAAACTCTACCCTATTATTTGGAAAAAACTCTCTAAACTCGTTACAAAGTTGAGCCGCCAAAGTTTTGTTGTGCGCAATTACTAATGCGGGGCGGTTTACCTTGTTTATAACGTTTGCCATGGTAAAAGTTTTGCCTGAACCGGTAACGCCTAAAAGGACTTGTGTACGCAACCCGTCGCACAAGCCT
The DNA here is from genome assembly GCA_045648045.1 of Christensenellaceae bacterium. GTDB lineage: Bacteria > Bacillota > Clostridia > Christensenellales > Borkfalkiaceae > UBA1259. Next base: position 28,900 of record JAZRNE010000017.1, read on the forward strand.
TCGGTAAGTTTTTCAATCGCCTGCGGTTGGTCGCCCGTCGGCTGAAAAACTGATTTAAGTTCAAAATTTCTTTTTTCCATAGTCAAAATATTGCCTTTAAGATTAAACCTATTAAAAAACTGACGACTGCAAGAACTACCGTAATCGCCAAGCGGAAAACCAAATTTCTGCGCATAAGCATTTGGTTGCGCGTGTATCCTTGTCCTTTTTGTAAGATTGTTATACAATACACCTTTTCCCCACGCCTATCAGAATACACCAAATCAAAATAGCCGTCTGACGAAAGGTCTTCAATTATTTTTTCTAACGAAGTTTGTGTAAATTCTTTTGCCCCCAAAACTGAAAGCAAATCTACGGGGCTTATAAGCACGCTGCTTTTAGAGCCACACGTTTTAATTAGGGCAAGCATTACCTTGTGTTCGGCTTTTGAAAGCATCATTTACCCCCAAAAAGGCGCAAGATGATTGTCGTTAAAGTTACGCCCAAAGTCCCACCGAGCAAACTACCAAAAAAAGCGTATAAACCTAACCTTTTTTGCAACCCCACACTTTCAATATGCTGTGTGATTTTATCTTCAAAAACAGTTCTGCCCTTTGGCAAAGGGCAAAGACAAATCTCGTTATCGTCTTGATATTTAACGCTTAAATACCCCGTTTCAGCCAAAGTAGCAACGCAGTCTTTTACAACGCTTTCGTCGGCGCGAAAACACTTGGGCATAGCGCTGACAAGTTCGCTAATATCAAAAATTTTATAGCCCGAAAGCACGCAACGGGCGTTTATAATATCAAGCAGTGCAAAGCACCTTTTATCAAGCATATTTCACCTTCTTCTGCTTAATATTTTGTGGTTTTTGCACCTATTATATACATAATTTTAACACATAAATATTTTAATGTAAACAAAAAAGCGTATTATTTTTCACCCTTTTATTTAAACAAAAAATCCCCGACGAGCGGGGATTTGAATTTTATCGTTTTCACTTATTCTTTTTAGAAAGAGCGTTTATCAAAACATAAGCGCTAATACATAACACTACCGCGCCGATAAGAACGCCTAAACACGCGCCGAGCGAAACTTTATCGTTAAAAAAATAAATATTGCAGTCTATCGCGTCTTTTAGTCCGTTAACGGCGTCTTGTGGTATATTATCCTTTTCCATAGCCTTAAACGCACTCATTAAAGTGTGATTTTTTAGTAGCGAAGTTCCGTAAGTGCCAGGCAAAAACATAAGCACGTCTCTTAACCCTTGTGAAAAACTTGCAAGTGGCATATACGCACCGCAAATAAATCCGTAACACGAACTAACTATCGAACCGACCGCTGAAATTTGACCTTGCGTTGACAAAAAGTGATTGATTACTGAAGACAACGCCGTACCGAATAAAACCAACAACACCACGTCAACTATAATAACTAAAATATCAACAAAACCTAAAAACCAACCAGTTGACGCAATGTAGATTAGTCCTGCGAAAAGCGCTACTAAACATATTATTAGCGTTGAGCACGCAGATGCCGTAAAGTATGAAAACGCAAGCGTTGAACGCTTTACTGGCGACATCAAAAGGTCTTTTCTCGCGCCGCTAACCTTGTCTTGGACCATAAGCATATTCGAACAAAAAGATACGGTAATGCAACTTACGGCAAGTAGCGAAGCAACCAACTGCCCACCCACGATACCGTTCATAACGCCACTATCTAAAGTTATTCCCATTTGGTTAAAGATGGTATTTACGCTGTCTTTATAAACGTTTGAAAGAAAGGTTACGTAAAGCACTAAAAGAATTAAAGGTGTGATTAGCGAAGTGAAAAATAAGCCTTTATCCTTAAAAAACAGCTTGACGTTTCTTTTTAATAATACTGAATACGTTTTCATTTTACTTTTCCTCCGATAAATCCTTGCCCGTAACCGTTAAAAACACAGAGTCCATTTTGCCTTTCGTAATTTCATAATCCACGAAAAGTTCGGGGTGCTTTTGAATGAGCGCGGTTGCCATAGCGGTATTTTCAACTTGCACGCGGTATGATTGCCCAACTTTTTTACACGGCAAACCTAACTCTTTAAGTTTATCTTGGTCAGCGCCGTAAAAATAAATATAGTCACCCGTGTATTTGTTTTTTAGTTCAACGGGCGTGCCTTCCGCAACAATCTTACCACTATCGATAATAACGACGAAATCAGAATCCGCCGCTTCTTCCATATAATGCGTGGTTAAAAGCACGGTCATCTTTTGTTCTTTTCTAAACTTTTCAATAACCCGCCAAAGCGTTTGCCTAGTTTGTGGGTCAAGCCCCGTCGTAGGCTCGTCAAGAATAAGAATTTTCGGCGAATGAATAAGCGCCCTTGCTATATCAATTTTTCTGCGTTGCCCACCCGAAAGCCTGCCTACCGTGCGTTTATAAAGGGTTTTAAAGTCTAATAAGTCCGCTAAATAGTCAAGTCTTTTTTTAAATTCTTCGCCGTAAATCCCGTAAAGCGACGCCCTACTTTCTAAGTTATCGTAAACCGAAAGCGACTTATCTAAAACCGAATTTTGAAAAACAACGCCAAGTTTTCTTTTTAAACTTTCACTATCAATATCGGTATCAACACCGTCGATAAAAACTTTACCTGCATCCTTTTCAAGCGTTCCACACATTATAGAAATGGTTGTGGATTTACCCGCACCGTTTACGCCTAAAAACGCAAAGAGTTCGCCTTCTTTAACCTTAAAAGATAAATCTTGCACGGCTTTAACTTCGCCAAAAGTTTTATATAAATTTTCAATTCTTATAACGTCTAACATTGTAACTTACCTAAAAATATTTTGTTTTTGTTTACTTAATAGATTTTTTGTGATAGAATTATTGTCGTTGATACGAATTTTAAAAAGGAATACTTATGAAAGTTTTAAGAACACAATTAAACAGTAAAAATTGTATAGTTTGCGGTATGGAAAACCCTTTTGGTTTAAAAGCACCCTTTTACGTTTTAGATAACGACAGCGTTGCAACCATCGTAACTTTTAATCAAATGCACCAAAGTTACCCCGACCGCACGCACGGTGGTATGAGTGCCACTTTGCTTGACGAACTTATGGGCAGAGCCTTGTGGATAAACGAACCCGATACTTTCGGCGTTACCACCACCATGAGCGTTACCTATCGTCGTCCCGTGCCTTACGGAGTTAAACTAAAGGCGCGCGCGTATATCACCTTTAATTCTTCAAGGGGTTTTTCCGCAAAAGGTGAAATTTATGACTTTGACGGCAAACTGCTTGTTCAAGGCGAAGCAAGATATCTTAAACTTCCCTTTGAGCGTGCGTTTGGCGAAGGGCATCAATTCCACGAAGAAATGTGTTACGAAATTCCTATTGATATAACCGAAATCGACTTCCCTGAAATAGTTAAATAAGTTTATAGCAATCGGCAGTTAAAACAACTGCCGATTTTTTTATATATCTAGTTCAGGGGGTACGTCTATTTCGTTAGAAACGTACTTGCCGTTCTTTTTGCGTTGCCTAACGCATTCGCTCAAAAGATATTCTATTTGTCCGTTAACCGACCTAAAATCATCTTCCGCCCACGCTGAAATATCGTTAAACAGTTTAGCAGACAGTCTTAGGGGTATTTGTTTCTTTTCTTTATCGTTCATATTAATACAAACTTCCCGAATTTACTACGGGTTGAGCGTCGCGATTTCCGCAAAGGACAACCAACAAGTTAGAAACCATCGCTGCTTTTCTTTCTTCGTCAAGATTAACGATTTCTTTTTCAGATAGTTTTTCAAGTGCCATTTCTACCATACCAACAGCACCGTCAACAATCATCTTTCTTGCGTCGATAATTGCTGATGCTTGTTGGCGCTGAAGCATAACCGCTGCAATTTCAGGTGCGTATGCAAGATAAGTAATGCGCGCTTCAATAATTTCAATGCCCGCTTCGTCAACTCGCTTTTGAATTTCATCTTTTATACGTGATGCAACCACTTCGCTTGAACCCCTTAAACTGCCTTCGTCTGCAACCCCGTCCCCCGTCGTGTCAACGCCTTGAGCCACGTCGTAAGGATAAATTCTTACGATGTTACGGAGCGCGCTATCACATTGAAGTGAAAGGTATTCTTTAAAGTTGTCAACGTTAAACACCGCTTTTGCAGTATCAACTACTTTCCACATAACCGCAATGCCGATTTCTACGGGGTTACCCAAGCAATCGTTGATTTTTTGACGGCTATTATTAAGCGTCATAATTTTAAGTGAAATTCTATTGTTAACCGCCGTATAACTTACCGTTCCGTTAGCGTTAACTTTTAGTCCGCTTATAGATTCTTTATCAATATTAACGTCGCCACTTTGATTAAGTTTTGTTTTTGCCGCAGGGTTTACTGCTTGACAGAAAGGATTTACAAAATAAAATCCGTCACCCTTAAGCGTTCCAATGTATTTACCAAAAAGAGTTAAAACTAACGCTTCTTGCGGTTTCAAAATTTTGAGCCCTATATAAGGTATCCAACCAACGCACCACCAAACTACACCGACAATCATTGACGCAATCGCCAAAGCATCTTCATCCCCGTTATCTATTCTTACTGCGCCAAAAATAAACAACGCAGTTGCCGCTAGCAAAAGTATCGACGTTAAAATCAAAACTAACATGCCGTTCTTTTTTGTTGATAAAATTTTTTCTTCCATATCATTTCTCCTTCCTATTTGATATCACAATGATATCATAAAAAATCATCTCTGTCAACTATTTTATGAAAATTTATCAAATTTTTCTACAAAACAAAATTCACCTATTTTTGCTCTTAAACATAATATATAACGTGACACAAAGGAGGAATTTTTTAATATGTGCTGTTTGTGCGGCAACAACTTTAACAATCCATTTAACAATAATTGCTGTTGCAATAGAACTGTTTTATTAAGAGGACCGCAAGGTCATACGGGCGCAACAGGCGCAAGGGGTCCTCAAGGTCCACAAGGTCCGGTTGGTCCTATCGGCCCTACCGGTGCGACGGGTGCTACTGGTGCGACGGGTGCTACCGGCCCGCAAGGTCCTGTTGGGCCTGCCGGTCCGCAGGGTCCGGTTGGCGAAACGGGTGCTACTGGTGCAACGGGCGCTACCGGTCCGCAAGGTCCTGTTGGTCCTAGAGGTCCCGTTGGTCCACAAGGTCCTATCGGTTTAACGGG